>NZ_JAQMHQ010000005.1:0-312854 GCF_042055255.1 Psychrobacillus sp. PGGUH221
CTTGCATGTATTAGGCACGCCGCCAGCGTTCGTCCTGAGCCAGGATCAAACTCTCCATAATAGAGAACTTAAAAAGCTCATTTTGTTTTGCTGGCATCATCATTAAATGATGTCAAAATTGTTTGCTCTCCGACTAACCGAAGTTAGTCTATCAAGCTATATGTCTTAACGTTTTGCATGTTCAGTTTTCAATGTTCATGTTTTAAAAAATAATGGAGCGGGTGAAGAGAATCGAACTCTCATCATCAGCTTGGAAGGCTGAGGTTTTACCACTAAACTACACCCGCGTTAATATAAGATATAATGTTGTTGTTTTTTTGGCGCGCCCGGCAGGAGTCGAACCCACAACCTTCTGATCCGTAGTCAGACGCTCTATCCAATTGAGCTACGGGCGCATGTGCTTTGGTGCGGCCGAGAGGACTTGAACCTCCACGGGGTTAACCCCCACTAGGCCCTCAACCTAGCGCGTCTGCCGTTCCGCCACGACCGCGTAGTTATCACTTAGGACAAAATTTATTATACTCCCAAAACGAGAGATTGTCAACAACTAAAATGGTGAGCCATGTAGGATTCGAACCTACGACCCTCTGATTAAAAGTCAGATGCTCTACCAACTGAGCTAATGGCTCGAAATAAATGGCTGGGGTACCTGGATTCGAACCAGGGCATGACGGAATCAAAATCCGTTGCCTTACCGCTTGGCTATACCCCAACATGGCGGTCCCGACCGGGATCGAACCGGCGATCTCCTGCGTGACAGGCAGGCATGTTAACCGCTACACCACGGGACCTTTGAAAACAAATTATATAATTAGAAATGACCCCTACGGGATTCGAACCCGTGTTACCGCCGTGAAAGGGCGGTGTCTTAACCGCTTGACCAAGGGGCCATATAATGGCTCCGAAGGTAGGACTCGAACCTACGACCGATCGGTTAACAGCCGATTGCTCTACCACTGAGCTACTTCGGAATAATTTTTGTCGTTTTGTTTTACTCGACTTTTTCTATTATAGAGAGCCTTTAACAAAACGTCAACCACTTTCCCGAAATTTATTTAGAAATTTTACTAGTAACTAAAACTAATTTCCCTAAACACTTGCCACACCTGTATTTCTCAGTATTTAATCGAATTTTTCGATTATATAGAAGTGAGCATTTTTCACATGAATACGTATAGATTTTCTTCCTTTTAATCACTTTAGGTTCAACGAGGGTCGAACAAAATCTTGGAGAGTTTGTTCTTTTTAGAAGTTCTCTAAAATCGGCATCTCTATGTTTATATCCTTTTCCCTCTATATGTAGGTGATAATGACAAAGCTCATGTTTTATAACACCAACTAATTCTTCCAACCCATGTTTTTCAAAGACTAGTGGGTTTATTTCGATATTATGTGTTCGCAACAAATACCTTCCTCCAGTTGTTCGGAGGCGCCTATTAAAGGTAGCTTCATGTTGAAAGTCTTTCCCAAAGATTGTTTTTGATACATTGCATACTAATTTTAAAAGTTTTTCATCTGTCATTTAACTCGCTCCTAAAAAAGAACTTGTCCAATGAGTGCTCATTGGACAATTCTTAACTCTCACACTTGTTCTTGTGGAGGTAGCATCGTAAGTGCGATTCTTCCTTTATTGGCGTCATACTGTTCTACCCATACAGTTACGATGTCTCCTAATGAAACGACATCAAGTGGATGTTTAACAAATCCTTTTTTCAGCTTAGATATATGAACTAGTCCATCTTGTTTTACACCTATATCGACAAATGCTCCAAAATCCACTACGTTTCGAACTGTTCCTTGGAGCTCCATTCCCGTTTGAAGATCTTCCATCTTAAGTACATCTTTTTTCAAAATCGGTTGCGGAAATGCTTCTCGTGGATCTCTTGTAGGTTTAATCAATGTATCCACTATATCTTTTAGTGTGATTTCACCAATCTCTAATTCCTTACTCACATCTACAATATTAATATTCTTCAAGGCTTCTTCTGCCTCTTTAGATCCGATTTGAGACTTTTTCAATCCCGCAATTTCTAATACTTGTTCTGCAGCTTTATAGCTCTCTGGGTGAATTCCAGTGGCATCGAATGGATTTTTTGCATCCGGAACACGCAAGAATCCAATTGCTTGCTCATAGGTTTTAGCTCCAAGTCTAGGAATTTTCTTTAACTGTGCTCTTGATGTAAATCTACCTTGTTCGTTTCTTAGATTCACGACATTTTCTGCTACTGTCTTTGATAGCCCTGAAACGTATTGTAGTAAAGATGCAGAGGCAGTGTTTACATTAACTCCAACCTGATTAACTGCAGTTTCTACTATAAAAGAAAGTGATTCGGATAGTTTCTTTTGGGATACATCATGTTGGTACTGACCTACACCCACTGCTTTTGGATCGATTTTCACAAGTTCTGCAAGGGGATCTTGTAAACGTCTTGCTATGGAAACGGCACTTCGCTGCTCCACCTGCAAGTCAGGAAACTCATTTCTTGCAGTTTCCGATGCTGAGTAAACACTGGCACCTGCTTCATTGACAATAACGTACGCTACATCGCCTTCTACTTCTTTTAAGCAATCAACTATGAATTGCTCTGTTTCACGAGAAGCTGTCCCATTTCCGATTGCAATCAATGAAATTGGATATTTCTCTAAACAAGATAGAACTCTTTTTTTAGATCCTTCTACGTCCATTTTAGGGGCATGCGGATAAATAGCGGATACTTCTAATAATTTTCCTGTATCATCTACTACCGCCAACTTACACCCTGTTCGATATGCAGGGTCTACACCCAAAATTATTTTTCCTTTTAAAGGAGGTTGTAGTAACAGATTACGTAAATTTTCCGAGAATATATGAATTGCTTGTGCTTCTGCTTTTTCTGTCAGCTCCGTACGAATCTCTCTTTCAACAGATGGTTGAATCAAACGTTTGTAAGAATCTTCAATGGACATTTCTACATGTCCAACCGCATCACTGGAAGTGTTATTTGGAACCCATTGTAATTTCATAACACTAGTTACTTTTTCAATAGGAACTTGGATACTTACTTTTAGAACATCCTCTTTCTCACCACGATTTAAAGCTAGTGTTCTATGCGGTACTATTTTTTTCACCGGTTCTTCATATTCATAATACATTTCGAATATGTTTTTCTCATCTAATTCAGCCTTTTTGACGGAGGAAATCACTTTACCATCTGCTCTAGAGATATTACGTATTTGTTCACGAATTTTTGCATCATCTGCAAATTGTTCTGCTAGTATATCTCTTGCTCCTTGAAGAGCATCCTCAATAGTAAGAACTTCTAATTTTTCATTTAAATAATCAGTTGCTAATTTTTCTACCGACTCTTTTGGGAAAGTAAGTAGCAAGTTCGCTAAAGGTTCTAATCCTTTTTCTTTTGCAATCGTAGCCTTCGTTCTTCTTTTTTGTTTATAGGGACGATATAAATCCTCTACACGCTGTAGTACGGTTGCATTATTAATAGAAGTAATCAATTCTTCAGTTAACTTGCCTTGCTCGTCTATTAAGCGGATAACCTCTTCTTTTCGTTGTTCTAGCTGTTGTATGTAATTGTACCGATCTTCAATTGCTTTAATTTGCACCTCATCTAAAGATCCAGTTTGTTCTTTTCTATATCGTGCGATAAAGGGAACTGTATTTCCTTCTTCTAATAGTTTGATTACTTGTTCTGCTTGCGTAGTTTTAACGCCTGTTTCTTTTGAAACAAGCTGTAACATTTTTTTTATTTCCAAAACAAAGTCACCCTTTCCATATTGTATCTATTTTAACACAAGCCCCCTACTTGTCTAAACTGAACCAAACAAAAAAGCTTACCCTAATGCTAGAGTAAGCTTCCTGCGATAAATGTTGCATCATCACCATGCTTGATAATGTCAATTAAAGATTCATATAAACATTTGGTGCTATTCGCCCTTTTTAATGTTTCTTTCGGATTCTTTAATTCTACTCCATCCGAGTGCATCAGGAATTTATCCTTTTCAGAGTAAGAGTAAGTTTGAGTGCGAAACTTTTGCTTCCTACCAGATAGATAGCCCATTACAGGTAAAGGATAGATCATTTTGTCTGTTTTACTTTGATACATGTAAAATTTAATATTGCCAACGCAACTATAGGAAATAGTTTTGTTCTTTAAATCTGCTCTTACAATTGCAACTGCGGCGCCTCTCTTTTGAAACATTCTTTCATTGCAAAGTAACAGCAAATCATCCAAAGACTCATTTAGGTTGTTAGCAAGAATCTCAGGCATTACATCTGCTGATTCTTTTGCAACCGGACCATTTCCTAGTCCATCCGCAATAGCACAAAGTAAGTAATCATCATCTTTATAAATATAGTACGTATCCCCAGAGTCCAAGTTACCTGTTTTAGCTTCTTGATAGACCAAAACGTCTACCGATTCATCTGAAATATATTTCACTCTTCTACTCCACCTGACGCTAATATTGCTGCTTGCAATTTTTTTATAGCTTTTCTTTGAATTCTAGAAACATGCATTTGAGAAATCCCCAAACGATCGCCAGTTTCTTTTTGACTTAATTGCTCAATATATGTAAACTGAATTATTTCTTTTTCTCGTTCAGAAAGTATATTTAAAGCATTAGCTACAAGTAAACGTTGATCTGTTTTCTCGTACTCTCCGTCTGTGTTTCCAATAACGTCAAAAAGAGTGATAGTACTTCCATCAGAATCTGAATCCAGCGAATGGTCCATAGACAGAGCCTGATAGCTTTTACCCATTTCCATCGCTTCTAAAACGTCTTCTACTTCTACTCCTAAATAATCCGCTATTTCTGGGACTAACGGTGATCGCTGATATTCAATGGTTAACGTTTCTACCGCTGCACGAATACGTGGTCCTAGCTCTTTAATTCTTCTAGGAACATGGACCGCCCAAGTTTTGTCACGTAAAAACCGTTTAATTTCACCAATTATCGTTGGAATTGCAAATGCTTCAAAGTTTCTTCCAAAGGATGGATCATATCTTCTAATAGCACCTAAGAGTCCAAGCATCCCAACTTGTACTATATCCTCATGATGTGACTTACCATTAGAATATTTACGCGCAATCGATTCCACGAGTCTAGTGTAATTTAATACGAGATTCGTTTGTGCTTCTTCACTCTCATTTTGTTGATAATCTTCGATCCATTTTAAAATTTGTTCCTTTGATTGTTTGTTATGAAGAGATGTGTTCGACATTTTCATCCACCTGCTCTACTCCGACATACTTCGTCATAAATACAGTTACACCCTCTTGGTGATGGACTTTAACCTCATCCATTAACGTTTCAATCAAATATAACCCTAGGCCGCCTTCCCGTAGAAATGAACCTTCTTCTAAATCGTGATACGGTCCAACTTTAGCTTTTGTTTCCTCAAAGTTAAAGCTCTTTCCATGATCTGCTACCATTATTTCTAGTTTATCTTCATAAACGGCACATCCAATTACTACTTCGCCTTCCTCATCCTCTGTATAAGCATGTTGAACAGCATTAGTAATGGCTTCACTAGCTGCGATTTTTAAGTCCTCTATATCGTCATATGTAAATCCAATTCGATTTGCCAACCCAGAAATTGTTAAACGAGCAACACTTACATACTGTGGCTTTGCAGGCAATCGAATTTCAACATAATCAAACGGTTTCATCTATTTTCACCTCTTTACTAACTGCTTGAATGTCCATAATCTCTCCTAAACCAGTTATATCAAACAATCGTTTTAAACGAGATGAAAGACCAGTTAATTCTAAGTGACTATTGGAAGCTTTAACGCTTTTGTAAAAGCCAACAAAAACTCCTAAACCTGTACTATCCATATATGATACATCTTTCAAGTCTAATTCAACTTGAAGATTTTCTGCTAATTGAATTTCTGCTAATTTTTCTCGAAGAATAGGTGCGGTAAAAGCATCAATTTCGCCTTTAATAATCCCTGTCACCTTCATGTTTTCTTCTAATAACTCTACTGTAATATTCATTATTTTATCCCCCGTTTTCGCTATCTATAGTAATCTATACCACATTTTAGCCAGTGATAAACATTTCTATTACATTTTCTTTAAGATGACCAATGTAAAATCATCTCGTTGTTCGAAATCCTGTAACTCTTCTAACTTATGGAATACGTATTCAACCATTACTTGCGCAGGTTCATTTTTCACACTTTCAATGATTTCCATCACCTTTTGTTGTTCGATGAAGCCTTCCTTCGAGCGACACTCTGTCACACCGTCTGTCATCATGACAACAAAATCACCTTTATCTAATACAATAGATTGTTGTTCATATTTAACATTTGGAATAACACCAAGGAGTAAGCCTTTTGCCTGTAACTCTTTAAAGCTACTGCTTTTTTCACAATAAAATAATGGTGGTTCATGTCCAGCAGAAGCGTAAGTAAACTCGTTATTCGTTGAATCATATGTTCCATAAAACATCGATATAAACATTGAATCACTAACACTTTTCTCTACGATCCTATTAATAATATCCAAAACAACAACAGGTTCTGTTTTTGCTCCTGATAAACCATCCATCCCATACTTAATCATCGACATACAAAGTGCAGCGGGAATTCCTTTTCCAATAACATCAGCTACAGCTATACCTAAGTTTGTTTCGTCACTTAAGAAATAAGCATAATCACCATTCATTTCTTTTGCAGGGACAGAAATCATTCCAATATCTAAACCAGACATATTTGGAACTTTTGTTTTTAGCAATGTTTTTTGAACGTTTGCAGCTAGTTCCATTTCCATTTTAAAATTTTCTTGTTTTTTTATTAAAGTTTGATGCTCTTTTAGCGCCAAACCATAGTGAATCATCACTTCTATTAATAAATCAAAAGAATGTGAGACGTTCTCAGGTAACTCGGGCATTATTTCTTCTAAAGAGGCCTTATGTATGCTTATAACATCTTCCGGGGAGATGTTCTTCTGTATAAGTTGCTTACTAAAGTTTTGCCCCTCATATAAATTATGCTCTGTTTGCTTTAACGTATAATCTTTTAATATATTTTTATAATCTCGTTTAAACTCTTGAGGCACTCCTCAATCACCTCCTATCTAAGCCACTTAGTAGCACTAATCTTTGTACCCTCTCCAATTACTGTCTCAATCTTAAAATTATCCATCAAACGCTTCACACCAGGAAGTCCTGCACCTAGTCCACCGGAAGTGGTATAACCATCTTCCAAAGCTTTTCGAACGTCCGCAATTCCTGGGCCTTCATCCGATGCAATAACTAACAATCCTTTAAGATTGCCTTCTGTAATATGGTTGATCTCTATCTTTCCTTTTCCAGCATATAAATAAATATTGCGAGCAAGTTCACTGATAGCTGTTGTAATTCTTGCTTGGTCGACTGTTCCAAAGCCTACTTCCTTTGCTTTGTTTCTTCCAAGCTGCCTTGCAGCAACAATGTCCCACTCTGTTATTATATCAACAGAAGACTCAAAGTTCATATGGATTAGGCCTCCAATTCTCGTTCTAATTTTTCCAATCCATTTTCTAAGTCCAGGGCTGTTACTATATTTTCTAGTCGAATCCCTAATTCTATCAATGTAATTGCTACTGCTGGCTGAATTCCAGTAATGACAACTTTTGCTCCCATAAGACTAGACATACTAATAACATCTCCTAGCACTTTTGCGATGAAGGAATCGATAAAGTCGATTGGAGTTAAATCTAGCACTACCCCTCTTGCAGAAGTAGTATGAAGCTTGTCCAATAAATCCTCTTGAAAAGATATTGCCGTTTGATCATCTAGCTCCCATTGAATAGAAACGATTAAGCAGTCTTTTAATTTTAATATTGGAATTCTCGTTTTCATTGTTCATCCACCTCTACAATAGCTCGATTTGTAAGAGCAAGCGCCTGCTCGACTCCTTTTTGCATTGTGCTAGTTGTTGTAAAATCATTTAAATTGATGCCTAGTGCAACGATTGTTTGTGCAATTTCTGGTCGAATACCAACAAGCATACATTTTGCCCCAACTAAACGAACGGCATCTGCCGCTTGAATAATATGGTGCGCTACCATTGTATCTACAACTGGAACACCTGTAATATCTAGCAATACGACTTCCGCTCTATGTTTTACTACACCATGCAATAAATTTTCCATGATCAATTTTGCTCGTTCCGTATCAATTGTACCTACTAAAGGCATTACTGAAATTTTGTCGAACATCGGAATAAGAGATGCTGATAATTCCTGTAAAGCCATTTTTTGTACTTGTACAGTTCTATCCCATACTTTTGAATACGCTTCGACAATACTATGTGTTAGTGGTGTCATCCAGTTATTAATAATTTCCATATAAGATTGAATATTCTTTTCATTTAAATAACCGTCTTCATCCATTTTTTCATAGAGAACATTCGTAAAATTAGTTAGCGCTTTTAACACGAAAGAAACGGACCATCCGTATTGTACTACTTTGACCGAGAACTCATTTAACTTTACTTTATATATTTCTTCACTTTCTGTTAAACTAGATATAATCAGATCTCCAAATTCACGTACAGTGTTATTAATAATTTGATCGGACATTATTTGAAAAAATCGATCGTCGTTCTCCTCTTCCATTTTCACTGTCCACTTTTCTAATATGTCATCTAGATGCTCGTGAATATACCCAGCAATTTGTTTATTCATTTTATTACATACAACTCCTCAATCAAAATTGTTAGTATTATTGTATCGGATATTCATTTACTTTACATCTTTTTCAACTACTCAAAAAAGATTACGTTATTACATAGTTTAACATATTTTAAAAAATAAAAAACACGATGTGTCTCGTCGGTCACACATCGTGTTTTATCTATGTATTAAAATTTTACAATTCCTAAGCTTATACCTAAAGCATGATCTACTTCATCCATGACATCTTCATCAAGATGTGTAATTTTATCGGTAAGTCGTGATTTATCTATCGTTCGTAGCTGTTCTAATAAAATAACAGAATCACGTTCGAAATCATACTGTTTTGCATTTATTTCAACATGTGTCGGCAATTTTGCTTTTTGTATCTGTGCGGTAATTGCTGCAATGATGACAGTAGGACTAAATCGATTACCAATATCATTTTGTATCACCAAAACGGGTCTGGTGCCCCCTTGCTCAGACCCTATTACTGGTGATAAATCTGCGAAAAAAACGTCCCCACGTTTTACGATCAAGTTTTCATCCTCCACTTACGAGTCGCTCTGTCGTATGTTGAGCTTCATACTCTGCATGTAAACACTCAGTGCAGATAGTTAAGTTTATATGAGACATTTCAACATAGCCCTTCATCATCGCTTCTCTTATAAGATTTGACTGGCCTTTCTTCATATATTCCTTTGCCTGTACACGTACAATACTTTCACTACCAGCTAATGATTGTTTTACGGTTTTTACTCCTTCATTAACCATTTGCTTTGGAAGCTGAATAATCGCTTCCTTTTTCTTTTTATCACTTACCACAGCAAACACCTCCGACAAAACATTTCCCTATATGACAATATACTTTATATTACCACTACTATCAGCGAAATAAAAGACATAATAAGAAATGGTTTGACAAATTCTGCTTGTAGTATTATTTTGTCGAAGTTTTATTACTGTATACCCTTGGAATTCTATTAGAGAGCATGCAACAAACTTCATATGGTATTGTTTCTAGTGCATCTGCCCATTCTTCGATTTTGATTTCTTCCGTTTTTTGTTTGCCTATTAGAACTACTTTTTCACCTATAGAAACGGGTTTTTTTAGTCGAATCATGCATTGATCCATGCAAACCCTTCCTACTATTGGTACCCTTTTTCCTTTTATTAAAACTGCCTGGTTTTGCAACTTTCTTAACAGTCCATCTGCATATCCAATAGGAAGTGTTGCAATCCATTCATCTTCTTCAGCTTTGTATGTTGCCCCATAGCCTATCGGTGTTCCTTTTTCCACTTTTTTAACATGCACCACTTCAGTTTCGAGAGATAGTGCTCTTTTTAAAGGGAAAGGTAAACAATTATTCATAAATGGAGAAGGAGCAATACCGTACATGGAAATTCCATAACGAACTGCATCCCAAGATTGATCGGGATACCTTAAAGCAGCAGCACTATTCGATGTATGAACCATGTCCGGTTTTCTTTCGAATAATGAAAGCATCCGTGCAAAATTAGCTACTTGCTTATGAAAATGTTCTTTATCTTCTTCATCAGCTGTGGAAAAATGCGTGAATACGCCAGTTACTTGTAGATATTTTTTTTGTTTAATAAATGCTATTGCCTCTTTTAGTTCTTCTTCTTTTACGAAACCGATTCTTCCCATACCACTATCTATTTTCAAATGAACTTTAAGCGATTCATCTTGAACGGTTTGGAGCCATTCAAGAGAATACGCGGTTAATGAAATATTCAACTCAGAGGCTTTTGAGAAAAAAGATGCTGGTGCTGCTCCGAGTACAAGAAGTTCAGCTGTTATTCCTGCCTCTCTAATATGCAGTGCTTCCTCTGGAGTCGCAACTGCTAATACTTTAGCACCAGCATTTAATGCGGCATTTGCCACTTCTATATCGCCATGCCCATAGGCATTCGCCTTTACTACTGCAATTATTTGTGTGTGCTTTGGGAGTGTTTGCTTCAATTGTTGTATATTTGATTGGATTGCTTGTAAGTTTATTTGAATGAATGTTGGTCGATACAATAATTGCGACATGGAACTTACCTCTTTTTCATTTTTAGTGTTTATTATCCCCCTCTTATGAAGGAGTAGTCAACACTCAATCACTTCGGTTCAGCTACGGACATGGAGGATGCTACTTCTATCATTTCTTCTTTCGATAAAGATGACGAAGCTAGGAAGAAGGACATTCCATCTTTTTCCCAAGAAATAGATTGATCCGTTACAGCACCAATAGCAAATCCTAAATCAACTGGATCTCCTGGTGCAAATACTGGAATCGTTGAAGAAGTACTCTTCTCCGTGAGCTGTTGAATAATTGTAAACTCTTTTTCACCGCTAAATGTTAAAATAACTCTCTTATCACCATCTACTTCTAAAACCTTCTCATCAATTAAATGCACTTGATCAATTTGCGCCATTGGATAGTGTGTTTCAAATTCAGCATTGTCCATATCAGCTGAAGCTTCTACTGTCCCTTCATCTGCTTGACCAGTTGGTGATTGTTCAATTTTGAATTCATCCGCAGTGTGAACTTTACCCAATGTCACCTTATTAAATTTAATGTGAATTTGTTCTTCTTTATTTTCATTTAAGATAGAAACATCTGTTGGTAATAATGTCTTTTTGTCGATATAGATTTTTTGGAACGGCAGCATGTTTTTATGGTTATTATTTGTTTTTGTTTCAAAGACGTATTTATTACCTTCTTCTTTAAATTTGGCAGATTTGTCTTTTTTAATGTCTTCCGCAAGAGAACCTATTAGATAGGCTTGGCTATTTTCAGATGGCCATTTGCTTTGGAATTTATACGTTTTGTTAAGTGCAGGTGTTACAACAAATACTCCCTCTTTGTTTCGAACAATCATTTGCGTATTTTCTTCTTTTGCGTCAGCAACTTTCACGCGGTAAAAATCTGGTTTTGTGTGCCATACTTCCACTTGATAAACTCTTGGATCTTGACCCGTTTGAATACTCATTTCTGCTGTCAGTTCATACCCTTTCGTATCTATCCATTTGTTGCTCAACTTTTTCAAAACGTCTTCTTTGGATTGGGCCCCACATGCAGAAAGTATCAGGATCATCGTTAATGCAAACAACAATTTAGCCAGTCGGCTCTTCAAATCAGTCCACCCTTTCTATTATCACTGCGTTCGTTCATTGTATGTAGGTGGACTACCATTTATGATTCCAGAATTACTTGAGCAGCTGCATATTCTTTTGTATGGGTGATTGAAACAAATCCATTTACTAGCTTTCCTTTAAAATAAAGGGTTGGTCTTCCACTAGTCTCTCGAATTATTTCAATATCTTGAAAACTACAGTTTTTGCCGATTCCAGTTCCCTTTGCTTTGGAAAAAGCCTCTTTCGCAGCAAAGCGTCCTGCTAAAAATTCTATTTGTCTGTTTTCGGATAACCCTTGCATCTGCTCAATTTCTTTTTTTGTAAGAATACGTTCTTCGAATTTGTTTGTTTTATTTTTAATTGATTTCACTCTATGTAGTTCTGTAATATCTAATCCAATTCCAGTAATCACGAAGTTACTCCTTTCAAATGCCGCTAATACAGGCTATACTATTATTAGAAAATTTGAGGTGACGATATGTTTGTAAGAAGAGAAAACTTTAAGCAATATATTAAGTTATATCCTGTTGTGTCTATTTTACTTGCTTTGAATATTGTTATCTTTATTCTAACGGGTATTCCAATTCTAGGGGATCAATTATTTAATTTAGGAATTGGTTTTAATTTGCTCATTAGTGAAGGTGAGTATTGGCGATTAATATCACCAATGTTTTTACATGCTGGCTTTATGCATTTGCTTTTCAATATGTTCTCTTTGTATCTGTTCGGTCCAGAGCTAGAGCGATTAACTGGAAAAGCACGCTTTTTAACAATATACTTCCTATCTGGACTTGTCGGTAATATTGTTACCTATTTAATTCAAGATTGGAATTATATGAGCGTTGGTGCTAGTGGAGCAATCTATGGTATTTTGGGAGCATTTGGCGCTTTAGTTTATTATACGAAAAATTTATTGCCACAGTTAAAACAAATTATCTTGCCTATCATTGTAATTGGTGTGGTGATGACATTCCTTCAAGCAAATATTAATGTTACTGCCCATATAGCGGGGCTAGTTACAGGGTTTATCATTGGGTTAATATACTTCCACCCAAAACGAATCGCAGCATGGAAAAAGAAAAAGAACAAGAACAAATTGAAGGTTTTATAAATTTTAAATAGAAAGAACAGCCTATTCTGGCTGTTCTTTCAGTTTGTAGATAAACTCGATTTTTTATATAGGATAGATTAGGTTTTCGAAGCTTGCCGCAGGACGCGGTGAACTTAGATCTTCCATTTGACGAGGCGCACTTATCCTTCCTTCCTATCCTTAGCTGAGGACAATGCAAAATTCTATAGAATTTGACTTAACTAGATAATGTCGTCCGATAAATAAGAAAATCGTTGAAACGGCTCCCTTTCCGCGGGCGTTGCCTTAGCCTCCTCGCTATGCTGCGGGGTCTTCGGCTAACGCTATTCCCGCAGGAGTGTCGCCTTTTTCAACGATTTTCTATTAATACTAATTGAAAAAAATCAAGTGATAAAAACTTGCTCTATTAATGGTATGACATTTTGATTTGAAAAGCGGATAATAGTTGATTGGAGTGGAAGGCGGCGACTCCAGCCGGAATAGCATGAACTGAAGACCCTGGACTGAGCGTAGCGAGGGAAGCGGCTGAAGTCATGCCGGCGGAAAGCGTCCGCCTGGAATGGAAATTAACAGGTCTAAATAAAAATCGAGTTGTGAACAATTTGTCGTTCACATACTGTTATGAAATCTCATTGAGAACTTTTTCAGTGCCCTCTGACGCTTCTCCAAACCAATAAAATGCTACCTTTTCATTTCTATATACTCAGGAAGAATAATCGTGAGTTTATAGAAATTGATGGCATAAATCAAAAAGATGAGCAAGACCAATTTCCCAACTGCCTTTTGTCTTTAATCTTAAAGAACAGCCTATTCTGGCTGTTCTTTTTCTATCATATGAGGTTTGAGTGGTTCATACCAATTGAGTAGCTTTTCTGCATCCGATTTATCTAAATGAGGAACAGTGGATGATTCGCCACCTATTCCCGATTTAATAGTGGTGATAACGGATGATATGTTTTGTCTTTTTTGAAAATAAGTCGTTCTTTCCGTCATAGACTGGATGCGTCTCTTTTCCATCCAAATCGTTACTTTACTAATATTTCGATAGCGCATTATTAAGTGCTGTCCCTCTATTGCATATCCAGCAGTTCGATGTTGCCACATTCCTAAGAGGTAACTTAGAGGAATTAAAATAAGCGACAGGAGCCCAAACGGATAAAAAAAGTAAATAACAGCCGCACATATAGGAATAATCCAGAGATAATCTAGTCGGTAGAAAAACCTTCTCGATTTCTTCGGAACTTTTGTGAATGTTGGTTCCATATGAATTTCATGAAAAATCTGTTCCAATACGTGATTGATTTCTGCTTTTTTTATTAAAGGTAGCAGTCGAATCTTTTCATCCTTCTCTGCAAGGGACCCACCCGCACTATCTACAATAACTGATGCAAATCCTGTCCATTGCCGAAGAGGATTTTCCACAATCCTTACCCCTTGAATTCTAGAAAGTGGTAGGGTGATTTTCTTCTTTTCCAATAACCCTCTTGTAATAATTATCTCGTCATCTTCTACACGAATAGTGAAGTCATAATAATTAATAAGGGTAAGCACTACAGATACAATCCAGGCAACCAATAAAACAAGGAAAACAGCCAATGCTATTAGAAGGGCTCCAAAACGAATGAACACCACAATCTCATCATATATTTTTTCATAGGGGATGATATTGGAAAATTGGGACGCAAATACGGCTATCCCCGAGAAAAATACTCCCATTCCACCAGAAGTGCTCGCTAAGACAAATAAATCTTTCATCGAAATTTTAAAAATCGGTCGCGTCTCTACTTTTACAACTTCTTCTATTAGAATCGATTCATCTATTTCTATTTCTTCTGATTGCTTATTTTTAGCTAGTAGCATTTCTTTTTTTATTTGTTCAGCGGCTTGTTTTGTTATTGCGGTTAATTCGGCGTCCGCTTCTTTTGTTGGTCCGCCACCTGCCGTTTCAACTTTTACTTTAACAAGACCGAATGGTCGATGAAAAATACCCTCTGTATAGTTTAAGCTTTGAATACGATCAAATGGAATATATCGTTTTTTCTTGACGAACAATCCATACTCGATTCGCAATTCTTCATCCTCGAACCAATATCTAAACCGTTTCCACTTGATGATACCGCTAACTAATAGAAATATTAGAACAATAGCATAAATACCTGATGTAATATAAGAAGACCAACCATCTGATTCGGTACTTGTTCCAAAACCATTTAACACCACGACAGCTATTAACGGCACAATCATATCTTTTAAAACTTTCACAAAGTTAATAACAGCGGAGATTGGGTGTAGCTTATATTTTTCGTTAGACATCATCTTCCGCCACCCTTGCAAGTACAGAAATTCTTCCCCTTAGTTCATCTGCTTCTTCTGTAATGAGTGCAGGAATAGTATGATTCGTCGCTGCAGTAGAAATAGTAATAGAAGCTAAATCGTACTTTCTTAATATTGGACCTTGCTCCGTATCAACATGTTGGACACGAACCATTGGTACCAACGTTCGCTTCACTACAAATAATCCATGCTGTAATTCAATTTCTTGTTCACGTACTTCATAACGCCAGCGCATCCATCTTACTTTGGGAAATAAGTAAATCAATAAATATGCGATCAATAATACAACTGCTCCTACAACTATGTATAACCAAATAAAGTTCCCAGTAAAATAATTTATAACACTTACTCCAACTCCAAGCAAAATCGCAAGGAGCGTTTGAAAGATTCCATAAATTCTCCACACGCGAAGCCCTTTTTCAGATATCCGATTTATTGGTTCTGTTCTCATTGTAAACACCTCTTCTCTTGTCATTGTATACGATTTGTAAGACAAAATGTTTCAAAATTTTTAGGAATGTTTCTCGCAGTCTATCAACTTTTAATAGAGTAATCCGGTTTTTTGAGAGAGCCAACCGATTATTCCGTGGTACTACTCGATTATCCTTGGCTTTTTAATTTTACATAAAAAAGGATGAATCCACATCGAAATGTAAGATTCATCCTTTGAGTTAATTTTAGTTTTCGTTACGTGGTGAACGAGTTCTAGTGCTACGTTGAGTAGAGCCATCACGTGGACCACTGCTACGACGTGAGCTGCTAGGACGACCACCGCCACCTGAACGTGAACCCCCACGATCGCTACCTCCACGACCTGAAGAACTGCGTCCCGCGCCGCCACCACTGCGATTACCTTTGTAACCACCGCCGCCACTGCGTCCGCCACCACCGCTACGCTCTCTACGAGCTGGTAATGGACGTTCTTCAGAAAGTGCGATTGGCGTATCATCTGGTTCTTTCGTCAATGATTTAATTGCTGCAGCAATTACATCAACAGCTTCAAACTTTTCAAGCATTTCCGAAGCTAATGTGCGGTAATCACCTAAATCATTTTTGTTCACGATTTCTGATAATGTTTCAATCGCAACACGTTGTTGGCCGACTAACGCTTCGTCTGAACTTGGTGGACGAAGAGGTGTCATACGTTTTTTCGTAGTATCCTCTACGATACGTAAGTAACCCATTTCTCTTGGTGTTACGAAAGTTACAGCGATACCATGTTTCCCTGCACGGCCTGTACGACCAATACGGTGAACATAGCTTTCAGGATCTTGTGGAATATCAAAGTTATATACATGTGTTACACCAGAAATATCTAATCCACGTGCTGCTACATCTGTTGCAACAAGGATATCAATTTTATTTGATTTGAATTGTTTTAATACAGACATACGTTTCGCTTGGCTTAAATCTCCGTGAATTCCTTCCGCTAGGTAACCACGAATGCTTAGTGCTTGAGCTAATTCGTCTACACGACGTTTTGTACGACCGAAGACAATTGCAAGCTCAGGTTGGTGTACATTTAATATTCTTGAAAGAACATCGAACTTTTCACGCTCTGTAGCTTTTACGAAGAACTGTTCAATGTTTTCAACAGTCATTTCTTTAGACTTGATTTTTACTTCTACTGGATCTTTCATGAATTTATCAGCAATTTTACGAATTGGTCCCGGCATTGTAGCTGAGAACAATAATGTTTGTCGTTCATCAGGAACACTTTCTAAAATTGTATTGATGTCTTCGATGAATCCCATGTTAAGCATTTCATCTGCTTCGTCTAAGATAAGTGTTTGAACTTGATCAAGTTTTAACGTACGACGGTTGATGTGGTCAAGAATACGACCAGGTGTACCAACGATTACTTGAGGTTTGTTTTTAAGTGCACGGATTTGACGACCAATTTCTTGACCACCATATACAGATAAAAGACGAACCTTTTTGTCGTAACCTAATTTATAAAGCTCTTCCGAAACTTGGATTGCAAGTTCACGAGTTGGAGCGATAATAAGTGCTTGTATATTAGGGTTTTTTGTATCGATTTTTTCAATCATAGGGATACCAAAAGCAGCAGTTTTACCTGTACCTGTTTGTGCTTGGCCAATAATATCGCGGCCTTCCATAGCATGTGTAATAGTACCTTCTTGGATTGGTGTTGCCTCTTCAAAACCCATGCGTTGAACGGATTTTAGTGTAGAAGCGCTAATATTTAATTCTGAAAAATTTGTCAAAATTTTAATCTCCTTTTTGTTCTGTTTTGACAAATGGTTACATTTTCAGATGAAATTGCGGCAAATTCGAGCCTATACGAGGAACGTTTCCGTTTCTTAAAATTCTCTGTGGTTTTCAGTTCAGAGGGGTCTTATTTAAAGGGAAAGCCCGGTCTTTTGCCGAGCGGTTCGTTATAGAGTAATTACTCTGATTACTTCAACAAACCGTTATGTTCAAAAAAAAGTACTCTTCAATAAAAAGCTGAAGAGTCTTCACACAAAATGTATCCATTGCTCTTTACAGTCTATCATGCTATATCCTACGTTGCAACGAATAAGCAACTGTTATAATAATTAGTTAATTACTCCCTATACTTTCCACCTCTTCTTCCATTAAAAATTGGAGTGCTTTATTATACCAACCTACACTGTCGTCACTATAACATATATGGTGTTTTCCAACCTCGGAATAAATAAGTTCTTTTTTATCTGATCCTAATTGGTCAAATAAGAACTGGGCAGTAGTATAAGGTACAATCCCATCTTTTTTTCCTTGGACTAGACAGATTGGTATTTTAATTTGGCCATAATAAGGTTCAACCATACGTACTAAACGCATAAATTCTATCGTGGCATGAATTGGAGTAGCTTTCAATTTAGCTCTATACAATTTATAAAGGTTATTATCTTCTAGCTTCCCAGCCATAGCTTCCTTTGCAATCTCTCGGATGTCTTGAAGTAACTGAGTGGGGTAAATGTATTTGGCTGCTGCGCTTAGTAAAATCAATTTATCGATTTTATAACGATTTGCTAAATATAGCGCAATTACACCACCCATAGAAAATCCAATAATAAACAAACGATCTACTTCTTTTTGTAGCTGTCTAAGTGCTAGCTCTGCTTCCATCATCCAATTTTCTGCGGATATTTTTTCAAGCGATAGCGTTTCCCCATGACCTGGAAGAGTAGGAACAACAAATTTCCAGTCTGTATTTGCATGTAAATAATCTACAAAAGGTTGCACCTCATATGGTCCACCTGTAAATCCGTGTATGCAAAGTACTCCTGTTTTCATGTTGACCCTCCATTCCCGTTTCTATTTTTGAAACGGTTCAATAACTCTTTCTAATTTCATACCCCGAGACCCTTTTACTAAAACAATTGATTTTTCGTTTATACGCTTTTCTAAAAATAATATGAGTTGTTCATAGTCATTTTCAACCCAAATAATACTGTCTTCATTAAATTTCTCGACTAATCGACCGTATAACCATTCCATTCTTGGTCCAAATAAACAAACTCCTGTAAATACATCATTAGAAATAAACTCACTCATTTGTTCATGGTATTGCTTTTCATTTTCACCAAGCTCTAGCATATCTCCAAGTACAAGCCACTTAACTGGTTTAATCGATGAGCTTTCCAAAAATGAAATAGCGGCTTTCATTGAAGTTGGTGCTGCGTTGTATGCATCATTAATAAAAATAGAGCGATTTGAAGCTTCGATCACCTGCATGCGCATATCGGTTAAGACGATTTTTTTCAATGCATCTCGCATTTGCTCAGCAGTTAAGCCAACCTCTTTCCCGATTAATAAAGCAGCCAATGTATTTTTCACTTGATGCTCTCCAAGAACAGGAATAGACATTTCTTCGTTTAACTCCCCAGCTACACGGAAAGTGCTTCCTTGTTCTGTAAAATTCACTTCAATAATAGATAAATCATTTTGTTTATTGAGGCCAAAGGATTTCGTCTGTATAGAAGGAGCATTTTCCACAAATGGACGTAATAATGGTTCATCCCCATCATAAAACAGCTGTCCATTTGCCATTAATCCAGATATGATTTCAAATTTTGCCTTCGCGATTCCTTCTCGGGAACCAAGGTCTTGCATATGTGCTTCCCCTATGTTGGTGATTACTGCATACTTAGGCTTTGCAAGATTAGATAAAAATTCAATTTCTCCAAATGAACTCATACCCATCTCAAGTACAGCAAACTCCGTGTCATCCTCAAGCGAAAGAATCGTTAAAGGCAATCCAAGCTCATTATTAAAATTGCCTTCCGTTTTTTTCACCCGAAAATAGGGAGATAACATTCCGGCAACTAAATCCTTTGTTGATGTCTTCCCATTAGATCCTGTTATACCAATGAAAGTAGCTTTCAATTCTTCACGATACGCTACTGCCATCTGCTGAAGTGCCTTTTCCCCGCTTTCTACGAATAAAAGAGGAACATCCTCTGGAGGATTTGGTTCATCTTTTAACCAAAAAGACGCTGCTGCTCCCTTATCAAAAGCATCCTTCACAAAACGATGGCCATTTACATTTTCCCCACGAAAAGGGATAAATATGTCCCCAGGTTGCAGCGTTCTTGTATTAATTGATACACCAGTCACTTGTGGATTCAGTGCAGATTTTTGTATCCCTAACCAATCTGCGATTTCTTGTAAGTATTTTTTCAATTATGTCACTCTCCATCCTTTGAATGCTCAAGTTGTTGTTTTTCCTCGAAGCGTTCGATTGCAAGAGTAATCAATTCTTCAATTAAATCGGAATAAGATAAACCCGACTCAATCCATAGTTTAGGATACATGCTAATTGGGGTGAATCCAGGCATCGTATTTACTTCATTAATAACAACTTCTTCGTTATCTGTTACAAAAAAGTCCGCACGAACAAGACCTGAGCAATCTAGTACTTTAAAAGCACGAATCGCTGCATCTTCCATCTTCTTTAATAATTCAGGAGAAATAACTGCTGGAATTGCATAGTTCGTTGTACCGTCCTCATATTTTGCTTCATAATCATAAAAATCTTTCGTTGGTAAGACTTCCCCTGCCACAGAACATCGAGGAGAATCATTTCCTAGCACACTCATTTCTAATTCCCTAGCTACAATTCCTTGCTCTACAATAATTTTACGATCATATTTGAAAGCAAATTCTACCGCTTTTATAAGCTCTTCCCTATTACTTGCTTTCGTGATCCCAACACTGGAACCCAAGTTAGCTGGCTTAACAAATAATGGCCACTTTAAATTTTGTTCCATTTTTTGTAATAACTCTTCTTGACCATTTTTCCATTCTTTACGAATAAAGTGTACGTAAGGAACTTGAGATAAGCCTGCTTGTGCAAATAATTGCTTCATCACTACTTTATCCATCCCAGCAGCAGATGCTAACACACCATTCCCCACGTACGGTAAGTTCAATACTTCCAGTAAACCTTGAACCGTACCATCTTCCCCATTAGGACCATGTAGTAGCGGGAAAACTACATCTAATTGTGAAGTCACGTCTCCCTCTACAGGCAAGAAGCTTGTAATTGTATTAGGCTTACTATTTTCATTTCCAATCTTTAAAGACTCAATATCTTCAATAGGACCAGTTAAGGCACTACCTTTTCTCCATTCACCCATTTTAGTAATGAAAACTGGATATACTTCGTATTTATCAAAATTAATAGCTTGAGAAACTGCTCTTGCCGTCAATAACGAAACCTCATGCTCCGCTGATTTCCCACCATATAATAAACCTATTTTAATTTTCATTTGTAAATAACCTCCACGTTTTGGATAGTATTAGTTTATCACGTACTGTATCGAGAGATGAACCATCAACCGATGATATAAATTAACTATTTTAGGTAGCACTTCAACGACTTAAATCATACCCAACACTTTTTCCACTATAATATGCTGTTCCAATCGGAATCGTTTTCATAAAGTATTACCACAAAATATAATAAACGCCTTTGCAACTGAAAGTAGCAAAAGCGTTAAGTATAGCCGAATTTAAAATTGTATGATCAAATTTGCAGGTTTTGCTAAATGATCGTTCAAATCCCCAAGAACTTCATCCGGAAAAATATTTTCAGGTAAGCTTCTAATCTCTATGCCATAGTTTGTTTTGTCTAATTTAAAAAAGGAGAGTAATGCACCATCTTCAAAATAATCAGCGTATGCTTCTACCTTATCTATGGATAATTCAGGTAAAATTACGTTGTTCTTTTTTCTCCAAAAAGCAGTTGATTTCATTTTTTCATGGATGTATTGATTAAATACACTAGCTATTAAATTGTTAATATCCTCAATATCACGAAAATATATTTTTGTGATCTGTTGACCTTCATCTGATAAATAAACAAAACGATTTTGTATATGATGATAAAAAGGAAGACGAAATGCCTCTTTTTTGTGTGCTATGTATAGTAGCTCTGCTTGTTCCTGAGGGGACATCATATTTAATTTCCGCTCATCCGAAAAATCAAGCAAACAAAGTGCTGTTGGTCTTTCTGCATAATCCTTTAGAAAATGATTATATTGTTCTTTCACCACAAACTCTAATTGCGTATGAATATTAAAAGATGCGTCCTCATAATGATGTTTTAATAATAAAAGAGCCGACAAATCAGAGAAATTCTTTATAAACTGTTGGATCGTAAGTCCACTAAATAATGCGAAATGTTCAATGTCATTTACATGTACATATAGATGCGTTAAATATTCTTCTACTTCTTTCTCTTTTTTTGCCACTAGGTTCACTCCTTCATTGTCTGTTTTATATTAGCATAATTTTTTACAAATGAAACATATGATTTTCGTGCATCGTCTTAATTAACCGACAAGCAAAAAACATTTTTTTAAGCTATAATAGGAAAAGTGTAAGCTGCGACTAGTAGTTTGTTAATACTGCACAGGAAAAAATGAAATTTGATAGAAATATAGGTGACTTTATGGAAAACAAAAAAGGCTTTGCCGATCGATTTGATTGGACGCTCGCTTTTATAATATTGCTATTTTTGATTGTTAGTTTGCTAGCAATTTCTTCTGCTATGACATCAGGACAGTACGCAACGAATTTTGTTGCTAAGCAAGTGTTTTGGTATATAGTAGGAACAGTTATTATTGGACTTGTAATGTTTTTTGAACCAGAACAATACAAAAAAATGTCTTGGTACATTTACGGTTTTGGACTATTATTACTTTTTATTCTTTTTATATTGCCAGGAAGCATGGCACTTGTTGAACCCCGGAACAATGCAAAAAGCTGGTTCCATTTACCAATAGGCGATATTCAGCCAGCTGAATTTATGAAAACCTTTTATATCTTGGCTCTTGCTCGTTTAATAACAAAACATCATGAAGTATATCTTATGAAGACCATAAAAACGGATTTTATTCTGCTTGGAAAAATTGGTATCACCTTACTCGTTCCGTTATTTTTTATTCTTGAACAGCCCGACCTTGGAACTGCACTAGTATTCATTGCTATTACTGCTGCATTGGTCATTGTAGCGGGAATAACTTGGAAAATTATTCTTCCTTTATTATTGGGCTCCGTAACAATAGGAGCTTCCCTTCTTTGGATGGCAATTTATATGCAGGACTTTTTAGAGGAAAAATTCGGCTTACAAAGTTATCAATTTGCTCGAATATATTCTTGGCTAGATCCGTATTCTTATGCCTCCAATGAAGGCATGCACTTGATCACCTCTTTAAATGCTATCGGTTCTGGTGAAATTTTCGGGAAAGGCTATGGTGGTCGCGTTGTATATGTCCCAGAAAACCATACCGATTTTATATTCGCTGTTATTGGAGAAGAATATGGGTTTGTAGGTGCTAGTATCGTCATTAGTCTTTTCTTTTTACTTATTTTCCACTTAACAAAGATTACATTACAGTTAAAAGATGCCTATAGTACGTATGTATGTGCCGGAATCATTGCAATGATTACATTCCACGTTTTTGAGAATATTGGAATGACGATTCAGTTACTCCCGATTACAGGTATCCCTTTACCATTCATAAGCTATGGCGGTAGTTCGCTAATGGGAAATATGCTAGCAATCGGCTTAGTATTCAGTATGAAATTTCATCACAAAACGTATATGTTCGCTAAAAACGAAGATGACTAAAAAAAAATAAAAAGAGGGTGGCTCGAATTATTCCGAGTCACCCTCTTTTTAGCTTTGAGGACTTTGTGCTGGTGGTGCTAACGCTTTAAGCATGTCAAGTCTCGATTTTGTCATTGTAACAGTCACACCAAGCTTTGAAAGATTACTTACAATTTTCTTTAAATCAACTTCCTTAGCCATTCTTTCCACCTCGTCCTTCCATATAGTATTACGATTTATATACAAAAAAGTTTCTTATTTATTAATTTTTCTCAATCCTATAATACCACTATTTACATCGTTTTAATCTTTCATTTTTATTACATATTTTATTTGATTGTAAACCAAGCTAAGTAATAACCATAAGGAGTGATTCACGTGAATGTAAAAGATGTGATGAGTAGAGAAGTCGCGACTTGCAATCCACAGGATTACGTAAATGAGGTTGCTGAGCAAATGCGAACATTGGATATCGGTTGTCTTCCCGTTGTAAGCAATAAAAAACTGGTTGGTATGATAACCGATAGAGATATCGTAACGAGATCCGTTGCAAAAGATGTGAAAAGTAAAGTCGAAGATGTCATGACGAAATCCGTAATCTCTGTTTCACCTGATGATACTACAGTAGAAGCCTCATTAGTGATGGCAAGATGTCAAGTCCGTCGTCTGCCAGTAGTTGAGAACGGTACGCTCGTTGGTTTTGTATCATTAGCAGATTTAGCATTTCCATTTCCACATGTACAGGAAGTTTCTCACGCTATGGAAAGTATATCCGAACCAAGGAGTTATTAAACATCATTAGCTATCCTTTTTTATAATTGGGTAGCTTTTTTTATATGGTTTTAGGTACTGAGATGTCAAACATATAGGAAAAGTGTAATATAGAAACTAGAAGATTTTCAGAAAGCAGGTTTCTGTATGAAAAAGACTATATTTATACTAATGTCCATACAATTTTTAGTTTATCTTGGTTTTGGAATAATCATACCTATATTGCCAGAGGTTATTTTGGAGCAAAATTATAATGAAATACATGTCGGTGGTCTATTAACAGTTTACTCACTAGCTTCATTTTTTACTGCTCCATTTTGGGGAATGCTTTCGGATCGTACTGGAAGAAAGACACTCATTTTAGTTGGGCTAGTTGGTTTCAGTTTAAGCTTTTGGCTATTTTCATTATTTTTTGATTCGCTCTTAATGCTTTATCTCTCTCGTGTCGTTGGAGGTCTTTTTTCAGGAGCCCTCTACACAGCTGTAACGGGATTTGCAGCAGATCTATCCAACGAAGAAAATCGCAACAAATATATGGGGCTTCTCGGAATGTCCATTGGTCTAGGATTTATTTTTGGACCAGCTATTGGTGGTGTTCTCGGACACGTAAGCTTATCACTTCCATTTACCGTGTCTGCAATTTTATTGCTAGTAATTTTTGTATATGCACTTATTATATTGAAGGAGCCAGAGAGAGCTGGAGAAGCGAATAAACGAGCACTTCTTCCTAAGGGTGCTGCGAGTCTTTGGTCATATCGAATAAAGTATTTATTCCTGTTTTCATTCATGGTGACGTTTTTATTGGCTGGATTAGAAGCAACCTTCCAGCTGTTCCAAATCGAGAAAGTTGCCATTACCCCTTTGCAAATCGGCTATTTGTTTATGTTTAGTGGCTTCGTGGATGCGGCAATTCAAGGCGGAGTGGTACGACGAATTAAAAACGGTACAGAAACGAAATGGCTATTATACGCACAAATCATTACTGCAATTGGTCTATTTATGACCGTATTTACATCGAGTATTTTCTGGGCAGGATTCTCCCTTTGTGTGTTTACCGCTGGGAATGCACTAGCTAGAACAACAATTGTTTCACTTACTACGAAGGAATCTGGTGGAAGCTACGGTACAGCGGCTGGTATGACTTATTCGATGGATAACTTAGGTCGAATTATTGGCCCATTATTATTTGCATGGCTTTTCACAATACAACCAAATAATATTTATATGTTCTCTGGTGTACTCGCAGTTCTTTCCATCGGATTGATCTTCGCATATCGTAAATCTACAAAATCATTGAGAGAAGTAGCTTGAGATTGAGCGATTGTAAGTGGAGATTGTGGGATTCTTGGTCGTCATTGAGCGATTTACCTAATATACCACAAAACGCCAAGGATTTTCCTTGGCTTCAGGTAGCAGCTAAATTTAGATTTCTAAAGTGTCACTTCAGACTTGTTTGAAAACGCTTGTCAGTCGATGCGCGCCGACACGAGGCGGAAGCGAATAGAACTTAGGTTCATGAGCTTACAACGAAGTGTAAGCAACGAAGAATGAAAGCGTTTTTCAACAGTCTGATGCCAAGGATTCGCTCCTTGGCATTTTTTTATTGTAACTCTGGTTGCGCAGTTTGTAATTCAGGATGTGCTGCTCTTACAACGGATGGTCTTGCAAGTAGTAATACTACCAAGATTAATACAAGGCTTGATACTATGAGAATACCTTCTGCCGGTAAAACATCGTATAAGAAACCAAACAATACCATTCCAAGCGGCATGAGAGCCATTGCACAAGTTTCAATGATAGAAAACACACGCCCCTTATAATCATCCTCAATCATTTTTTGCATCATCACTTGAATTGGTGTATTAGTCACAATCATCGATATACCAAAGCCAAACATAAGGAGAATGTAAAAGCCTACTAACCAATTATAGGACATATCGAACAGCAACGGTAATGCCACTCCGCCCATTAGCACTCCCATCACCACGATGCTCCATTTAGAAACTAAAAATGGATACTTTAGCTCTTTACGAGAAGTAAAATATATGGACATAATCAACATTCCGATTGCAAATGCTCCTTCAGTGAATCCAAAATGCTGAGCGTTTATTTTTAATTTCTCAATTAAAATAAATGAATAGCCCACTTGGTATGCACCGAACAGAAAATTAATAAAAAGAGAAATTACAACCATCGTTTTTAAAATGGAATGTTTCATTAAATAGTTGAATCCCGCCTTCATGCTTTGAAGCATCGACTCTTTTACTTCTCCCTCTACTACCTCTTTCCGTTTAGCAAATAAATTAAAATTCATCGTGGACTCTAAGAGTACTGCAATAATCGATGCAGCCATATACATAACAAGAAAAACTGGCATTGTTACAGTACCATAGAGTAACCCACCTACGGCTGGACTACCAATTGCAGCAAATGAAATGGATATTTGATTTAAAGACATTGCCTTTTGTATTCTTGCTTCATCCACTAGTCCTGTGATTGACGAGCTAAATGTTACACCTGAAAATAATGAAGTGATGGATAAAATTACAGTAGTTGTATAAATTGCTAACAATGATAAGCCTGCTGTTAAACTAACAATTAGCAAACCACCAATTGCAATTGTGGTGGCAATTTGAGCAATGATGACAATCATTTTCCTAGAGTAATTATCAGCTACATAACCAGCAAAAGGTGCTACAAGCGTCCTTGGTAAAATACTACAAATCAAATTCATTGCAAAGCTTGAGGCAGAACCAGTTAATTGCAAAATATAAAAGCTGATGGCAAATGAATACACTTGCGCCCCAAATGTTGATATGATTTTGCTTATCGTGAATGTCCACAAATGATACGTTGCCCTTTTGAGCTTTAACACTTCTTCCATTTTTATTTCCCCTTTTTTCAAATTCTCATTGGTAAAATGCCGAGATTTTGAATCGCACTATACGATTTACCCCTGTACAGAATCTTTGGCAACCACCAAAGGCCTTACCTTTATTTCTATGTAAAGAAAATAATACCATATTTATCCTTTTATTTCAACGAAAAGTTTAATATAATTAAACAAATAGATAAAGAGGTGATTCTTCTTGTGCCAACATTAGGCGATCGCATACGCAAAATTAGAAAACAACAAAAGATTACATTAGAAGCACTTGCAGGCTCAGAACTCACTAAAGGAATGCTTAGTCTAATTGAAAACAATAAAGCCAATCCTTCTATGGAAAGCTTAAATTACATTGCTGATCAGTTAGGAGTAGATGTTTCAGAGCTTTTGGAAGAAGTAAGCACACAGGATTTAAGAGAAGTATTAGAGAAGGCAGAACTACTTTTTAATACGAAGTATGAAGATTTAACAGATGAATATGAACAAATAATCGATCTAATCGAGCCATGTGTCCCAAAGCTCACTCAGGGGTATGAAGCAGCTCGTTTACTTGAATTGTATAGTAGATGTATATCATTAAAGGACAAAGAATATTCTCTGAAGCTATTAAAACAAGTAGCTTTAATGTATGAGCAATTAAATTTAACAACCAAACGGGCAGAAATAGGGACATTTTTTGCTTTAGTTCCTTATACAAATCACAATTATCAGGAAGCGCTAAATATTTTACTTTCAGAGCGTTCTCAGTTAGAAATGAATCCCTTATGGATTGATCCACTATCCCGACTAGACTATGACTATCTGGAGGCTGTTTTTTATTTTGCAGTAGGTCAACATGAAGACGCTATCGATAAGATGGAAAAAGCAATTGCATATTCAAATAAGCATAAAATATTTAAGCAAGTAGATAATTTATATCGATTAGCTACCGCCCACGCTATGATGGCTACGGACGAAGAGAAAAAAGAGTATTATTTACAAAAGTTACTTGCATATAGTGAATTTGCCGAGGATGAGGATTCGAAGATTTTCATTTCGTACGCTAATATTCACTACTTAACTTCTTTTAAAAAACTATATAAAGAAGCAGACCAGTTATATAACGATACTTTTAAGGTCCGCATACAGAATAAATTATTCGCACCTTATTTCCTACTTGAAAGAGGAAAAACATTATACGGTTTACACCAATTTGAAGATGCACTTAAAAAGTTAGAGGCAGTTGAAATCTCTAGTATTACCCATCACCCTTTCGATTTGTCTATATTCTACGAAAAGGATGCATATGCTGCATTATGCTACATGGAGCTTGGTCAACAGGCAAAAGCTTTGGAAGCAGCACAGTTTGCTATAGATAATATTAATAAAATGCCTGACTCTCCGTATAAAGCTTTTATTAAAGAAACGTACGACAAAGTCCAAGGGGGAATGTAATCATTGAAGAAAAATTGGTTTTGGGGAGTTATTAGCCTTATTGTCATAAGTTGGATTGTCAATTCCATTTACTTTCAATCGAAGCAACTAGAGGAACCAGTTATTCTAAATGCTTATTTAGATATACCAATAAGTGATAGTACAAATTTTTCCATACATTATATAACGAATAAAAAAGATATTATAGAGTTGCAGTCGCTTTCCATTGGCGCTCAAAGCTTATGGAATGAGCGAAACTTCACATTCCCTGGTTTCGAGAATCCAACTGCACAATCTTTCAATCAAGAATTTACTCATCATTATTTAAAAGAGGCTATGTTCAGCTTAGGCGAAGAGGATATAAAAAACTTTCAAGAGGAATTAAAAACTCATAATCAGATATACGCCACTTTTACAAACGGTCAGACTGTGCCGTTACAAGTTTCTAAACTAAATTTCACTTCTTATAAAACTTCAGATGAAGTATTTTATAAAAGTTCAGGATTTAACTATACTGGCAACTCTCGCGCAGAATTTATTCATATAAATAAACCTATAAAGATGGAAGCTTTTGAGTTACCAAAGGGGATTCAACAAGACATAGATATAAAGTTGATGGTATGGAAAGATACAGATGAACATAGCCCTATTATAAGAGAAGACGCTTCAAAAGAATGGGAGGATCTGGACGCTCCCCTCTATACAGATGTAAAATGGCCGCTTCAAATAGATGCAGGAGATTCAATAGGAATTTTCTTTCACACGAAAGATGACTTGGATAAGGCAAAAACGATTAGACTTATGCAAGACTGGACAGGTGAGGATGCCGACGGGACTCAAATCAATCACGTAATCAATATTATTAGTAATCCTATATTGACGCAAGATCAAGTGAATAACATTGTAAAGAAAGCGAGAGGTGAAGCGAAATGAGAAATGGATTCAAACAGCTATTCATCGGCTTTCTTTTCGTGTTCATCAAAATTCACATTATTGTTGACCTCTTGCCAGATTTTATCGGATATATATTTGTTTACAATGGTATCAAACAAATAGCGACTTTATCCTCTCAACCTTATAAAAAACTAAAGGTTCTATTAATTATTTTAGTTATTATTTCAGTGCCTAACTTCTTTTTAAATGACCAAGTTATCCAACTGAATGAATGGCTAGGATATTACTCAACTCTTCTTAGTTTGCTGAAAGTGATTCTTATATATTTATTGTTTGCCCTTCTACAAGAGGTTGCAAGTCAGCTTCCATATAAAGAAGGTTTCATTTCAACTAAGCGAATGTTCTATTGGTATATGGCGATCGCCTTGCCATCCTTGTTCATACAATCGTTTTTAATGAATACAACTTTCGATAATAGCATAACTGGGAGTATTTTGATTGTAGTGTTTATGCTAATCATTGAGATTTCTTTCCTAGTATATTTAAACAATATGCGAAAGAGATATCCTAAAAATGCAATTTATGAAGGTTATGCTTAAAAGGGCCTGTACTGAAAGTCATAAGGGCAACCTCTTTCTCCGTAACTTCTATTAAAAAGTCCGATAGATTTCCGTTCCAGGCGGACGCTTTCCGCGGGCGAGCGCCGAGCCTCCTCCGCAGCTCACGCTACGTGCGGGGTCTCGGACTGACTCGCTTTCCCGCAGGAGTCGCCGCCTTTCACTCCAATCAATTATTCACTCTATCAACAATAGTACCAAAAGCAGAAGGAGAAAAACGAGTCGTTTTTCTCCTTCTACTTTATTTTAGGTACTTATTGGACAGCCCTTTTTTTCTGTGTGGAAGTATTATTTTTTATCCGGTCAGAAATTCTTTTATCTAGTCACATTTTTTCTATACGGTCAGATTTTTTAGTTTCTAGCCATACTATTTTCTATCCGGTCACAATCTTTCATTCACCGTGATAAGCACGATAATTATCAAGCCATTCCATAAATTTAGTCCATGCATCTTCAAAATCAGGTTGGATGCATGAAATCTGGAGCAAGCCGTTTTCAATTAAATAATCACTTTTATAATGCAAATCAAAACCTGACATTCTTGCATCTTCCGCTAAGTGCGGATAATTCTTTTCCTTCCACGTAAAAATCATTGGATAATGTTTGTCTGCTAACAGTTCAATTTGATGCTTTTTCACTTCTTCTTCGATAAATTGCATTCGATTATGTAATTGTTTATATCTAAATCCACCATCATATGCCTTTAATGCATATTCTAAGCTCAATACAAACTGGGAAGGCATTGTAAATGGAACTGCGTGATTACTTCTAAATGCTATATCTAAATACGTTGGTATGTTTTCACTTACTGTAATGTCCGTATTAGCAAATACAAATGCCAAGCCACTCATTGTTCCAATAGCTTTTCCACTTACCCCCGTAGCTAAATAAACACCATCTAGCTGAAAAGGAAGTGCACCAAATGAACTCACACAATCTGCACATAACAATACATTATGACGCTTACATATATCAGCTAACTTCTCCAATTCATTCAACATTCCAGTAGAGGTCTCACCATGTGTCATTAGCAACCAGCTATAATTACCCGTAGCAAGCTCTTTTTCAATCGCAGCTAAATCAAAGGAAGTTCCCCATTCGTACTTCTCAACCTCAAAGGAAAGTCCCCATCTTTTCGCTTGCTTTTCCAAACGTTCTCCGAAGGCACCATTTGTTAGAAGTAACCCCCTCTCGCCAAGCACATGCAATTGGGCAATCATCGCTTCATTGGCAAGAGTTCCACTCCCAACTAACAGATGGACTTGTGCTGCTCTACTCATCTCTAGCAGTCGACTCTTCACTCGCTCCAGCATTACCTTGAACTCATGCGAACGGTGGGATATTGGCTTTTCTAAAAATGCCTGTTGAATAGATTCCGATTGTTGGACAGGCCCAGGATAAAATGAATATCTTTTTTGTTTAAAACGAGCAGCAACCGAGTTGTCAAATCGTTCTCTTGTCAGTACCATCGGAACAAACAGAGCTTCTCCTGTCCCAACCGTGTCTGCAAAGGGTTCAAAACCTAGCTGGTTATATAGTTTTTGTTCACGAATCGTTCCTGATATGACAGCTGCTCCATAGCCATTTTCATAGGCATAATCAGACAATGCCCTAGCTAAATAATAAAACACTCGTCCATTTCGATGTGCTTTATCAACCGCCATTAATCGAACTTCGCAAAGCATCCCTTGAAGTGCATCCTCAGGAAGTAAATCCTCTACTGGACCAAGTTTTAGATCTAGCGAAAAAGGACGGACTGCTCGAAAGGCAACCATCCCCGCTAGTTCTTGATCCTTCAATACAATCACATATACGTTTTCATGATGAAATGGATCGACTCTCATTCCACTCGGATCTGGTTCATGCTGCGGAATCTCTTCCACGAATGTCTGATAATTTAATCGAGCGATTGCATCAAATTCTTTTTCGGTCCGTGCAATTTTACACCAATACATAACCCCAAACTCCCCAATCTATTCACTTGAATGATAGCGTTCCGTTCTCTTTTCCAATAAAGTGATTCCGACCGCTAATAGGATAACGCCTAAAAGTAACATCATACTAACATACGTCCAAACGTCACTTAAGGTTTCCCCATAAATGGTAACTCTCTTTAATGCTTCCATTCCGTAATAGATAGGAGACAACCATTTCATTGCTAGCAAGCCTTCTGACTGTACGATTTCAAGTGGCCAATAAGCACCGCCGATCATAGCAAAAGCGACAGATAGCAAAGAAATAATTACACTGCTTTGACTTACTGTTTTGACTAACGAGATAACAAATAAAGAAAATGCCATCACAAGTAATACATAGAAGCTACAAATGACGCTAACCTTCCATAATCCCCCGTACATATTTGTGCCAACTATAAATCGGAAAACAAAAATGACTAAAAGCATTTGGACCAATCCAATTAAATAACTAAAAGATAAATGCCCAAAATACAATTGAAATCTACTGATTGATGCTAGCTTTAAACGATTCCATACTCCTGAACGTTTATCTTCTAATATAAATTGTACATTTATAGAGATTGTATAAAAAACAAAATAAAGCATAAAACCAAATAAACTTTGTAATGCTCCATCATAGCGGAACACTTTTGACTCATCCATCGATGATTCTTTTATCTGAAAAGCAGGATTTTCTAAGCCTTTTTCTACTTCCTCCCACTTACTTTCCCCACCTACATCAATTATCTGATATTGAAAAGCTAGCTCATTATAGATAGTCTCTACATTTAAAGAAAGATTTCTTACTACATCGGACTCTGTGTCTGCTAGAACACTATACGTTTTTTCATTTAGCAATACACCGATCGTGTCCCTTTTTTCCTTTATTGTATCCTGAAGTTCTTGCTCCGATAAAACAGTTATTGCATAATCCTCTTCTATCTGTATCCTCTCTAAAACTTCCTTACTCATTTTAGATTCATCCGTAGCAATTAATAGAGACAATTTACTACCAACTGAACCACTTAACACATATGCAAAGATAATGGTCATGATAGTCATTGAAATGAGAATAAGTGGCTTTCTTTTTAAGTTTTGTAACCTTGCAATCCATGTACCCTTCATGATGTCACCCCTCTTTTTGGAAATAAAACAATAGAGAGAAACACACAAAGACTAAATGCCACAACCAAAACAGACATAAATGGCCATATTACCTCTAATTCTCTACCTTTTTGAATGGATAGGATGGCAGTCATGGTAGCTCCATTTGGTGTAAGATTACCGATTTTGGCAAGTAGTGTAGATACTTCCCCTATATTGAAAAACGAACCACCAAGAAATGAGAATATAGTAATTACTAAGCCATTAAATATATTCGCTGCTCCCTCTGACTTCGTTCTAAGTTGAAGGGTGGTCAGTAATGCTGATAGGCCCCCAATAAAAAAGCTATAGGTTAAAACGGTAATAGCCATTGCATCTAGTCCAATCCACTCGATTCCTAGCACAAACTTCCCATAAAGTAGAAGTAACAATTGTTGAACAAAAGCTACCATCGTCCCTGTAATAAAAATAGAAATTGAGTACCAATTAGCCGATACTCCTGCTAAAATAATTCGGTCATATACCTTCCATTGCACCTCCTGCAAAGCAAAGCCTGCTAAAAATGACGGGATATACAGAGCAAACATCACAAGCATTCCAGCAGTGTAGTAAACGGAGGCAGGAATTTTTCTTTCACTTTCTTCCAGCACCTGTTCCACTTTTTCCACACTTGAACTGTTTAGCAAACGTTGATCCAGTGATAAACCAGCTTTCGTAAGAGCAAGTGACTTCGTATAGCCATTTTGCCATTCATTGATTACGGATTGAATAATAGAAGCCCGTATTTCATTTTCTTGACTAAGAAATAAATTAATCTCTGGTGTTTGCGTCTCATTAAAGTAAGCCATTTTTATATAATCCAAACGAAAACTCGATGGAATTGTTAATATACCATCCGTATTTTCGTCTTTTCGAATATTTTTTAAGTCTGTAAACTGTTTCTTTCCAACCACTATATACTCCTTTATACCATCGGTTGATAGAATGGAGTCTTCTAAAATTTTTATAGGATCATAATTTTTCATTTGAATTAGTACTGAATCTAAAGAAGAGCCGCTCAATCCCTGTTCCTTTAAGAAATTTATAATAGATTCTTCTTCCTTCTCCCAGCTAGACGTATCTATCAAAACTAATCTTGCTTGAATAGCTGGTTCCCCACCACTATTCATCACACCAGCAAGCGCAGTAGAAAGAATTGTAATAAGTACAAGTGGCATGAGTAATAAAATAATAAGTGGTTGCTTGTTTCGTAATAGCATTTTTATTTGCTTTCCAATTAAAGTAAGTAGCATAGCCATCCCCCTAGTCTCTTAATGCTTTCCCTGTTAAATGTAGGAATACATCTTCAAGAGACGGTATTTTAATGATGGCCGATGTGATTGTCACATCATTTTCTGCAGCTATTGCGAAAATGGTAGCAAGTGGCTCTTCCTTTTTAGGCATGGATAACAGCAGAATATCTTCTTCATGACGAACACTGGCAGCAGGAAATTGTTTCTTCAGTACCTCCCCAAACTCTTTTGAAAGTAAATGTCCCTTTAATTCAATCGTTTGATTATCAGAAACTAGTGATTTTAACTGCTCTTTTGTACCGAAAGCAATAATCTCACCTTGGTCCATAATATAAATTTTGTCACAAAGGAGCTCAACTTCCTCCATATAGTGACTTGTATATAATAAGGTCATTCCTTCCTCAACAAGCTGTTTAACAGTATCTAAAATATACGCTCTTGACTGTGGGTCAATCCCTACGGTTGGTTCATCCATAATTAAAATAGATGGTTTATGTAAAAGTGCAGCTCCAATATTAAGGCGACGTTTCATACCACCAGAAAATGTTTTAACAATGTCATTTTTTCGATCAGTTAATCCAATTTTCTGTAATATTTCTTCTACACGTTCGGTCAATAGTGAACCTTTTAAACCATAGATTCTACCGAAAAAAGCTAGGTTTTCTCTTGCCGATAGCTCAGGGTATAAAGCAATTTCCTGAGGAACTACCCCCAATGTTTTGCGAAGCGACTCGGGATTTTTATTGATCGATTCTGAATTCCAAAGTACTTCACCACTTGTTGGCATTACTAAAGAAGAAAGCATGGAAATAGTTGTTGATTTTCCTGCCCCGTTCGGCCCGAGAAGTCCAATAGATTCTCCTGCTTCTAGCTGCATATTTACTTGGTGAACCACTTCCTTTGTCTTAAACTTTTTATGAAGATTTATTGCTTGTAACACGGCTCCATCCCCTTTATCAATTAAATTCACATTGGCGTATATCCGTTCTCGTTTAGATTGAAAATCTGAGACATACGCCGGAGGTTTTAACTCCAGTCAGTCGAGATTTAGACCTGGATTAAAGTTGGTATTTAGTACAATTATACCAAAATTCTTTTGTAATATTAAAAAACCACAAGTAAAGTTTATGTTAAGAGCATAGATTTTATTTGAGCGCATACAAAAAAGCTGTCCGATAAAGGACAGCTTTTTTTGTAATTTTGTTATTCTACTGTTTGTGTTTCTAATGGTGCATTATAAACGTCTTTATCTAATTCACCGGTTACTTTCGCAGTTGTAACACCTGCAGTCATTGATCCACTCACGTTTACAGCTGTACGTGCCATATCAATTAATGGCTCTACTGAAACGAGTAAACCAGCTAATGCAACTGGTAAATTCAGAGCAGAAAGTACAAGTATCGCGGCAAACGTCGCTCCACCACCTACACCTGCAACTCCAAAAGAACTAATAGCCACTACGGCAACTACAGTAAGAATAAACATCGGATCTAAAGGATTAATACCTTGAGATGGAGCAATCATAAATGCTAGCATGGCAGGATATACACCCGCACAACCGTTTTGCCCAATGGACAATCCAAAGGAACCAGAGAAATTTGCAATACCTTCAGATACGCCTAGTTTATTTGTTTGTGTATTAATATTAATAGGTAAAGTACCTGCACTTGAACGTGATGTAAATGCAAAAATGAGTGGCTCTGCTGCTTTTTTCACATACGTTATAGGATTTAAACCTGAAAGTGAAATAATAATTAAGTGGATTGCAAACATAATAGCTAATGCTACATAGGATGCTACCACAAATTTACCTAAATTATATATTGCTGCAAAATCAGATGTCGCAACGGTTCTAGCCATAATTGCCAGGATACCATATGGAGTCAATCGAAGAACAAGTGTCACTACACTCATAACAAGCGAGTACACAGCGTCTATTCCTTTTTTAATCGTAGCAGCAGTTTCACCATCTTTTCGAGCTACTCTCAAGTAGGCAAAGCCTAAAAATGCTGCAAATATTACAACCGCAATTGTAGATGTATCACGCGCACCCGTGAAATCTAAAAATGGATTAGCTGGAAGTAAATCAAGCATTTGCTGAGGAAGTGTTTTATCTCCTACTTCAGCAGAACGTGCTTCATAGTCCTCTGCGCGTACAGATTCTGCTTCACCTTGCACAATCTGATCTGCATTTAGATCAAAGATTGCTGCAGAACCAATTCCTATTAGTGCTGCTATAGCAGTAGTTCCAATTAAAATACTTAAAATAATTGCAGCCATCTTCCCAAAGTTTTTCCCAATCGTCAACTTCGTAAAAGCGCCTAGAATAGAAATAAATACTAGTGGCATTACTATCATTTGAAGTAACTTCACATAGCCAGTTCCTATCAAGTTATACCAATCTACGGATTTAGCTAACACTTCAGATGTTACACCGTAAATTAGATTTAATGCTAATCCTAAAGCTATACCTAAACCTAACGCTGTAAATACGCGTTTAGAAAATGATACATGTTTCTTTTGCATTACTATTAGAACACCAACGAACAACAGTAAGGCAGCTATATTAAGAATGATAAACAATATGTCCATTTCATTACCTCCATTTTTTCACCTAACATAGAATAATACTTTTATTCCAATAGGTCAAGTAGGTTATACTTTCTACCACATAATACCTAGTTTCTTCATTCTTTCCCCTAAATCGGATATACTAAAACTAACTTCCAAAAAAAATAAAATAGAAGGAGGTGAAACTGTGGCGGCTAGCATTATTAGTTTAATAGTGACAGGGACAATTATTTTAAATATTTTCTTTGCAATTGCATTAATATTTTTGGAACGTAGAGATGCTTCCTCTACTTGGGCTTGGATCTTGGTTTTATTCTTTGTACCTATTGTAGGTTTCGGTATTTATTTATTATTTGGAAGAAAGTTGCGTAAAAAGCATTTATTTCGTTGGGAAGGTAAAAACAAAATTGGTATCGATAAATTAATAGAATTTCAAATGGAAGCGATTGAGGATGATTCGTTTGATTTTCGTTTGGATGATGCCATGCATTATAAAGAGTTAATTATTATGCATTTACACAATAACCAAGCGGTACTAACTCAAGATAACAAAGTAGATATTTTTAATGACGGACGAAAAAAATTCCAGGCACTTTTGCAGGATTTAGAAAATGCAAAGGATCATATTCACATTCAGTATTATATTTTTCGTCTAGACAATCTTGGTCAAGAGATTTACCAAGTACTATTAGATAAAGCGAAGCAAGGAGTAAAAGTTCGAATTTTATATGATGACACAGGTTCACGCTCTTTGCGGAAGAGGCAATTTAAAGAGTTAATAGAATTAGGTGGCCGTGTAGAAGCATTTTTCCCTTCTATCCTACCTCTTATTAATCCACGTATGAATTATCGTAACCACCGAAAAATTGTCGTTATTGATGGTCGAATTGGTTATATCGGAGGATTTAATGTAGGGGATGAATATTTAGGATTAAATAAACGATTTGGTTATTGGCGTGATACACATCTAAGGATAGAAGGAAGTGCAGTACATCCACTTCAAACCCGATTTATACTTGATTGGAACCAAGCTTCCGCCGAACATGATATTGAATATTCCGATGTATTTTTCCCAGCTATCCCGATGAAAGGCTCAGTTGGATTGCAAATTGTTTCCAGTGGACCTGATTCCGAATGGGAGCAGATAAAAAACGGATATTTAAAGCTTCTAATGATGGCGAAAAAGTATATTTACATTCAATCACCATACTTCATTCCAGATGCGAGCTTTATGGATACACTTCGTATTGCTTGTCTATCTGGTATCGATGTTCGGATAATGATTCCAAACAAACCAGATCATATATTCGTTTATTGGGCTACCTATTCTTATGTAGGAGAATTAATAAAAGCCGGAGCAAAAGTATATATTTATGAAAATGGATTCCTTCATACAAAAATGATTGTCATTGATGATGAAGCCTCTACTGTAGGAACAGCAAATATTGATGTCCGAAGCTTTAAGTTAAACTTTGAAGTTAATGCATTTATCTATGACCGCGAAACTTCTCATGCGCTTGCAGAGCTATTCGAGGAGGATATGAAGTTATCTACTCCATTGACTATGGAACTATATGAGGAAAGAACTCGTATGATTAAGTTTAAAGAATCTCTAGCACGATTATTATCCCCAATCCTATAACTAGAAAAGTCAGCGTCCCTTAATGAGGACGCTGACTTTTTATATATCCAAATATTCTTCTAGCGTAGTGCCTGCTTCATAAATCTCCCCCGCTAGTTGCTTACCAACATAGCGGAAGTGCCATGGCTCGTACATATATCCGGTAATTTTTTCTTTTTCCTTTGGATATCGCATGATAAAACCATAGTGATGTGCATTGGCAGCAACCCATTTTCCAGCCTCAGTTTCTCCAAAGCTTTCACGCGCAAAATGTTGCTCAAAATGTTGTTCTCCTATATCAAAAGCAAGACCAGTTTGATGTTCGGAGTATCCTGGACGTGCGCTATAGCGATCCGCCTCTTCTTGCCCATCATTACTTACATATCTCTGATAAAGTGTCGTTTGATATTCAAATGAACGATATGTACTAAATGCAACGAGGTCAAAACCAGAAAGTTTTGCTTCGGCAGCCATTTCTTCAAATGCTGCTCTTGCATCCTTACTTTCTCCAGGGTCAAATGTTGAAGGTAGTGGATACTTTTTACTTGCAATGAGTACTCCTTGGAAGTATGTCGGTTCCATTGGTAACGTTTCATGACCTATGTATCCATTTGCTCCTGACATATCGACTTCAGGCTCTTCGACAACTGGTGGTTCTACTACCTGCTCTTCTTTCGTCGGTTCCTCTGCTTCTTGCTCATCTATCATGTCTTTTTCTTTTTCCTCTGTAGTCATCTCTTCTGTTTTATTCGTCAGACCTAAAGATGCAAGACTTTCGTTTATATTCCAATCATTTATTCCAATCCAAGTGACGATGGCTGCAACTAACAATCCCAAAATTGTACCCGAGACAATATATGGCCATTTTTTTTGTTTTTTCTTTTTAAATAAACTTTGTCGAGAATGCATTGTCTTCCTTCTTTCCAATAACGATACTATCATTTTAACATTTTTCTTCTAAAACTGGATGAGAAAATGGGTTGTCTTTGTGGACAACCCATGAACAAAAGTTATATTAAAACCATTCCTAGAACGATGAAAAATAATACGATAAATAAAATAGACATTCCCTTCATCCATTTTGCTTCCCGTTCAAAACCTTTTTCCTTAAAGCTGACCGCTCGGTAACCATTACTTAAAGCAAATATTGCAGTCATAAAGAGGACTGCCATGTTTAAATTCCCTACTATAATAAATATTAAAGAGGCAATGGAAGCCGCTGCAATTAAGATTCCAATGATCCAATTCTTATTCACTTTTAAACTACACCTCTCATAGAAAAAACGAAGCTATAAAAAGCTTCGTTTTAGACTGTTGACAAACGTTTTCGTTATACAGATTCTTCTGCTTTTTCTGGATGATTTGAATAAAATTTACGCCCTAAGTATGTTTGGAAGATTAAGATAATCCCACCGACAGCCCAGTACAATGGTAATGCAGCCATAGAGCTGAACGAGATGAACATAATCATGATAGGAGAAATATAAATCATCATTTTCATTTGTTGCTTTTGTTGCTCTGGTACCGTCCATAATGAAACTTTTGCTTGAACAAAATAAACCACACCTGCAATAAGCGTCATCGCAATATCCGGAGAACCTAAGTTAAACCATAAAAAGGGATGTGTTTTCACATCTGTTGAGTGCAGGATTGCAAAATATAATCCCATGACGATTGGCATTTGAATAATCATTGGTAAGCAACCCATATTCAAAGGATTTACATTATGCTTACGATATAATCCCATCATTTCTTGTTGTAAAGCCATTTGTTCTTCTTTTGACTTTGTAGCTTTTAATTTCTTTTGAATCTCATCCATTTCTGGTTTCAATTTATCCATTTTTTCTTTCATACCTTGTTGATTCTTATAGTTTTTAAGCATCAAAGGCATTAAAGCAAATCGAATAATTAATGTAATTGCTATAATAGCAAGTCCATAACTACCATTGAATATTTCTCCAAAGAAATGAAGTAAAAAATCAAAAGGTCGAACAAAAATATTATAAAAAGTACCTTCTTTATTCTCTACTCCTGAACATCCGCTTAGAACAACTGCTGCAAAGACAAGAATAGAAAGCAAACTAATCTTCTTTTTCATTCATTCACCTTCATTTTTCAAACTATAACGAGTATACCTTCTATGAAGCTATTTATCAAATATAAACATAGCAATACTTATATAGCTCTGCTTTCATTTGGAAAATTATATTTGAAATTAGGGTATTCATGATGATCCCTAAACTGCTTCGGTGTTAGACCTGTATACTTTTTGAATATACGAGTGAAATAGCTTTGATTGCAAAAGTGAAATGAATCAGAAATATCGGAAATCCCTTTGTTCGTATGTCTTAGATAATACTGGCACTCCTCTACCTTACGAATATTTAAATATTCTACTAGAGTTACCCCTGTATGTTCCCGAAAAATTCGAGATAAATGACTTGTACTAATATTAAAACATTTAGCAATATCTTCCACAGTTAAATTTGTTTCAATTTCATCATTTATAAATAAGATAACTTTGTTCACTGTTTGATGACCAAAGGACGGTTTTTTTCTTTCTGTAATGACCAATACAAAAAACTCTACTAATTCATCTGCACATTGAAGAAACTGTGCATCGCTCATTTTTGTTTCTATAACGTTGACACTAGCGATATTAAAAGCCATTACCTTATCAGAGGGAACTTGGCTTTCTTGTAATTTCCTTGCCATCACAGCAACTAATTGTATGTAGTAATTTTTGACATACATAATCATTAACTTCTCAGCTCTAATAATAATTAAGTCTATGATTTCTCTTAATACTTTTTTAGCTTCCTCAAGCTCGAAAGCATACATATGAAGAAATAATTTTTTTTCTAAATCTAAAAACAAACTCAAACCTTCAATGCTGTTAATTACGCTTATTTCTTTTGTATACGCTTTGGAAAAGCTTTCTAAAAAAATCTTTTGTGAGTATTGCATAAGGACCTCATCTTTCTTTTTTTATAGTACTTTTGGTATTGTTCTTTATTGGGTACGTAGAATCATTTTATAACACTTTGTTGGAAAATGGAAACATTTATGATGATAATTTAGCTATTATTTGGAATTAATAATTTTAAGTGCTTTGGTAGTACCTTAATTTCAAATGGTGTACATACACCTTCATCCCCGTCAACGTTACAAAATAATGGTCGATCAGACTCCATGTAAACCTTTTTAGTCGTAATGACCTCCACTCCATCATCCTCTTTTAATGTGCCCAATAAAATTTTTGTACCCATTCGAACGAGGTTAGCAATACCAGATTTTTTAAAAATATACACATGAAGAAGTCCATCGTTGATTTCGGCATTTGTCATCATTTTTTCAAATCCACCTACTGAATTTGTTAAGCCAACTAAAACGAGCATCGATGTTCCAGTCCAGGTCCCATGGTCATGTTGAATAGTGAAACCCACCTCTTCGTTAGAAATAACTACTTTTGCACCTTCAATTAAATATGCTAATGAACCTAGTTTCGTTTTTTTCTCAACGGAAGTGTTCGCAACTCTACTTGCAATCTCACCGATTGCAACGATATTTCCAAAATATTTATTACCAATTTGAGCTATATCTACAAACTCTGTATTGGTCATCTTTAATGCCTCGATTGCAATCTCTGGCTCTAAAGGGATTCCTAATGCTCGTGCGAAGTCATTTACTGTTCCAAGAGGCACTATTGAAAATAGAGGTCGATATGATTGATTGGCTAGTCCGTTTATAACTTCATTTATCGTCCCATCTCCACCCATAGCTACGAGGAACTCCATTTTCTCTTCACAAGCTTGTTTGGCAAACGTAATAGCATCATCTTTTTTTTCTGTTTCCTTTTCAACTATTTGATATCCAAGTGCATCGAGAACTGTAAGAGCCCTTTCTTTATATGTTTCGGCTTCTTCCTTCCCAGATGAAGGATTAAATATAACCATTGCTTTTTTCAATCTATTTACCTCCTTTATTTGTAATTTTTATTTCCCTAATACCCTATTTACCTATTATGAAACAGATTACATAATAAAAAAGTGCTAAACTAGAGTAGAAGCTGAAATAGAAATGAGGAATATACTTGCGGGTATTTATATATATAATTGTCTTTTTTTCTTTTTTTGATTTATTTGCACAGCTACCTATCATGAGTCCTTACGCTAAATTTTTAGGTGCTACCCCATTCTTAACGGGCTTGGTTGTAGGAATGTATTCATTCTCAAATACAATCGGAAACATCATCTCAGGTTTTTTAACCGATAAAAAAGGTCCTTTTTCTATATTAATCATTGGTTTATTTGCTACGAGTATTTCCCTCTTTATGTACCAAGGGGTATCAGACCCAATCGGTCTATTAATTGTCCGCTTTATCCATGGACTGCTTGCAGGTCTTATCGTTCCTGCAGCTTTTACGTATTCTGCGAATCAAACCTCTGCTGAAAAGCGTGGAAAAAGTGTTGCATTATCAGGAGCATTTGTAGGACTAGCTGCGATTTTAGGTCCTGCTTTTAGTGGAATTATGGCTAGTAAAAAAGATGAAGTATTTGTCTTAAGTATCACAGGTTCTATTATGCTTATTCTTAGTATTTTATCAGTTTTCTTATTAAGTACAGTTTCTATTCAGAAAAAAACGAAGGAAAATGCTTCTGTAACAGTAAGAGACATTTTTGCAGAAAGTGGTTTGGTAAAAGCATTTGCAGGTGCCTTTTTCTTGATGTTTTCACAGGGCGTACTCGCCTATATGCTCCCTTTAAAAGTACTGTATCTAGGATATGATTCAAAAACAAGCGGACTATTACTGAGTACATTTGGCTTTGTGGCAATTTTAGTCTTCATATTACCTATTAATCGACTATTTGATAAAGTTAAACCTATTAAAACACTCGCTTTTGGGATGGGATTAATGGGGATAAGCATGCTTTTACTCGGACAGATTGACACATTACAACTGCTATACGTGGGAATGAGTTTATATGGAGTAGGATTTGCATTTCTATTCCCCTCTATCAATTCGTTGCTAATTGACTCAACAGAACCTACTTTTCGGGGAAAGGCATACGGATATTTTTACGCCTTTTTTTCAATAGGCGTGGTAGTTGGTTCTAGTGTTACTGGACTACTGCAACTTACTGCAAACGGTGGATTTCTATTAACGGGTGGATTGTTAATATGTTTATCAGTATTATCTATACTAAAAGATAAAAAAAATTGAGGGTCCCCATGCTGGAGACCCTTTCTATTAAGAACTCACTTCATTATATTCTGGAGTTTTCTTGTCCTTATTTTGCACTTCATCATTATAATATTGAACACTTGTCATTGCGCCTTCGTCTACCATCTTGCTATCGGGAGTATTGTGCGGATCTGGGTGCCCAGCAACAGTTAAATCGGAGCGATTATGTTTTTGTGCATCTATAAATGAGTTAACCTTTGCTTTTGTATTATTAAATGCAACTATCGCTTTATCACGATTTTCTTTTTTACTAAAATATGCATAAGCTCCAGCAGCAATTCCTGCTAGTAGTAATGTGTTATTTTTTCCTTTAGCCATAATATGTACCTCCTAATTATTTATGTTCTACTTATTACTTACCCTTTATTTCAAAACTTACACTTTTTTATTTCTAACCATATAAACATGAGTAATTCCATCTTCATCAAATTCATCCGAGCTAGCATGAAAGTTAAAGAAACTGTAGAAGTTTTTCAAATGACTTTGAGCACATAGTTGAATCGATTCCACTTGATAAGTGCGTTCTGCTTCTTCTAAAGCTTTTATCATAAGTTGTCTTGCAACACCAGTCCCGCGGAATTTTTCTTTCACAATTACTCTTCCAATAGAGCATTCCTCATATTTTTCACCAGGTGGAAGTATTCGGCAATAGGCAATTATCTCATTTTCTTCGCAAGCAAATAAATGCAAAGAATTATAATCATAAGTATCCAATTCAGGGTAAGCGCAATTTTGTTCTACAACAAAAACATCCACGCGTAGCTTGAGTATTTCGTACAATTGATATACATCCATTTCATTAAATTTTTGTAAATTCCATTCCATAAAAAACCCACCTTTCATTTTTATTATCACACAATAGTAGAAGATTGATATTATTTTTGTTATGATAACAAAAAGAATTTAGAGGTGACTCAAATGATTAGGGCGATCACGTTAAATGATCTAGCAACTGTTCAACAAATCGCAAAGATCAGTTGGAACAGCACATATAAAGGAATTATTCCAGACAATATACAAGAGCTTTTTCTAAAAAAGGCTTATTCAAATACGATGTTAGCCAAAAGAATGGAAAAAACTATTTTTTTACTTGCAGAGTTTGAAGGAAAGCCAATTGGATTTGCTAATTTTACGTATGTAGATGAAGATGGAGATGCCGAGCTAACAGCTATCTATGTACTTCCAGAGTATCAGCAAATAGGCTACGGCAAAAAACTTCTACAGGCCGGCTTGATCGAGATGCCAACGGGACGTCAGTTATTCGTCTATGTAGAAAGCAAAAATGATGGAGCGCGTGCATTTTATGAACGTTTCGGTTTTGAATGCTTGGAAGAATTTGACGAATACTTTGAAGGTCATCCTCTATCCACGGCTAAATATGTGTATTTATTAAAAACACCGACTTACTGAGTAAGTCGGTGTTTTATCTTTATACTGTTTGATCTGGGTTGTAGTATTCTTGCTCCTGCGCAAAGCTCGTCGCAGAAAGACATTTTGCTCCTGCGCAAAGCTCGTCGCAGAAAGACATTTTGCTCCTGCGCAAAGCTCGTCGCAAAAAATTTTTTCTTATCTTCTTATTTATAAAGAATTGTGATTTAGTTATACCGTTTGATCTGGATTGTAGTATTCTTGCTCAGCGAATTCAACTGGCGGCTTACGGACGAAGCACATAATTGCTGCGATGTATAACAATATCGATGTTAACGATATGATCCCCGCAAACAGTCCAGCTAGTATAAACATAATACCTGCTAATTTTGGATTTTTATTTTTGGATATAGAAACAATCCCTACAATATTTAGTATAAGACTAATTACAAGGGCAACAACAAATCCCCAACCAAATACACCAAACACACTTGGAAGTATATCCACCAATTGTGCAATTGCTTCCGCATCCTGACCAGTTAAAGTTGGATCATTTAATATTTGTTGCTCAAACTCCGTATTAAATGCCTCATCCTGTATGGCTGCACTTCCAGTAGTTACAATTATCGCCATCAATATAATTGCTAGAAGTGTAAAAATTGCACTTATAATACCTAAAACCTTTTCTCCTGTACGAGACATATGTATACCTCCATTAATGTTTTATATAGTAATTTTACGTTCAACCTTACTAAAAGTTTCATCTTTTTTTACTTTTACCCTATACAAAATGAAATAAACTTGTTTAATAGTTGTTTTAGGGGGGTATTTAAATACTAACACTTACTACAGAAAGGAAGGAATAGGATGGAGAAAAAGTTAATCTTTAATCAGTCTGATTTCTTATACACATTGGCAGGTGCATCCGTATTAACCGGTATTTTAGTTTTATTTATTTAACATTACAAATGTAAAAGGCAATCCACTTTTCTTAAATAAGCGGATTGCCTTTTATATTTATTAAGCTTTTACATCGTCATATTCGTTTGATTTATTAAAAGCTGCCACAACGTATGAGCACACAGCTTCCATCTTTAATTCTTTTTCACGAGCGTAGGCTACTGCAGTATCTAATAATTTCTTTGCTATACCTTGCCCTCGTAGTTTATCTGAAACGTATGTGTGGTCCATCACCATGACATCTCCAAGTAAAGTCCACGTAATTTCACCAAGTCTTTCACCATCTTGGACATATTGATAGGCATAAACATCATTTCCTAATTCTTTGTATTGAAATTCCACAGTCAACCACTCCTTTTTTGAATTTTAACATAGTTATTTGTTAATTGACAACGGACGCAACTTAGCTTCTATCTGCTCTCTTTTTGTTTCTAAAAAAGGAGGTAGAGCGAGAGACTCACCTAAGGATTCTAATGGTTCATCTGAATTAAAGCCTGGCTCATCTGTAGCCAATTCATATAGAATACCGTTAGGTTCTCTGAAATAAATGGATTTGAAATAATAACGATCTACTAAACCTGATGTGACAAATCCTTTTGCACGCAATAATTCTTCCCATTTTGGATAGTCCTCCATTGTCGGCACACGGAATGCAACATGGTGCACACTTCCTCTACCAGGTCTCTCTTGTGGTAAATCAGTTCTTGTTTCAATATGCACTTCGCCTGCCGGCCCCCCTGCACCTGTGGTATATACTAGCACTTCAGGCATATTAGCTATTTCTGATGGATAAGAGCCAGCTAACGTGAATCCTAGAATTTCTGTAAGCACTTTTTCTGTTGGATCTGCTTTTCGCACAGTTAGCTTCACTGGACCTAATCCTACAATCGCATTTTCAGCAGAGATCTCTTCTTTCACCCAAGCCTCTCCATATGGAATTCCTTTACCATCATCGACTACTAGCATTAAACGAGAGCCCTCAAAGTCTTCAAAATAAAGTGTTTTCCGCCCGAATTTTTCCTTTATTTCGTCATGGGGTACTTCCAATTTCGTAAATCTTTCTTTCCAAAATTTCAGAGCATCTTCGCTTTTTACACGGAATCCCGTATTGCTAATACTTGATACACCAGGATATGTTCTTCCTGCCATCGGAATGTCAAAGTAAGTCATATCTGTTCCAGGGGTTCCTACAGCATCTGCATAAAACAAATGATAGGAAGATGTACTATCTTGATTGACTGTTTTTTTCACTAATCTCATGCCCAGTATTCTTGTAAAAAAGTCGTGATTTTTATCAGCATCTGCTGTGATTGCTGACACATGGTGTATTCCTGCTAATTTCATTGCTTTCTCCTCCATTTTATCTCGAATTCAAGATAATTTTATTAGTTTTATAATATCAAATAAATATAATATGTGCAAATAGGAAGTTAGTATTAATGGTTCATCGTTAGTATGCAATGAAATTAAAAGTCATAGTAATAATTTCTATAGGCATTCGCGCCTGCGTCCGATAAATAAGAAAATCATTGAAACGGCTCCCTTTCAACGGGCGTTGCCTTAGCCTCCTAGGCCAACACGATGTTGGTCATGCAATCGTTGCCGCAAAAGTTCTTTTGCGACGAGCTTTGCGCAGGAGCAGGATGCGGCGAACTTAGATTGCCTTCCCCTCAACTGCGGGGTCTTCGGCAAACGCTATTCCCGCAGGAGTGTCGCCTTTTTCAACGATTTTCTATAATACTAATTGAAAAATGTAAGTGATAGAAACTTGCTCTATCAATGGTATGATCGTTTTCTAATTGAAAGGCGGTTAATAGATAATTGTAGTGGAAGGCGGTGACTCCAGCCGGAATAGCAAATGTTTTCTGCACCGAAAGCGAAGCGGCAGGTGCATGAGCGAAAAGACCCTGGACAGAGCGTAGCGAAATTAATTTTTGCGACGAGCTTTGCGCAGGAGCATTGTTTTTTGCGACGAGCTTTGCGCAGGAGCAAGGGAAGCGGCTGAAGCCATGCCGGCGGAACGCGTCCGCCTGGAACGGAAATTAACGGGTCCAATGAACCCCGTAAAGGATATAGGAGCGACTTATCCTGCGGAGAGTCATGCGTAGCGTGCAGCAAGAGGTATATCCGTCTTTCCAAACTCTAAGCGCTAGCTCATAAAAAACACCCTAAATGCCTGCGATGACAATTAGGGTGTATCGTTTAATTAAATAAAGAACGAATGGAATCAATTAAATTATTAAAGAAGTCTTTGACACTTTGCCAAAATCCTTCATCATCTACAATCTTACCAATCTTATCTTCTATCGTTTTACTTAAATCATTCAATTGATCAGACCACTGGCTAAAATCGATGTCTAGTTGACGAATTCGATCCATCAAATCTATTAGTAATTGGCGATCTTTTTCAGATAGTTCAATCTGTAACTTAGCTAACTGCTCCGTAACTATCTTTTCAACTTCTTCACGTGAAACAGGATTTTGCTCAGCAATTTGTTTTTTAATTTCTGTTAACAATTCACTTACTTTCGCTTCATCAATACCTGCTTCTTTTGCAAGATTTGTCGCTACCGATAGTTCATCGTTTGCTACATCTGTACGTTCTGGGTCTAACTCTCCGCCTGTCACTTCGTAAGCTTTATATATTCCTACGAGCGCCGAATGACCAGTAACTGGTTTTGGAGCAGCGATTTCTACAACTGCGTCCTGAATTCCAGCTGTAAGCATTGCATTTGCATACATTTCTGAAGTTACCTCAGTAATATTATCTGGTGTGACAATATTGATTACTAAACCTTTACCAGCATCTTTTCTAGTGATTTTGGCTGAAGAGAACATTCGTGCAGATGCATCACCGTCTTTTAAATACGTCGCTAAATCTTTCCCTGTTACGATTATTTCTTGAACATCTGAATTCTCGGTTATTTTTAAATTATTTTTCACACTATTTTTTTGTTCATCTGTCAGGTTCCCACCATAAACGACTATTGGTGCACCGAATTTTTCGTTAACTGGTTCCGTAGTACCCGTAGAGTCTGCAAACGTGATAGAAGGAGTAACTAAAACTCCAAACAATAAAATGACAGCGATAAATGGTTGTAATAATTTCTTCACTCAAATATCCCCTTTCTTCCAATCCATTCTTCCATTAGTACGAAAAAAGGAGCAAAAAGTTCCGACTGATCGATTCTTTTTACTCCTTCTCCAATTATTTCTAACTATTTAGACCTTTCCAAGTTTAGCTATTGGAAACTTTTCTTTTACATTTTTACTTCTGTCCAGCCATCATTTTGAACAATTTTACCCTCTTTCATGAGTTTACCAAGTGCTCGTTTAAAAGCCGCTTTACTCATCGTAAACATTTCTTGGATCTCCTCAGGCGTTGACTTATCAGTAAATGGCATTCTGCCACCTACGTCATTTAAATATCTAAAAATAGATTCCGCATCGTCTCCCAAACGTTCATGTTTACGAGGTAATAAGGAACCGTTCAATGATCCATCTTCCTTTGTATCTATGATACGAACCGTTAAATCCTGGCCTAATCTAGGTTCTTCCACACGTTCTGATTGGTGCACGAAAATACGGTAATTTTCTGGAACACTAAGTAAGAAAGATCCAATCGGAAGAAGTCTATACGCTCTAGCTTGTACATTTTTGTTTAGTAAAGTAGTTGGAGCATCTATATATAGTTCCTCCACGCGATCTTCTGTTGCAAGACGACCAAACAATTCTCCTTCTTTGTCTGTGCGAAGTGTCATATATAAGTGATCGCCAATAACTGGCCACAGTTCTTTCACTTTCGGTAAGTCCTCTGCCTTTACTTGTACCTCCTTAGAAGTGCCAATATCGACAAATGCCCCTTCTTTATCCGTAACTTTTATCACCCTCGCCCATCCATACGTCCCCTTTGTAATATGTCGAAGTTGTGTGGTAGCTGATAAATTCCCTCTACGATCTACAAATAAAAATACTTCAATCTTGTCATCCACTTGTAAATCTTCTGGTGCTTCAGAAGCATTTAAAGAGATTTCTTCTCCTTTATGTGTGAGAATCCATTTTGATCCTTCTTTTTCTTCAACTTTTAATTTTACGATTTCTCCTGATTCTAGCTCTGCCAAATTCACCGCTCTCCTTCTGACCAATTATGATAATGGTCTTGACCTTACTTCTAATTTGTATCGTACATTATCCACTTATATATTCAGAAATCCTTACTTTACTTATTACCTTTTCGTTTGCATTATAAACTCTCCAACTAATCTGTAACAAAGACTATGTATATAAACTAATCGATCTCTTCTTCTTGTAATTCAAGGAGTTTTGATTGAAGATCTGGATTCTCTTCTAGAAACAAAACTAAATCTGCTATACGATCAATGGAATTCCAGCTTAAATGGTGTTCAATTCCTTCTACATCATTGTATATATTCTCTTCTTTTACTCCAATTAGTCTTAGGAAGTCTTCTAATAAATCATGTCTTTTCACTAATTTTTTCCCAAGTTTTAATCCTTTAGGAGTGAGTGTAAGACCACGGTATTTCTCATAAATTAAAAAACCGTCTTTATCCAACTTCTGTACCATTTTCGTTACAGACGAAGGCAAGACAGATAAGGCTTCTGCAATGTCAGACACACGAGCATATCCTTTCTGCTCGATTAACAAATATATTTGTTCGATATGGTCTTCCATGCTAGGTGTTGGCATACGTATCTTCCTTTCATAACTACTTCGTTTATTTTACTACAACGCTCTCTTCTTCACAAATATAGCTATATTATCCAAGTAGAGCTTTTCTAAGTGAAAGAACCTTATCGTTTGATAAGGTTCTGAGAGAAAGTTTAAGGTTTAACTACGATGAGGATACTTTCCAATTACATGAATGGAGTGGATAATTCTCTTATTAATCCATTCTAAGTTCTCTTTTGAATTTAAACGTTCAAATACAGCCGTTCTTCCTTTGTCAGTTGTGACGTAATGTGCTGGTAAAGTATTTAAGCTTAAAGCAATAATATCCAATTCACATTGTTCACATTTACAAAAGGTTTGGTATTCCGGACCTCTCATAAGCATCGTCACTAGGCTCTTCACAATTTCTTCCGTTACGTTTGTGAGCAAATTTATCTCTTCTCCTTAAAAATTATCATGATGTTTAACACTATATATGAAAGGGTAAAACTTTAATAACCAAATGCTCAAGCGGAAAGGAGAATATATATGGGTAAAATTTTATGGTCTATTATCGTTATTTTAATCGTACTCTGGTTACTCGGTTTAGTATTAAAAATTGGTGGAGGACTAATCCACACACTACTAATTATAGCAGGTATTATTTTTGTTATTCAACTTGTAACAGGAAGACGGACCGTATAGAAAAAGGATGCTCTATGAGCATCCTTTTTTATTGGATTGTTTTCCCATAAATACATGTGTTTCTAAGTCTTTTCCCGTCTGCTGATAAGGAATCATTGTGGAGTAATCCTTCTAATGTATATCCGACTCTTTCTGCAACGGAGCGACTTCGAACATTTTCACTATCACAACGAATTTCCACTCGGTTTGCCTGTAATTCCTCAAAAGCAAACTGTGTTATTCGTTCACAAGCTTCCGTCATTAAACCTTTTCCTTCAAACTTACAATCAATCCAATAGCCAATTTCAAACTTTCGTACATTCCAATCTATTCGATGTAATCCGGATGCACCTACAAATTCACCAGTATCTTTCAAGAACAAATGGAGTCGTAAGTCTTTTCGTGTTATAAAATCAGCAACCGCTTGGCGTAAGTTAGTCGTCGTCTGTTCCAATGTTTGTTTATTTTGTGCCCATGGCATCCACTCTTTTAATGCATCATGAGAGTTAATTACTGACCTCCACACAACTTCTGCATCCTCCAAACGAGGTGCTCTAATTATAAGCCGTTCTGTGTAAAATTCCTCTGAAATAGAGTGTCGCTCTTCATTCTTTGCTTTTTTATTGAAATCATCGTCCCAGTTAACCGGAGTTGCAGTTCCCTTTAAAAAGTCATCTCTCGTCATTCCATATGTCACTGCATCATAGTAAGAGTTTTCCTTGGGAGAGAACCAAGCCTGTCTGAGCTGCGCTTCTTTCACAAAGCCAGCTCTTTCAAACGTTTTACGCATAGCAAAATTATCCTGTCGAGTATGACCCTCCAATCGTATTTTCACTTCAGGTAGTTGGAAAACATACTCAGTAACCATTTTCAACGCAAGAGGACCATATCCTCTTCCACGCGCTTCATCTGCAATTCGTAAATCAAATAAAGGAATCTCATCTTGTAAGTCATAGATTTTAACAATTCCTACTTGTTCTTTTTTTTCATTTTCAACCCAAAATGTCTTCACTTGGTCCGATTGATATCCACCTTCTTCAATCGTCTTTTCTATTAATTCTCTCGCCGGATGAGAGTTACCATGATATGGCCAAGTGTTAGTCGTCATAAAATGTATTAGCTCTTCTTGTTCTTCCATTGTCCATTCTGTAAGCTTCATGCTACCCCTCCCGTGCTACTTATGCACTTTTAGTAGTCGTAAAGAATTTAGTACCACCAGTAATGTCGCACCCATATCAGCAAAGATGGCAATCCATAACGTTAACCATCCTGGAATAATGAGTAAAAGTGCAATGATTTTTAATCCTAATGCAAACATAATATTTTCTTTAATAATATGCAATGCTTTTCGACTTAATCGAATCGTATATGGGAGTTTTTCTAAATCATCGGCCATCAATGCAACATCCGCCGTTTCAAGTGCTGCATCTGTTCCGGCTCCACCCATGGCAATTCCAACCGATGATGCTGCAAGTGCTGGAGCATCGTTTACACCATCTCCAACCATTGCTACTGACCCATACTTTTCTTTCAATGATTTTATAGCAGATAGTTTTTGTTCCGGCATAAGTCCGGCTTCTACATCTGTAAGTCCAAGTTTAACAGCAATAGCTTTAGCAGTTCGCTCATCATCTCCAGTAAGCATTACGGTATGTTTGATACCTGCAGATTTTAAATCGGCTAATACTGTCATGCTAGTTGAACGAATTGGATCTGCTACAGCAATAAATCCTTTGTATATTCCATCCTCTGAAGCCAACATCACTGTGTTTCCTTCTGTTTGTAACTTTTCCACACGAGCTATAACTTCCGTTGGAACAGTGTTAATGGCACCTATCCAAGCAACGCTTCCTACCGCCCATTTCTTTCCTTCTATTACTCCCACTGCACCTTTTCCAGTAACAGATTGGAATTCCTCGACCTCTACCGCTTGTATATGTTCCTTAGAAGCATACTTTACAATTGCTTGTGCAAGTGGGTGCTGTGAATATGTTTCAATAGACATTACTTTTTGAATGAAGTCATTATCGGATTCTGCTTCCACATAAGTCACTTCAGGATAACCTTTTGTTAATGTTCCTGTTTTATCAAACGCAATTGCTTTCAAACGACCTATTTCTTCTAAATGTATTCCACCTTTAATAAGTACACCCTGTTTTGCGGCATTTCCTATTGCTGTTACGATTGCAACGGGTGTAGATACGACTAATGCACATGGACATCCTACTACTAGAACTGCAAGTCCTTGGTAAATCCATGTCTGCCAATCTGCTCCGAATAATGGAGGAACGATTGCTACTAAAAAGGCGATCACAATAATAGCAGGTGTATAATACTTCGCGAATTTATCAACAAACTTTTGTGAAGGAGCCTTTTCAGCCTGTGCTTCTTCTACTAAATGAATAATCTTAGCAATCGTAGTATCTTCTACTCTCTTAGTTACTTGAACTTCCAAAGAGCCCTCTTCATTTAATGTACCAGCAAACACTTCGTCCCCTATAGTTTTTACTGCAGGTACTGACTCACCTGTAATAGACGCTTGATTGACAGCTGATGTACCTTTTAAAACAATTCCATCCATTGCAATTTTTTGTCCTGGTTTCACAATGAGAACGTCATTAATTTGAATAAATTCTGTATCGACTTCTACAAGCTGATTATCACGGCGAATCGTTGCAGTTGGAGGAGCAATATCCATTAGCTGGCTAATTGATTGTCGTGCTTTATTCATCGAGTAAGCTTCTAATGCTTCACTCACTGCGAATAAAAAGACGACCACTGCACCCTCTCTCCATTCACCGATAATCGCTGCCCCTATAATGGCGATAGTCATTAGCGTATTCATATCAAAATAAAATTTTGATAAATTCTTAAACCCATGTTTGAACATTTCGTATCCACCAACAGCAATGGAAACAACAAATAAGCCGACTGCAGATGGATGGGACTCACCATTGACAATGGACGCAACAATCCCGATGACTAAAAATACAAAGGAAATGACTGTCACGATATTTTCCTTTCGTTTAAAAAACGGTACCTTTTCTTCTACTTTACGTTGCTTTTCTTGTGCTACTTTAATGCCGTCAAATGCCCCTGCTTTCTCAATATCTTCTATCGTCACATCTCCTATTACAGAAACTTTAGATGCTCCGAAATTAACAAGAGCGTCATCGACATTAGGAAGACTTTTTATATTATTTTCGAATTTCATGGCACAGCTGGCACATGAAAGATTTTCTAAGCGATATTCTTTTTTAGCTGTTTTCTCCATCTTTCTCACCCTCTTCTACCGCGTGTTCATACGCGATTTTAACTAGCTCGTTCACATGATGGTCTGCTAATGAATAATAAACTAATTTACCTTTACGACGTGATTTTGCAAGGGATAAATCTCTTAAAAATCGTAAATGATGTGATGCAGTTGCTGTAGATGATCCAATAATCTCACTCACATCGCAAACACATAATTCTTCTTCTATTGTTAGTGCATATGCAATTTTAAGTCTTGTTTCATCTGCCAACGCTTTAAAAATTTGCGCAACCTTTGTAACTTCTGGCAGCTTCTTTTTGACAGCCTGCACTACTTCTTCATGTACAATTGTCACTTCACACATATCTTTGGTCTGCATTTCCTCACCTCATTCAAACGTTCATTTGATTGTTACTTTCATTATATGTTCACACTATTTAATATGCAACTTCATTCAAACATTTATTTGAATGTTTTTCATTCTTTGAGCGAGCCATCCGATGTGACCAGATAATCGATTTTCTGTCCGTATAAAATTATTTCCGACTGGATAAGTGTGGTTTCTGTCCGTATAAAATTATATCTGACCGGATAGTTGTAGTTTCTGTCCGGATAGGTATTTTTCTAACCGCATAGCAGTTTCAACCAAAAAAAACCACTCAGATACTGAGTGGTCTCTCTATCCAAACTTATTTAGATTTCAAATTCAATTCATAGCCTTTCTCTATGTCCCCATCAATAACTGTTGTATGATATTTTCCTTCTGCCCAATCCATCACCTGATCTTGGTACCAATCTGATTTCATATGCCCACTTTGACCAGGTCCAACGATATGATATGACTCACTTAAATCTGCCAAATCCGCAACAAATCGCCAGGATGCTCCGTGGTCGACTCTTCCATCATCACCGAAACCAGCTGCCTGCACTGTAATATTTGAGCCGCCAATTGGCACAGATTTTGGATTTAATAAATACTCTAAAATCGGCGAGGCACCTGCCAAGGGATGGTCAAATGTTAACTGATGATAATCCCCCCACTTCCACTTTTCTTCATTTGAACCAAACTCCTCTTTAACATCCGCAATCGCATCTACAAAAGAATCATAAACCCATTTGTCCACTCCACCATACTCATCTAACCATGCACTAGATTCATTACGATATCCTTTCCTTAAAAACTGATCCGAGATATTTCCTTTTCCGAATAACATATTGTATACATCCTCTGGCATTTCATCTTCCAGCAAAGTCTTTGGAAGCTGCTTCATCCACTTATGAAAAACAAGAGGAGCCGCTAACTCCTTGTCATCCACCTGGTTCCACTCAGCTAGTAAACTAATAATCTCTTTATATTCCCCACCATTGTCTAGCTTTTCCACTGAATTAATCATAGAAGATAAAAATTCCCGAGCATATAAATTCGTTTGATCCATTTGTAAATTCATCATATCTTCCTTTGTTAAATCGGAATTACTTTTCAACACTTCTGCAATACGATCAAATCGGTAGGATTGCGCCCAAAAGTCTGTAATATGATATTTATAAGAACCATCTACTACTTGATTGTTCGCTGTCGCAATAAACCCTTCTAAAGGATTCACAATATTAGGTAGTTCATTGTATGGCACATACCCTTCCCACCCATAGTCAGCAGAGTCTCCCGGCACAGGTAATTGTCCGTCTCCAGATTTACGTATTGGTAGCCTACCATTTGCTTTATATGCAATTGTTCCATCTTTAGCAGCAAACACAAAGTTTTGTGCAGGTGCATGGAAATCCTCTAGAGCAGTTTCAAACTCATCCCAATTAGTCGATTTATTCATTTTAAGAATTGCTTGTAATTCAAGCGTCGGCTCTAGCGCAGTCCATTGCATGGAAAACAAAGCGGATGCTTTCTCTTCTTTGAATAAAACATCAGAAATAATTGGCCCATGACGAGTTACCACAACCTGGAAAGGAATGGCTTCTTGTCCCTTTACTTTAATTTCATTTTTACGTACCTCTGCCTGCTCCCACTTACCTTCATAAAAAAACTGTGTTCGGTCATCCGGGTTCGGTGTTTCAATATATAAATCCTGGACATCAGGTCCCACATTCGTGACACCCCATGCAACGTCTTCATTGTGCCCTAGAATAATTCCAGGGATTCCAGCAAATATAACCCCGCTTACGTTTTGTTCTGGAGACTCTAAATGCATTTGATACCAAATAGAAGGCGTGCTTAATCCTAAATGTGGATCATCCGCAAGTAGTGGCATGCCACTTTCCGTTTTATTCCCACTAACGACCCAATTGTTGCTCCCGTTAAATTCATTCGGTAGTAAAGAAGCATTAAAGTAACCACTTACATTTACTGGTTTATTTTTGTTTGCCTCTATGATCGATTGTGCATCCTCTGGATAAGTAATAAATAATTCTTTCGCCTTTTCTTCCTCATATTCATTTAGAGCCCAATGCCTAATTGCCAAGGTTGACCAATTTCCTCCTAGATCATATGCCATAAATTTTCCTATTGCCAAAGAATCAATAGGCGTCCACTCTTCTGGTTCATATCCAAGGAGCTTAAACTCATAACTCAATTTCTTTTCTTCTTTCGCGAAGGCGATAAACTCATTAACCCCTTCCGCATACCATTTCAACACATCTTTTGCTTCTGGGCTATAACCTTCATATGATTTTTCTGCAGCATCTCGCAAGCTAAATGTTAAGAAAAACTTATCTGTATCTAAAGCTGTTTCACCTACAACTTCTGATAATTGCCCACTTGCTTGCCTTCTCGCTAAATCCATTTGGAACAGTCGATCTTGTGCTTGTACGAATCCTTGAGCGCGATATAAATCTGCATCCGATTTTGCTAGAATATGAGGTACACCGTCAGCATCTCGCACAACTTTAACATCTGCCTCTAATACATCTACGGAAAGATTTCCCTTTATTACAGGCTTGGAATTGGATATATACATATTCACTCCAATTAGCGCAATTGCAATTATCGCAAGGGTACTCCCCAATAACCAAGCAATTATTTTCCACCTTTTCTTCACATTCGTACCCCCTTTTATTACATTACATTCATCGACATCCGTATTAAATTACCTTTATAACATAAAAAAAGACCCATGAATAAATATATTCATAGGTCACTATTTATATTATGCTTGTTTGTTTTCACCAACAATTTTTACTTCTAATTCTAACTCGACTCCAAAGTTCTCTTTTACCGCTTTCTTAACCATTTCAATTGTGCTTATATAGTCAGTAGCGGTTGCATTGTTCTTATTGACTATAAAACCAGCATGCTTTGTTGAAACTTCTGCCCCGCCGAAGCCTTTTCCTTGTAATCCGCTATCTTGGATAAGCTTTCCTGCGAAATAACCGGGAGGACGTTTGAATACACTTCCCGCAGAAGGATACTCAAGCGGTTGTTTGGATTCCCTTTGATATGTTAGGTCAGCTATTTTAGCATCAATTTCTTCTTGATTACCGGGTTTTAATTCAAATTCAGCCGATAAAACATAGTATCCTTTTTTTGTGATGATACTTTTACGGTAGCCAAGCTCTAATGCTTCTTTAGAAAGAACAAGTTTTTCTCCGGTAGGTGTGAGGACTGTAGATTGAACAATTACATCCTGAACTTCTCCACCGTAAGCACCAGCATTCATTGCCATTGCACCGCCAATCGATCCAGGAATTCCACAGGCAAACTCTAATCCTGTTAGTGATTCTTTGGCCACAGCTCTTGAAACGTCAATAATGTCCGCTCCACTTTCTGCAATTACTCTATTTCCATTAATCGTAATCTTATTTAGTTTTTCTAAGCGAAGAACAATCCCTCTAACTCCACCATCCCGGACGACCATGTTTGATCCGTTTCCAAGAAGTAATAAAGGGATATCATTTTTGAACGCATATTGAACAACAAATGCTGCTTGGTCTTCCGTTTCGGGAGTGACGAATAAGTCCGCAACCCCACCCATCCGTGTCATTGTATGCAAATTTAGTGCTTCATCTATTTTTACAGTTCTTGCATCTAGTTGTGTAGTTAAATCTTGAAACCATTTTTGTTTACTCAAAAAAGACAATCCTTTCTTCATATACAATTCACCTTTACATAGTATGCGTTTTAGCCACTAATATATCAAGCAAAATTGTTATAACCATTCTTTAGACCAGGTTTCTATTCCGCCAACTACATCTTTTAGGGCAAGACCTTTGTCTGTTAAGTTATATTCGACCCGCACTGGGACTTCTGAAAAGACAGTTCTTTCTACTATACCTTCTTTTTCAAGTTCTTTTAAACGCTCAGAAAGTAACCGCCCACTTATAGGAAGAGAAGATTCAATTTCATTAAATCGTTTCGCTCCATCTATTAGCTGGTAAACAATCAAAGCTGTCCATCTTTTCCCTATCAATTCCATTGCCTTCGATAATCGAGGGCATAATAATGATTCTTTCATCTGTTTCACCTCTATCATTTTCTATTATATTCTCCTCTAAGTAATTTGTAAAACAAAGTAATTTAATTACTTGACGTAACCATGGTATTATTTTAAAGTTAGTTACATAAAGTAACTTGTAGTTTAATTAACTTTTTAATGGGAACAGAATAATGTTGAATTTTTTGTTTATCTTGAAATAAAACATCTTGATTTCAAAACAAGTTTGTTTTATAATAAGTTTATCAAAAAACATTCCAAGGAGGAAATTTATAATGACAAAATTTAATCTTGACGCTGCACACTCTAGTATCGACTTTTCTGTGAAACACATGATGGTTTCCAAAGTAAAAGGTTCTTTCACAAATTTCACAGCTGACCTAGAAGGTACTGTTGAAGATTTAACTGGTGCAACTATCAGCTTCGATATCGATGTAAAATCAATTAACACAAATAACGAAGATCGTGATAACCACTTACGTTCAGGTGACTTCTTTGATACAGAAAAATACCCAAGTATTAAATTCGTTGCTACAGACATTAAAAAAACGGATGATGGTGAATATGACGTAACTGGTGATATGACAATTAAAGGTGTAACAAAACCAGTGACTTTCGAAGTAGAATACGGCGGTAAAGGAACTAACCCATGGGGCCAAGAAGTAGTAGCATTTTCTGCGGATACAAAAATTAACCGTAAAGATTTTGACCTAGTATGGAACCAAGCACTTGAAACTGGTGGCGTTCTTGTTGGTGAAGACATCAAAATCACTGTGGAACTAGAGTTAAACCCAGCTCAATAATCTATATACATCTTAAGCTATCCTAAAAAAACTAGGATAGCTTTTTTTGTTTCTTATAAAAACACTATAAATATGAAAACACATACATTTCCAAATTAAAAAACTGACTATTTTGGAATATATTATATACTTTATACTACAGTGATTATGTGCTATTGTATGGAGTATTCTATATTGTCAGAAAGGAAAGTTTATTATGCCTCAAATGCTAGCTTTAGTTTTGGTTGTCGGAATTTTATTTATCGGAGATCTTGTCTCTAATAGAACGAAGGCATGGATCCCTTCCGTTTTCGTTTCCGCCGTTCTATTTATTATTGGTTATTGGACTTTCTTTCCAAAAGAGATTGTTTCCATTGCTGGGGTACCTCCTGTAGTAGCAACAATGATGATTTATTTACTTATTACTAATATGGGTACTTTACTTTCCATTCAACAATTAAAGGAACAGTGGAAAACGATCTTAATTTCACTAGCTGGAATATTAGGTATTATCGCTGTTCTATTTAGTATAGGAACTTTATTATTTGATATTGAAACGGTTATTGTTGCAATCCCCCCTCTTGTTGGAGGATTGGTCTCCGCATTGATCATGTCCGAGGGAGCAGCAAATGCTGGATTAACAACATTATCTGTATTTGCAATTGTTATTTACGTTATGCAAGGCTTTGCTGGTTATCCACTTACATCTATCGCACTTAAGAAAGAAGGGAAATCACTTCTTGAAAAATTCCGTAAAGGAGAACTTACAATACAAGGACAAACCAACACTTCTTCAGATGAACCACAAGAAGAGCTGAAAATGTTCCGCAAAATGCCTGCAAAATATAACACAGATTACTTTAAGTTTTTCCGTTTAGCTTTGGTAGGTTTTCTTGCCTATCTTGTTTCAACTGTTTTAGAACCTATTGTATCCATTAGTCCGTATGTTCTTTGCTTATTATTCGGTATTATCGCATCAAGTATTGGTTTCTTAGAACGCCAAGTATTACAAAAAGCAAATGGTTTCGGCTTATGTATCATGGTTCTGATGCTTTTCGTTTTTGATGCTTTAAAGACAGCAACACCTTCGATGATTATGCAAATTTTATATCCACTTATTGGAACAATTATCCTTGGAGTAATCGGTATGTATATTTTCTCTTTACTTATGGGAAAAGTTCTAAAAGTGAGCAAAAATATGGCTTTTGCCATTTCGTTAACTGCACTTTACGGATTCCCTGCTGATTACATCATTACAAACGAAGTAATTAATTCTTTAACCCAGGATGAAAAAGAACGAGAAGCTTTAACTGCACATATGCTGCCACCTATGCTAGTCGGAGGATTCATCAGTGTTACCATCGTTTCTGTTATTCTCGCAGGTATTTTCGTAGGATTCTTATAAGATTAGGAGAGATAATATGGCAAATCAAGCTAGAATAGAAGAACATATTAAGCTACTAAGTCAATTTACGGCTACTCCAGGCGCAGGAGTCACAAGGCTTACCTATTCTAAAGAAGATCAAGAAGCTAGAAAATACATCATAGAGAAAATGACTGAATATGGGCTTATTGTTTCTGAAGACGGATTTGGTAACATTTTTGGAAAACTCGAAGGAACTCAGCCAGATGCCCCATCTATTATTGTCGGTTCCCATTTTGACTCTGTCCCAAATGGCGGAGCTTATGATGGTGCTGCAGGAGTGGTGGTCGGCTTAGAGGTAGCCGCACTCTTTCAAGAAACCGGTTGTAAGCCAGCCTATCCTCTCGAAATTATTGCTCTTGTCGAAGAAGAAGGCTCCCGTTTTGGTGGAGGGTTAATGGGTTCGAGAGGAATGATGGGTTTATTGACTAACGAAGAGTTTAAAAGTCTTGCTGATAAAGATGGGATACTTGCCGAAGATGCGATGATGAGCATTGGATTAGATCCTTCGAACGATAAAACTCGTGATCCAAAAACGATTAAAGCATTCTTAGAGCTTCATATCGAACAAGGTCCAATTTTAGAAGAAAAAAATATTCCAATTGGTATTGTGGAAGCAATCGTTGGTTTAACTCAATTAGAAGTTACCATCCAAGGGCAAGCAGGACATGCTGGTACAACACCGATGGAACGACGATCAGATGCACTTGTCACTGCCGCAGAAATCATTGCAGCTTTCCCTCAGCTTGCCTTCGAGGAAGGAAACGGTACGGTTATTACAACCGGGCAGTTACATGTATTTCCTAATGGATCAAATGTCATCCCAAACAAAGTAATTTTTTCGGTAGATATACGTTCAGCTAAAGAAGAACATGTTCATAGCGCAATGCAAAAAGTAGAGCAATTAATTGCCTCCAAAAATAGGATGGGTATCCTTACTTCCACTGAACAATTGCTTTATATTGCACCGAAAGAAATGAATGAAACAATTCAATCCACTTTTAAAGAAGTGAGCGACAAATTAGACATTCCTTATTGCACAATTAATAGCGGTGCTGGTCATGATGCGATGGTTTTATCTGATTTCACCGCTTGTGGGATGGTGTTTGTTCCAAGTAAAGATGGTCTAAGTCATTGCCCCGAGGAATGGTCTGATTCAAGCCACCTGGCTGCAGGAGCTAATATTTTGTTCCAAACAGCTTTACAATTAACGGAGGGAAATAATAATGATTAATTTAAAATTGAAAGACTCTATTACTAATTCTAAAGATGAATTAACTGCTCTACGCCGTAAATTACATAGTGAGCCAGAGTTATCTTTTGAAGAATTTAAAACGACAGCTTTCGTGTGTGAGTACTTAGATAAACTCGGAATTTCATATCGAAAAACTGAGCCTACAGGAGTTATTGCCGAAATTCAAGGAACTCCAGGCGGAAAAACCGTTGCTCTTCGCGGTGATATGGATGCACTCCCGGTTCAACAGCTTAATATCCATGTACCTTATGCTTCTAAAGTCGAAGGAAAAATGCATGCATGTGGACATGATGCGCACACTTCTATGCTACTAATCGCTGCAAAGGCTTTATCTCAAGTGAAAGATGAACTTCCTGGAAATGTACGCTTCCTATTCCAACCAGCTGAAGAAGCAGCTGCCGGAGCTAAAGCAATGGTTGACCAAGGCGCAATGGATGGAGTAGACAATGTTTTTGGTATTCATATTTGGTCTCAAATGCCAACAAACAAAGTTTCTTGTACACCAGGGCCTTCCTTTGCTGCTGCTGATATTTTTAAAGTGAAGTTTAAAGGACGCGGTGGGCATGGCGCTATACCAGAAGCTTGTATTGACGCGGCACTTGTTGCCTCATCATTTGTCATGAATGTGCAAACCGTTGTTTCTCGAACAATTGATCCACAAAGTCCAGCGGTTCTCACGGTAGGAAAAATGGTAGTAGGAACAAGATTTAACGTAATTGCTGAAAATGCTGAAATTGAAGGAACTGTACGTACGTTTCATCCAGATACTCGTAATCATATCGAAAAAAGCATTACACAATACGCTGAGAGTGTAGCTTCTATATACGGTGCTTCTGCTGAAGTAGAGTATATCCGAGGTACAGATGCCGTAGACAACGACAAAGAAAGCGCAGAACTTGTTCAACAGGTAGCTACTGAAGCTTTCGGTTCAGAAGTTATTTATAACGAAAAACCTACAATGGGTGGCGAGGATTTTTCTGCATTCCTTACAAAGGCTCCTGGTAGCTTTGCTCTTATAGGAAGTGGTAATCCAGAAAAAGATACAGAATGGGCTCATCACCATGGGAACTTTGATATCGATGAAGATGCACTCGTCACTGGTGCAGAACTATACGCTCAGTATGCTTGGGCTTTTTTAAAAAAGTAAGAAAATGTAAAACCAACATTCTAACTCAACTAAATTTCGTTCATTTTCCACTACTCTGAAATTATTCAGAGTAGTTTTTTAAATTTTGAAACTATCTTTTGAGATTTTCGTATATACTAAAGAAAATGGAAATGGAGTGATAATAATGGAAGATATTATTGGACTTGGAATTGGACTTATTGCAGTGGTGATGATTTTCTCGATACCACTTTCCGCAATATGGTCAACTCATTTACGCAAATCACAAAACATACGTGCACAAATTGTAAAAGACGAAATAGAGTTAGAGAAGATCAGATATGATAATTTTTTACTTGAAACGGAAAGAATGCGAATAGATTTACAGCAAAAACAAGCAAGTCTACTCGAAACTTCAGCGGATCCTTTAATCATAGAGTTACAAAAGCGTGCTCAAACCGAGTCAAAAGTTATATCTTCATAAAAATCGTGTCGAGATTATTTCGCACGTTTTTTTAATTGTTTAATGAAATGGAGCATACAATGCAAACATCTACAAAGGGATTTTTTCTACTTCTTAAAAGCCTTAGATGGCCAGTCAAAATAACAATTATAGCAGTGATCTTATCACTCATAAGTACCATTGTTGGGTTAATTGTACCTCTTGTGACGAAAAATCTAGTTGATACGCTAACTACAACCACTTTCAACTGGAAAATGATTGTCGGATTACTTGTAGTCTTTTTACTACAGGCTATTTCAGGTGGGTTCTCATTTTATTTGTTGTCCTATATAGGAGAATTTATCGTTGCGGATCTTCGAAAAAAGTTATGGAGTAAAGTACTTCATCTACCTGTCCCCTACTATGATCAAAATGAGAGTGGCGAAACGATGAGTCGTATTACGCAAGATACGTCTACTTTAAAGTCACTCATTACCGATCATTTGGTTAATTTTATAACAGGGATAATTACAATCATTGGCTCTATCATTATCTTGTTTTTTATTGATTGGAAAATGACGCTAATTATGCTTATTAGTGTTCCACTTAGCCTTGGCATTATCATGCCACTTGGCTCAATGATGCATAAGGTTTCCAAAGCTACACAAAAAGAGATGGCATCCTTTTCTGGCCTTCTCGGCCGAGTTCTCTCTGAAATTCGGCTAGTAAAATCCTATCGTGCCGAGAAAACAGAAACTACGAATGGAAATAATGCCATTCAAAATTTATATCAATTTGGTTTAAAGGAAGCAAAAATACAAGCATTCATCGCTCCGTTTATGACACTCATTATGATGGGAATATTAGTCGTTATTCTAGGCTATGGCGGAGTACAAGTATCTAAAGGAAGTTTGTCTGCAGGGGATTTAGTAGCCATCATCTTTTATTTAGTACAAATAATTGTTCCTTTTGCTCAAATGGCAACATTTTTCACCTCTTTCCAAAAAGCTGTCGGTGCTACCGATCGAATTCAAGAGATATCACAGATGAAAAGTGAAGCAGTTGAACAAGAGGCAAAACAACCGTTACAGGATGGTATAGTGGCATTTGAGGATGTACACTTTTCATATGGATTAGATAATAAAGTGATTAATGGCATTTCATTTGAAGCACGGCCCGGAACTGTAACTGCTTTTGTCGGTCCAAGTGGCGGTGGGAAAACTACTATATTTTCATTGTTAGAAAGGTTTTACGAGCCTACTTCAGGCACAATTTTGTTCAATCAGACACCTATAACCGACTTATCTTTGAATGCTTGGCGATCTAAAATTGGTTATGTATCACAGGAAAGCCCATTGATGAGCGGTACTATACTTTCAAACATAACGTACGGAATGACTATAGTTCCTTCAATGGATAAAATAATGGAAGCATCGGAAGCAGCAAACGCCTCCCTATTTATCGAAGAGCTTCCGGACAAATACGAGACACTTGTAGGAGAACGAGGCATGAAACTTTCAGGTGGCCAACGTCAACGAATTGCGATTGCCCGAGCACTTTTACATGATCCGAAAATATTATTACTAGACGAAGCAACCTCTAATTTGGATAGCGGCTCCGAAACTTTTGTACAAGAAGCTTTAGAACGTCTCATGGAAGGTCGAACTACTCTTATTATTGCGCACAGACTAGCAACCATCATGCATGCAGACCAAATATTCTTCCTAGAGCAAGGAAAAATTACTGGAGCAGGTACACATGAAGAGTTAATCGCTAAACATGATCTATACAAGGATTTCACTCATGGACAGGGGTTATCGTAAAATAGAAAGTCAATGAAGTCTATTTTGGATTTTTCACCATAGTTCCTTTGCTTTGGAGTAGAAAACCTCTAACGCTGTTTTAAATTCTTCCATCTTTTTAGCAGTTAGTGCTTCTCTACTTTTATTTTCTTCGAATTTTACTTGAATTGTATCGTTATTAAGATTATGTTCAGTCATATTATATGGTAGAGTTGTTAATAGAAACCAACACATGATGGAAAAAAGAAGCAAGAAAAATAGAAGTTTGCGAATCGAGATACTTAAATTTTTTCTCAAAAATTCACCGCCCATTTACTTTTATAATTTAAGTATTAACTAAAAACCCAAATAATTCCACAACAACTATTTGGGAAAGTTGATATGAAAATAGGGCGTTATTTGGTGTTTTTTATTCGCACTTTCCTATTCTCTAATTCTTCTGATTTCCAAATAATATTATGTTATTATTTATATTGTATTGGTTTTCTTTTTTCTTACTAGGTCCTATTGAGGAGGTGCTTGTGTATGGAAATAGGACAATTGATTAAATTAGAACGCCAAAGACAGAATATGAAGCAAGAATACTTAGCTTCTGGTATTTGTGTTCCTTCATACTTAAGTCGAATAGAAAATGGTTTAGTAATACCGAGTGAAGATATTCAGCAGCTCATCCTTATGCGTTTAAATATCCCGTTGGACTCTTTAAAGAGTGAAGTTAACCAAGAGAAATTGATACAATTTAAATCTCAATTTAAAACTGTCATTAACACTAGGAATAAGCAAAAAGCTCTAACTCTACAACAAGATATACATAACTATGTCGAGATTCATCCTTTCGAACCCAATAGATTGACACTTCTATTACTGGAAACTAGATTAATGCTTATGCTGCCAGATCAAACGAGCATAATCAAAAAGAACCTGGTTATATTAACTGGGTTTAAAAAGGAAATGGATCCCGAACAGTTATTTTATCTATATACGATTCAAGGAATAGTAGCTTATCAAAACAATCAATTCAGTCAAGCATCGGAGTTTTTCGCACAAGTATTTACTTTTATAAAAAGTTATCGTATGGAAGACTGGGAAATGGCCGAACTTTATTATATATCGAGCTTGTCGCTTCTATCTGAATCTCGATATATAATGGCAATTGATTATGTGAAGTCAGCCCTTTCCTATTTCAATCAAGAAATATTAATAGAACGTTCGATTGAATGCTTAATTATTTTAGGTATTGCTCAAAAAGATACTGGTGCCTTAAAAGAAGCATTAGCTACTTTTGAAAAAGCGAAAGAAATTAGTTTTAAAATAGATTCTTCTAGATTTACTGGTATGATCGAGCATAATTTAGGAACTTATCATTCCATATTGAAAAATCAAAAACAAGCACTATTTCATTTTCATAATAGTTTGGATGCGAAAATTAAACCAAATGACAAAATAGTTACTATTTTCTCCTTATTAATTGAGTATTTCAAAATAAATGATTTAGAAAATGCGAAAATTTGGTTAGAAAAAGGTATCAATTTATTAAATCTATTATCTGAAGAGAATAGAATTTTCTATTCGATGCATTTTGAATTATTTAGAGCACTAATTTTCAATACAGAAGATATTATAACTATTTTCAAAGGTGCTCTAGCCTATTTTGAAGATAATCAAGATTACAAGCATTGTTCTATCTATTGTAATGTTTTAGCAAAAAAATTAGCTAATGACAAACAATATAAACTAGCTACTATTTATTATGAACAAGGATTTAATTTTCATATAAAACAATCAAAAGTATCGAGTTGGGAGGAATTATTTTGAAAAAATTTATTTTAGGTGTGCTTTGCTGTATAGGTTTATTAACATTAACAGTTGGAAATGGTGATTATTTGGCATTAAAAGACAAACCGGAAATTACATCTATTAATCTTTACGTCTAATGTATAAAGGACCCAAGACTATTAAATCTTGGGTCCTTTCTAATTTCCATAATTACGTTCTAGACAAACTTCTTCATCCAGAATTATATGATGACTATATACTTCTCCAAACTCTAAACATTCTTCTATATTATCTACAAGTTCAAATACATCAAGAATCATTATTAACTTTATAGTGGTGGTTTCCCCAAATGCATTGGCATATGTCACGTCTTTAAAGTGTTGCTTCACTAATCCATCTACGTCCTCTAATTTATCCGCTCGGACAATATTGATCGTTTCTTCAAATGTTTTATTAGGCATCGATTCTGGTGAGGAGATATGTTCAAATAAAAGTTTTACAGAGTAAATGTTTGACAATAGAATCACCTCTTCTTTTAATTCTATTATTCTTTAATTTGAGCCAGAATGCCACAACTTTCATGTGGGAAAGTCACCTTCAAAAATGGTGTTTAAGTACCGGTTTACGTTACTACTTTCATGCACAATTTTACCTATTTAACTGACTTTCATAGAGTTCGTTATAAAAGCCTTTCTTTTGAAGTAACGCTTCATGGGTGCCATATTCTATGAGCTCCCCTTCATGGATAACGAGAATTTGGTTAGCATTTTCAATGGTTTTTAATCGGTGTGCGATAACAAAGCTAGTTCTCCCTTCCGATAAACGACTTAGTCCTTGCTGAATCGCAATTTCTGTACGTGTATCAATGCTAGAAGTTGCTTCATCTAGAATTAGAATATCCGAATCCGCTAGAATCGCACGAGCGATAGATAACAATTGACGTTGCCCCTGGCTTAAGCTTGAACCACCCGAAGTGATTTCCGTTTCATATTGGTCAGGTAAATGTTTTATAAATCCATGTGCAGATGCCATCTTAGCCGCATTTACGACTTCTTCATCAGTTGCTTCTAATCGACCATACCGAATATTTTCCATGATTGTGCCAGAAAATAGAAAAGTGTCCTGTAATACGATGCCAATTTTTTCACGTAGTGAACTAATTTTATAATCTTGAATTTTACGACCATCAATTTTAATTTCACCTGAATTTATATCATAAAATCGCATTAACAGATTGATAACAGTTGTTTTCCCTGAACCCGTTGGACCTACCAAAGCAATTTTCTCTCCTGCCCTTGCCCGAAAACTAATTTCCTTTAAAATTGGCTTTCCGTCCTCATAAGAAAAGTTCACATTCGAAAACTCGACCTCGCCTCTAAAGGAATTTACTTCAATAGCATCATTTTTGTCCGTTAGATCAGGTGCCTCATCCATAATTTCAAAAACTCGCTCTGCTCCTGCTATTGCAGACTGGAAAGTGTTTAATAGACTTGATAATTGATTGATAGGTCGAAAAAATTGACGAGAATATGTAACGAAAGCAGCAATTATCCCTACGGTTGCCATTTCTTGGACTGTCATTAAAGCTCCGATTCCAATGATTAACGCTAGTCCTAAGTTGTTTATAAAGTTATTAATTGGGCCGAGAAAGCCAGATACAGTATCCGCTGCTGTTGCAGACTGACGTAATCTTTCATTTACTAGTGCAAACTTTGTGAATGTTTTCTCCTCTTGTCCAAAGATGGTAATTACTTCATTTCCCGAAATAGCTTCTTCAACAAACCCGTTTAATTCACCCAAGTCTCGTTGTCTTCTAATGAAATTACTACCACTATACGTAATTATTTTTTTCGTCGTAATAATGATTAAAGGAATAATTGTTAGAGACACTAAGGCAAGCATCCAATTGAGCATAAACATGGCAATGGCAACACCCGACACCATTAATATCGATGAAAATATTTGTATAACGCTTTGGCTCAGTGCATTGTTTAAGCTTTCAATATCATTTGTAACTCGGCTCATTAAGTCACCATGTGTCCGTTTATCAAAAAAACGTAAAGACAGTGTTTGAAATTTCTCAAATAAATGTTGACGTAAAATTCGAATTGTCTTAAGAGACACTCGAACCATTAAGAATGTTTGTAGCCAAGTGAAGATAGATGCAGCAATATAAATCAATGCTAATAATAATAAAACACGAAGAGTCCCTTCCATATCCTTAGGAATGATATAGTCATCTATGGTGATTCCAATTAAATATGGAACGAGTAAATTCAAAATAGTTGAGATAATAACAAATATAATAGAAGCAATCATCGCAATCTTTTGCTTCTCCATATAGTTCCATATACGCTTAATGGTTCCCTTTTTATCCTTTGCTTTTTCTACTGGCCCGCTAAACCCTCTTGGACCACGTGCTCGGCCAATCGCGTCGTTTGGAGAAGCTTTATTCATAGGAAAGAACCTCCTTCCCATTTTGTGTTTCATAAATCCCTCTATAGACGTCGCTACTTGCTAACAATTCTTCATGTGTCCCACACGCCTCAATCGCTCCTTCATCAATCACCAGAATTTGATTTGCGTTGATAATGGAAGATACTTTCGAAGAAATGATGAACACAGTCGTATTGGAAAGATTTTGGTTTAATGCGTGTTGAACAGACGCTTCCGATAAAGCATCTATTGCGGATGTAGAATCATCTAATATCAATATTTTAGGCTTCCGAATGAAAGCACGTGTCATTGAAAGACGTTGCTTTTGTCCTCCTGATAAATTAGTCGCTCCTTGCATGAGCTCATAAGTAAACTGACCATCGAGTTTTTCAATAAACTCAGTAGCAGCTGCAGACCTTGCTGCTTCCTTCATCTCTTCTAGATTTGCTTCCTCTTTACCAAAGCGAAGATTTTCCTCAATTGTTCCAGAAAATAATGTTGCCTTTTGCTGCACAAAACCTATAGATTCTCTCAGTTTTCTAAGAGGATATTCTTTTATGTTTATTCCATCAATCAAAATCTCCCCAGAATCCGGATCATACAACCGTGGTATCAGTTTGACAAGTGTTGTTTTTCCGCTACCAGTAGAGCCAATAATACCAATTGTCTCCCCTGCCTTCGCTTGAAAGGAAATGTTTTTTAAAACATACTCACCGTTTTTACTATAACTAAAATTAACATGTCGGAACTCCACTTTTCCTTCCATTTCTAATAGCGAAGCAGGATTTACAGGCTCCCTAATATCTATTTCAGTATCAAGTACTTGTTGAATTCTATTTGATGAAGTAAAAGATTTCGTAATTTGCATCAAAACATGACTACTCGTCATTAGTCCGTTCATTATAATATTCAAGTAGTTAATAAAAGCTAGAATGACACCGACTTGGAGCGTACCTTCATTTACTTTAATTGCTCCCATCCACATCCCGAAAACGACACCGATATTTACTACAAAAAGCATAATAGGCATGAGTGTTAAAATTACTTGCTCAGCAGCCATGTTTCGCTTCGTTAATGTATCATTTACCTGTTTAAACGTGTTTGTTTCAAATTCTGATCGGCCAAATGCTTTAATTACCCTAATACCTGCGAAATTTTCTTGTAACTTCGTATTTACCGTGTCCATTGCTCTCTGTACTCTTACAAATAATTGACCAGATTTTGAAGAAAACCAATAAATTAAAACCATTAATATTGGTATTGCAACTAACAGCACCGGAAACAGTTCTCGAGCAGTAAACCATACAATAACGACTGCTCCGATGAACAGTAAGGGTCCACGCACAAAGATTCTTAACGTCATCATTAATGCTTGTTGAACTGCTGCCACATCATTCGTAACAATAGTTATTAATTTACCGGCACCAAATGAATCCATATTTTCACTTGAAAACTGCTCCGTTTTTTTGAATACATCTCGGCGAATGTCGGTTGCAAAATTTACAGATGCTTTAGCACTGTAAACCGTACTACCCACACCACCCATTAATCCTATAAATGCTGTAAACAGCATAAAGAATCCAAGTTTCATGACATATGCGTTGTCATTATTTGCAATTCCAACGTCAATAATATGTTGCATAATGGTAGGTTGTAATAAATCCATAGCTACTTCAATACACATTAAAAGTGGTCCAAGAACCGCAAACAGTGTATATGGCTTCACATATGGAAGTAATTTCATTAGGGATTTCATTCATTTTCTCTCCTTAACTATATCCCAATTTTAATAAAGATATCGCAGGAGAACAATCGTTTGTTTTAATAGAATTAAAAAAGCCTAGAGATTTTTCTCTAAGCTCGGTTATTCAATATTTTCTATTTTCTCTAACGGCTCGAATGCGGGACCTTCAATCACGTCACCCTTAAATGTGTATCGTGACCCATGACATGGACAGTCCCATGAAGTCTCTGCATTATTGAATACGACATCACAACCCATATGTGTGCATACTGGTTTAACTAAATATATCTCACCAGTGACATCCTTAAATGCTCCAACCTTCTTTCCGTCTAGTTTTACGATGTCTCCAGTACCAAGTTGTAAATCTTTAAATAAGACATCTATTTTTTCAGTCTTTCCTTTTACTAATTCTTTTGCGACGGCTGCATTATACTTGGCAAAACTAGCTATATCTTCTTTTTTCATTTTGGAACGGATTGGATTGTAAAGTTCCGCGTATCGATTTTCTTTTTCCATGACATTGTCCGCCATTATTTGGGCAGCTACCGTACTATTCGTCATACCCCATTTTGCGTAACCAGTTGCAACCAATACATCAGGAAGACCTGACGTCATGATTCCTACATACGGCACTTGATCTAGGGTCACTAAATCCTGAGCAGACCAGCGATTCGTAAACTGCTTTATATTAAATTTCTCTCTACCAAATGCAGCTAGTGCATCATAATTATCCATCATATCACCTTCATATCTACCGGTAACATGACCTTCTCCACCTAGTATTAAATATCTTTTTCCATCTTTACCTAGCGCTGTACGTACGGATCTTGTTGGCTTTTCTACATTAATATAAATGCCTTTTGGATAATTAGACTCGGCTGGCGCAGCTAACGCATAAGATCTTTCTGGGGACATTCTTGAAAAATACAGACCATTTCCATCATTAAATGGGAAGTGGCTACAAACTAATATTTTCTTTGCACGTATTTTATGACCATTCATCATTTCTACTATATTTTTTGATATAGTTTTTGCTCGCGATTTTTCAAAAAACTGCACACCATTCTCAATTGCTTTATTCATTAATCCAGTGGCATACTTTAACGGATGGAATTGTCCTTGATTTTCTAACTTCAATGACTCCATTACATCATAAGGAAGACCGGTATTTGTTGTAAGAGTTGCCCCCTCAATACCTAGCTTATTATAGGCGTCCATTTCTTTCCTTACTGTTTGTACTCCTTCTTTAGTATCAGCATATATATAAGCATCTACCTTCTCAAAATCACATTTAATTCCCAATTCTTTGGCTGTTTCCTCTATAAAGTTTTTAGCCTCTGTATTGGCATCATAATATAGTCTCGCTTTTTCTTCACCGAATATGGAAATTAGCTTTTGGTAAATAGGCCCATGCTGCGCTGTCACCTTTGCAGTAGTGAAACCAGTTGTACCTTTTAATATTCTGCTTCCTTCCAAAACCATTACACTTTTTCCGCTCTTGCTAAGTAAATACGCAGCAGTAATCCCTGTAAGACCTGCTCCCACAATTAAAATATCGGTTTCTATATTTTCTCTTATTTCAGGAAACATTGGAAAGTCTTCTGTGGCACGCCAATAAGATTGTGATTCAGTTGGTAGTATTTGATCGTTCATTTGATTTCCTCCTTTTCTTCTAGTGTCTATCTATAAACGAAACTTTATTCAATTATTTACGTATAAGAAAAAAACAGTTTTTTTATTAGGGGGTTTAAAATGGATAGCTTAGGCTTTTTCTTTGGGGGTATACCCATATTCATCGGTCTATTTTTCATTTTGGTATTTGGTCTTATTATTTTCACTATCATAAAAAGCATATCCCAGTGGAATAAAAACAATAACTCTCCAAAGCTTTCTGTCCCAACTCAGGTAGTAGCAAAACGTTCCGATACACGCGGTGGTTCTGGAAATAGTTCTGCTTCTACTTCGTATTACGTAACATTTCAAGTAGAAAGCGGGGATCGAATGGAGCTTCACGTTAGCGGGCAAGACTATGGTATGCTCGCTGAAGATGATTTAGGTGTTCTTACTTTTCAAGGCACTAGATTTTTGAGTTTTGAGAGAAGAAGTTAAGGAAAAACGTGCAAGCGCATTTGCTGCACGTTTTTTTATCTTATCCCCTCAATTTTACATAAATTGTTATACCCCATTCCATTAAAAAACTAACGCAAAATAAAAAACCAGCAGAATTTCTCCTACTGATTTTTTGTATATTATTTAGCCTGTAATCCTTCTTCTTCCGCAACTTTATTCAATGCACCAACAAACGTTTCAAGTGGTTGTGCACCAGAAATGGCATACTTATCATTTAAAACAAAAAATGGAACACCGCGCACGCCAATTTGTCCAGCTTTAGCGATATCAAGACGAACCTCTGTCAAATACTTATTGGAATTCAACACTTCTTCCGCTTCATCTCTAGGTAATCCAAGAGAATCAATTAAATCAAGGAGAACCTCGTGTTTGCCAATCTCTTTACCTTCAATAAAATAAGAGTGCAGTAACAATTCATTGGCTTCTGCAGCCTTCCCTTGTTCGGTTGCCCACTTCACCAGACGGTGTGCATCTAACGTATTTGCAGGTTTCATTTTGTCAAAATTGTAATCGAGACCAACTGTTTTTGCTTGCTCCACTACTTGTGACGTCATTCCTTTAGCTGCTTCCACAGTAGATCCATACTTTTCAGCAAGCACTTCATACATGCTTTGGTCCGATATTTTAGGAGAATTCGGATCCAACTCAAAGCTCTTAAATTCAACCTCTGCTTGACTTGCATACCCAGCCTGCTCTAAAGCTTCTTCCAAACGTCTTTTTCCTATATAACAAAAAGGACAAACAAAATCTGACCATACTTCAATTTTCATTATTCTCACCTCCATTACATTGTAAAGACTTCTTAAGTATTCAACAATTTTAATGCTCTCTAAAAATTTGAAATCTTAGATTCTCGGGGATACCTGGGGTTTTCTGAGATACTCCATGATTTTCTGAGATACCTCCAGGATTTTCTGAGATACCTCCAGGATTTTCTGAGATACCTCCGGGATTTTCGAGATCCACCGAGATTTTGTGAGATACCTCCAGGATTTTCTGAGATTACTCGGGATTTTCTGAGATACACACGAGATTTTCTGAGATACCTCCGGGATTTTCTGAGATCCACTCGAGATTTTCTGAGATGCACTTCGTTTCCAAATAAAAAAGCTATCTCTTTATCCAAGAGATAGCCATTTTCTACAATTATAATGCTAGCGCTTCTGTCAAGGCTGGTACTACTTGTTTTTTACGAGATACTACGCCTTTCAGTAATGCGATATTGTTATCATCGAATTTTACATTAAAGGCAGCTTCTGCTTTTAACGCCAATTTACCAAGCGCTAGTGCTACGGAATCATTGTTTAGAATATCCGTTACTACAAAGAAAAATAAATCCAATTCTTTTTCTTGAATTTCAAGATTAATTAAGTCTTCCAGCTCTGCTCTTCTGTTCATTACATCATTAACATCCACTGCGTTTACTTGAGCTATTACTACTTTGTACTCACCCATAACGAATTCTTTTGCGTCTAATGAAAGAAGGTCCTCCAGGCTCTTATCGCTTAAATCAGCACCTGCTTTCAACATAGCTAGTCCATACTCTTCCGCGTTTACACCAGCAATTGCTTCTAGTTCACGAGCAGCAGCAATGTCTTCTTCCGTGCATGTTGGTGATTTAAATAATAAAGAATCTGAAACGATTGCAGAAAGCATTAATCCAGCAATGTTTGCAGGGATTTCTACACCTTTTTCTTTAAAAATTTTATTTAATATAGTTGCAGTACATCCTACTGGTTCTGCACGATAGTATAATGGATCTGCTGTTTCAAAGTTTGCAATACGGTGATGGTCGATAACTTCCGTTACTTGCACATTTTCAATACCATCTGCACTTTGTTGTTTTTCATTGTGGTCTACCAAAATTACTTTCTTCGCTTCATTTGAAACATCCCCAATAATTCGAGGTGCTTCAAATCCGAATTTTTCAAGAGCAAATTTTGTTTCATTGTTCACTTCACCTAAAGCAACCGCTTCTGCTTCTACCCCAATGGCATTTTTTAAATATGCATATACGATTGCTGATGTGATTGTGTCTGTGTCAGGGTTTTTATGACCAAAAACTAATACTTTTTCCATGAATAATCCTCCTAATAATCAATTCCGAACTTATTTTATCATATATCCTGTTGCTCTTTAAAAAGTAAATTTGCTAACAAATGTTTTTGAAGTAAAAAATCTGCCAATGTATATTCGTCTAGCACTTTAAAATAAGCTTGCAAAGCCCTATTTAGTGCACCTTTTAGTCCACAAACCGGTGTAATTACGCAGGAGTTCGAATGACAATCGAAGCATTCAACGAGATGGAAATCATCTTCTGTATTCCTTACAACTTGTCCTATATTGATATTTTCCGGCTCCATTGCCAAACGAATTCCACCACCTCGGCCACGGATTGTTTCTATATAACCAAGTTTCCCTAATTCATAAGTCACCTTCATCAAGTGATTCTTTGATATTCCATAAGCAGTGGATATTTCTTGTATTGTAGAAAGTTCATCTCTATTTTTGGTTCCCAAGTATATTAACACTCGAAGTGAGAAATCTGTATACATAGTCAATCTCATTTTTCCACCGCCATTCTACTAATCATTATAAACGACTATGTCTGAATCGTGAAAGAAATGTGTCTGAAATATTACATCTACTTTAAAGAAGTATTTTAAATATTGCTTTAAAAAATGGCTAGGAGTATTCTGTATTTGTAAATAAAATAAAAGGACGTGTAAATTATGTTATCTCAAAAAACAATTGATATCGTAAAATCAACTGCACCTGTATTAGAAGTTCACGGAGTTGCAATAACCACAGCTTTTTATAAAAATATGTTTAACGCACACCCAGAGCTTTTAAATATTTTCAATCATGCTAACCAAGCAAAAGGTCGTCAACAAACTGCGCTAGCGAACACTGTATACGCAGCAGCAACCCATATTGATAATTTAGCGGCAATTATTCCAGTGGTGAAACAAATAGGACAAAAACACGTAAGTTTAGGCATTAAACCCGAACATTATCCAATTGTAGGTGAGCATCTACTTGGCGCAATCAAAGAAGTATTAGGAGATACTGCTACTGACGATATCATTAATGCTTGGGCAGAAGCATATGGAGTTATCGCAGATGCTTTTATAGGCATCGAAGAAGAAATGTATGTAGCAGCAGAGTCAAAAGATGGCGGTTGGAGATTCTTTAAAGACTTCGTTATTGCAGATAAAGTAAAAGAAAGTGAAAACATTACTTCATTTTATTTAAAACCTGCAGATGGTTCTACGGTTCCTTCTTATGAGCCTGGACAATTCATTACGATTCGTGTGAGCATTCCAGGCGAAACGTATTTGATGAACAGACAGTATAGCTTATCTAAAGCAGCTGATTCAGAATCATTTCGTATTTCTGTGAAAAAAGAAGATGAAAATAATCCAGAAGGAAAAGTTTCTGTTCACCTCCACAATAATGTTAATGTTGGAGATATAGTTGAACTTACTGCTCCAGCTGGTGAATTCGTTTTAGATCCAGAAAAAACAACTCCTGTAACTTTCTTAAGTGGAGGAGTTGGTATCACACCAATGATGAGTATGTTCGAAACAGTAGCTAAGACTCAACCAAATCGACCAGTATCCTTCCTTTATAGTGCTCGGAATGAAAACTTACATCCATTCGACCAAGATATTCGTTCTTTAATGGAAACAATGGATGATGCAAAATATGTTACTCTATATTCTGATAGTGGGGATGGCTTCATAACGAAGGATGTATTAAAAGAACATGCACGTAAAGATGGAGATGTCTATGTTTGTGGCCCAGTTGGATTTATGGAAGCAATGATCAATCATTTACTAGAGTTAGGCTTTGTAAATGAACAAATTCACTATGAATTCTTTGGACCTGCTTTACAGCTAGATTTAGTACAAGCATAATATTCTTAAAAAGAAGTGTTACTTCGTTATGAAGTAACACTTCTTTTTATAGGAATAAATTGACGTTAAAATAAGCTTTTAGTAGTGCGCATGTCTTACAATTGATGCTATACTTAGCCTATAAATTATGAAATGAGTGAAATAATGCCTAAAATATTTGAAAGCAAATATATTCCCCTTTCCACTTTCTTTCAACAATCGACGAACAAAGAGATTAGATTAACATATGCAGAAATTGAAGCAATCATCGGACAAGTACTACCTAACGCAGCTTATTTAAGTAGTAGTTGGTGGAAAAAAACAAAGCCTCCTGCATTACATTATTTCGCTTGGACAGACCATGGTTACTCAGTAAAAAAAGTAGACCTAGGAAAATCTGTTTTATTTCATAGTACGGTTCTCGAAACCGATTCGATAATGGATGATGTAAATAACCACCAGGACATTCTGATCATACGAGAAGCAGAGTTAGATGATGCCCGTTCATTTATTCGTTTGCAAGAAACCATATTTTCGGAAACTGATTTTATGTTGTATGGAAAATCTGATATTCAAATGACAGTACAGAGTATCCGAAAAGAGATGACAGCATGGAAAAATATCGAAAACTCTAATTTACTTTTAGCTATTATGAACGGGCAGTTCGCTGGATATGTATTGTTTACGGGTGGACCAGCACCACGTGCTTTGCATCGAGCTTCTGTAGTAATCGGTGTGAAACAAGAATTCTCTAAAAAGGGAATTGCCTCTTCCTTAATGGTACATGGAGAAAAATGGGCTAAAGAAGTAGGAATATCCAAGCTTGAACTGTCTGTTATTAAAGAAAATATAGGTGCTCAAAAACTATATAAAAAGCTTGGTTTCGAAAAAGAAGGCGACCGTAAAAATGCACTTATCATTAATGGACATTTCGTAGATGAATATTATATGGGAAAACTTATCTAATTCATATAAAATACCGATCATTTCTGGTCGGTATTTTTTCTTGTACTTTCGATATGACGCTATCTTTTGATTTCAGTAGGTTCATCTCATTTTAGATACAAAAGGATTGTCCGTTTCCCAAAAACGATAAGGGTAATGCACAGCTTCCCCACTGTTTTCTATACCAATCCGAGGACCTGTTGATATGAACGACACCTCACTACCTTCTGCAATATATAAAGGCTTTTCCGTCCAATGTTTACCGTAATATTCCATAGTGATTCCCATAGCTTTCGTTAATTTCCCGGGGCCATTTGTCCACTGCTTCATTGGTAGATCGTTACGAAATTCTTTCATTAGCGCTAATCCTTCTACAGGTTCTACAGCTCGAATTAATATTGCATTGGGGATGCCCTCCATACCTGCTACAACATTAATCAGTGTATGTGTATGCATTTGATACGTATATATAAGCCCTGGCCCACCAAACATTACTTCTGTTCGTTTTGTTCTTCTGTTTCCAAAGCTGTGCGCTGCACGATCTTCAGGTCCCATATAAGCTTCCGTCTCAACTATTTTACCTACAATTAGCCCTCTTCCATGCTCATGAACTATATTCTTTCCTATTAAGTTTCTAGCTAGTTCTAATGTTGGTTGATGAAAAAATGATGCGTCCATTGGTTTCACTTTAAATAAACCCCATTTTCTTCGCTTCAAAAGTTAGTTCTTCTCTAAATTTAGGATGCGCTATTGATATGAGTTGTTTTGCACGCTCAGAAATTGGCTTACCAAACATTTTCGCTACTCCATATTCTGTAACAATTGTATCAATATCATTCTTAGACGTTGTAACGACTGACCCAGGTGAAAGACTTAGTTTTATACGAGAGATCTCATCATTTTTTGCAGTAGATGTCATACATACAAAGCCTTTTCCTTCCTTTGCAAAACGCACCCCTCTTGCAAAGTCAGCTTGTCCTCCCGTCGAGGAGTAATATTTTCCGGCAACCGTTTCCGATGCACATTGACCAAATAAGTCAACTTCTGTCGTAGCATTAATAGAAACGATTCGTTCTTCCTTTGCAATTTCCCTAGGATCATTTACTATACTTACTGGCAAAAATTGAACAGCAGGATTGTTATGCAAGAAGTTATAGATTTTATTGGATCCATGTGCAAAGGTCGCTATTATCTTCCCTTTATTTGTAAACTTTTGCGTCCCATCTATTGCACCAGCTTCCACAAGATCCACTATTCCATCTACAAACATTTCTGTATGAATGCCCAAATGTCTATGATCTTTCAGTAAACTTACTACTGCGTTAGGAATGGAGCCGATTCCGATTTGTAAAGTGTCCCCATTTTGAATACTTTCTGCTACATAAGAAGCTATTCTCATATCCTTATCACCAATTGGCGGTGAAATATCTTCAAAAAGAGGACGATCGTTTTCAACAAAACCTTCAATTTGGCTTATATGTATTTGATTTTCACCAAATGTACGAGGCATATGTTTATTTACTTCTAATAGGAAAGGAACCTTTCCAATAAATTCAGACACAATGTCCGCTTGAGTACCTAGTGAAAAGTATCCATATTCATCCATCGGAGAAGCTACTGCCATAATCATCGATAAATTGGTCGATTGTCTTAAAATCTTCGGCATTTCGTGAAAATTATTTGGCACTAGGTCTACTAATCCTTGGTGAAACATATTCCGAGTAGCACCACTTAAAAAATAGGATAAATGACTAAGCTTTCCAGGGAATGCACCTTCCATATACTTTCGATGCTTTAATGCGAGTAACTGATGAATTTTCACATTAGTTAAAGCATCCCCATTTTCTTCCAAAATATCAAGTAATTTATGTGGCTCTCCATTTGTTAACGGGAGAATGATATCGGCATCCTTTTCAATTAGTTCGATAATTTGCCTCTCCGATAGTTGTTTGTCTCTCATAGCTGTTCCTCCTACATTTATCTACTTGGGGCAGTATCAATAAAGGCTTTCACTTCCACCGGATTTCTTAATATACATATATCAACGTTACTTGCTTCTCTTAATACTTTTAATATACCTGGGCGGACATCTTTTGGAAAACGCCATACCCATTGAGCAAACTCTAAATCTATTTTTTCTTCACACCCGGCACCCATATCAGGACGTGTTTTACCTCTGTACTCCCATGCTCTCTTGAAAACTCGATACGTACAGAGGTACCGAGGAAAATCTAAGAAGATAATTAAATCTGCGTATTTAGCTCTTAATGCCAAAGTAGAGTCAAAATTGCCATCGATAATCCACTCATTTCCCTCTAGTTTCGTCTGAATTTTTTCGCGAAATGCTTGTTTTGGTGTAGGTACCCATCCGGGATTCCAAAAAAGGGCATCCAGATGGACAATTGGTAATTTCCATTGTTCAGCAAGCTTTCTTGATAAGGTTGATTTGCCTGCACCACTTGAACCGATAATAAGAATTCGTTTATGACGTAGATCTCCCAAGTCCTGCACCTCCCGTATTTCCATTCTTTCATTTTACTATGTTATTGGGAATGAAACAAAATAAAACCTGCTCCCTTTAAGGAACAGGTTTTATATATTTAGTTAGTCTAATTCCACTTGTTTTGTTTCTGTACCAAGGAAGAGTACTGCTAAAACGCCAATTACTATGGCCACACAGAAAATGCCAAAAATATAACCAATTTCGTAGCCAGCAGTTACAAGAGAACCAACCAACAAAGGTCCTAAAATCCCACCAATACGCCCAACGGATGCAGCCATTCCGGAACCAGTTCCGCGTATTACTGTAGGATACTGTTCTGGTGAATAAGCATACAAAGCACCCCAAGCTCCTAAGTTAAAAAATGAAAGGAGCATACCTGAAATGATTAATACAGCTGTTGAATCAGCGGAACCAAAAACTAGTGCACTCGCTGCTGTTCCAAGTAAAAACGTTATCAATACAAATTTACGACCTGCCTTTTCAATTAACCAAGCAGCTGTAAAGTAGCCAGGTAATTGAGCAAGAGTCATTATTAATACATATTCAAAACTTTTTATCAAATCGAATCCCTTCATTACCATTACACTTGGTAACCATAAGAACATTCCATAATACGAAAAGACTACCATAAACCAGACAATCCAAAGCATAAGTGTTCTTTTTGCATATTTCTTCGACCATACATCTTTCATATTTTGCATAATTGATCTTGATTGTGTTTCATTGGATACAAAACGCGGAGAGTCTGGTAACTTTAAACGTAAATAAATTGCATAAAACGCTGGTAGTGCCGTAATAATTAAACCTATTCTCCAGCCGTAATTTAAAATTATAAAATATGAAATTAGTGCTGATAAAAGCCAGCCCGCTGCCCAAAAACTTTCAAGTAATACTACTACTCTACCTCTTTCTTTTGCTTCGACACTTTCAGAAACAAGTGTGGATGCAACCGGTAATTCTCCTCCTAGCCCCATTCCAACAAAAAATCGTAGAATTAAAAATGCAGCCAATGTAGTGGTGAGAGCTGATAAACCCCCTGCCACAGAGAACAAGACCAATGTAATCATAAATACTTTTTTACGACCTACTTTATCTGCAAGTACTCCAAATACCAATGCACCAACAGCCATCCCGATTGAATTTATACTTCCAATCCAGCCCATCTCACCAGGAGTCAAGCTCCATTCGGTAGCAAGCGCTGCGATCACAAAGGATAGAATTCCTACATCCATTGCATCGAACATCCAAGCTAGACCCGCAATGCCTAGTAATTTATTTTTTGATAGGGGTTTGTTTTCCTTTATAGTAGCCATTTCCTTCTCCTGTCTTTACACCTGTAATGTTTTTTGTTTACATGATTAGTATAATGCTCGTTTAGCAAACTTTCAATAGAAAGTTTATCTTGTTTTTTAAGTATTATTAAGGTAAAATGTCCTTTATACAAATACATATGTTTATTCAAGAAGAACAGAGAGGCGGAACACAACATGGCTTGGCAAGGTTTAATCGAAGAGTACAAAGATTTTTTACCTGTAACAGATAAAACACCAAATTTAACATTACACGAGGGAAATACGCCTCTTATAAAATTAAATAACTTGTCCAAAGAACTCGGTATTGAACTTTACGGAAAAGTAGAAGGTGCAAATCCTACTGGATCATTTAAGGACCGAGGAATGGTTTTCGCTGTTGCTAAAGCAATCGAAGATGGCAGTGAATGTGTCATTTGTGCATCTACAGGAAATACTTCGGCAGCTGCATCAGCATACGCTGCTCGTGCAGGAATAAAATCGATTGTCGTCATCCCAAAAGGGAAAGTCGCGCTTGGTAAATTAGCTCAGGCATGTATGTATGGAGCTAAAATAATTGAAATTGACGGGAACTTTGATGATGCACTACAAATTGTTAGGAAAGTTAGTGAAACATCACCCGTTGCTTTAGTTAACTCTGTGAATCCATATAGAATAGAAGGTCAAAAAACAGCTGCTTTTGAAATTGTCGACACTTTAGGCTCTTCACCTGACTTTTTGTGCATTCCAGTTGGAAATGCTGGTAACATAAGCGCTTATTGGAAAGGCTTCAAAGAATATAATGAAGTAAAACAATCAGGTCTACCTAAAATGTTCGGTTTTGAAGCTGAAGGCTCTGCTGCAATCGTTCAAGGTGCTCCAATTGCTAATCCAGAAACGGTTGCAACAGCGATTCGTATTGGGAATCCTGCAAGTTGGTCTTTAGCTGAAGCGGCACGGGACGAATCAGGTGGTATTATTGATTCTGTCACAGACGAAGAAATTCTAAACGCTTATCAATTAATCGCTAATCGCGAAGGGATATTTGTAGAGCCTGGATCTGCTGCTTCTTTAGCAGGAGTTATTAAATCAGTGAAAAGTGGAAAAATCTCCGCAGGAAGTAAAGTGGTTACTGTTTTTACTGGTAACGGTTTAAAAGATCCAGATACAGCGATGAATGTATCTACAGTTGAGTTAGTTTCATTAAAAAATGACGAGGAAGAAATTCGTCAATACATTGAGGGAGTTTTATGAGTAACAAATGGTCCATTTTAATACCTGCAAGCACCGCTAACTTAGGCCCTGGTTTTGATTCAATCGGAATAGCATTGGATAAATACTTAGAAGTTGACGTGGAAGTTTCTGAGAAATGGAAGATTGATAATTTAACAGATAATCTTCCAGAAGTACCAGATCCACAAAATCATTTAATCGTGCAAGCTGCACAAAAAACTGCACAAATACACGGATTAGAATTACCTGCCTGCCACTTAGAAGTCAAAAGTGAAATCCCCCTCGCTCGCGGGATGGGGAGTAGTGCTTCTGCGATTGTGGCTGGAATAGAAGTCGCTAACCAAGTGCTTGATCTTCAGCTTACTTCACAAGACAAGCTAAAAGTAGCAACGTCAATGGAAGGACATCCTGACAATGCAGCTGCCTCTATTTTCGGTGGCTTTACTATTTCATCTTGTGCTGAAAATGGAGAAATTCACGTATTTCATACAGCTAATATTGGTGCTGCTTTTGTTTTGTTCATTCCAAACTTTGAATTAAAAACAGAAAAAGCAAGAAATGCCTTACCTGAAACCTATACACGTAAAATTGCCGCACAAGCAAGTGCTGCTGCAAATTTATTAATAGCCGCTCTTCTATCTCAGTCGTTTGAACAAGCTGGTGTGTATATGGAACAGGATTTATTCCACGAACCATACCGTCTAAACCTTATTCCAGAAAGCAAAGAGATTAAAATTGCTGCGAAAAGAGCCGGTGCATACGGAACCTGTATAAGTGGAGCTGGACCTACCCTTCTCTCTTTGGTGGAAAGAGGAACAGAAGAAGATTTTATCTCTAAGTTAAGTGGTATATTCCCTAACTTCCAACTTGTACCTGTGTCAATCAATCGGACAGGAATTGTTGCATTAAAAAATAAAAAAGGCAGTGCGGTTCTCTCTTAATGAGAACTGCACTGCCTTTATACATTTGAAACATATTCTTTTCTATGCCATTAAAACTAGACTAAGTGCCATTACAAGCATTCCAGCTACGACACCGTAAATAGAAGAATGCGCTTCATCGTATTTTCTTGCAGCTGGTAATAGTTCATCTAACGAAATAAACACCATAATTCCTGCAACAGCGGCAAATACTACACCGAAAACTACACCGTTTAAGAATGGCATTAATATTAAGTATGCAACAAACGCACCCACAGGCTCTGCAAGTCCCGAAAGAAATGATAATTTAAATGCTTTTTTACGATTTCCAGTCGCATAATAAATAGGAACAGCAACCGCAATCCCTTCTGGAATATTATGAATAGCTACAGCTATCGCTATGGCAATCCCTAGATTTGGATCTTGCAACGCAGAAGCAAATGTTGCAATTCCCTCTGGAAAGTTGTGTATTCCGATGGCGAGTGCAGTAAACATACCCATTTTCATTAGTTTTGTGTATTCAGCATTAGTTGGTGTCACATCCATATCTTCTACACTTTTAGCGTCATGTGGGTTGCCAAGGGAAGGTAATAAACGGTCAATAATCGCAATAAAAATCATCCCACCAAAAAAACCAACAATGGTCATCCAATAACCATTTTTCTCGCCTAGCTCCGCTACTAATGAAACTTTTGCTTTCACAAATATTTCAACTAAAGATACATATATCATTACACCTGCCGAGAATCCTAACGCAACAGATAAAAATTTAGTATTTGTTCGAGAAGTTAACAAAGATAGCAAACTGCCTATTCCTGTTGCTAATCCCGCAAACAATGTAAGTAATAGTGCAAAAACAACATTGCCTTCCATTGTACCAACTTCTTTCTTATCAATGATTTCCACTTTATTATACGCATTAAGTTTCCTCGACGCAACATTTTTCAATTGAAGAAAGTATTAAAATGCAGTAGATTTTTTAATATACTCTCCAATATTTAACCAATCCTTTTCTAATATATCTCGATTAGACGGGCGGTAAAAAACTGCGGCAGGATGATACGTAGGCATTATAATATATTCCTCTGTAGACCATTTATATACACTTTCTTTTAGTGAAGCAAGGTGTTGAACGGGATGTTTTATGATTTGGCCATGCATCTCTGACACCGTTGCTTCCTTTCCTAATAGACGCTGGAGTCCTACATTGCCTAAAGTTACAATAACGAGTGGGGAAATATTTTTTAATTCAAAATCGAGAAGTGGTGCGTGAGCAATTATTTCCTGCTGAGTAGGTGGCCTATTATATTTTCTTTTCGTTATTTCCCCATTTCTCATTTTCTTCTCTTTCCACAAATATGGTCTGCTTCTTACAGCACTCGTCATATATACTTCATCTCTCGATAGGTTGATTGTGGCAAGTGATTTTGCTAATTCATTGCCTGCTCTTCCTATGAAAGGTATACCTTCAACTGCCTCATTTTCTCCTGGCGCTTCCCCAATTAACATAATTGTAGGGGTTTGCGGCCCTCTCCCCTTAACAAAACCTTCTACAGGAAAACCTTCTATTCTCTTTTTACCAAGTTTAACTAGTTCATCTGGTAGCTCAAACATATACATTTGCTCCTTTTTTTATTCTACAAGTTAAAAAATCCTCTCCATAAAGGAAAGGACCTTTGTTTCTATTCTTTTTTAAAACTCTTTTTTCTCCATTCGTACCATAAGGCAACCACTACAAACCATGTATACCCTACCATCCATCCAGCAAACACATCTGAAGCAAAATGACGACTCTCTGCAATACGGGATAGACCAATCATCATTGCAAGAAGAACAGCCAAAATCCACGTAAAAATTTTGATTTTATTATTTGACTGATGCTCTGTCAATAAATAGGTAATGGTAAATACATAAAGTAAACCAACCATTGCATGGCCGGAAGGAAAACTAAAGGTCTCTAATTGATGAGGAACATCTGGTCGTTCTCTTTGAATCCACTTTTTTAATAATTGATTTAGCACATTTCCTACACCTACTGAAAATAAAACAAAGAGCATAGCTCTATAATTTCTTGAATGTAACCACAAATAGATAATTAATAGAAGCATAGCTACTAAAATAAACTTTGTTTCGCCAATATAATGAAATAAAGTTATAAAAGCATTTCCTGCAAGAAGTTCGGACATTGTATGATCAATTGCTATAATTTCTTCTTTTGAAACTTTTAGAAACAACATGACAAATCCTACCAAAGTAACTACTCCGAGTGGATAAAACCATTTTTTCACAAAATCCCCTCCTAACAAAAAGTATAAGCTAGATAATATATTATGTACAATCAAAATATAAGCATCCAATTAATAGAGCGATTCGGTTCGTTTATGGAGCGACTTAACATGAAGATTGATCGATTCTGCCGAAAAAAATCCACAAGGTACGTGTACCTTGTGGATTTCAAATTATTTACTTACTTTTACTTCATATACATTTTGGCTGGATTCAATAATATAATCGGGCTTTGGCTTTCCTATATTCGCTTTGTGACCAGCTATATGCTCGGGACTCTTCTCCCAATTCTTCCAGTCTTCTTCTGATGTCCAACCTACTACTACAAGGACTTCTTCTTCCCCACGGCGAACTTTTTTCACTAGAACTTCTAACTTTTCAAAGCCCGGTTGCTTTTCAAGTTTTCCTTCTCCTTGAAAACGTTCTACCACACTAGACGAAAAACCTTCTTTTATAACCATCCGTTTTATTTGATAAAACATATTATTTAATTGCCTCTAGGACTGCATCAATTTTTGCATTTTCCGATTCAATACCGCCACCTGCTAAGTACCAAGCTTCTGGATCCAAATAATATACTTTACCGTTTTTAACAGCATTTGTTTTGCTTACGATTTCATTTTCAATCGCCGCTTTTGTGCCAGACTCACCCTCAGAGGCAACTGCATCACGGTCTACTACGAATAGGATATCTGGATTTTTCTCTAACACATATTCATATGAAACATTTTGACCATGTGTAGAAACTTCTAAATTTTCATCAACTGCTTTAAAGCCGTACACGTCATGTACTATTCCAAAACGTGAACCTGGACCATATGCACTTAGTTCACCTTCAGATGCAAGAACTACTAAAGCCTTTTCTTCAATGCTTTTTGTTTTCTCTGACATTTCTGCAACCTTTGCATCAATTTCTTCTAATGCCTTTGTTGCTTCTGCTTCTTTACCGAAAATTTTACCAGCTAACTCAGTATTAGCTTTGAATGAATTCATGTAGTCAGTAGTATCAACTCCAACATAAACAGTAGGAGCAATTTTACTTAATTCTTCATAAGCGTCTGCTTGACGACCAGAAATGAAAATTACATCCGGATTCATCGTGCTGATTGCTTCAAAGTCTGGCTCTTTAAGTGCGCCAGCATTTTTATATGCAGCTTCATCTGCATATTTGCTTAAATATTTTGGAAGGCTGCTTTGAGATACAGCTGTTACATCAACGCCTAGTGCATCTAATGTATCAAGAAAACCATAGTCAAAAACAACAACATTTTCTGGTTTTTTATCTAGTGTTACTTCTTTATATCCCTCTGGTTGAGGAATAGTTAATGGGAAAACTGATGATGCTTCGTTTGATCCTGTTTTTTCTTCTGAAGTACCTTCTTCTTTAGTTGACGCATCTTCGTTTGATCCACACGCTGCAAGTAATAGAACTAGCATGGCGAAAATCACCGCTAAAAATTTCTTGTTTTTCATCTATATAAACGCTCCTTTTTCTTATGAATTAAAATAAACACAAATTCGACAGCTATTCATTTCTTGTATTGGAATATCCATGTCATAAATTTCTTTTAGTGCATCAGAGTTAATAATTTCATGAGTAGGACCGTCTTTGATCACACGACCGTCCTTCAATGCGACAATATAATCTGAATACACGGATGCAAAGTTAATATCGTGCAATACGATGACAACCGTTTTACCTAGATCTTCCACAAGCTTGCGAAGAATCTTCATAATTTGTACAGAATGCTTCATGTCCAAATTATTTAATGGCTCATCTAGCAAGATGTATTCCGTATCTTGAGCAATAACCATTGCGATAAAAGCGCGTTGGCGTTGACCACCAGAAAGTTCATCTAAATAGCTATCCTCGATATCAGCTAAATTCATATATTCAATAGCCTGGTCGACCATTTTCATGTCTTCTGCATTTAAACGTCCTTTAGAATAAGGAAATCGGCCGAATGACACTAGTTCACGAATCGTTAAGCGTACATTCATATAGTTTGATTGTTTTAATATGGATACGCGTTTAGAAAAATCATCGGATTTCCATTTACTAACATTCGATTTATCCAGTAGAACTTCACCTGTGTCTGCATCCAATAAGCGGCTAACCATTGATAAAAGTGTAGATTTTCCAGCACCATTAGGTCCGATAAAGGATGTAATTTTTCCTGACTGGATATTAACACTTACGTTATCCACTACTGGCTTTTTAGAAAAATACTTTGTTACTTCTTTAACTTGTATCATGATGTAGCTCGACTCTCCTTTAGTAATAAATAAATGAAGTAAATTCCTCCGAGAAAGTTAATTATCACGCTCAGTGTTGTATCAAATGTAAATATACGTTCTACAATCCACTGTCCTCCAATTAGAGCTATTAAACTCATTATGCTAGCTCCAGTAATTAATACCGAATGCTTGTATGTGTTGAAGAATTGGTACGATAAGTTTGCGACGATTAAGCCAAAGAATGTAATAGGACCAACCAGCGCTGTAGAAGTAGCAATTAAAACAGCTGATAGTACGAGCATCGTTTTAACTATTTTGTCATAATCCACACCGAGATTAATAGCATTATCGCGTCCTAGCGACATTACATCCAACTCTCTAATCGTGCGCCAACCATATAGGATGGCTAAGACAATAATAACCATCGCTAACCAAACTAAATCACCGTTTACGTTGTTAAAACTTGCAAACATCTTATTTTGTAAACTTGTAAACTCGTTTGGATCAATAAGTACTTGAAGGAAAGTTGTAATACTTCCTAAAAATGTTCCTAATATAATCCCTACAAGTAGCAAGAAATAGATTGGGCGTTTCCCTGCGTTGAACAAAAAGCGATAAAGTAACAGAGCAAATCCGATCATTGCTATAACAGAAATAAAGAAATTATAGTTTTTGTTTATAACTAAAATCGACATTGAACCAAAGAAGTAATAAATACATGTCTGTACTAACATGTATAACGAATCCAGACCCATTACACTTGGAGTTAATATTCGATTATGTGTAATAGTTTGGAAAATTACCGTAGAATAAGCAATCGCTACCCCAGTAAGTCCCATCGCCAATACCTTTATGGCTCGACGTGGCAATGCATAATCATAGCTTCCATTCAACCCTTGAAACAAATAAAGTACTATAAAAACTATTGCCAAAGCTAGTAATATAATCATTTTTGTTTTGTTACGCATATGCTTTCCCCCTAAACAGCAAGAATAGGAAGATTGCACTTCCGATTACACCAACTGTCATACTAATCGGGATTTCATAAGGAAAGATTAATACCCTACCTAGAATATCGCATATCAACAAGAAAATGACTCCTAGCAACGCAGTATGTGGTAATGTTTTTTCTAAATGATCTCCTTTAAATATGGATACTATATTTGGGATGATTAATCCTAAAAAAGGAATCATTCCAACTGTCAAAACAACAGTTGTAGAGATCAAAGCAACTAGCACTAAACCTAAATTTAATACTCTTTTGTAGGAAAGACCGAGATTTTTTGCAAAATCCTCTCCCATTCCTGCTACAGTAAAGCGATTAGCGTAAATATAGGCAATAATAAGTACTGGTACGCTTATGTAAAGCAATTCATATCTACCTTTTAAAATTAAAGAGAAGTCTCCTTGTAACCAAACGGTGATATTTTGAATTATATTTGATTTGTAAGCGAAAAACGTCGTTATAGAGGCTAAAATATTTCCGAACATCAGACCTACAAGCGGAACAAAAATTGCATCCTTAAATTTAATCCGATTTAGTATTTGCATGAAGAGCAATGTACCTGCTAGTGCGAATATAAATGCAAAAGCGATTTTTTGCATATACGTTGCATTTGTAAATACAAGCATCGAGATTAAAATACCTAAGCGGGTAGCATCAAGCGTACCAGCTGTGGTCGGTGATACAAATTTATTTCTACTAAGACTCTGCATTATTAAACCTGCGATACTCATCCCTGCTCCTGCAAGTATTATGGCGATAAGTCTAGGTAAGCGACTAATGAGAAATATTTGTGTCTCTTCCGAAGTTATATCTAACAAATCCATTGGTGAGATTCTAGTTACACCAACAAAGAGAGATAAGAGAGAAAGTGCGACTAGTGCAATTACAAGATATCTTTTTTTCATAACTATCCTCAACATTTCTATTTGTGAAAGGGCGATAGTGAAAATCATTATCATTTACTCACAGTTTTTATTATAGCACCTTGACAAAACAAGTCAACGCTTAAATGAAAATGATTTTCAATTGATAATACACGTATATGCCAGTTCATCCTATTTTATTTATATGAAGCAATTTCATTTAAAGGAAACTAAATAAATATATTTTAGTTGATTTCCGCTGTAGGCGAACGCTTTCCGCGGGGTGAGCGATAAGTCATCACCGTCGCTATGCGCCGTTTGTGATGACTTATCTGTCTCACTCATCCCGCTGGAGTCGTCGCCTGTAGCTCCAATCAACAAAGTGATATATGTTAGTGTATTTATGAAAAAATACTTTTTGAAATTAACTCATAGTTAATTTTACTATAAAAAATATGTAAAACAAAAAGACTGCCTGTAATTGTCGCTTTTTCGCAACAATTACAGCAGTCTTTTTCGCTATTTTTAATATCGACTTGACGCTTCGCATATACAGTTAAAGCTTAAATTTCTACCGCATTATCAATTACTTCTTGAGGAATAACAATTTCTTCTACTTGATTGAAATTAGAGAAGTCGGATTTCATATCTTGTTTCATATTCATTGTTTCTCCGTCGATTGTCATATCCATATCAAGAATCATATCTACTTTATTTGTTTGGAATGTCTCTTTATCAATATGAATTAAGTAGTTTACGGAATTAATAATCATATCCATTTCAATTTCTTCCACACCAACCATGTTTTGAAGAGCCTCATCCACTTGTTCTTTTACTAACTCGGTGAATTTTTCTCCAGACGCTTCTAAAGTAAGAATATAGTTGTCGTTATCTTGCTCAAAGGTGAAGTCTTCTAAATATCCTTCAATTTGTTTTAATTGATTTGATGGATTAGATTGATCTGTTGTGCTCATTAACTGATTCATCATTTCTTGAGGAAACTTCATCCATTGACCAGATTCTCCCTCATACGTATAAAAAGCATCCTTCGTTATATAGCTCTCCATCTTCATCTCTTGATTTCCCATATTTTCATCAGTAGATTTCATAGATGTTGTTCCTGTTTGGTGAATTTGTAATGGATCAATTATATAATCCATATCCATTAATGAATTAATGTCTAAATTTACGTCTTGTCCAGGCAATTGCATCGTTTGCTTCATATCAATTTTTGCTTTTACACTCTTTAATTCTTCTGAAGCTGCCATTGACTTATCATATACTTCTTGTAAAGTTAACTCACTTTTCTCAGTTACATCCTTCTCATTTGCCGGGGCAGCTGTTTCATTACACGCTGCTAAACCTAATGTTAATGTGGCTACAGCTAAAAGTATCGACCATTTCTTCATATCGTTTATCATCCCTTCCCTATTGATAATAACTTTACGAGGAAAGTTAAGGAAAGGTTTCATTTATTTTCTATTAGTTTACTCCACGCATGTATCTTTGAATAAGTGGTGTTAAGAAGAATAGTAAAAATCCTATTCCAATTGCTACCGCACCTATGACCCCGAAGTAAAGAATTTCATTCTCTGGAGAATAAAATTTAACGACTTGTGCATTGATCGCTTGAGCAGAAGCACTTGTCATAAACCACAAACTCATCGTTTGTGCAGCAAATGCAGTTGGCGCAAGCTTAGTAGTTGTAGATAGACCAACTGGCGAAAGTAATAATTCACCAAGAACAACTAAAAAGAAACTCAATACTAGCCACCATGGACTAACAAGTGATTCAGTCCCATTTACATACGCTGGGATAATCATGACGATAAACGACAGACCACCAAATAATAGGCCGTATGCGAATTTTTTCGGTGTAGATGGTTGTCGATCCCCTAGTTTTACCCAAAGCCAAGCAAACACTGGAGCAAACCCAATGATAAATAACGGATTCAATGATTGGAACCATGCAGGAGATATCTCAAAAGAACCGATCGTTAAATCTACACGTTCGTCTGCATATACCGCCAAGATGCTTGATCCTTGTTCTTGAATTGCCCAAAACATCATCGCTGAGACAAATAACGGAATATACGCAAGTAATCTAGATTTTTCATCTACCGTTGTCTTTTCACTTCTATACATAACGATAAAGTAAAGCGTTGGAATAACAATCCCTAAGATAGATACGGTCATTGTAAATGCATCAAATGTCATAATACCTTGTTCAATTAAAAAGTATCCGATGATTAGAAGTAGTAATACTCCAACCCCAATTCTAGTGAATACTTTTTTGCGCTCTTCTCTTCCCATTGGATTTGGAGCATAAGAGCCGGCTAAACCTAAATACTTTTTCTTTGTAATTAGGAATACTATTAAACCAATTGCCATACCTATAGCTGCAATTCCAAATCCTAAGTGGAAATTATACTCTAGTCCAATTGTTCCGACAATTAAAGGTGCAATAAATGCCCCCATGTTAATACCCATATAGAAAATACTAAAGCCAGAGTCACGACGAGGATCAGTTTCTAAATACAAATCTCCGACGACACTAGAAACATTCGGTTTTAATAAACCCGTACCGACAATGATTAAAGCCATTGAAATAAATAATGGTGTCGTTCCACCAGGAAACGATAACACTATATGTCCAAACATAATGAGGACACCACCGTAAAATACGGTTTTAGTAGTACCAAAAAGTCTATCAGCAATCCAACCACCAATAATTCCAGACATATAAACTAATGAACCGTAGATAGCCATTATCGAGTTAGCTGTAGTACGATCCATCCCTAGTCCGCCTGCTGTTACTTCGTAGTACATATAATAAATTAATATCGCTCGCATTCCGTAGTAAGAAAAGCGCTCCCAAAACTCCGTAAAAAATAGAGACAATAAACCTTTTGGATGCCCAAAAAACCCTTTCTGCGGTACCGACTGAACTATTTCTTCTTTTGTAGCCATGTTTTATACCTCTCTTCTAATTTAGAAAACTCAAAGTAATCAAAAAGTTGTACAGATGTCTGACCTTTGAGCGTTGCTTATAAAAAACATATTATAAACTTCCCTTTTTTTATTGTCAAAAAACATTTACTTATTTCGAATTCTGAAATTATTCTATATAATAGTCGTTATGACATAGGAAAGGAGAGTAGATTTCTGTGCTTAAAAAGTTTTTTGCCTTTTACAAACCGCATAGACGATTATTCATTATCGACTTTAGCAGTGCAGTGTTCGTAGCTATTTTAGAACTTGCATTTCCGGTAGCAGTTCAATGGTTCATTGATGACCTTTTACCAGGTGGAGATTGGAATATGATAGTAAGGGTGAGTATTTTACTATTTATCGTATATATAATAAGTACATTTCTTCAATTTATCGTTAGTTATTTAGGTCATAAACTCGGTATAAATATTGAAACGGATATGAGACAGCAATTATTTAACCATGTACAACGGCAATCATTCCGCTTCTTTGACAATACAAAAACCGGGCATATTATGAGCCGGATTACAAATGACTTATTTGATATTGGTGAGCTTGCCCATCATGGTCCCGAAGATTTATTTATCGCCATTATGACATTGATCGGTGCCTTTGCAATTATGTTCAACATTAATCCAGAGCTCGCAGTGATCGCCATCATTATGGTCCCGTTCTTATCTATTGTTGCTACATACGGAAATATTATGATGAACAAAGCATGGAAGAACATGTACGGTAAAATTGCAGACGTAAATGCTCGCGTTGAAGATAGTGTATCCGGTGTTAGAGTAGTACAATCTTTTACAAATGAAAACTTTGAAATTGCTCGCTTTAAAGAAGATAACGGTCAATTTCGACTAGCAAAACTTATTGCTTATAAAGTGATGGCTGGAACACATTCCAGCATCTATATGATGACTCGCCTTGTAACATTGGTCGTCTTGGTTGTAGGAGCATGGTTCACATACAAAGGGACGCTATCCTACGGACAGCTAGTAAGTTTTGTCCTTTATGTAAACGTGTTAATAAAACCAGTAGATAAAATTACTGCACTTTTAGAACTGTATCCAAAAGGAATGGCCGGATTTAAACGCTTTTTAGAACTTGTTGAGCAGGATCCTGAGGTTCAAGACCGATCGAATGCATTAAATGTATCTCATTTGAATGGAGACATTGAGTTTGAAAATGTCAGCTTTCGCTATGATGAGCATAAATCAGTGCTCGAGAATATTAATTTATCGATAAAAGCTGGAGAAACCGTTGCATTTGTTGGTCCCTCTGGAGCTGGTAAAACAACTATATGCTCGCTCATTCCTCGTTTTTATGATGTGAATGAAGGTGCAATCTCTATTGATGGTTTAAACATCCAGGATGTTACGATGCAATCTTTACGTTCTCAAATTGGTATCGTTCAACAAGATGTATTTTTATTTACTGGTACAATTCGAGAGAATATTGCGTACGGTAAAAAAGAAGCAACGGAAGAAGAAATTCGAGATGCAGCGAGAAAAGCACATTTAGAAGATTTTATCAGTTCTCTTCCAGACGGATATGACACACAAATCGGTGAGCGTGGACTTAAATTATCAGGAGGACAAAAACAACGTCTAGCAATAGCCCGCATGTTCCTTAAAAATCCTCCAATTTTAATTTTGGACGAGGCAACTTCTGCCCTTGATACAGAGACAGAAAAAATCATCCAAAAATCTTTAATGGAGCTTGCAGAAAATCGTACAACCCTTATTATTGCCCATCGTCTTGCAACCATCCGTGATGCGGATCGAGTAATTGTTGTAACCGATGACGGAATTGCAGAAGATGGTTCGTATAGTGAATTAGTAGCGCAGGATGGAATTTTTGCCAGACTTCATAATATTCAGTTTCAAGAAGTATAAGATTCTAATTACCAATAGAAAAAGGTTGCTCGCAAGTAAAAATCCTACTTGTGAGCAACCTTTTTTTTAATCACTACTCGGCATATACAAACTCTACAAAACGGTTGTAATCGGATTGTTTTAATTCTACTTTTACAAGAGTACCCTCTTCTTCATAAGAGGTGGACATAATAGAGGCATGCTCATTTAAATATGACACGATATCTCCTCGATCAAATGGTACGAGTAAAGAACATTGTACATAATTAGAAAAAATATGCTTTTTAATCAATTCGAGCAGCTCGTCTAAACCCGTTCCTTCTTTTGCAGAAATCCAAATATTATTGCCGGATACATGAGGATACTTTAATTCTGCCAAATCTGATTTGTTATATACATAGATAGTTGGTACATCTTCTACCCCGACAGCATGTAAGGTTTCGTTTGTAACCTCCATCATATAGCGGTGCTCTTCATTCGAAACATCTACCACATGGAGAAGTAAATTTGCATTTCGAGCTTCTTCTAACGTTGAGCGGAAAGCTTTGACAAGATGATGAGGAAGCTTACTAACAAATCCTACCGTGTCAGTTAATAAAAACTCTTTCTGATCCTGCAATTTTATTTGCCGAACAGAAGTTTCTAATGTCGCGAAAAGCATATCCTTTTCAAATACTTGCTTCGATTCTTCTTGACCAATTTTATGAAGAAGTTGATTCATAATAGTGGATTTACCAGCATTTGTATATCCAACTAGTGACACAACTGGTATGGCATTTTTCTTCCGTTGCTTTCTTTGTGTTTCTCGTTGGTCCTTTACATGCTCTAGCTCACGTTTTAACTTAGCAATTTGGTCTTCAATTTTACGTCTATCTAGCTCCAACTTCGTTTCCCCAGCACCACGGTTTTTAAATCCGCCGCCAGTTCCCCCACCCTGTCTACCAAGTGATGCTCTTAGTCCTACTAAACGTGGTAACATATATTGGAGCTGGGCAAGCTCTACTTGCATTTGTGCTTCATTCGATTTAGCTCGACGTGCAAAAATATCTAAAATAAGCATCGTACGATCGATTACCTTACATTCTAATTCTTTTTCTAAGTTACGAATTTGGGACGGTGAAAGTTCATCATTAAAAATGACAAGATTTGCTCCTGCTTCTTCATAGAAGTTTTTAATCTCTTCCACTTTACCTGTACCAACATAATGGGATGACGTAACTCTTTCAAGATTTTGTGTCACTTCTCCTACAACTTCCACATTTAACGCTTTAGCTAAGTTGTGTAACTCCTCTAATTCATATTCAAAATGCTCGTCACTTTGCAAATTGACAGCGACGACAATCGCCTTTTCTAATAATTCATCCAAACTGATTCCCCCTATTCGCAAAAACAATAAGTCCCTTGCTCATAATAAATCGGCTCCTGCTTTCCGTGGCCATTTACATATATACAAGCAAGTCTTTCCTGTTCTCCTGTCTCAAGCTTTTTAAAAACTAAATTTGTATTAGCTAGTAGTAATGTTTGGTTATCTTGTTCTTTTATCTCAAAGTAGTTTTTCCATTTATCCATTACTTCCCGAGGATTCCTCACATGAAACTCACAAGTTGAAATAGTCAACTCTAAATTACTATCCACTATTGTTCCGTCCTCTTGTAATAATTGATAGCGTTCTTCATCATCTTCCTGCCATTCAATGAAGAACGGACTCGGTAAATCGTTACTTATTTCTTCCTTTACGAAAAGCATTTTCCACTTACGAACCAACCCACTTGTCGTTTTTCTTTCAGCATGTAAAACTCCGGAGGTTTCTATACCTTTTCGTTCGAGTTGATTAAATAGACTCTCAATGTTTTCAGTTCGAATACAAACTGTTCCAAAACCTGGTTTCGTTTTCAAATCATGTAGTAGAAGATTGATTAATGGATGATTTGCATTTAATGCAATTTCTTCATTTTCTAGTGCAAGCCATTCAATATAACTAGTTTTTGTATAAAGAAGCGCATTATACGTACCCCATCGCGTATGCTGTCCTCCTATAACAGCATGAAACCCATTACCTTTCCACTCTTCTACAACTTCTGTTGGTTTTTTTGTTACAAGATGAACAATGTGATCTAAATACATGAATACACCTCTAATTCTATAAATTTCCTTTGTAATAGTATACAACAAATCCAAAAAGCATCGCTTATAAAAATGATGGTCTATAAGGTCTTTTCAAATCTCTTCGTTGATTTCCACTTCCAGCGACTAGTAATAAAATAACCGTTCTACCTACTGCTAAAGTTATAATAAAAATCATTACAAAAAGCGTCAATCCTCTTGGATCAACGCCTGCTAGTTATTAGAATTTAACTTTAATCTTTAATTTTGAGTGGCTCCCTTTTCATCGTAAAACATTATCTCCCATTGATGACCATCTATATCTTGGAAACTCCAAACATACATAAAACCATGATCAACAGGCTCATAGGATTCTTTCCCACCGGCTTCCAATGCTTTATTTACAATTTCATCTACTTTTTCTTTACTATCTGCCGATAATGCCAAAATCACTTCAGCACTGTTCTTTGTATCTGAAATTTCTTTTTTCGTAAATGTTTTAAAATAATCTTTAACTAACAACATAACATAAATATTTTTATTTATGATCATACACGTTGCATTGTCATCGGTCATATTTGCATCAAATTCAAATCCAATCTTCGAAAAAAATTCAACTGACTTTTTAAGATCTTCTACAGGTAAATTAACAAATATATTGTCTGCTTTTAAACTCAATCTCTGTCACCTCATAATAATTTTTTTATTTATATATGGACCATTCAGACTCCTAATTTTTCACCTAACTATTCATTACCCTTCTAGACCCCAATTATTCAATCATCCTATCCAACAAGTAAGCGGTATTTTCACATCACCTAAACACATTAGACGATAAATGAGAAAATGTGACATTTCTCCACGGTAAAATCTTTAGATAGTACGTAAAATAATATGTGCTACCGATAGATTCCCCACTTTTATTTGTCTCTACTATTATTGAATATGCATCTATACTTTTTATGTCTATTTCCCAGGAAATATGTCGGTAATTATTATTACACTTCAATTTTCTCGTTCGACATTTCTCTTAAAAGGAACTTTTGAATTTTACCAGAAGCTGTCATTGGGTATGAATTGATAAACTCCACATACTTTGGTATTTTATGAAACGATATTTTCCCTTTACAGTACTCTTTTAAATCCTCTGAAGTTAAGCTTTCACCAGCCTTCAAAATGACCCAAGCCATTAGCTCTTCTCCGTATTTGGCATCAGGCACGCCGACTACTTGCACATCTTGAATAGCAGGATGCTGATATAGAAATTCCTCTACTTCTTTTGGATAAATATTTTCTCCACCACGGATCACCATATCTTTGATGCGCCCTGTAATATCGATGTAACCATCTTCATCCATTACAGCAATATCTCCTGTGTGAAGCCAGCCATTCGAATCAATAACAGATTTTGTTGCTTCTTCATTTTTATAATAGCCTTTCATTACAAGGTAACCTCTTGTACAAAGTTCTCCTGGAACTCCTGCCGGTGCTTCTTCTCCTGTCACCGGATCGATAATTTTAACTTCAACTCCAGGGTGTGCTTTACCGACAGAGGAAACCCGTTTTTCAATTGCATCGTCTGTTTTTGTTTGTGTAATAACTGGGGATGATTCTGTTTGTCCATATGCAATTGTAATTTCGGATGCCCCCATATCTTCCATCACTTTTTTCATGACTTCTATTGGACAAATGGAGCCTGCCATAATCCCGGTACGGAGTGTAGATAAATCAAACTGAGTAAATTTTGGATGGTTTAGCTCTGCTATAAACATCGTTGGTACACCGTGTAAGGCTGTACACTTTTCATCTTGTACAATTTGCAGGACTTTTCCCGCCTCGAATTGTTCCGCAATGACCATTGTAGTACCATGAGTAATCGATGCAATTGTCCCCATCACACAGCCGAAACAATGAAAGAATGGAACGGGAATACATAGACGATCATGTTCCGAAAGATGAATATAATCTCCGACAAGTTGTCCGTTATTGACTACATTTTTGTGTGAAAGCATTACACCTTTTGGAAAGCCTGTTGTTCCAGAAGTATATTGAATGTTAATCACTTCTTCATTATTAAGTGATTTAAACGTTTCATCTAAAGTTTCATCAGATACTCCTTTTCCATGAGCAAGTAATTCCGACCAAGTATAGATTCCAGGATACTGATTTCCGCTCATCACAATGACACGTTTAAAATGAGGAAGTTTTTCGGATTGAATATTCCCTTTTTCAGAGTGATAAATCTCAGGACATACCGATCTCAAAATATCTAAATAGGAAGTACCTTTAAAAGACTCACATAAAATTAGGGTAGTAGAATCAGATTGTTGTAATAAATATTCTAACTCTTTTTCTTGATAGTTCGTGTTCACAGTAACGAGTACTGCCCCCATTTTTCCAGTCGCAAACTGACTTAGTAGCCACTCTCTTTTGTTGTCTGACCAAATTGCAACATGTTCCCCTTTTTGTATCCCCATTCCAATAAAAGCTTTTGCTAGCTCGTCAGTTTCTTCATCGAATTCCTTATAAGTTTTTCGGATACCGTGCTCTGGGTAAACATATGCTTCTGTTTCCGGATACTTTCTCGCTGCTTCTTTAACAATTTCTCCTACTGTTTTTTCATTTAACAAACAAATCTCCCCTTTGATTGTTTATATGCAGTATCATTTTATCATAAAATTCTGAATAAATAATAGTGTTAAAAAATTACTAGTTTACTTGACAGGTCGCTGAAAAGTGGTAAAATCCTAATTACTTCAGTGATTGAAAGCGTTGAATCGCGAAAGTGAATTATATAAGAGTGATTGTCATAGTAGTCTGCATGTTTACAGAAAAAAGAGACTGAACGGTTGGTGAAAGTTCAGGTAGAATGACAGATGAATTACAACAATTTTTAAAGCTCTTTTTGAAATGAAGTGGTTGGGTATGTATGGCCCAACAAATAGGGTGGTACCGCGGAGATTCCTTCGTCCCTAACAAATAGGGATATAGAAGGTTTTTTTAATGTCTAATATTAATCACCTTGGAGGTTATACAATGTTTCGTATTCAATCAAAAATCACTCCATCATTTTGGGAGTCAATACTGATTACTTTATCAATTATCTCTATAATGGCCATTTGCATTATAAAATTTGATACAGTTCCACATATGCCTATTTTACTCGCTATTCTTTTACTCATTACGTACGGACTCATAAAAAGAGTACCTTACAAACAATTAGAAGATGGACTTGTAGAAGGTTCAAAGGCGGGGCTTGGAGCTATTTTCATCTTTTTCTTTATTGGCATTTTAATTAGTAGCTGGATGATAGGTGGAACCATCCCTACACTTATATATCTTGGTTTTCAGTTCATTTCGCCCCACTTTTTCTATGCCATCGTATTTATCATTACATGTATAATTGGTTTGTCTATCGGAAGCTCCCTAACTACTGTCGCAACAGTTGGAGTTGCCTTTATCGGAATGGCAGATGCGATGGATATTTCTTTAGCAATTACAGCTGGCGCAATAGTCTCCGGTGCTTTTTTTGGAGATAAAATGTCTCCGTTATCAGATACTACAAATCTTGCTTCTGCAATTGTTCATGTGGATTTATTCGAGCATATAAAGAATATGGGATGGACAACCATTCCAGCATTTGTTATTTCTCTAATAGGCTACGGTATGTTATCGCCAAATAAAGATTTTCAAAATTTGGAGCAGATTTCAAGCTTTCAAGAAGGTCTTCTTCAAACAGGTATGATTCATTGGTACACATTATTACCACTTGTTTTACTTATTGTACTTTCCATAAAAAAAGTGCCTGCAATATTATCTCTTGCTCTAACTTCTATTGCAGGGATTGTCGTTTCTTACTTCCATCAATACCTTACAGCTGGAGAAATATTAAACATATTATTCACTGGCTATTCATCTCAAACAGGTATTGAAGTTGTAGACTCCCTGTTATCCAGAGGCGGTATGAATAGCATGATGTTCACTATTGGTCTCGTTTTACTTGCCTTAAGTATGGGGGGGCTCTTATTCACTCTTGGTATCGTACAAAGTTTATTACTAAAAATAGAGAGTTCATTAAAAACTGTCGGATCCGTTATTTCGGCAGCCGCTTTTACCGCAATTGGAGTAAACACATTAATCGGAGAGCAATACTTATCGATTTTATTGACCGGAGAGGCGTTCCAAGCTCCATTCCAAAAGGTCGGTTTAGCCAATAAGAACTTGGCAAGAGTAATGGAAGATGCAGGTACTGTCGTTAATCCTCTTGTTCCGTGGAGTGTGTGCGGTATATTTATCACGAATGTATTAGCTGTTTCTACTCTCGACTATTTGCCGTTTGCGTTTTTCTGCTTGCTTAGCCCGATGTTAACTATAATATTTGGAATTTCAGGTAAAACACTAACTTATATTAAAGACAATCCCCTTCAAGACTGAAGGGGATTTCTTTTATATTCCAACTAAAGGTCCTATAATTCCAACTAAACTTGCTTATTTTCCAACTAGTCGACCTAAAATTCCAACTAATATATTCATTTTTCCAACTAACCCATCCTTCTACCCTAGAATCTCCTTGTTGTGATACACTATTGCCAAGGATCCTACTAAAAGAAGGCGGTTTTTATGGAATTTCAAGAAATGAAAGATTATCTGCTAGAGCAAATAGAGAAAAAGCAGTTGGTTGCTGCTACAGTCAGTCAGCCTCGTGCCAAGTCAAATGAAATTAAACGAGTAAAACTAAAACCGATTGAAATAAAAAATGTATATCATATTCAGCTAGAGTATCAATATGAACGTATTTTGAAGCATGAAAATATTACAATAGAGGCATTTGAAACAACACTGACCGAACTATTGGAACAATTTCGTCAAATCCATGCTGATTTCACAATGGAAAAAGTACAAATCCAACTCTCCAAGAAAAACAAAGTAATGTGGAAGTCCGAGAAATTAGGTACAGCAAAACCAGTAAACCTATCACATAATCGAAAAAAAAATTATTTGCTAGATGAAAATACACCGTATCCATTCCTTATACATTTAGGCGTCCAAACCGCTGAAGGAAAAGTAAAAAAACAAAAGTACGATAAATTTAAACAAATCAATCGTTTTGTTGAATTTATCGATGATACCCTTGTTCACTTACCAAAGGACAAAACCGTTCGAATTCTGGATTTTGGATCAGGTAAATCTTACTTAACATTTGCCCTCTATCATTATTTAAAAATTGAAAAGGGTCTCGACATTCGAGTAACAGGCTTAGATTTGAAAAAAGAAGTTATTGAAGAATGCGCGAAAATTGCTGAGGACTTAGGCTATGATCAGTTAGAGTTTTTAGTAGGAGATATTAATGATTACAACGAGGAAACTGCTGTGGATATGGTAGTCACGCTCCATGCTTGCGATGTTGCAACAGATATGGCTCTTGCCCGCGCTGTCAAATGGGGTGCTAGCGTTATTTTAAGTGTTCCTTGCTGTCAGCACGAACTGAATAGACAGCTAGATGCACCAGGTCTAGATATTATGTTGAAACACGGTCTTATAAAAGAACGTTTTGCAGCACTTGCAACAGATTCTATTCGAGCTGAAATCTTAAATATGGTTGGTTACGAAGCACAACTTGTCGAATTTATCGATTTAGAAAACACTCCTAAAAACATCTTAATACGCGCATATAAAACAGGGAAAAAGGCAACACCTGAACAACTGATAGAATATAAGCAGTTTAAACAAATGCTCCATGCGAATCCTTTCTTAGAGAATGAACTAAAAGAGTATTTTAATTGAAAAAAGCCGGTTCTCCTTACTTCTGAGAACCGACTTTTCCCTATATAGCTCCTTACTAGGAGTTATTTCCTTCCATTTTCCTTTTTCTATAAAAAATAACTATTAACAGGGCGATGGCCACTATAAATATGCCGATATACACGAATCCTAGCGGAATTTCGATAACACCAAATAGAGATAAAGCTAGGACGATGCCTAGCACAATTAGGATTAATGACAATGTATTACTTAGCATTTCAAAACCTCCTATTAATTGTTTTATGCTCTAGCCATTCCTATGCAGGCAAATCCTCAGTCTCCAAAGAGTGCAGTATTAGCCCAGGCTACATTTCCTTTACTTGCTAAACAGGCATTAAAATTACTCACCAACCAGCTTCTGCAACTCGGGGTTATAATAAGGTTAACATAGAGTTACTCGGGTTAACACTTTTTGAGGCGATATAATGAAATCCCCATTGCGATGTCCTTGAAAATAAAGAATTAAAACAAAAAATTCAAAGTGAAATGAAATACTTAAATACAATAGTAAAGGAATTACCTTAAAAAGAAGTTATACTTATACAATAAGTTATTTTTAAAAGAAATGGAGCAGAATCAGTGAAAGAACCAACCTTAAAGAAAGTTGCTTACGGTATTGCCATGGCTATTGCAATCATTATCGTTCATTTTGTCGATGTACATGTATATCCAATATCACCAATTCTCGCTTTGGTTTTAGCAATTATCATTACTTACTTAGGAGTTAAATTCATTAACAAATCTGATCGATTCGATAAAAAGATTTCTCGTTCAAAATACAATTTAATAAATGCACTCGTTGTATTTGTTCTATTCATTGCTTATTTTACAATCGCACAATAAACAAGGTCGTCCCAATGAAGGACGACCTTTCTTTTATAATTCCTGTCTTAAAGCATTGATTACATCAATATTCGTTGCCTTTCGTGCGGGTCTCCAACCAGAAATCATTGCAACCCCTATGCTAATGATTGATGCAATAACAACAAGCTGCCATGGAATCAACGAAAAAGTAATGGATAGATTTTGAATATCTTCATCCCCTAACGCTGCTCCTACTACCATTGGCAATACTAAATTTGCCAGGAAACTCACTGCATATGAAATAATCACAGCTAAAACTGTTCCAATAATACCGATCCATGCACTTTCCATTAAGAATAACCTTTGAATAAGTTTGGGACTTGCTCCTATCGCCTTCATGACTCCTATTTCTCGAGTTCTTTCAGTTACAGCCATAGTCATTGTGTTAAAGATTCCAATGGATGAAATCAATACTGCAATTGTGCCTACAAATATAAGGCCAATTTTAAATGCCATGAAAAAAACATCTATTTGTTCCAACTGTTCAGAGACCGAATAGACATTATAGCCTTTTTCCTTTAGATCTTCTGTAACTGATTTTACATGCTCTAAACTAGAGGTAAATACTTTCGTTTGTGCATAAAATAAATCTGCTTCTACTACTTCTATTTCTGAATTCGCAACAATTACTTCTTTAAACTTGTCCTTCCAAGATTCGTTTACCAACACATTTGTATCTATAATCCAATCTCTTGCTGGATTTTCTGTAACTCCAACAATTGTAAAATTCCATTTCTCCTGAAAAGCTTCCTCTGCTTCATAAGACTGAAGTGATAAAGAAATTGTTTTTCCAATTATAGAGTCCTTGTATCCTCCGATTTGTTCTGCATTTTCTTCTGCATTTTGTTCCATTTCTTTACGTTCTGCATCCGTTAACAAACTTTCCGCAAACTGATAGCCAACTATTATTTCATTATCCTTTTCGGGCATTCTGCCTTCTGATAATTGTAGATTTGATTTTTGTTCTTCGTCAAAGTTTGTAAGAATTAAATTTCCTTGAAGGCTACGGTCCTCTATTTGAGAATTAACCATAGCATTTAAATTTAACCTTTGTACAATTGCATCTACATGCTCAATAGATCTTATTTGTGAAATATCCAGTTCCTCGTCAGCATTTGGATACACTTCTACTTCTGTAATCGCTTGATCTTGCAATATTTCTTTCCGCATTGTATCTTGAATCCCGAACCCGATGGAGGCAAGCACGATTAAAAATGCACATCCCATTGTGGCTGCTAGAACCGTCATAAATACTCTCAGTTTATTCTTCTTAATATGTTGACGTACAAAATCAACTTGGTCTTTAAATAGCATATGGAGCACCTCCTTTTACTAGTTCCCCGTCATGCATTTTAAATTTACGATGTGCAATACTTGCAACCTCTTCATCATGGGTAATAATGACAAACGTTACACCTAATCCTTGATTAAGATCCTGTATAAGCAATAAAATGTCTTGCTCAGTTTCCGAGTCTAAGCTACCAGTAGGTTCATCTGCAAAGATAATCGGTGGATTAGTTATGAGCGCACGTGCAATACTTACACGCTGTTGCTGACCCCCTGATAATTCATTTGGATAATGATCCGCTACTTCTTGTAGTCCAACCTTTTGTAGCAATTGTTTTACATTTGCTTTTCTTTTTTTAGAAGATACTCCCTTTAATTTAAGCGGAAGCTCTATATTTTCTGATGCTGTTAGTCCCGGCATCAATTGAAAGTTTTGAAAGATGAATCCAAAATTATTTAATCGGAACTGTGCTCTTTCTGCTTCATTTAAATAAGCAGTTTCCTTACCATTCACAGTAATGGATCCTTGTTCAGGACTCATAAAACCTGCTATTGTGTGAAGCAAAGTAGACTTACCTGAGCCGCTTTTTCCAACTATCGCAACAATCTCTCCTTGCTCCACTTCAAAAGATAGCCCTTTTAAAACAGGCACTTTCTTTTCCTTTCCTTTTTTCCCGATTAAAAATGTATGATTTACATCCTGTACTTGTATCATTTTATTTCTCCTTCCGTTTACTATGAACATAGTATATCGATTGTTTCTTAACATTTTAGAAGGATAAATATGAAGAATTTCTTAAGAAAAAGGGACATCGCCATTCATATTTACATTTGAAGGATTGTTGCTGGGGAAAATATTCTTTATATAAGGCAAACTTTCCACTCCAGTCCTCCGTCTAATTTTTGTTACATAATTATGTTACTGAAATGAAAAAGGAGTACAAAGATGTCATGACAAAAAAAGAAAAGTTTCAGCTAGTTGAAAACTATATTATTGAAAATCAACATGCGCATTATCGTCTTGCTTTTAGCTATGTTAAAAGTAAGGAATCTGCATTAGATATAATACAGGAAAGTATTATGAAGTCTCTACGATCCATTGATTCCTTAGACCATATTCATTATTTAAAAACGTGGTTTTATAGAATTTTAATCAATACCTCGATTGATTATATTCACAAAAATAAAAGAATCACCTTAGTTGAGGATGATATGTTAGACTTTCACCTACCAATTCAAGAGGACGAAATTCGAGATATTGATTTGTATGAAGCAATAGACCATTTATCGGCGCAGCACAAAACCATAATTATTCTTCGATTCTTTGAAGATATGAAAATCGAGGATATTGCCACCATGCTAGGAGAAAACACTAATACTATTAAGACGAGATTATATGCTGCCTTGCGAAAATTACGAACAAATATGGAAGAGAAGGTGCATGCATGAGTAAGTTACATGATTCTAAAAAACAATACGATAATATTGAAATACCAACTGAGCTAAAACATGTTGTAAAGGACACCATTCGTGAGTCAAAAGGAAAGAGGAAAAAAAGTATGCCATTTAAAAAATGGGGCATCGGAATGGTAGCAGCGGCCGCTATCTTTGTGGCAAGTGTAAATGTAAGTCCCGCATTGGCCCAAACGCTATCATCTGTACCCTTGCTAGGTTCTATTGTTCAAGTAGTGACAGTACAAGAAATTCAAGTATCTGAGGACACATACAACGCTGATATAAAAACTCCTAACGTCACTGGACTAGAAAATGAAGAATTAGAAAATAGTTTAAATGAAAAATATATTGCTGAAAACGAAGCACTTTACGAAAGCTTCCTAATTGAAATGGAAGCATTAAAAGAAGCTGGTGGGGGCCATCTTGGTGTAGCATCTACGTATGAAGTGGTCACCGATACAGAGGAAATTCTATCGATAAGTCGTTATGAAGTGAACCTTGTAGGATCCTCATCTACTACGCTAAGAACAGATACAATAGATAAGAAAAATGAAGTTCTTATTACGTTACCGAGCTTGTTTAAAGATGATGCATATATAGAAGTAATTTCCTCCTATATCAAGGAAGAAATGATAAAACAAATGGAATCGGATGAAAGTATTGTGTATTGGATTGCGAGCGAAGAGGAAATAGGCTTTGAAGCAATTCGCCCGGATCAAACGTTCTCTATTACAGCAGACCATAAACTAACCATTTCTTTCGATAAATATGAAGTAGCACCGGGTTCAATGGGTCTCGTAACATTTGAAATTCCAACGGATGTCATACAAGAATCATTAGTGAGTAATGTATATATAAAATGAGGGCTCTGCAGTTTTTCAAAACCGAGCAGTCACTTCTCCAGAGCAATATGCAACCTTCCTTCTATAGGAGTTTATGTTTCAACAGGAAGTGTCTGTGATGTAAATAGCTCTCTGGTACAAAATTTACAAGTTGCGGAGGAATCTTCTTCTTAAAAGAAAACAGCCCATTCTCACTAAATTAGTGAAAACGGGCTGTTTTTTTATGATGGCATCGGTGTATCTGTTGGTGTTGCATAGCCTTCTTTATAAGCTTCATCGATTGCATTTCGAATTTCTACAAGTGACTTACCCTCTTGTGTCATATTGATCGACATAACTGCAATTTCTAAACATGCTGCACAACGTGTACCATGATCATCCCATACTACTTCTCCATTTTCTTTAATCTCCTGTACGAAGCAGTTAAAGTTACTCATGTGACCAGCACTGTCACCACATCCACAATAGCAAGGCATCCATTTTAGGATGTCATTTGCTTTTGCTGCTGCTTGATACACAAGCTTCATATCCTCCGATTGACTGTCTAAAAATGTTGGTAAAACATCAGCTGATGCAGTTGTTTCTTGTATATCGCCATTTTCTGAATGAGCAATATGCTCAGCATGTTCTTCATGGCCTACTTCCGCCTCTTTCTGACCACACGCAGAAAGCACTAATATAGAACTTAGTAGTATAAACAATATCTTTTTCATTCTGATAGATAACCTCTTTATATTCAAATTTCACCTTAAGAAGATTTGCATCCACCAATGATTTTTGGTTAAATCATTTTTTCGGGACGTACAATTTCATCGAATTTTTCAGAAGTCAATAAGTCTAATTCAATTGCAGCTTCTTTTAATGTCGTTCCATTTTTATGTGCATGCTTTGCAATTTTCGCTGCATTTTCATATCCAATATAAGGATTTAAAGCAGTTACAAGCATTAATGAATTGTTCACATGATGTTTAATTGTTTCCAGGTTTGGTTCGATTCCCACTGCACAATTGTTGTTAAAGCTAATGATTGCATCACTTAGTAAACGAGTAGACTGAAGGAAATTGTGAATAATTACTGGCTTAAATACATTCAATTGATAATTCCCTTGGCTAGCTGCAAAAGAAATTGTCGTGTCATTCCCCATCACTTGAGCAACAACCATTGTCATCGCTTCACTTTGTGTTGGGTTTACTTTTCCAGGCATAATAGAGCTTCCTGGTTCATTTTCTGGAATAGTAATTTCTCCAATTCCGGAACGTGGACCACTTGCAAGCAAGCGAATGTCATTTGCAATTTTCATCAAGTCAGCAGCAAGTGCTTTTACTGCTCCGTGCACATATACAACATCATCATAGCTAGTTAAGGAATGGAATTTGTTTTTAGCCGAAGTGAATTCAATACCTAGTTCTTTAGATATTTCCGAAGCAACTAAATCACCAAATCCCTTCGGTGCATTTAGCCCTGTTCCTACAGCAGTACCACCGATTGCAAGTTCCTTCATGTCTTGAACTGCCTGTGTAATCATTTTTGCTGATTTCTCTAACATTCTGTGCCAACCACTAAACTCTTGTCCCAGAGAAAGCGGAGTTGCATCTTGTAAATGAGTACGACCAATTTTCACGATATCCATGAATTGTTCTGATTTTTTCCCAAGCGTTTCTTTTAAGACCTCAATAGCAGGCAAAAGTTGTTTTTCAACTGCTAGAACTCCTGCAATATGTAGTGCTGTTGGAAACGTATCGTTAGAGCTCTGAGATTTATTAACATCATCGTTTGGATGAAGACGCTCTTCGCTACCTTTTTCTTCAAGGATTTGATTACCTCGATGAGCTATTACTTCATTTACATTCATATTAGATTGTGTACCACTACCAGTTTGCCAAACAACTAATGGAAAGTGATGATCTAGTTTGCCAGCAAGAATTTCATCGGCAGCTACGGAAATGGCATCTTTTTTGGCTTCAGATAAATTCCCAAGAGAATGACTAACAATTGCTGCAGATTTTTTTAATAGGGCAAGGCCGTGTACAACACCAATCGGCATTTTTTCTGTACCGATTTTAAAGTTTTCTTTCGATCTTTGTGTTTGTGCTCCCCAAAGACTTTCTTGCGGAACTTTTATCTCTCCCATAGAGTCATGCTCAATACGATAAGTCATTTTTCTTCTCTCCTTTTTAATTCCATTCATAATTCTTTTCTTTTAACATTTTTAGAAATTCATCTACTACTAATGGGTTAAATTGGGTGCCTCTACCATTTTTAATTTCTTTTATCGCTTCTTCGAATGTCATCGCACCTCTGTATACACGATTTGTCGTCATTGCATCAAAAGCGTCAACTACCGCAACAATGGAAGCTTCTAAGGAAATTTCTTCGCCGATTAACCCAAAGGGATATCCCTTTCCATCATACCTTTCATGATGCTCCTCTACAATAAAAGCGGCTTGACGTAATCGCTCAATTTCATGATTTCTCATCATTTCTGCACCTAACGTTGTATGCATTTTAATGATTTTCCATTCATCATCTGTAAGCTTCCCAGACTTATTTAATATTTCAATTGGAACTGCTAGCTTTCCTATGTCATGAAAATACGATCCTGTACTTATGACCTTAATACTTTCACCAGGTTTTATACGCTTCCATAGTTCAATGGAATAATCTCTTATTCTTGCACAATGATGATATGTATATCCATCTACTTCTTGTATCCTTCTCGCATCGCGGTGCAAAATTTCTCGTTCTGTAAAATCTCTCTCAAAAAAAGGAGTTGTCATTTCCAATAATATCTCTACTTCTTTCTGTGCATAACAGGTTACAACGGACGGTTCCATACTAGCATTGATGACGTCTCCTGCTTGTAAAATAACCTTTTCACCTTTCCGTTTAACTTCTAATTCTCCATCAACAATGGTATAGCGCTCTACATAATTGTTATATTCTTTTGAATAAAAATTAATCCAAGAAGTGCTGTTCGGTAGCAAAGTATATAAAGAATAAGAAATGTTATTAGCGCTTCCGATATACGTAGTGATAGTCTTATCTGTCACGACTTTAGATAAAGAATATTTAGTTTTGATATCCAGGATCTGCTCTTTAGTAAGTATCATTTGGCCTCCATGCGTTCTGACAGCATTTTAAACTATTTTTTCTTCCATTATACCTTTAACTACTCATTTACAAAATATAAATCTGATTATTCTGCCTATTTTTAAGAGAGTCTTATTTTGTTGGAATTTGACGAAATATTTATATTTATTATAACAATTAGCAAAAGCTTTTACACTAACATTTATGAAAGAAGCGTATATAGAAAAAAGCTACTCGATCCCTTTAATGACATAACTCGAAATCGTTACGGAGAGTTTTGGACAGATGGTGTCTTGTGAGACATCCCTTATATATAGGATGTATCATACAGCTTTGAGTGCACGGTTACCGCATGCTCGCGTGAGCATCCGCCGGATTAGTCTCTCCTTGGCCATCTTCACAGAGTTTTTCTTTACAAAAAAAGACCGACTCACTATTAAAGCGATCGGTCTGCATCTTTTTATTTAACTAGTGCTTCTTCTAAATCTTCTACCGACTGTGATTCACTTTTAGCAGTTACAGCATGAGTAAGCTGCTCAATGCTCGGACGAATATTTCCTTTTCCTGCGTAATTTTCAAGCATTTCTTTTACATCAATTCCGGAGGAAGCCTTTAATGTTTCCTGAAGAGTGGACATTAAATTGGTTGCATAAGAAGTAACTTTGTTTGCACCTCCACCTTCACCACTGCCTGTATCGACTACTGTAATCTTGTCAATATTTGAAAGCGGGCTTGCAATTTCCTTTGCGTACTCAGGCAACATCCTTACAATCATGTCTAGAACTGCAGCTTGCCCGTACATTTCAAACGCTTCTGCAATTTTACGTTTTGCTTCCGCTTCGGCAAGACCTTTTAGACGAATAATATCTGCTTCAGATTCTCCTTGTGCTCTTTGAGAATCTGCTTTAGCAACACCATCTAATCGAACTTTTTCTGCCTCAGCCTTTGCTTTCGCTTCAATTCTGTATTTTTCCGCATCTGCTTCCGCTATCTCTCGAGACTTAGCTGCTGCTGCATTTTGTTCAATAGCATAACGATCGGCATCCGCTTTTTTCTTCACTTCCGAATCATATTGTTTCTCACGACGAAGAATCTCTTTCTCTTCCAATTCAATTTGCTTTTGACGTTCTATGATTTGAATTTGCATTTCTTGCTCTGTTACTTCTTGCTTCGATCTAGCAGTTTCCAACTCATACGCTTGGTCCGCACGTGCTTTAGCAATATCTTGTTCACGACGGTACTCTGCTACTTTCAGTTGGTTCTCTTTTTCCGCTTCCGCAATTTCTGTAGCTCGCTCTAACTCAGCACGTTGTGCATCTTTTGAAGCTTCCGCACGTTTAATACGTGTTTCTTTTTCAGCCTCTGCAGTAGCAATATCTGCATCTCTTTTCACCTGTGCAATTCTTGGTTTACCTAGAGAGTCTAGGTATCCGTTCTTATCTCGAACATCCTTAATTGTAAATGAAACAATTATAAGACCCATCTTAGCCAAATCTTGCGAAGCAACACGTTGTACTTCCTGCGAAAACTTGTCACGATTCTTATAAATTTCTTCAACTGTCATCGATCCTAATATAGAACGTAAGTGACCTTCCAATACTTCCTTCGCTTCGTTTTCACGATCTTCTTTTGATTTCCCTAAAAATTGCTCCGCCGCTGTTGCAATTTCCGAAATCGAACCACCTATTTTAATAATAGCTGTTCCATCTGCCATAACTGGAACTCCTTGTTCCGTGTACACTTCAGGTGTTGTAACCTCTAATTTACTTGACAATAAGCTTAGTGGTTGGCCTTGTTGAAATACTGGAAATACAAAAGTACCTCCACCACGAATAATTTTAATGCGATTGCCAGAGTCGTCTGTATGTACATTTTTCGACCCTAAATAACTCCCCGTTACGATTAGCGCTTCATCCGGTCCAACTGTTCGGTATTTTGTAATGTAAACTGCTAGGATAACAACTATCACAAATACAACAGCCCCAATTACTATTAAAAGTCCCATATCCAACATTTCATTTCCCCCTACCCCTTATATTTTAATGGCTCATATTCTTTCACTAAAAAAGTACCCGCATCTACATCAATGATTAATACTTGTTTACCGTAGTCAATCTCTTCATTGTCATACTCAGTTGCCCTTTTGGATATCAATCCATTAACTGTCTCAATAACAATTTCGCCAAAACCGTCCTTTGGAATAGGAACAATTACTTTTCCAACCTGTCCTTGAAGTGATTCATCCGTATAAGCTGTTGATACTTCTGATGAAGCCAACGGAACTAAAATAAAGTAATACATTAAAAAGGACAAAATACTAGAAATTATTAGTGCAGCTACGATAATAATCGTATTACTCCAGTCTGTAATTTTAAATAATATAAAGCCTGAAGCACATACAAATAAAACAAAAGATAAAATAACAGTAGGATTAAAAATTCCGGCATCTAGACCGTCAATCGCATCCGCAAACAAAACATATAAAATAGTTACAAGACCAACAATGATTAAACCGTATAAAAAGATTTGATCGATTTTTATCACCCCTTTTTCCAACTACTTATATATACGGAAACACTTTCTGAAAGTTTCATATTTTTACTTTTTTTCAAAAATAGTTTTTTCTATCTTTTTGCTTAAATCGACAAATTTTTTCCTCGGAAACAATATTTACTGTAAATTCAAATATGTAAACGTTTTCAATATGTTTTATCACCCTTATTTTAGGGAACAATGTTACAGCATTGTAAATTTCACAGTTTTTAAGTAAAAAGTGTGTAGATTTTGTAATTTTTTTGTTATGATATTTGAGATTAATCGACAAAAAAAATTCTAAAGTCCAGGAGGCTTTTATGATTAGTTCAAAAAAACAAGATCCATTTTTTACATCTTTACTTAAGGTAGCTCAGAACGTCCAAGAAGCAGCTCATTACGCTGACGACTTCCGTATCAACACTGTTGCTGATTTAAAAGAAATCAGTGTGCATGTAAAAAATTATGAGACTGCAGGGGACAAACTAATACACGATTTAATCGTGATGCTTAACAAATCCTTCATGACTCCTATTGAACGCGAAGATATTTTGTCATTAGCTGTTAGAATGGATGATATTTTAGACGGAATTGACGATTTCACTGCTAATCTAGAAATGTTCTCGCTCATTGAAATCGATGATTCTATGCGTACGTTTTTAGGTTATATCGTTAAAAGTACGGATGAAATTGTAAAAGCTATGGAGCTTCTTGCAAATAAGAAGTTACTTCAAATGCATGAACATGCTATTCTTATAAAAGATTATGAACGTAAGTGTGACGATGTACTTCGTTCGTCGATTAAACAATTATTCCTAAAAGAAAAAGATCCAGTTCGAATTATACAATTTAAAGATATATATGAAAAATTAGAAGAAGTCGCGGATTATTGTCAAAACGTAGCAACTACGATTGAAGCAATTATCATGCGAAATGCGTAGGAGTGCTTTAAAATGGAAACTATTTTCATTCTTACGATTCTAGTAGTATTTTTTGCTTTAGCCTTTGACTTTATCAATGGATTTCATGATACTGCTAATGCAATTGCAACATCCGTTTCAACAAGAGCTTTAAAACCAAGAGTAGCTGTTATGATGGCTGCAATTATGAACTTTATTGGTGCCCTTACTTTCACAGGTGTTGCCAAAACAATCACAAAAGATATTGTGGATCCTTTTGCACTGCAAAACGGCTCACTCATTATCTTAGCAGCACTTCTTTCAGCTATTATTTGGAACTTAGTTACTTGGTATTTTGGAATTCCATCAAGTTCTTCACATGCGCTGATTGGATCAATTGCAGGAGCTGCAGTATCCGCTGCTGGCTTTGCTATTTTAAATTGGGCAGGGTTCATTAAAATAATTCAAGCGTTAATCATTTCTCCATTCCTTGCACTTGCTGTCGGATTTCTTATGATGTCCCTGTTTAAAGTTATCTTTAGTAAAGGAAGCTTGTATGGGACAAACAAAGGATTTCGTATATTCCAAATTGGAACAGCTGCACTTCAATCATTTACACACGGAACAAATGATGCACAAAAGGCAATGGGGATTATTACAATGGCATTAATTGCTGCAGAATTGCAAACAACTGATGATATTCAATTGTGGGTACGTATTGCTGCAGCTGCTGCAATGGGTCTAGGTACATCCATTGGGGGTTACAAAATTATTAAAACAGTTGGCGGTAAAATTATGAAGATACGTCCGATCAACGGTGCCGCAGCTGACTTATCATCTGCTATGATTATATTTGGTGCTACAACCATTCATTTACCAGTATCTACAACACATGTAATTTCTTCTGCTATTATGGGAGTTGGAGCTGCACAACGTGTGAAAGGTGTAAAATGGGGAGTAGCTAAAAAAATCGTTTTAACATGGATTATTACACTTCCAATCTCTGCGATTGTTGCAGGACTTATCTTCCAAGTACTAAACTTATTCTTTTAATAGAAAACCCCTCGTCTTAGGACAAGGGGTTTTCTTTATTCTATTATTTTTAATCCTAGTGACTTTGCAAAACCAATTGCTTGTTCAGTGGACACTGTACAATCTCTAAGCTTCTCAATGGAAACAGTTAATTGCTCATATGTATTGGAACTTAAATCAATGTCCTTCATAGAAGTTTCCGTGAAGTTAGCGTCGTTTAGTTCGCATTTCTCAATCTTTACTTTATCAAAAGCAACCTCTATGAAATCTGCTCTATTTAACGTGACTTGTTTAAAGGCTACTTTCTTTAGTTTAGAAAAACTCAAACTTACATAATTTGCAACAGAGTCCTCTATTTTTACTTCTGTTAGTCTGCTCTGTGAGATATTTGCACCAATTAACTTGGAGCCTCGAATTTCTACACGATGGAATACCGCGTCCCCAAAGTCTACATTGGACAAATCACATTTATCAAATAAACAATCGATAAATTCTACTTGATGAAACCGAACTCCTTCCATCGAAATGTTATGAAAATGGATTTGATCGAATATAATTTTATCCTCTTGTTCCTCTTCGAAATTTAATTCTGTAACGATACCGCTTGATACAAAATTATCTTCCTGAAGTGCACTTTGGATGTCCAGTTCTTCTAACGAGCTAGATAGTTTCGGTGGAGTAATTTTCATTTACTAAACCTCCCTTTCATTGTTCCTATTATATTAACATTATATTAGTATGTTTTCTCTTCTTTACAGTACAATGGGGTTAGATATTTTGTTAGGGGGAAATTTATGCGTTTTTTATCTAATATAGTCATGCGTTATTACAAAGCAATTCTTATTGCTTGGTTAATTCTGTTTATTGGGTTGGGGTTTTTGGCTATTCGTTTACCCGGTTTATTGGAAGGCGATGGCTTTAACACAGATGGTGAACATCAGAAAGTTATGGAAGAACTAACGGAGACATTCGACTTACCTGCTGAAACATTATTTGTCGTGTTTGATAACACCTCGAATGCAACAATCGAAAAAACGTTAGCTAATATTGAGGATTTACATATTGCCGAATCAATTCAATCCCCTTTGGATGATCCCGCTCTGTATAAGGACCATGTGGCTTATGCTATGCTTCATTTTAATAGTGATACTAATGGGGTAGTAGATAAGTTACGTGAAACAATTGATGGTGAAAAGGGCGTTACATTAACTGGCGGCGCTGCGATTAATGAAGATATTAATAGCGCTAGTCAAAAAGACTTAGTAAACGCAGAAACAATTGGTTTACCAATTGCTATCATTGTTCTTTTACTAGCATTTGGTGGTGTAGTAGCTGCGGTAATACCTCTTCTTGTTGGAGTAATTACGGTTGTTTCTACCTTCGGATTAATGACATTATTCAGTAGTACGATGGACTTGTCCATATTTGTTATGAATATCATACCAATGCTTGGGCTAGCGTTAAGTATCGACTTCGCTCTATTACTTATTAATCGATACAAGGAGGAATTGCTGAAGCAATCTGTACAAAATGCAGTTTCCACTGCTATTCAAACTGCTGGTCGTTCAATTATTTTCTCTGCTGTCTGTGTATTTATTGGATTAGGAGCCATGCTTGTGATGAAAGTGGATATTTTCCAAAACATTGCACTTGGCGGGATGCTTGTTGTGTTCATGGCTGTTCTTGCATCTATCACTTTATTGCCATCCGTTTTACTTTTATTAAAAGGACATATAAATAAGTGGACAATTCTACGAGTAAAACCAGGTGCATCTACTAGATGGCGTAATTTTGCTGCATTTGTTATGAAGCGACCAGTTACGTTAATTGTTGTAGCACTTATTGTTTTAGGAATTGGTATTATTCCTGTAAAAGATATGGAACTCGCTATTCCACAGGTTGATTCTCTCCCTATTTCGTACGATTCTCGTCAAGCATATGAATTGATGGATGATGAGTTTGGATTAGGTGATCAATCAACTATCTATATAATTGCCGAACGGAAAGATGGTTGGGACAATACAAAAGGTTTAGAGGAAATAAAAAACTTAGAAGAACAGTTGTTAGCAGATAAAGATGTAGATTCTGTTAATACCATTTTTACAGCTAGTGAAATCCCTACTGTAGAGCAATGGGAACAGAGTATGCAAGTTCCTGAAATAAAAGCTCAGCTAACCCCTTTGACGGAATCGTTTATACAAGAGGATAAATTACTTTTGCCGGTCACTCTTAACTTAAACGGATCGTCGACAGAGGCACAGGATTGGGCTCGTGAATGGTCTGAAAAAGATGTAGGCGTGGACATCATGCTTGGTGGACACCCAAAATTCAATCAAGAAATATTTGATGAAATATTCGATAAAGTAGGGTTATTACTGGCAATAATCCTAGGTTCAACCTTTGTTATTCTAATGATTGCATTCCGTTCTATATTAATACCGTTGAAAGCAATCATAATGAATGTGATCGGACTCTCTTCTACTTTCGGGATCTTAGTATACATTTTCCAATATGGTCACTTCGGCATAGAGGAAACAACGATTGCACTAATAATACCAGTCATTGTATTTAGTTTAGTGTTTGGATTGAGCATGGACTATGAAGTGTTCTTGATTTCTCGTATTCAAGAGGAGTATGCAAAGAATCTCGATAACACTGCAGCTACGATTGATGGGCTTACCTCTACAAGTAAAATTATTACATCGGCTGCACTTATTATGATTGTCATCACTGGTGCATTTGCATTCACCGATGTGATGCCAGTTAAACAAATTGGAGTAGGAATTGCCATTGCAGTTGCCATAGATGCTTCCATTATTCGTTTGCTATTAGTACCAAGCTTAATGAAGTTGTTTGGAAAATGGAATTGGTGGATGCCTTTTAGTAAGGGTCCATATAAAGCAAGTAAGTGGCATTAACAAAAAAGGCAAGCAGATAAGATTTTCTGCTTGCCTTTTTTACATGGATTCGATTATTTAACTCCGTTTTTCGTCCAAATATCTTGTGGAACCACTCGATTATTTGGGATAGCCATCCGATTAAATTGCGAAGCCACTCGATTATTCGGGATAGCCATCCGATTAAATTGCGAAGCCACTCGATTAATCGACTCAACCATCCGATTGTTAGAATTTAGTTTGGTACCAGTTTTTTGCTGCTTGCACTTCATCTTGCGTTAATTGATGACCATAGGAATGCCAATATAGTTCTACTTCTGCTCCTGCATTTTGTAACAAATCACGTAATTCCTCGGATTCAGTAGCAGGACACATGAAATCATTTTTTCCTGCTCCAATAAAAATTGGGGCACCTGTAAGTGGAGGTAATTCTACACCACGTCTTGGAACCATTGGATGATGTAGAATGGCTCCTTTTAAGACATTCTCATATTCAAATAAAAGATTTCCCGCTATGTTTGCCCCGTTGGAATAACCAATAGCGACTACATTATTACGATCAAACTCATAATTCTCTGCTGCTTCATCGATAAAGTTTTTCAATTCTTCTGTACGGAGCTTCAAGTCCTCTAGATCAAAAACACCTTCAGCCAGACGTTTAAAGAAACGTGGCATCCCGTTTTCTAATACGTTACCGCGAACACTTAATATATTTGCTTCACCGTCTACTTCTTTCCCCAAGCCTACTAAGTCATGCTCATTCCCACCTGTACCGTGTAAAAGCAATAATGTTGGTCTAGTAGAATCTTCACCTTTATAAAAAACATGCTTCATGTATAAAACTCCTTTTATTTATCTTGAATTTGAGATAATTATAACTTGATTCATTATATAGGTCAAACAAAAGGATGTTTTCACAGTTAAATGTCTTGCAACAGATGCTTCAACTTTTCCGGTTCATCCACTCGTATAGCAAACTCTGTTACACTCTTTTTCATTCCCAAAAACATCGTAGCTTGAACAGCTTCGTGAAGGTAGACAATCGCTTGTGGGTCTACTTCCTCAAAATCTTTATACATAAATTTCACGGTATTCTTGCTTGGTGGTGATCCTCCCCATTCCACTTCTTTAATGTTAGAAAGTGGAACAATTATTCGAGATGCAAATCCTTGAGTAATATATAATTTCCCGCTCTTTATTTCCATTGGATGTAGTCTAGTTACTTGAATGTCAGCGAGAACAAAAGTAACTGAGTAAATATTCAATAGTAGGAGAACAATTGACAGAATGAGTGATTTTTCATGTAACCACCAGTGCAGTCCGATTGTTTCAATAAGAATTGCGTGTATAAGCATTATATTAATGGCTACAGCACTCGTCTTTTCATGCATTGTCACAACGCCAGCATGGCTTGGCGCTTTCTTTTTCCAAGTGAAAAATGCATAATACATCATTAAAATTTCGGACATGAAAATTTGGATAAAAACATTCTTCGTTACTACTTTTTCGATGGCAGGCAACATGCTGTAAATTGGGTCTTCATTCATTTTCTTCATTTGTTTTCGAATCTGTGGCACTTTCCAAATAACTAGAAATAAAAGACCTAGTTCAGCTAGTACGAGTAAAACTTCTACAGCAATTCCTGTATACAGTATTCCAGCAAAAGGTGCAAATAATTCAAAAGGAATAAAAATCCGAGCAATTACTAAACCAGCAACCATTAAACCAATAGTTTGTTTAATCGTAATTTTAAAAGCAGCATAAAAAAGAAGCGGTGCAATGATTGCTAAATCAATTAAAGAGCCCATTGCTACGCCACTAGTCACCTGTAACGATAAAAATTCTTGAACTCCCGTTTGATACAAAAGAAAATTGGAGGTTAATACTAAAAGAAGAAAGGCCATTGCTAAATGAGCCTTACGGTTTTTACGGTACACCATAAATATCTCTCCTTTTCTTCGTTCTTTCTTTAATTATAACTTTCTGTTTTTTTAAAATACTAGTATAATTCATCAATTCAATCAAAAAAGAAGCACAAATTTATGACAGACACAAAGTTCTTAGTTAGTGTTCAAAATAAAAAGCCTAACCATTGATAGTTATGGCTAGGCGTAGCAATTATGATTAAATTTACATAGCTAATCTTCTAATATTAACTTATTTGTACCCTTCCACATGATCGATCCAATCATCGTTATAACTAGGACAACTAACCCTAATACAAACGGATATATAATATGCACATCATACAATAATCCGGCAAGGAGTGGTCCTAATACATTTCCTATACTCATATATGCATTATTCATCCCCATCGCAAATCCCTGTTCTTGACCAGCTAGCTTGGATATCAATGTTGTAAGGACCGGACGTAATATAGAAGTAGAAAGGAAAATAATCATCGTAATTACAAAGAAAAACGTGTAACTCGAGGCTACTATGGAAAGGAAAAATCCAAATGCTGTGATACCTAAAAAGATTTTTAATACATTAGCTTCGCCAAAGCGACGTACAACTATATCTACAGCGAACAGTTGAACAATAACACTGACAATTCCCGTTGCGGTCACCATCCAAGCTATATCTTGAGGAGAGGCACCAAATTCATTATCTACAAATAGACCAAGGACCGACTCATACGCCATTAATCCAAAGCTCATCACTAGTGTAATGACAAGGGGGATAAAGTAAGGCTTTTTAAAGGACTGTACGATCTCTTTTACCATAGGCTCCGGCTTATTTTGAGGGCCAACATTTTCTAACGCTTTACTTTCTTTCAATACGAACATGGAAAAGATTACTGCCAAAACACCAACGATGGCGGAAATAAGAAGTGGAATTTTTAAACCGAAATCTGCTAAAAATCCTCCGATTCCAGGACCGATTACTATACCAAGCGACATCGACGCTGAGATTAAACTATTCCCTTTTGCACGTTGTTCCATTGTCGTAATATCAGCTACATAAGCGAAGATCGCCGGAATTAATAGCGCAGCTCCTACACCACCGATAATACGAGACACATACAAGATACTTACGGAATCGGAAAGATAAAAAACAAACATAGATAATGCTAAACCACCTAAACCAGCGATTATCATTATCCTCCTACCATATTTGTCTGCCCATTTTCCTGCGATTGGAGACATTACAAGTTGTGCTCCAGCAAATATGGCGATCATTAATCCTGCTGCCGTTCCTCCTTGACCAATAGACTTTAAATAAGCAGGTAGAATCGGAATAATAATACCAAAACTTGCAACCGCTATAAACATATTAATCATTAATACAGACAGTTTCTTACGTTGATCCTTCGTCATTTATTTCCAACTTTCATATAATTATTGTTGTAAAAGAACAACATGCTTTTAATAATAATCAAGAAAACTACTTGCCCAAACTAACCGAGGGGCAAGTAGTTTTATATTACTGTATCTTTATTCATTTAACTTCTCAATTGTCTTGGCTACACCTTGCATTGGATAAGACTCTGCTAAAGCATCATGCCCGACCTTTACTTCATCGTATTTCTCTAGTTTATTCCGTTGATCCATCGTTAAAGAAAACCAGGTTGCATCTTTTCCTTGTTCAATCGCGTCTTGAACAGAAAGGGTTTTAGCCTGTTCTACGGACAAGTCACTTACGACTAATATATCTCCGTCCTCGTTCATGTCTATAATAACTCCAGTAATATAGCCAGTCGGCTGAGGCTGTGTAGGATTATCTTCAAAAAACTGCGTTATAAAATAAAAGGCGGCTCCAATAGCAAAAAGGAGAACAACCACTAGGAGTATAACCGTAGATTTACCTTTCATCGGAACGCCTCCTTACTTCTTCCCTACTCTGCGAAAGCCTTCTTCTAATAGATAAGTTGTCGCTTCTTCATACGAACCAAAGCTCTCCTCTAAGTTGTATCCATGATAGATATTCCATTGCGTATCTTCTTGCAACAACGTTAGTTTAGAGTTTTCTTTATTTTTCCACTCTTCTTCTACTTCTTCCTCGAGAAATTCTTCTTCCTCTGTAGCTAAGTAAGAAATAGAGTCTTTGATCATTTGTCTTAATTCATCTGCCGAAACTTCACGAATATTCACAAGTCCTTTTTCTTTAGCTGTATATTGAGGAAGATCTCCTACATAAACAAATCCATTACCATTTGGGTGAAGGTGATAAACAACAGTTGTTTTATCATATAAACTATCTTCGTAATGGTAATTCACTCGTTTCATGGATACTTCCTTACGAGTTAACTCCGGAAATTCCTGAATGATTACTTCTTTTTCTTCAAATGTTAGCATATGAAACCTCTTTCTCTTCTAATTTCAACCCTAGTATAGCATATCCCTTATCCTCTACGCGTCCACCATTCCGCTAAAAGAATAAAACATATGACGACCGCAATGACAAGAGCAAAAAACCAATCTGGTAAGCCACTCACATTTGTTCCTCCTTACCCATTCGTTTCAAAAATCTCGCAAAATTTTGAGAAGTAAATCCTTCTACTTCATTCGCTGAATAGCTTTTTAATAAATATTTTACTAAGTTTTGTGTTTTCGATGCATCTTCCAGCCCTACAATAAATTCTCCAATTCCATCAAAATCTGAACCCAATCCAACCAGATGTTTACCCCCAAGTGCAGTAATATGATCAATATGCTCAACCAAGTGTTCCATTTCTACAGGTTTGTTGGATGTGTTAATAAATTGTGGATAATACACAACATGAATGGGAGATTCTCTTGCAATCAAAGCTTTTAATTGATCATCTGTTAAATTTCTTGGCGTATCACATATAGCTCTTGCATTTGAATGGCTCGCCATCAACCATTTTGCTTTCGGCAACACATCCCAAAATGATTTTTCACTCAAATGAGAAACATCAATTATAATATTTTCTTCATTTAATAAATCCACTACTGTTTCTCCAAAAGAGGTTAAGCCAGTTCCCGAATTTCCCGATGCTCCATCTGCAACTTCATTTGCTCCATTCCAAGTAAGGCCTACCAATTTAACTCCGTGTGATAATAATAACTTTAATTTCAAAAGATTTCCATCAATCATATCGAGGCCTTCCAATGAAAGGACAGCACCGATTTGGCCCTCTTTTAGGGTTTCTAGCTGCTCCCACTTATTAATCGCTACGACATTATCATGTTTTCCTACAATTTCCGTATAGAAAAACTCTATTTGGCGAATTGCCTCCATAAATTGCTTTTCTTTAGGAAAGCCTTGTGACACAAACACAGCAAATAATTGAAGTGCTACCTGTCCTGCTTCAAGTGCTTCTTTATTTGCTTGAAGTAAGGAAGAGTTCGCAAAGGATATTGGAGTTTCTGCTTTTGCCAATTTATACAATACGTCACAATGCAAGTCGTATACTTTCATTATTTTCCCCCTAAAGAAAACCGGTACTCCTTTCACAGAGTTACCGGTTTTCTTTTATAATAACAAACTCCGTTCGATGTAGTACTGCCGATTTCGGAGTCAACAAGCCAACTAGTATAACTAACTAACACTTAGACTCTCACTCCGGTGCTTCTCCAGCAAAAGCCAACCATTCTTCTTTAGAGGGACCATACATCCCAGGAATAACTAGCCCTGCTTGACGCATAAGCACAGTCATTTGACCTCTATGGTGTGTTTGATGAAAAGTTAGTACTTGTAGGATATTTGCAATCGTCCATACCTCACCATACATATCTTTTTCTTCTAACAACGTTTCATCTGTCCATTGTTCTTTTATAGCACGAACCATAGCGTCACTTGAATCTTTGTATGCCTTGGCTATTTCCTTGGCAGTTTCAGGTTTAGGTGCGTCATGCGGTGTAGCTGTAAATTGTAATCCCGTTTTTCCAATCATCTCATCGATTGTTACAACAAGATGCCAAGCAAGTTGCCCTAGTGTTCGGCCTTCATCGTAAACTTTTTGTTTTAAAGAGTCATCTGTTAATGTTTCAAGTATTTTAAGGGTAGAATCACTCTCATGTTTCCAATTTGCTAAAAAGTCTTCTAATTTTCTAATCATGTCTATATTCCTCCAATGTTTAATTATAGTTATTATTTCTATACATCTATAGCTTAATCCTGCTATTATTCATTTTTGTTCCGAATAGATATTACTAAGAGAATATGGTAGACTAAAGGCCAGACAATAAGAGGACGTGAGTGAATGATTAAAATCGAACTACCAAAACCAACTTTAACTATTACGCAACGTGAACAAGTGCGCAAAGAAGGAGAGCCAGAAATTCCATCCATTTATGGATTTATCGACTTTCACCAAATCCCTCGAGATAAAGGCGGCATCTTCATGTTTTATAACAAAAATGATGAGCTATTATTCGTAGGAAAAGCGCGTAAAATTAGACAACGTATTAAAAAACATTTTGAAGATAATGTTTCTCCGATGATCAAACATCGCGACGAGGTCTACAAAATTAGCGTATGTGTAGTGGATGAAGCAATGGATCGTGAAATTTACGAAACATATGCTATCAACACACTGAAAGCAAAATACAATATCGACAAAGTCTTTTACAAGTAATATAAACACCAAGAGAATAATTGCTCTTGGTGTTTTTTATTTTCTTTAATTGCATTAGCAGCGAATTGGTTACTTAAACCTTTACTCTTTTGCTTACTACTTATTCAAAAACACTTGTACTATGTGGAGGTTGAACACGTGATTTTGGGTCAATAAAGGCTTTAATATGACTAATCGCAATGGGTACTTCTCCAAATCCTACTGCAATCAGTTTTACTTTCCCATCATGCGTGCAAACATCCCCTGCAGCATATATCCCTTCCATGTTCGTTTCCATTTTTTCATTCACAACTACCGAATTTTTTTGCATCGTGAGACCCCAATTCTTCAAAGGCCCTAGTGATGCTACATTTCCATAATTGACAAGGACATGATCAACTGGGATTCGTTGTTCAGATTTATCTTTTGCAACGATTACAACCTCTTGAATAGAATCACCATCTCCAACTAATTCTTTAATTCCAAAAGGTGTCTTTATATGCACCTTTGAATTCTTCAGTTGTTGAACAGTCATTTCATGGGCTGTAAACTCTCTGCGATGACAAATAGTTACGCTCATAGCTACATCTTCAAGCATTAAGGACCAATCCAACGCAGAATCTCCGCCACCTAACACAAGTACAGTTGAATCTTTAAAATCCTGTAAGTTCTTTACTTTGTAGTGAAGATTTTTCCCTTCATATTCTGCAGCTCCTGGAACATTTAATTTACGAGGTTGGAACGAACCGATGCCAGAAGTAAGTAAAATAGTTCTGGTAAAATGCACCTCTTTATCCGTCGTTAATTTAAAATGATCGTTGAATCTCTCAAGAGATGTTGCCGTTTCCTCTAGGCAAATTGTTGGATTGCTATAAGCAGCCTGTTCCTCCAAGTTTGCTATTAAGTCTCTAGCTAGAATTTTTGGAAGCCCTCCAATATCGTATATATATTTGTCAGGATAAAGCTCCATTAACTGTCCACCAAGCTGCGGTAAACTATCGATTATTTTCACCTTAAGGCCACGTAGTCCTCCATAGAATGAAGCAAATAATCCTGTCGGACCTCCACCAATAATAGTAACGTCATACATTTCACTGTTCATACTACTAAGCACCTCTATTTTTATCTCATAAAAATCGATTTCTCATTTCAGGAGACGGAATTGTACAGCTTTCTTTTTTGCCAAACCATTTATACCGATTATTCGCAACAAATTTATACAGAGTATCTCGAAATGTCTTGGGAATAATCTTAAAAACATAAAAAACCTTCCATAGTCCATTTAAATGTTTACATATAAAAATTGCAGCGTCGGAGGAATCATATACTGTATTATCTTCAATTACTAAAACACTATTCAGCTTTTCAGGAATAAGATGCTTTATTTTAAGTTCCCTTCCTATATCACTCTGCAAGGCAGCAAACTGAAAAAATCCTTTGGGATCTCTTGCGATGATAAATTGAACACTTGCATCACAAAAGTTACACTCCCCATCAAATAAAACAATAGCAGTCACAGGATAACCTCCTTTCTCTCAGTGTACTATAGTGGGTTACTTTTGTTGAATTATATGCATAATAAAAGGACGTCCTAAATTACAGGACATCCTTCGTTTTACTGTTTATCTTGAGGAGTATCCGATGATCCGACTTCTTCTAATATTTCAAAGCTGTTAGAATAATCTCGCACTCGTGGATCTTCATCCTCCACCGGTTGATCAGTAGTTGAATTCAGAATATCTTCTTCTACTGGACGAATATCCTCATTTACCTCTTGTCTTGCATGTTCTACGCAAGTTAAAGCAGTTGGTACAGCCTCTAATCTTTCCATCGGAATCTCTTTCGAGCATTCTGTGCAAGTACCATATGTTCCTTCTTCCATCGCAGCTAGTGCTTCTTTTATATCTTGCATTTCATCCTCTTCATGCTTTTGCATTGCCAAACGAGTATGTTGAAGCGTTAAATCAGTTGCACTATCGGCAGGGTGGTTATCATAAAAAGATAACTCCGTTGTATTAAACTCTTCATTATTATCTCTACTATGTTCCAATTCGTTTAAACGCTCAAGTAATGTATCTTTTAATTTATCGTACTTCGTCGTCATAAGAACTCCTCCTTTTATTAACAGATAAAAAATCAATTATCTGTCCAAAACCCAAAGCCTCGCCTATCGGCAGATATTCGCGCTCGCGTTTATTTAATAATAGGATTCCCACTTTTCAACGAAATAAAACAATATGTACTTCTTGATTTAGTAATAGCAAATATTGATACAATTGCATTCGATGATGCACCAAATGATTAATAATTTGAATAAACCATTCACCCTTACTATAATCACTTCCCCAATATGTGGTGAATCTTTTCTTTAATTCGTCTTCAGCTATGTTCTCATAATAGATTAGAAGTTCTTGAATACCAGTTGTAAATCGATTTTTTACTTCTGCTATATTCTTAGACATATTTGTTTGATAATACTCCGTCATTTGCTGTGCCGAATAGCCATTTTGAATATGCAAATCTGCTCCTGGTATTTGGGAGAGATGCATGCAAACTTCCCATACACTCATTTTATTTACGACTGGACTTTTATGCAGTATTTCTTCATCCACTAGTTCAAAAAGTTCTAAGATTGTTTCTGAAATAAATTGTAATTGTTTTATAGCATCATTGCTCATTTGTACGCTCTTTTCCTACTTCTGTATGAGCGAATTTACGTACCATCTTTTTAATATTTTCTACCTTACGAAACCTAAGTGCTGACCAATCTTCATCAATTGCAATATTTCGAACGGGTTCAAAACCTTCTTCGGCAAGCACTCGTGCAACAGTATCTCTGCTACAATCTGAGCCTTTATATACTTTGGAAGATTTTTTAGGATAACACAACCATAAAAGACCATCTTCTTCAAGAAAATCAACAACTGATTTAGAAAGGTTAACTATCTCTTCGTTGGAAGTTCCAAACACTTGAATAAACCCATAATTTTCTTCTTCCACTTTTTTATCTACTCTTCCTTCAAAAGCAGTTAAAACCTCATTATAAGAAGATGGGGCATTTAAAATGAGCACTGCTTTTCCTGTTTCTTTCCATTGTAGCTTCTTTAGCACTGGTTGAATTTCAGTCATTGTTAATCCTTCTTTCATTTTACATTCATAGTACCTTATTTTTTGGTTATCTTACAATTATGCTTTCATTACAATATTTTCGAATTTTCAAGTATGATAATAAAAAGGAGTGATTGTGAATGGGTATTCATAAGTTTTTTATGAGCATGAACGATTTAGAAAGAATTATACGTGCCCCAGGACGTTTTAAGTTCGAGGATCATAATGTTGCTGCACATTCATGGAAGGTTTCTCAATACGCGATGTTTTTTGCAACAATCGAAGAGAACAATGGAGCGACTATTAACTGGAAGTCACTTTATGAAAAAACGATTAATCATGACTTTGCTGAAATTTTTATCGGGGATATTAAAACTCCAGTAAAGCATGCTTCCCCAGAACTTAAACAGATGCTTTCTCATGTAGAAGAAAAAATGATGGAGAAATTTATTTTAGATGAAATCCCAGAGGAATTCCAACCTGTTTTTTTCGACCGAATGAAAGAAGGAAAAGACGAAACCATTGAAGGCAGACTACTTGAACTTGCTGATAAACTCGACCAAGTGTATGAAGCTTTTGCAGAATTACAACGCGGAAATACGGATATTGAATTTTTAAAAATGTACGATAATGCTTTAAGAAAGATACTTCATATGCCTTTAGAAAAAAGTGTTAATTACTTCAAAGAAGTTATGTTACAAGATATTATGGCGGAAGAATCTGTAATTGATGTGAAAGCTCTTACCTTAAAAATTTTGATGGAATAAAACTTTTTTAACAATAAATGCGATATACTGTATAATATAGTGTATAATTTTGTTAACTATTAAGATTTTTGAAGGAGGGTTGTCACATGCCGATACCAGTTAATCATACAAAACCTGTAAGAACTACCGCAAAACTTCATGCTTTTAATCAATTGCAGCAATGGATTATCGATGGTACATTACAACCAGAAGAAAAATTAAATGATATCGAGCTTGCACAGGCACTGGGAGTCAGTCGAACTCCTATTCGTGAATCACTTCAGCTCTTAGAATCACAAGGCTTTGTCACCATGCAACCAGGAAGAGCTACGCAAGTAACTGCAGTAGAAACAGACGACATTAATAATCTTTTACCACCATTGGCAGTATTGCAAGCGCTTGCAGCCGAACTCTCTATTCCTAATATGGATGAGAGCATACTTGAATTACTAGAAGAAAAGAACAAGCAATTCGCGGATGCGCTTCGGACAAAGGAATTTACCACTGCATTGAAAGTAGACGAAGAGTTCCACCAGATTATTGTGGATAGTGCCAATAATCCATACATACTTTCTATGATAGAAATGCTTCAAGCACATGTGCGAAGATTGTTCTATTATGAAAAAATTAATCTTAGAGAGTATTCCGTAGAACAACACGCTGAAATAATTCGTTTTCTTAGAGAAAAGGACACAAAAAAAGTAACAGAAGTTATGCGCGCAAATTGGATTTATACTATAGAAGAATTTTAATAGAAAACAAGCCCATTTACATTAAGTAAATGGGCTTGTTATTTTTATGCGTTTTGCATTTTTGCAATTATGCCAGTTATAAGAGTTACAACTATGAAAGGAATTAACCAGCCCAGACCTACACTATAGAACGGCAAATAATTCTCATATAATGATACGATTGGTTTCATCCATCTAAAATAATCAATGCCTAGTGAATCACATAATGCTTTAAAACCGTCAATAACACTAATTAAAAACGTTACGAGTACAACACTTACATACACAATTCTTGCGTGATTAAATAACGGTGAAAGGAATGTCAACAAGATCAATACAATTGCTAATGGATATAGCAGCATCAATACGGGAATTGAATATGTAATGATGTTTGATAATCCAAAGTTAGCAATAATACATGTAAACACACTAAAGAATATAACAAATGCCTTATAACTAATTTTCGGCATCAACGTATGAAAATACTCCCCACATGCAGTTGTTAAACCAATACTAGTTGTCAAACATGCTAAGAAAATAATAACAGATAAAAGCACTGCTCCAAATGAACCGAAATAATGCTCAGAAGCGCTACTTAAAACGGGACCACCATTATCAAACAATCCAAAAAGACTTGTACTTGTTGCACCTAAATAAGCAATCCCTGCATATATAACGCCTAAAAAGAATACAGCAATTCCACCAGACTTAGCCGTTGCAGAAATAATTCCTTTTGTCGAATTAACTCCCATGGAACGAACTGCATTGATCACGATAATACCAAATACAAGTGAAGCCAAAGCATCCATTGTATTGTATCCCTCTGTAAAGCCGGTCATAAATGCATTATCCACATAACTTCCTTGAGGAGCTTCAAACCCACCCATAGGCTTCAAAACAACAAAGAGTAATAAGATAAATAACCCAATAATTATTCCCGGTGATAAATATTTCCCTACATTATCTACAATTTTCGAAGGATTAAGAGAAAATAATAATGTAATTCCAAAGAAAAGTATTGTAAATACGAGTAATCCGATTTGTGCATAGTCAGCATCTATAAACGGTTGAATTCCAATTTCATAAGAAACGGCTCCTGTTCTTGGCAAAGCGAAGAAAGGTCCTATTGTTAAATACAACAAAGAGGTAAAAATAACAGCGAAAATAGGATTTACTCTACTTGATAACTCTTGTAGATTTTTACTTCCTGAGAATCCCATTGCAAGCGTACCTAGGAAAGGTAATCCAATTCCCGTTGCCAAAAATCCAATTACCGCTGGCCATACATTCGTTCCTGCGTTCTGACCTAAACTTGCTGGGAAAATTAGATTTCCTGCTCCAAAGAATAGTGCAAACAACATAACTCCAATAACAAGATGATTGGAGAATGATAATTTTTTATCCATAATTATTCTGCCTCCTGTAATGATAAACAAAATCATTTTTGTTTTAGCTTGTGTATTTTCTTAGATGAATTTGCATAAATGATTTTTATCATTTTTTCAGCCTGCAAATATATCAGACCTGATAATACTATGTATTGACGCAGAATGCAATATATCAGACGAAATATATAGAAAATTGTCGTAATTATAATAATATTATTTACATAATCACCTGAATCATGTTACTATTGGTAAAATTTATATGCGATGAAGAGAAGAGTAAATCGATCAATTCTTTTGAAGAGAGCTCCGGGTGCTGAAAAGGAGTAAGAATTATTTATTGAACCAAGTCTCGGAGCATCACAAAGGACCCTGCTAATAGGAGATGGTGTGACGGGGGCTCCCGTTATCGGGCTCAGGTATACGCAAATCTTAGTTTATTTGCCGTACCGATTAAGATTAATATGGTGACATATTAATAAACTAGGGTGGTACCACGACTTTCTAAATCTCGTCCCTAAGACATTTGTCTTGGGGGTGGGATTTTTTTATTTGCAGTTTTTTAATAAATGCTCTGTTACTATAGTGGCTCATGCGGACGTGCTAATTACAAATAGATTCGTATAATCCCCGTATGATTTTACCTATTAACAGCAAAGTTTAAAAAGCCATTTAATTTAGAAAGGAGTATAACAGGACAATGAATAAATTATACTCATCATGGAAGTACCCATTTATATTATTAGTGGGAATTGGAATTTCTAATCTTGGTGCATGGGTCTATTTAATTGCACTTAATTTAATCGTGTTGGATATGACGAACTCCCCTCTTGCTGTTGCCGGACTTTATATTGTTAAACCTCTGGCTACCTTGTTTACGAATAGTTGGGCAGGTAGTGTAATTGATCGAATCAATAAAAGAAATTTAATGATAGTGCTTGATCTATTTCGAGCAATGTTTATAGCATTTCTGCCATTTGTTTCAGACATTTGGCTAATATATTTCCTTGTCTTTATAATCAATATGGCAAGTTCTATATTTGAACCAACATCTATGACCTATGTTACAAAGTTAATACCAGTTGAACAAAGAAAACGATTTAATTCGCTGCGAAGCTTAATAGATTCTGGAGCTTTTTTGATAGGACCAGCGATAGCTGGAATTCTATTTTTACTAGGCACACCCACAGTAGCAATTTTTATTAACGCGACTGCCCTCCTATTATCAGGTATCGTTACTTTATTTATGCCTAATTTGGAAAGGTATCAGGCGATTGCCCAAGCAGATGATCATTTTACATGGGCGGTAATAAAAAAAGATTGGAGTATTGTTTTAAACTTCAGTCGGCATTTTCCTTATATTATGGGCATTTACTTTTTGTTTAGTTGTGTGATGGTAATGGCGACATCTTTGGACTCTCAGGAAGCTGCATTTGCGAAATCAGTACTTTCCTTATCGAACACGGAGTATGGTTTTCTTGTAAGTATTGCAGGGGCGGGTATTATTACAGGGGCTATAGTGAACTCCATATTTGTAAGAATGCTGAGGACGTTTATTTTAATTGGCGTTGGTTCTTTAATTGTTTCAATTGGTTATATTGTATATGCTTTTTCGAGCTCCTTTTTAGTAGCAGGCATAGGTTTTTTTATCCTTGCCTTTTCTCTAGCATTCGCTAATACAGGATTTCATACGTTTTATCAAAATAATATTCCAGTAAATATGATGGGCAGAGTTGGCAGTATATACGGGTTAATTGAAGCATTCTTCATTATTTTAAGTACAATAGTTATTGGGATTACAGCAGAACTCGTCTCCATCCAGTTCGTCGTAATTTGTGGTTCATTACTAATGTTAGCCCTAACCGTTCTATTATTGTTTTTAAGTACAGCTCCTTCTAAAAGAGAATATTACAATGAATAAGGAATATGTATATACATTATTTTTGTAAAAAACCTCAAGCCAAATCGAGAACACTGTAAAGTCTATAGAAATTGTCTTTACTAAATAATGTCGTCCGAATAAGAAAATCGTTGAAACGGCTCCCTTTCCGCGGGCGTTGCCTTAGCCTCCTAGGCCAACACGATGTTGGTCATGCAATCATTACCGCAGGATGCGGCGAACTTAGATTGCCTTCCCCTCGGCTGCGGGGTCTTCGGCTAACGCTATTCCCGCAGGAGTGTCGCCTTTTTCAACGATTTTCTATAAATACTAATCGAAAAAATGTAAGTGATAAAAACTTGCTTTTTTATAGCATAAGGGTTTCCTAAATGAAAAGCGGATAATAGTTTATTGGAGTGGAAGGCGGCGACTCCAGCCGGAATAGCATGAGCTGAAGACCCTGGACTGAGCGTAGCGAGGGAAGCGGCTGAAGCCATGCCGGTGGAAAGCGTCCGCCTGGAACGGAAATTAACGAGTCCTAAATAAAAATCGAGTATGTGAACGACTTGTCGTTCACATACTCTTATAGAAATCTCAGTGAGGACTTTTTAGTGCCCTCGCTAAATCTTGGAAGGTATTGATTTACTTACTTTTCTCTTTTGGAAATAAAACTTCCTTCAATTCGTCCTCCGCTGAAGAATTAGAAAGTTTCACTCCTGAACGATACGCCGCACGAGTTATGAGATGCCCCGAGACAGGTGCTGTTAAAAAAACAAATATAATCCCTAAAAGTAACCTTACGCTAATAAATGCATCATGTACCCAAAAATAAACAAACGCTCCAGAAAGGGATAATAATACAGCTAACGTAGAGCTCTTAGTAGCCGCATGTGAACGGGTATAAATATCAGGGAGAGTTATAATACCAAAAGCACTAATAACACTCATAATACTAGCTAATAAGATTAATATAGCTGCACCAAGTTCAATTATCTGACTTGCGCTCAACGATAATCCCCCTTTCGATGTACTTCGAGAATGCAATTGTACTAATAAAAGCAAGAATACCTAAAATAAGAATCGCCTCTAAAAAGGCCATTGTTTTTAATACCATCGAAATAACAGCAATCGAAGATAGAAGATTGACACCAATCATATCTAAAGCTATTGCACGGTCTGGCATCGTTGGCCCTTTAATCATTCGAAAAAGAGCAATCGATATGGAAATGGCAAAAAAGGCGAGTGAAACTAAAAGAATCATCTCTATCATCAACGTGTCACCTCCATAATCGCTTTTTCAAATCGCTCAATTGATCTTAATACATCTTCTTTTGATTTCTCAATATCCATCGCATGAATATAAAACATATCACCTTCAGGATTTACTTCCATTACGACAGAACCTGGAGTAAGTGTTAATAACATGGCGAGTGCTGTGATTTCCCAGTCACCTCGTAGTTCAGTTTTATAAGTGAAAATCCCAGGTTTAATTTTATGTCTAGGATTTAATATTTGTTTAATAATTAAAATGCTTGAAAACGTTAGCTCTGATATAAAGATAAATATAAGTTTTAATATAGAAACTAATCTTCTTAAGTAGAATTGCGTACCAAAAAAACGATGCATTAAAAAGATAATCCCTATCCCTACAAGGAAACCAGCGATAAAGGTTGTAATTCTTAGCTCATCTTCATCCTGTAATAACATCCATAAAAACGCGATAAACAAATTAAGTAAAAACTGTGCAGGCATGTATATTCACCTCTTCCTCTACTTTTCTCCACCTAAAACCGCTTCAATATAGATAGCGGGATTGACAAGAGTTTTTGCAGCATCACTTACATAGGTAGATATAAATTCTGCCCCAAGTCCTAGTGAAGCTGTTCCAATGGCTAATAAAACAATTGGAATTAGCAATCCTTTCTTAAGTGGCATTTCTTCTCCTAAACTAATAATTGTTTCACCGAAGAAGGAGTTTAAAAATATGCGAAGTAGTGAATACAACACCACAATACTAGATATAAAAGCTAAAGCCAATAAAATATATGAACCTGCTTCCACTGCTCCTTGCCCTACCAGTATTTTCCCAACAAAACCACTTAGTGGAGGTATTCCTGTAAGAGACAATGTAACGATGAAAAATAGCCACCCAAACATCGGATAGTTCCGAATAAGACCACTTATCTCATCTATTTTATTTTTTCCAGTAAGTAGAATCATCGTACCGACAAGTAAAAATAACATAGCCTTTGCAATCATATCGTGGATAATGTAATAAATAGACCCTTCAATCGAAGCGGGTGTCGCAACTGCTAGTCCAATTAAAATAAATCCAACTGCAATGACTACATTATAAGCAACAATTTGACGCACATCCTTGAACGCAATCGCTCCCATACAACCTGCCACAATAGTGATTCCTGCCATTACACCGATTAAACTATGCGTAACATCTGGTTCATGATAAAAAATCAGCGTAAAAGTACGGAACAATGCATATATTCCTACCTTCGTTAGTAAAGCTCCAAAAAGTGTGGCTACTGCAGTCGGAGGAACACTATAAGAACCTGGAAGCCAATAGAATAATAACAATCCTGCCTTTAAGCTAAACACTAGCAAAAAGACGATGGCTATCGTTGTAAGTAATGGATCTTGTCCTGCTTCCGCTACTCTTTCTGCTAAATGAGCCATATTTAAAGTTCCAGTTGTGCCATATAGAAAAGCTAATGCTACTAAGAAGAACCAAGATGCAACCACGTTTATGACCACGTACTTAATCGATTCTCTTAATTGTACCTTTTCCCCTCCAAGCGTTATAAGCGCATAAGAGGCTAAAAGCATCACTTCGAAACAAACGAATAAGTTAAACATATCACCAGTCAACAAAGAACCATTTACCCCTGCTACTAAAAATAAGACAAATGGGTAGAAAAACATTTTCTCATGTCTTTCTCCGATTGAAGAAAAGGCATAAATTAAACAGATTGCTGTTACAATACTTGCTGTTAATACTAGTAACATGGAAAAAGAATCTGCGACAAAAAGTATCCCAAATGGAGGCTCCCAACCACCAAAATCTAACCGCAGAATACCTTCCGATTGAATGGTATTTAAAACAAAGACACTAACACACGCCACTCCAATCATTGCTAACAAACTAATGATTCTCTGTAAACGTATATACGAACGTAGAAATACGAGTATCACTCCCACCATAATCGGAATGATTAACGGCAAAACAATTAAATTATTCATCATTTGTTCCTCGCAATGCATGAAGATCATCCTGCCTATTTACTTGATAAGATCGATAAGCTAAAACAAGTAAAAAGGCTGTCACCGCAAAGCTTATAACAATAGCAGTTAAAATCAATGCTTGTGGGAGAGCATCTGTATAAGGAGCGTCTGCCTGCTTCAGTAAAGGTACATTACCTTTTTTTAAGCCTCCAATTGTTAAGATCAACAAATGAACTGCATGAGACAGAACAGCGGTCCCTAAAATTACTCGAATAATATTTCTAGAGAGGATCAAATAGGTTCCAACGGCTGTTAGTATTCCGATTAATATCATAATTAACGTTTCCATCTCTACTCATCCTCACTTATACTCAAAATAATTGTTACAACTACTCCGACAACGGTTAATGCCACACCAGCCTCGAAAATAGTCACTGTGGTGAGCTCTGTTTTCCCAAAGATAGGGAGATCAAAGTAGCCAAAAGACTGCGATAAAAAAGGCACACCCAAAATTATAGAACCAAACCCTGTAGAAGTTGCCATTAACACACCTAAGGCAGCTACTAGTTTAAAATCAAAGGGAAGACTCTTGCTGATCGATGCTATATCATGTGTTAAATAAAGTAGCACGATAGCAGAACCAAGCACTAAGCCACCTATAAATCCACCACCAGGTTTATTATGACCAGACAAAAACAAATACACACCGAATGTCAGTATAATAAACACAACAATTCTAGTAACTGTCCGTAAAATAACATCATTAATCTTCAATGTCTTCTGCCCCCTTCTTTGCTCGTAACTTAATGAGAGTATAAACTCCTAAGCCGGCAATAAAGAGTACAACAACCTCTAACATCGTATCAAATGCACGGAAATCCCCTAAAATGGCATTCACAATATTTGCTCCACCAGCTAGTTCATAAGCATTTTCAAAAAATACCGATATCGATGCAAATGAATTGTAATTGATGACTGAAAAACCTATTAGCATGACAAATGCCCCAACAGCAATCGAGATGATTGCATTAATCATCTTATTATTGGATGATGATTTCTCTTTCTTCCAATCCGGTAAATGAGAAAATGCCAAAAGAAATAAAGCCGTAGTGACAGATTCTACAACAAGCTGGGTTAGCGCCAAATCTGGAGCACGGAATATAACGAAAAAGATAGAGATAGCGTAACCCAAAACACCATTCAAAAGAACTGCTGTCACACGAGATTTCGCAAATATCATTGCAACTGCAGCAATCGCCATTACGCCAACAAGTATACCTTCATACACTCGAATTGGAGCATTGTTAGCAGTGCTAAACGAAAATGCTGATGAAAATAATAAAAAGCCACCTGAAGTTACTATAAAGAACAAATAAATATAAACTAAATAATCTCTCAAAAATCCAGTCATATAAGACTTCGTTGTTAATGTAGAACTTACTTCACTGTCTGCAAGCAACCTATTATAAAACGCATTAAATGTGTATTTTTGAGAAAATAAGCTGTATATTGGCTTCCAACTTTTTAGTCGATAATACAGTATTGCCCCTACCAAAATAACACCAATCGTCATAAGTAATTCTGGTTTAATTCCATGCCAGGCAGAAATTTTCGGAGTGAGGCTTTCCACCTCCGCGAATGTCGGATATACACTAAACATCGCTGGACGTAGTATATATTCACCTAGTAAATTAGGGAATAAGAATATACCTACCACAAATGCAACTAATATAAATGGAGAAATAAGCATTCCTATAGGTGCTTCATGAATTGGTTTGTCTAACTTTTCTGGTTGAGCTGGTCCTAAAAATGTTTTAAAAATGATAATCATACAATAAACAAACGTAAAGACACTTGCTATCCACGCTACGATTGGGAAAATGATACCTATGGAGTTGAGCGAGAAGACATTAGCATCAGTAATAGCAACTGTGGCTGCAAAAAACATCTCTTTACTTAAAAAACCATTAAAAGGTGGCAATCCTGCCATCGATAAACTTCCTATTGCAGCAATCGTAAATGTAAACGGCATGAGTGCCATTAACCCACCGAGCCTTCGTATGTCACGGGTCCCAAGCTCATGATCGACAATTCCCACTACCATGAACAAAGAACCCTTAAAGGTTGAGTGATTGATCATATGAAAAAGTGCGGCAAATGTTGCTTGCGTATAAATAATCGAATCCTTCGAATACCCCAAATGAAGTGCAATCGACCCTAAGCCAAGAAGACTCATAATTAGACCTAGCTGACTAACAGTTGAATACGCTAGCAAAGCCTTTAAATCTGTTTGTCTAATTGCATTCAAAGAACCCCAAAATAATGTAATCATACCTACTCCACTAACCGCCCAAAACCAAACTTGTTCTCCACCAAAAATAGGTGTAAAACGGGCTACTAAGTAAATACCAGCTTTAACCATTGTAGCGGAATGTAAGTATGCACTCACGGGAGTTGGAGCTTCCATCGCATCTGGTAACCAAATATGAAATGGAAACTGTGCTGATTTTGTAAACGCCCCTATTAATATCAAAATCATTGCTGGTATAAAAAACGAGTGATCTGTCATCTCGCTTAGACTTGAAATAATCTCGCGAATACTATATGTCCCAGTCATAGAGTGAAGCATTATAAATCCAATAAGCATCGCTACTCCGCCACTCACGGTAATAAGCATTGCTTTTTGAGCTCCTTGTCTTGAGCCTTTACGATGATGCCAAAAGGCGATTAATAAGAAAGAAGAAACACTTGTTAACTCCCAAAATACATATAAAACCATTAAGTTGTCCGAGAACACAACTCCCAGCATGGCACCCATGAATAGTAGTAGGTAGCAATAAAAATGTTGAAGGGATTCTTTAGATGAAAGATAAAAAATAGAATATAGAATAACTAAACTACCTACACCAGTTATAAGTAAACCAAATATCATACTTAAACCGTCTAAATAAGTAGTGAAATTAATTCCTAAATGAGGTATCCATTCATAAGTATGGATATATGTTTTACCACCTGCTATCGAGGGAATTAGCCTAGCAAGCATGACTAACAAAAAAATAGGGACTAAAAGGACAAACCAGCCTACATGAATTTTGGTAAATCGCCTATATATAAACGGTACGATTGCCGCAATAATAAATGGAATAACAATAATTAAACTAACAGGGAACAAAATTTAACCTCCTACTTGACAAATTTTGTAGAATTGTAATTTTACAGAATTATTTCATTTGAACTAGATGCTTGACTATACCACTAACTAGTAGCATAATAGGAATCCATATGGAGTCCTTATGTATTTTTGGAGATTTTTGAGGTGTAGTACAATGAAAGATTTGTGCCCATTCCTTGCCATGGCATATAAACCTAATTGAGGGATGCATGAATATACTTTGTAAATTATACACTAAACAAGCGCTTTTCGCACTTGAAGTGCTTGAGGATTAAACAATTTGAGATGAAATTAAATGGAAAGACGATAAAATTATTTAGCTGAAAAAGAGGTGTAGACTACCGTGAAACACACGAAAGGCAGAATGGATGAGAGTATATTGGTCTGCGTATACTATGGTCCTAATGGCGAACGTTTAATAAGAAGAGGTCATAAGATGGCTACTATAATGGATTGCCCTCTCTATATTCTTACAGTTGACCCTCTTCCATACGATGCATTCGATGCCGAGAAATCAAGTTATATTGAACAATGGCAGAATTTAGCTGAAGAACTAGAAGTAGACGAATTTATCATTCGCGATAACGAAAAACGCCCTTCACCAAAAGTTATAAAAGAAGTAGCTCATAAACATAATATAACCCAAATAATTATTGGACAAACTGCCCAAAGTAGATGGGAAGAGATTACAAAGGGCTCTTTTATGAATGTGTTATTACGTGAAATTCCTTTTGTTGATTTCCATGTTGTTTCCGTAGAACGATCTGTCAAAGACGAGGAAGATGGCATTTTCGAAAAAGGAGTACGTGCGTATTTGGTCGCGGATGGCGATGATTATAAAGTATCCTTTACATGTGCTAAAAACATGTGCCAAGAAGGTATTTTCTTTAAAGAAATTGGTACAGATTTTGATAATGGGATTTTTAAATTCATGCATAACAGCAAGATGCACCAAGTCCATATTCAAGAGAACCTGGTAACAGACAACTCTCAAGTTCCAGACGGGTGCAATGTTAAGATTAAACAATAATTTTTAAAGGAAACTCCGATGAGTTTCTTTTTTTTGAGCTTTTTGGCATTCGCGCTGGCAGCAGGCTGCCAAGGCGCGAGTGCCGTTGTCTTCTCTAAATTAGAATTAAAGAAGATTCTATTAATTGCAAAAAGATTTCCATGGGCTATTTCTAGGATGTGTGATGCTCATGAGCACGAAGAATGAGCCCTAATAAAATGAACAATTATCAGTAACTTAGCCTTAATAAAAGGAATTTCGTTACCTTCTATTAAGGCTTTTAAATTTGCTAATGACTCATCGAAGCCACCTGAATTCATCGTCACTCTAGCCCCATTATCTTCCTTTTCTATTACAAAGGATAGAAGAGTTTGTTGCGAGTCCAAATAAAGAGAAAATTCCTTATAAGTTCTTAGAACTACAATAGTTAAAGGCATCGTCAGTTTCTCGGAAAGATTATTATGCACACTAGGCTTTAACGTAAATGTCGCTTTCTCCCCTACTTTCAGATTAGGTATTTCCCACGGAGAACCCGGAACATACCATCGTGAGATTTTCTTCTCTTCCGTTATAGCATCCCAAACAGTTTCTATATCCCCATCAATCTACACTGAACTTATATCTTCCATATTACTCATTACAATTTCTCCTTCTTTTAATAGAACCCCCTATTTCTTCTTTACTTTTGAACCGCTATTTTGCGATCTGTTGGTAAGGCAAGCGCAACTAATCCGATAAGGGGTAGCGTTGAAACGATAATCATCGTTGTGTATACACCGACGTTATCCATTAATATACCTATTAAGACTGCCCCTATTGCACCCATACCAAAGGCAAGTCCAACTGTTAAACCCGCCATAGTACCAATTTTACTAGGCACAAGTTCTTGTGCATAAACGACAGTGACTGAAAAACTTAACATGATGGAGAATCCAATTATTACTAGTAGTAAAACGACTGCCCAAATTGGGACATGCGGCAAAATGAGGCTTAAAGGAATTGGAACAGCCATTGAAAGTAAAATGACGTTTTTTCTACCAAATCTGTCTGCCATTGGACCACCAAAGAATGTCCCAACTGCTCCTAACACAAGGAATATAAAAATAAAAAGCTGTCCTTTTTTAATCGATAAATCGTAGTTTTCCATCAAATGAAAAATATAAAAGTTTGTCATATTAGTTACGTAAAAGGATCTCGCAAAAATAATGATCATTAAAAGTGTAAGTGCTATACCCACTTGTTTTTTAGAAAGAGGTGGCAAAGAAGAAAGTATTGTTTTTTTCCTTTTAGAAAGTTTCTCAACTTCTAACTCTTTCTTATACCAAATAGAAATTCTGGATAATAGAAAAATACCAATAGCTGCAACAATTAAGAAAAGTGCAGCCCCCTTTTGACCAAATGGTACTAGAATAAATGCACTTATTAATGGAGCAAGAGCTTGTCCAGAGTTCCCTCCGACTTGATAAATGGATTGCGATAGCCCTCTTTTAGAACCAGCAGCCATAAAGGAAACACGAGAACCTTCTGGGTGAAATATGGCAGAACCAAAACCAAGGAATACAACGGAAACAAGAATCATCCAATATTCCGTAGAAAATGCAATACCCGCTATCCCAACAAAGGAACTTATCATACCTAGCGGAAGTGCATATGGCATAGGTTTTTTATCACTTATAAAACCTACTACCGGTTGTAAAACTGAAGCGACGATATTCAACATGAAAGATATTAAACCTAACTGTGTAAACGTCAATCCTCTTTCTTCTTCTAAAACCGGAAACATTGCTGGAATAACCGATTGTAGTGAATCATTAAACAAATGACAAACTCCAATCGCAAACATAATAGGATAAACTGGATTTCCCATTTTATGCGAGGCATTAGCTATAGACATATCTTTCACATTCTTTCTAAGATTGATATACATGAATAGTTTTATTATAGCGCAAATTTCGACAATTAATTATAAATTAACAAGAAAGCAAGAATAGTTACTTTTTTCTAGGCAACACTAAATAGAAGTCATTTTAAAAGAGGTGTTTGAAATGAATATGGATACTTTTTTCGAGTTAAACTTTTGGGAAATGTTAATTAGAACAACTTTTTCCTTTATAGTGCTATTAATATTAGCAAGAATATTAGGAAAGAAACAGCTGAGTCAATTGACCTTTTTCCATTACATCACAGGAATAACAATAGGATCTATTGCCGCTGAGATTGCCGCACAACACGAAACACCTTTTCTTGATGGCCTAGTATCACTAGTGTGGTGGACGCTTCTTACACTATTAATGAGCTTTATATCACTGAAATCTCCGAGAGCGCGTGTCTTAATAGATGATGAACCTACTATTATTATTAAAGACGGACAACTTGTGGTGAAGTCTTTAAAGACTGCTCGTTTACATATGGATGATGTGTTAATGCTGCTACGAGAACAATCTATTTTTTCCATACAAGACGTACATTATGCAGTTCTGGAGACAAACGGAGAATTGAGTGTATTTAAAAAAGTAGGTCAGCAAGAAGCTACTAAGACAGACGTAAAGGCTACAATTACTCTTCCAACATTTTTACCTTCTGAAATAATAGCGGATGGTAAAATAGTTCAAAAAAATCTTACTGAATTAGATTTATCTGAGGAGTGGGTAATGAAAAAACTTCGAAAACAAGGAATCGATTCAGTGGATGAAGTGTTTTATGCACAAGTACAAACGAATGGTTCCTTATACATTAGTTTATATAATAAATAACATACACTTTTTAGAAGACCAATTCACAGAAAGTCGGTCTTCTATTAACATTAAAAAACCAGAAAAAAAGGGGCTTTTAAATAGACTTTTGCTACATTTTAAAGGGTTGGTCGTGACTATCGTCACGACCAACCCTTCTTTTCAGGAAAACGTTTTCGAGTTCATCTTTCTTCAAAGATTTTAACCAGTTCTTTCGGCCCCTCGTACATACTCATATGTCCTACATCCTTTAGCACTACTTGTTTTATATTAACTCCATTTGCCGTGAAGGTTTTCTCAGATGGGATAAGTTGATCTTCTGCCCCAGCAACAAGCACTACTGGTAATTTAGTAATATTAATTATATCTCTTCGATCTTTTCTATTTCTCATTGCCATTAGAGCATTCTTAGCACCAATTGGAGAAGTTGAATATCCAATTTTAATCGCTTCCTCCACTAAGTTTTGATGACTCTTCACGTTATTTGGTGCAAATAGTTTTGGTATTAATCCGTCAACAAATACTTCTATCCCCTCATCGTCTATTTTTAGAGCTGAAGTATCTCTTCCTTTTTTAGCCTCCTCTGAATCGGGGAATCCAGTTGAGTGTATTAAGGAAAAGCCATTTAATCGTTCGCTATATTTTTCTGCGAATGCGAGTGTTATATAACCACCTAAAGAGTGACCAAGCATTGTTACCTTGTCTACCTCCAAAGAATCTAAAAATTGGTGGATGAAGTCCGCATAATCGTCAATTTGATTCACATTATCCTGCACCTCCGATTCTCCATGACCCGGTAAATCTATCGCAATTACACGATACTGATTAGCAAGTAGTGGAACCACTCTACTCCAATATGCAGAACTTCCACAAAAACCATGAATTAGAAATAATACCTCTCCCTGACCTTCATCTATATAAGCTACACTTGAGCTTTTTATTTGCACTGTTTTCATCTTTTCATCTCCCTAATATTTGTTCGATAGTTTGGTTTAACTCTTCTATGTTTACCCTATCTACTCGCTCATTACTCAGTTTATACTTTTCTTTTAATAAAAGGATTCTTTCCACACTGGTATTTATTCTTTCCTCTGAAATCTGTCCTTCATTAACAGCTAATAAAATGGAGTCTATCGCTTCCTTAATATTGACATAATCATGAGCAATTAAAACAATATCGTTACCAGCTTTCACTGCTTCTACAGCAGCCTCCCCAATTTTATAATTATTTAATATCGCCCCCATCGTCATATCATCCGTTATAACAACACCTTCGAACTTCAGCTTCTCCCGCAGTATATTTGTGATTAACTCATACGACATCGATGAAGGATAAGTCGAGTCAATTTCTGGTAAAAGAATATGTCCTACCATAACAACGTCTGCACCATTTTTTATCGCATCGTTAAAAGGTATTAATTCTAATGCTTGTAATTCTTCTAAACTCTTTTGAATTATGGGTAGCTCTTTATGAGAATCTACAGCTGTGTCACCGTGCCCAGGGAAATGCTTCACTACTGGAATAACTCGTTGATGCTGAATACCCTTCATCGTTTGAATTCCGAGGGTACTAACAATGCGTGCATTGTTTCCGAAGGAACGATCCCCAATAACCGGGTTTTTAGGATTGCTATTTATATCTAGTACCGGTGCGAAATCAAGATTGAAGCCAAACGCATTTAACTCTTTTCCTAAAAGATTACCGATATTATAAGAGAGTGAAGAATCGTTTAGCCTCCCAATTTCTTGATATGTAGGCAATTGTATAAGTTCAGGTAGTCTGGAAACTCTCCCGCCCTCCTGATCAACACCAAGAAATATAGGAAACTTATTTTTCTCATTCTCTCCTTTCAATTCATTTAATAAGGAGATGGATTGATCGACATCCTTCAAGTTATCTTTAAATAAAATTATTCCACCAACTTTATCATTGGAAATTAGCAATCTTGACTCTTTAGACAAGCTAGTTCCGTCTATACCAGCGAAAATCATTTGCCCAACTTTTTCTTCCAAACTCATTTCCTTAATAACCGCGATATCAGTACTAACCTCCTCTTTCACTTCTGTAAAAATCGAAATATGGTCAACCGTTGGATTAGGTATACTTTCTGTTGGCTTTGGCAGTACCCACTTAAGTTGATACGTAGAAGTAACATTATATACAAGAATAATTTGATTGGTCTTTGCATCTTGATAACTTCGGACTTCATCAGCTTGTCCCTTTAGTTTCTTAATATCCTCTAATTCGATTTGCTGAATTTCTGGTGAGCTTGAGCGTATATCAAAAACAAGATTGGTGAGATGACCGATTGTTGCATCTTTAGAAAAATAGTCTTCATAAATCTTCGAGGAAAGTTCGTTCATTTTCTCTGGAGTCCCCCATAATTCATGGACTTCCTGAATATCTGTTTCTCCCACGAAAAACGGAATATCCCAGGCTTGACCCTTTTCTGCCGCATCAAAAACGAGCGAAACAAGATTCTCATTTTCTAAAGGCATTTCTCTTATGGGTACTTCCTCCTGATGATTAACTTCTTTTATTTCTTGTTTGTTTCCCAAATACATTTTTACCGCAATCATAATGATAAATACTAAAAGGATTATCCCTACTTTTTTAATCATTTCAGAACCTCCTGCATAATAACCTTTCGCTCTGTACTTTCTCTAATCTTATCCAATATTCCTTTATATTATAATTTTTAATATAATTATTATACTTGATATATTTTTTATATCATAATATACTTCTATTAGAATCGAGGGAATGAATAACATGAAAATTTGCCCATATCTAGAATCATCCTTTCAAATACTTGGCAGACGATGGAACGGTTTAATCGTGCATTACTTATCTAATTGCCCAAATTATACAGCTCATTTCTCAGACTTGAAAAAGGACTTAACCGATATTACACCTCGCGCTTTATCGTTAAAATTGACGGAACTTGCAGAACACGGTTTAGTCGAGAAGAAAATGAGCGCGGAGCAGTCTGTTCAAATCTCCTATCACCTAACAGATACAGGTCAGGAGCTTGCAGAAGCACTTAAACCAGTGCATGCTTGGGCAAAAAAACATATTTCTTTAGAAAATTAATGAAAAGAGGAACAGATATGACGAATAAAAACGCTATGATGTGTGACTTAGAAACGGGTATATGTGGTCCTGTTGATGAAGGAAATACTGCAATGGGGCTAATCGACCTAACTGCACTAAACAAAAAAATAGATGTATATTATGTTACGGATCCAATTTGTTCACACTGTTGGGCTCTAGAACCCACATTACGTAAATTTGTAGAAGAATACGGAAATTATATTAATATGCATATTTTAATGGGTGGTCTACTCGAAAAATGGGATGGATTTGCAGATGTTGCTAATGGAATTTCTGGACCAGCGGATGTTGCTGCCCATTGGCGAGAGGTAGGAGACCACACTCGTATGCCAATAGATGGATCATTTTGGTTAGAAGACCCTGTGTCATCTTCTTATATTCCATCTCGTGTATTTAAAACCATTCAACAACTAGATGCAAACTTAGCACCTATCTTTTTACGTAAAGCGAGAGAAACAGTATTTCCATTCAATAAAAACATTGCAAGTGATGAAGTATTAATCGACATCATCAATGAAATGGGATTAAAAGGTGAGGAAATTGTGAAAGAATCTCACCTTGCAGCAGCACAAGCTAGCCTGGAAGAAGATTTTAAAATGGTTAGTAAATTAGGTGTTCGAGGATTCCCTACTATTATTTTCTTAAACGAAGAACAAAAAGGAGTTAAAGTGGTAGGGGCCCGTCCATATGAATATTATGTGCAAGCATTACAACAAATGCTTCCTGATGAAAATATTCAACCTAAGAAGGCTCCAAAGCTACAAAATATATTAGTAAAAGAAGAGCTATTATTCTCCCGTGAAATTGAAGAATTATATGGCTTAGATCAACAGGATATTGCTTCATTTGTTGAAAAGGAATTAGTCGAAGGATCCTATTATGTGGATAGAGTACTTGGAGAGAATTATTTTAAGCTGAATAAATAAATAGGAAAATGCCCTCAAGTTTTAGTCTTGAGGGCATTTTAGTGATTACTTTTGCATTGTCGTTAATTACTTTCATATTAAAGTTCGTCTTTTACATCGTTTCTTACCCAACCACATTGGTCTCTCTTTGCCAATACCTTATAATTTTTCATACGCCAGCTTACGAATGATTTGTTCATGCTGTGGATATTTGTCTAATAACTCGCTTTGAGTAAAAAGCTCAAAATCTTCATATTCAAATCCTGGTGCAACCATGCATCCAACGAGAGAAAAAGATCCATTCTCCATAACCGAAGATCCGAAAATAGAGTTTTTCGGTACAAGGACTTGTGGGGTTTCTCCATTTTCAATATCCAACCCTACCCTGTGCTCTACGTAGTTACCATCCTCATCAATCACATGCACTAATAACGAGCTACCACCATGAAAGTACCATAGTTCATCGGACTTCAGACGATGAAAGTGTGATACATCATCAGCTCCTAGTAAAAAGTAAATGCTAGTATATAACTTTCTACTGCTTACTGATTCTTCCGAGGCAAAGGTACTTTTAAAATATCCTCCTTCTGGATGAGGTTCTAACCCAAGCTGTTTTATGTAATATTCTGCATCCATCATTAAACTTCCCTCGCTTCTAAGTGCTTCATACAATTAAACAAATGACATAAATTTTTATTTTCCTTTAATTCAACTACCGTTACAGATGTATTCCCAATATCCTTTGAAAATTCTCCATTAGGAATAAGTGCATTTAATAGTCTACTAATGAAGCCTCCGTGACTTACCACCAATACCCGTTTGCCTGGATGTGCTTGTTTCACATCTTCTATAAAAGACATCCCTCGAGAAATAATGACCTCATCTGGCTCAAATCCCAAGTCCTGATCTCTCCATGCTGCTCCCCATTTGGCTACACGTTCTTCTTCGGTCGTTCCTTCTATTATGCCCCCACCAATTTCCCCTAACCGCTTATCTGTAAAAAGTTCAGCGCCAGATTGTTTTTCGGCTATGATCTCTGCAGTTTTTTTCGCTCGAACTAATGGACTTGTATAAATGACATCCCATTCTTCCAATTGAATTCTATCGGCAACGCGCTCTGCCATTTCAATTCCTTCCTCATCTAACGGAACATCTGTATTTCCTTGCGCTCTTCCTTCTTTGTTCCAAGCTGTCACTCCATGCCGTACAAACCCTATTGTTGTCATATACTATTGCCCCCTCATACTTAGTTCTTTAAGTATAATAAAATGAAACAAAATGAACAATTCATACTTGACCTTGACGTTGCGTAAAGGTTTAGACTGTAGTTATTAGGAGGTGATAGCGTGGAATATACGGTGCAAAAGCTTGGCCAGCTTGCAGGAATTAGTACGAGGACTCTTCGATATTATGACGAGATCGGACTACTTAAGCCCGCACGTATTAATTCATCTGGTTACCGTATTTATGGGTCTGCCGAAATAGATAAATTGCAACAAATTTTGTTTTATAGGGAGCTTGGAGTGAAGCTAGATCTGATTAAAGAAATTATGACTTCTGTTTCATTCGACCGTTCCATTGCACTGAAAGAACATCGAGAAAAACTGTTAGAAAAAAGAACACAATTGGATTTATTAATTGCAAACGTCGATAAATCCATTCAACAAACGGAGAGGGGAATTATCATGTCAGATAAAGAGAAATTTGAAGGGTTTAAGCAAAAACTGGTGGAAGACAATGAGAAACAATATGGGAAAGAAATTCGTGAAAAGTACGGAGAGGAAGCAGTAAATAAATCCAACGCAAAAGTTAAAGGAATGACACAAGCTCAGTATGAGGAAGTTACGAATTTAGCGGAGGAGATTGCAGTAAATTTAAAAGCAGCAATGGCAACTGGTGACCCGAATAGTGAACTTGCTCAAAAGACAGCAGATTTACATCGTCAATGGCTAAGCTTTTACTGGAACGAGTATACGAAAGAGGCACATGCAGGTGTTGCTCAAATGTATGTGGACGATGAACGGTTTACCGCATATTATGATAAAATTCAACCTGGTGCGGCTGAGTTTTTAAGAGATGCGGTTCACATATACACAAAAAACTAAAAGCAGATTATAGACAAACTCAGTTTTAGGTGTATAAAGTTGTATATTAAATTCGGCAAGGACCCCCACTTCGCTTTCCGTGGGCTTGGCTTCAGCCTCCTCGTCACTGCGTTCCTGCGGGGTCTTCTGCTCAAGCTGTTCCCACAGGAGTCTTCGTGGTGGCACTTGCCTTATAAACAATTCCTTATAGATATCTACTAACTTTATTTTTAATTGAATAAAGCAACCTATTTCGAAATATTCATTTTATTCATAATCGTTTAAAAAATACTTTTGTCGTCAATCTGAACTAAAAGGCATATTGCCTTTTAGTTTTTTTGCATGGAGATAACTGTTTGGATAATGTCTACATCTTCAGGATAGGCAAGAGGCAGCTTAGAAAGTTGTTCCACTGGTTGCCAAGCAATTTCATGAATAAATTCGTCTGGATCCTGAATTGTAATTTCTCCGCTGACTATTTCGACTAAGAAATAATCTACTTTGTAGGATATTCCATAGTCACTCAGTACCCCACTTTTGTAATGAACATTTTCCAATGTACGTACTCTGAAACCTGTTTCCTCCCAAAACTCTCTTTCGCAGCATTCTTCAAATGTTTCTCCTTCTTCTAGTGTGCCTGATGGAACAGTCCATTTCTTCTCTTCTCCCGGAGCAGCTTGAAGTACCATTAAAATTTCATTTTGATCATTTATACAAATTCCTGCTGCACCTTGCCAGCTAAACATATCCATTCCATTTCCTCTTCTCTTTAAATAAGATCTTCTTCAAATATAAGTACCTCAGATGCAAATCTGGACTTTTCTAAATCCACAAGACCATTTTGTCGAAAGCAAACTCCCTCATCTTCTAACATAGTCCTTTGTGAATAAGCAGACTCTTCATCCGGAATGGCAATTTCTCCTTTTGCATTAACCACACGGTGCCAAGGTAAACTGTGCTTGGCACTCATTGAATGCAGAATGCGCACTACTTGTCTTGCTCCCCTAGGACTCCCTGCAATCTTAGCAATTTGCCCATATGTCATGACCTTCCCTGCGGGAATCGACTTTATTATTTCAATAACTCTTTCGGTAAAAGGGTTCATCACGTATCAATCCTTTCATTAATTCCGATTATAACTGATTCCTGACAAATATTTTATACTATTTTACTTAGTACCTTGCATAGAATAATACTAAATGATATATTACTATCAAAGGTACTGTTTATTGGATAGTAGTGAAGGGAGTGAAAGAAAAAATGAATATCCAGTTTAAAAAAGGCGTATTGAACCTTTGTGTGCTAGTTCTATTAGATAAACAAGATCGTTATGGATATGAGCTTGTCCAAAAAATATCAGATCAAATCTCTATATCGGAGGGCTCTGTTTATCCATTACTACGTCGATTGACAAAGGAAGGTTACTTCACAACTTATTTACAAGAATCCACAGAAGGTCCACCACGAAAGTATTACAAGCTGACAGAGTTAGGAAGAACTTATTTACATGAACAGTTAAATGAATGGAAAACCTTTACAAATGGTGTAAACAATCTAATCGAAGAAGGTGTAAAAAATGACTGAACAACAATTTCTAAGGGAACTGGAGCTTGCTTTAACGAAACTACCTACGGAAGAACGAAATGATATTCTATCAGACATAAAAGAATATTTTAGAAACGGTCGTGAAGATGGAAAAACGGAAAGCGACATCGCCGTTTCTCTAGGCTCTCCAAAAGAAATAGCACAGGAGATCCTAGAAAGCCATGTACCAGAAAAAATAGAAACAACCAATAAAATGATACACGTTCCTCACTCTAATTTTTCTAACGTGATGATGGATATAGATTATGGCTCTCTTAATGTTTTTCCTTCTGAAACAGATGAAACGTTTATTGAATTAATAGGTGAAAATGAAAAATTAGAACTAACAGCGGATGTAGTAAATGATACATTGTCGATTCAATTAAAAACAAAGAAATTCAATTTTTTTAGCTTTTTGTTCCTGATTAAAGAAATGAAAGTGAACGTAGCACTGCCGAAGAAACTATATTCGTCCATCGTCATGAAAACGGATAACGGTCGTATTCGAGCAGAAAAAATTCTTGGGAAAACAATAAAGGTTACTTCTGACAACGGAAGTATTGGTTTAAAAGAATTTGCCTCTACTGTTTTAGATGTAGAAACAGACAATGGTCGAATTGATTTGGAAAAAATTCAAGTCGATAAGCTTTCTACTCAAACGGATAATGGACGTATTGAACTCCGAAATATAGATGCTATACAAATTCGAGCAAAAACGGATAACGGACGAATTATGATGGAATATGTAAACGGTGATATCACTGGGAAAACAGATAACGGTAGAATCTCCCTGCTGACTACTACCTTGGATCGTATGATTGATCTTGAGACAGATAACGGTAGTATTCTTGTAGAAGCTGAAAATGAACCTACAAATGTAACGATTCTGGCCAAGACAGATTTTGGAGGAATTAATATTTTGGGTGAAAAAAACTCACGTACAGTGATTGGTCTAGGAACAAATAAAGTTAAGCTTTCTTCTGATAATGGTAAAATTACAGTAATTACGAAAAGTCGAGCAATGAATTAATTATAAAAGAGCGTTTGTATAAGCCCAATTATACGACGCTCTTTATTAGTTTTAATAACGAAAGAAAGTGTAACCTTTGAAAAAAGATTGATTAAATTTATGCAGAATCATCAAAATCTAAGTATAAACAAACCTCGTAATTCAACTTTTATAAAACATTTCATTGTTCAACAAAAAAATGTCACTCCTTCTTGAATCAACGCCATCGTACTTGTGATCATGTCCTAAAAGGAGATTGTACTACTCTCATTTTTAATACAGTTTGTATCCTTATTTATCTCAATTACATAAGTTATTGAAAATAGCAAAAAGGAGTTGTACATTTGGAAATCCCTGTTTCTGGATTCATGTATCATTCAGACGATTCGGATCCTCAGCATTCCCACCAACTTTTTATCACTTCATGGGATGGCAGACCCGTCCCTGCCCATGTCCACGAATTTAGAGGAGTTACTTCTTTTGATGCGGGACATAATCACAGGTACGCTGGAATTACTGAACCAGCACCAAGTGGAGTCCAACACACTCATCGATACTTTACCTTTACATCTGTGGACGATCAACATCAACACGAAATTCGTGGAGTTACTGGTCCAGCTATTCCTCTTCCTAATGGCGGTCATTATCATGAGTTTAGTGGGGTTACTACTATAGATGGAATGAATCCTCATAGGCACAATTATAGCGGGAGAACTAGTTTATAAGCATTTGGGGTTTATACAAGTATGAGCATAAACAATACAACTTAAAGATACGAATAGTTTTTGAAATTTTCTCGGTTGATGTTATAAAAAGTTTTAATATTACGCCAACCTTCCCAAAGTATTGTTTTGAAGGCTAGCAATATCTTGTTTTTTATTTGCCCATACTTCTTTTATTTTCAATGTTGCGTGGTAAATTCCAGTTAAAATAGACGGATAATAGCCTTAATATAACAATTACGATTAAGAGGGAATATGTGGCATAGGGACCTCGTATCCAATTTAAACCAATGGCGAGACCAGCTAATACTGCCCATAAGGCATAAATTTCTGAACGAAAAATCATCGGTTTTCGACCTGCAAACACATCTCTTATAATCCCACCACCTGCTCCTGTCATGGAAGCAGCTATAATTACTGCAATTAATGGAGCATCAATAGATACAGCATAATTTGCACCTTGAATGGCGAATGCTGCTAAACCAATGGCATCAAAAAACACTACCCAATTTTTCCAATTACTTATCCTTTCATTCGGCAGTATATAAACTATAGTAATAGTCACAAATGCTATTTCAAATAAATAACCTTGTAACCATATATTCTCAATTGGTATTCCAATTAATAAATTTCTAACAAGACCGCCTCCGAATGCGGTTGTAAATCCTAAAAAGTAAATACCTAATATATCATAATCCTCTTCTATTGCGACAAGGACACCACTTATCGCAAAAGCAATGGTACCAATGATGTTAAGAATATCCCAAGTCAAAGCGTCGATTCCTCCTTTCTATATGTCCCGGTTTAATCGCAAAAGAGTCGTTCAAAATGAAATTTGAACGACACTACTTTTTTATTCTTGCATACTACAAACAACTTGTCCGACCGCTTTTGCTGCAACTAAAAGAGAATCTTCGTCGATATCAAATTTGGGATTATGGTTGAAATATGGCTTATCAACGCCTTTTGGTGTACACCCGATATAAAAGAAACAAGCAGGGAACTTTTCTGCATAGTAAGCAAAATCTTCGGAAGGTGCCATTGGCGGAACTTCTTTTACTTCTGTGATTTCTTTTATAGTCGCATTTTTAAGTGCTACTGCCACTTTTTCTGTAAGTTCAGGATTATTGTACAAAGGCGGATAGTCTGGTGTATACGTAAGTTTACAACTTACACCGAACTCTTCCTCCAGGCCTTTGACAAGTCGTTTTACTTCACGTTCAATCGTTTCTTTCGTTTCAACAGTCATGTAACGGATATCACCTTCAAGCTCTACGCTATCTTTTATCACATTAAAGGTACCAGCTCCATCAAACGATCCAATTGTAATTACCCCTATGTCAAATGGACTTAGTCGGCGGCTTATGATGGTTTGAACTGCGGTTACAAAATGAGCACCCGCAACAATTGCATCATTTGCTAAATGTGGCGAAGAACCATGCCCACCTTGGCCTTGAATTTTCAATTTCATGTAGGCCCTTCCATTAAAAGCATAGCCTTTATTGTAACCAACCATTCCAACAGGAGCAATTGGCAGTAAGTGAATTCCATACACTTCATCTAAATCATCCAACAGTCCAGATTCGACTATACTTTTCGCTCCACCTGGTGGAACCTCTTCAGCATGCTGATGAATTATTTTAATAGTTCCGGATAGTTCTGATTTCAGTTGAATTAAACAGTCTGCCAGAACTAACAAGTAAGCTGTATGACCATCATGTCCGCATGCATGCATGACGCCCTCATTTTTCGACTTGAAAGTAACGGGCGTTTCTTCTACAATTGGAAGCGCATCAAAATCTGCCCGTAATCCAATTGTTTTTCCTGGTTTTCCTCCTACTATTGTTACAATAATTCCGTAACCATTTCCGACGTTTGTTTGTACCTCGACGTTTTTTCCTTTGTAAAAGTTCACAATATATTGAGCCGTTTTTTCTTCTTTAAATGATAATTCAGGATGTTCATGTAAAAAACGGCGAATTTGAATCATTTCATCTTTACGTTCATCCAACATTTTCATTAATTTTTCTCTCATATCTGACAAACTCCTTTATGAAGCTTCATTTTTGCCTGCATTATTTGGAACCATGAAGATAATTGATAACAATGCGATGACTGCGAAAATTACATTTGCAATAATTCCTCCAGTTGCAACTGCATCTACTCCGCTTTTGTCTGCAATCATAACATATACTGTCGCTGAGATTGCAACTCCGAAAGCTGAACCAAGGGAGCTCCCCATTTTAGTATCTCCCTTATTATATCTCTTATAATTGAAAGATTTTGCAATCCAGGGTATGCATCGAAATAACATAGGGAACTCAAACCTAGAAACGAGCCTTAATTAGGGGAATTTGAAGTTTGATCACTTGTATAAACCCCTATCAAAACACATCTTGAATCAGTACTTTACGATAAATATAAAGAATGGATTCTTAATCCAAATTCTGCGTTTCTGCCTTTCAAATCTTTTTTCATATTTCTTCTTTAACTATCCTGCCTTGTTAGTTGAAGAACATATACGAATTTAGTCACAAGGAAAAAATGAAGTCACCTAAATTATTTGGTTTATTTTTCGTAATTCTTGCTTCTATTAAAGGTCCCGTTTTTATAAAAAGATAAGAATCTTCAAATTCAAATACAAGTGTGGTTAAGACTTCGATATTCTCATCTTTATATCCGTATCCGCTTACTTTATTAATCAAATTATCTTTAAAATAAAATAGTGAGCCAATTATGATATGTTGATGTGGCGAAATGTCTGGTTCTTCCACATAGTCTAACGGTTCAGGGGTTTCCTGTTCGTTCATGATGAGGTGATCATCACCATCCTCGTCTTCAAACCAATTTATATTCCAATACCAAATTTCTAAAGTATCTGGGTTATTAATCTTTAAAACATATTCTGAAGAAAAAAGAACCAAATCATCTCCTCTAACATGAAGTTGAGTTGCATATATACCTTTCAATAAACATCCCTGCAACTGCTTAAGACTTTGCCATTCTATTTTCATTTTTTCATCCTCTTTTCCTTACTGTGTACTTCAACTAAACTGCCCGTTAGTTGAGCCAAAGTTACAATCTTCCTAATGAATTAAATGGGTTAATAATAAATATAAAAAAATGGAACATTCCAGTTTATGGTTCGTATTACAAATATACCTTCAGTTAGTGATTTCATCATAAAAACATTGGTAAATGAGGTGTACCCTGCTTGATACTAATCTTAGTGAGCAGAATGGAGAGGAAAATAATATGATAAGACCAAATAGTAAATACGCAGCATATTCACTAATTTTAAGTATTATAGCTTTTGGTTTAATGCTTTCTCATTTCTTTTCGTCTTATATAAAAGATTTACCATTCATTTTTGATATTGCTTTTATTTTATTAGGAATATCGTTTCTTCTATCTTCTAATACCGAAATAAATAGCAGAAAATCTTTTTATACCTACTTGATATTTGGAACTGTAATTATTGTTATTTCTTTACTTAATATTTATAAACAACTTTAATTCAAAATCGTTTGGCTTTCGATATGACAGGAATGAATATATCAACTATTGCATCCTAGAGATATTTAATATATATTTTATGCATATAAATAGTTTATACACATAAAATATTTAAGGAGTTTATTTATGAGCGTTTCTTATACGGTGGAGAAAGACTATAAAAATAACAAAAAATTAAGAGAAAGCTTCAATGATTTAGCCAGTTCTATATTCGGTATCCATTTTGAATCTTGGTTTGAACATGGCTATTGGTCGCACAAATATATACCTTATTCTTTTACTAATGAAAATAAGGTGATAGCAAATGCTTCGGTTAATCTTATCGACGTAGTAATTGATAATGAAATCAAGAAAGCAGTACAAATCGGAACTGTTATGACTGATCCTACTTATCGTAAACAAGGTCTTGCCAGAAAGCTGATGGAGATAATTTTAGAAGATTATAAGGATGTCGATTTCTTCTATTTGTTTGCTAATTCTAACGTTCTAGATTTTTATCCAAAATTCGGTTTTGACGTGTATGAGGAGACACAATATTCCATGAAATTTAATGGAAGTAGCAACTATAATAATGGCTTAAAAAAATTATCTGGACATGACAAAGAAGATTTAACGTTCATCTTTGACCACTCTTCAAAAGGTAAATTTGTATCTGACTTTTTCGCAACAAGGAATACGAATGAACTCTTAATGTTTTATTGTATGTACGTATTTCCAGAGAATATCTTTTATATTCCACAAGAAGATGTGATTGTCCTATGTAATAATGAAGGTAACACTTTACATATTTTTGATGTGTTATGCGAGCATTCATATAATATAACTGAGTTAGCTAAGTATTTAGCTAATGAAGATACGAGCGACATTTTGCTTCATTTTACTCCCATAGGCGACACAACCATGTTTACAACTAAACCTTTTAAAGACAGTGAAACATTGTTTGTAAAATATAATCATCCACACACAAGATTACCTAAACATTTTAAACACCCTATTACATCACAGGCTTAAGAAAGGAAGATGTTACTTATGATTAACGATACATTTCCAATAATTGAAACAGAGCGTTTAATACTTACAGAAATAAAAAAAGAACATGCAGAAGATATGTTCCAATACTTATCAGATCCAGAAGTTATGAAATATTATGGGATAAGCCCTTTTACTACGATTCAGGATGCTTTGGACGAAATGGATTGGTACAATCACATTCGTCTAGCGAAGAAAGGGATTCGATGGGGAGTATCTCTGAAAGAAAGTCATCAAATTATCGGAAGCTGCGGTTTCCTAAATTGGGAGCAAAAACATTTCCGCGCAGATATCGGGGCAGAATTGTCTAGAGAGCATTGGGGAAAAGGCATCATGTCGGAGGTTTTCCAGGCTATACTTAGTTACGGATTTCAAAGGATGAATTTAGAACGCATTCAGGCAATTATTGAACCTTTAAACATTGCATCACAAAAGCTAGCAGAAAAAAATGGATTTGTTAATGAAGGATTACTTAGAAAGTATGAATATGGAGATGGGAAATTCGATGATTTATTTATGTATTCTATCTTACGGGAAGAGTTCCAGATAAAGAAGTGCTTATAGAAATGGAAGACATAAAAGAAATCAGTGTGTATGTGAAGGAAGCTTTTGCTTTATTAGAAAAAGTAAATTCACAAGTTGCAAAAGAATTTGCCGCATTATTAGAGAACGAATTAACGCCAAAGCAACTCCTTATCCTACGTACTGTTCGGGATGAGAAAAGCATAACAGCAAATGAATTATCGGAGAGGTTATCATTATCACCCAGCTCTGTCAGTCAACTATTAAATAGATTGGAAGCAGGAAAATACCTCAAAAGAGAAATCAATGTAAACAATCGCCGAGAAGTTATCGTGATATTGGGTGACGAAGGTAAGTCGCTTTTTAAAGAATATGAAAAAATCGATGAATCCATTATTGAAAAATATTATTCGGAGTTTACAATTGATGAGGTCAAGACTTTCAAAAATCTTGTGCTAAAATTATATAACACCATTGAGTCGAAGAAGGGCTCGTAAATAGCATCCGAACATTTATTAAAGATTAAAATATCCCCATACAGTTAAAGAAGAGCCCGTATAGTTAGATAACGGGACTCTTCTTTTATTTTAAAAACAGCTATTTGGTTTCGATTTATCTTCACTTTGATCAAATTGGTTGTAATTCAGACATATCTCCCCCTTCTACGTAACTAACATCCGTAACAAGAGGAAAAACAGATGGGCTCGGTTTGAATATAATCATTTTTATTATCTGGACAGAAAAATTTTTTTCCGGTCACATTTCTGTTTATTCGGTCAGAAATTTCTTTATCCAGTCATATTTCTAATTATTCGGTCAGAAATTTATTTATCCGTTCATATCTAAAATCAATATGTACGAACTGGGACAATTAATTGTAATAGAGTATCATCTTGAGCTGAGTTAATAATAAATGGACGCATGGCACCAGTTAGTTGGATGACTATATCTTGTCCATCAAAAGCTTTTAAAGCATCCATCATGTATTTTGCACTAAATGAAATTTTTATGCCTTCCCCTTCCATTGTTGATAATTCAATTTCCTCTTCGACGTTTCCAATCTCTGGAGAACTAGAGGATACTTCTACTTTTTTTCCTTCCAATGAAGATAAGCGAACAATGTTATTCCGTTCTTCACGTGCCAATAAAGATGCTCGGTCTATCGATTGATATAAAGCCTTGCTATTTAAGGTAAGAATCGTTTTGTACTCTATCGGAATTAATCGAGAGGTATCTGGATAGTTTCCTTCTAGTAAACGGGAGTAGAATAACACATCTTTCGTTTTAAATAATACTTGTTGGCTCGTCATTACGATATAAACAGGTTGAGCGGAGTCTCCAATAATTTTGCTTAACTCATTTAGGCTTTTCCCCGGAATTACTACATTAAATTCTCCTTCTGGCGGCTGCTCTAAAATGAGTTTACGGCGAGCTAGACGATGACTATCTGTAGCTACACAAGTAAGTTCTCCATCTTTAATTTGCCAGTGGACCCCTGTTAATACAGGACGACTTTCAGATGCGGATACTGCAAATACCGTTTCACGCACAAGAGATTTTAATAAATCAGATCCAATTTCAAACTGTGAATCATCCTGAATCTCTGGGAGCAATGGATAGTCAGATGGGTCTAATCCAATTATATGAAACTCGGACTTACCAGAACTTATATACGTATGATTATTTTCTTTCACTTCTATTTCTACATCACTAGTTGGTAGCTTCCTTACAATTTCATTGAACATTCGAGCTTGCAAAACAATGGAACCTTCTTCTATAACGCGAATTACTTGATCCCCATCTTCTTCCGACTTTATAAAGGTTTGAATTGTAACATCTGAATCACTACCTGTTAAGTGTAATCCTTCTTCGGTGAGTTCCAATTTTATCCCCGTTAATATTGGAATGGTTGTTTTAGAACTAACAGCTTTCATTACATCATTTAATCCATCTAATAAACGGTGTCGCATCATTTCAAATTTCATCATTTTACCCCACTTTGTTTTTTCGATTCTTACAAACTATTCAATTAAAATGTAACATTATGAAAATTTATTTGCATCCGTTTTATAAATATAAAAAGCCCTATCACAAAAATTGTGATAGGACATTAAATTATCTATTTAGAAGCAAGACCTTTACCGATCAAATTAGCTGAAATAGGCTTTTTCCCAATTTCTCGAGCCCACACAGATAATTGTCCAATATGATGAATTTCATGAGCGATTATATGTCGAATGACTTCGCCCCATGTATCCGTCTCAACCCTACCATCAGGCATTGTATCGTAAAAAAGCTGATTTTCCATATTTTCATTCCAAGCAAGAACAAATGGCTCTACCTCTGATTTGAATCTTGCATCTAACTCTTTCACTTTTTCCAACGTATTGTAATCATCAAATCTCTCTTGAAAGTCTGGTTTTCCTTGCAGTATACGAATCCAGCTCCACTCGACATCCACAATGTGAAAAAGCGTATGCAATATTCCCCCTACTCCGCCCGTTCTCACTAAGAGAAGTTCTTCTTCGCTAACTTCTTCACACCATCGATACCACTCTTCCCTAACCTTCCAATTGTAACGAAACATCATTTGCAAGAAAATCTCCCCCGATTCCCATACTGTAACTAATTAATAATTACTTAAATGATTCTTCTTCCCATTTGCCCTAAAGCATAGTGAATGCCATGTTGAAGCGTTTGAAAGCAATCGTATTTTGATAATTGAACATCTGATTGCGTAATGACCATACTTAATGCCGGAGAAATACCTACTAAGACTGTCTTAACTCCAATCAAAGAAGTAGCTGATGCTATATTTTCAATTAACCGAGCTGTGTACTTGCTAATATTTTCATCTAATCCAGTTAAATCAAGAATTAAGTAGTTTGCTTTATATTTTGGTATATTATTTAATGTTTTTTCGACTAACTCCAATGAACGTTCTTCATCATATTTACCAATAAGTGGTACAACTACAATACCTTCCAACACGGGTATAATTGGTGATGATAGCTCTTTAACAAGTTCAGAAAGGTCTCTTGTTTTATCTTCTACAAGTGCTTCTAATTGCATAATTTGTTCCATTTGTGTTCTTTTAGCCAATTCACTTATATTATTATTTACTGTTATATCTGAAGGGAAATACTTTACTTCGGTATGCTCGTAACCTTCTAATTGATAATGAACTACCTCATACCAAATATTAATTCCTAACATTCCAGTAAAGATTCCGGCATAGTGAGCTGGAATATATTTTCCACCTACAGACCTTCCTTGTGCTTCATTTATTTTATGTTCCCAACTATTTTTAAATTTGGCTTTAAAGGTATTAGCTTCTAAATCTAATTCTTCAATAACCGTAAGTCCCCAACCAGCAGAAGCATAAGTGTCTGTAATTAGCTTTGCAGCTACTTCAACACCAACAGATTTCATATTTTGAAAGTATTCTCCTACAACGAGCCCTTGTCTAAATCCTGTTGTTTCGAAGACCAATTGAGAAGCTTCCTCTCCTGTGATTTCCTCGATTGTTTCTAAGAATGATCGCATAGCTGAAGAAATCCAAAAAAGCATGGCATCTTGTTGTTCAAACATGAATTCCCCTGTTTCCAAGTCCCAACTAAAATCGATACCATTTACTTTTATATTTGCTTGTTTCTCCATCTTTTATAATCTCCTTTTCTTGCTATTACCTTATAAATTTTAAATGAACTGAATCCATTAGCTTTTGATAACCAATTTCCTGATAGATTTTATTAGAAGTAGGATTTAGCATATCTGTGTAAAGTACACAAAACTGAAATTCCTTCAAAAGCTCTTTACTTCCCGCAGCTACCATTGTGCGTGCATATCCTTTTTTGCGCTGCTCTTTTGGTGTAAATACTAGTGAAACAGTCACACCATTCTCAGTAGGTCTTGCTTTTTTCATCATAGATACTATCTTTCCTTCATTTTCCCATAAAAATACTTCATTTGCATCTAACATCACTTTTACTTTCTTTTTTATTTCTTGTGGCCCCGTTTTTGGAAGTCCTGTATCCCCTTCAAAAAGGCTATACCATTTTTCAATAAGAGGTGCATCTTCTAAAGTTGCATAGCGCCATGTACCAGGACTCATTTCCAACGATTCAACCACCTGATCTAAACGATACAACCCTTGATCCATTGCGATTGAATAGCCTTGTCCTGTTTTCTCCCGCCATTTTTCTGCAAATTTGTATGCCCATTCTTTTACACTAATGATAGATTCTATTTTGATTGATTGTGCCATTAACTCTTGGATACACAAATCGATATAGGCTTCCATTCGAATTTCATCCACAAAAATAATATTAAATGGATGTGGAGGTGTCATTTGAAAAAGTGCTAACAACTCTCCATTTTCTTCAATCGTCGCCATGTAAGGATTATCATATTTCCCCTCTTTTATTCCTTGTAGTACGCCTAAAAACAAGCTAAACCTATCCTCATTTTTAAGTAAGAAAGGTGTAGCCATTTGAGCAAACTCCTCCGCATTTTCATACTGTCTAAAAATCATATTAACATCCCCCTTTGTATCTTTGTATGTTACTATAACTTAAAATACTGCTAGAGGGGAGTAAATGATGAAAGTTATTTCAATACGCAATATACATATTGGAGAAGGTATGCCTAAGATTATCGTTCCACTCATAGGGAAAAACTTAGAGCAGCTTCTTGTGGAGATTAAAACAATACAACAAGCCAGTCCAGATATTGTTGAATGGCGTGCGGATGCACTGGATGAAGTTGAAAGCTTAGAAGTGGTGTTAAAGACACTTTCAACAATTCGTGAAGCATTGTACCCTACTCCCTTATTGTTTACATTTAGAAGTCACCGTGAGGGTGGAAATAAAAAAATTGAGGACATTTATTACAAACAATTACTTTGTAAAGTAGTGCAATCAAGACAAATTGATTTAATAGATGTAGAGTTATTTGATCTACATGTAAGTGAAATAGTGGAAGTAGCGAAAATCAATAACGTCTACGTTGTCATGTCCAATCATGACTTTGAAAAAACCCCGGTGAAAGAAGAAATTATATTTAGGTTACAAAGAATGCAGGAATTAGGTGCAGATATCCCCAAAATAGCTGTAATGCCTAAACTTCCAACGGATGTTCTAACGCTTTTGGATGCTACCTACACGATGAATTCACTCTATGCAGATCGGCCAATTATAACAATGTCTATGGCTTCTACTGGTGCTATTAGTCGGATAGCTGGACAAGTTTTTGGGTCAGCAGCAACATTTGGTGCTGGAATTGAAGCCTCTGCTCCTGGTCAAATACCAGCAATAAAGCTTCGAAAAATATTAGAAGTATTACATACAAATTAAGAAAAGGCAAAACCTGTATACAATTGTTTCCGGAGTGTTTTGGACAGACGTCGGCTACATAATTACTGTAGGATTATTTTGAAGGGGTGGTCGTGACTGTCGTCACAACCACCCCTTCTTTTTTCAGTAATCTTGTAGCCTTCTTCTGTCCGTCACCCTCCTTCAACTTTTGAAGACTGGTTAATAGCTTTTTGGATAATGAGAGATTAGATGCTGTCCTATTTATCTTGTAAGCTCCCGAAAATGCAATTTCGGGAGCTATCCATATACTCTATTAGGAGAATGCTTACTATTTCTTTGGAAATTCAGCTAATAACAATACATCCGCTATTCATTAAACAGCCATTTAATGTTTGTGATAGGTAACGAAACCCGTTACTTTTATAGTTGCTTAGTTAGACGAATCATATCTACACAAGCAATTCCATTTTCCATAATCTCCTCTTCATAATGAAGAATGAAAAAGTCTTTATCTACACCTGTTATACGAAATCCACATTTTTGATAGAGAGCCAGCTGTCCAATACTGGAGTTACCAGTCCCAATCTCCATTATTTTATACCCTTGTTGCTTTGCTCTCTCTATTGCATCTAGGACAAGTAACTTTCCAATACCCCTTCCCTGTTGCTGCTCCGCTACTGCAACATTCACAAGCTCTACTGTTTCAGGTCTTGTCGGAAGCAATACATATACCCCTATTGTTTTCCCATTTTGCTCCGTTATATAGCATTCTCCACGTTCCACATACTGTTTCACCAATTTTTCAGATGGATCTGCAAGTAATAGTAAATCTATTGGATATGCTTCTTTTATTCGCTTTGTTTGCATTTATGCTTCACCGGTTTCTAGTTTTAATAGTTTTTCTTTCATTTTTAATCCACCTCTGTAGCCCGTTAATGTCCCATTCTTTCCTACTACTCGGTGGCAAGGAATAGTAATAAGGACAGGATTAGCACCAATTGCTGTACCAACCGCTCGAATAGCGGTAGGGTTATGGATCAATTCAGCGATTTCTGAATACGATTTCTTTTCTCCATAAGGAATTTTTCTTAAAGCATCCCAAGTAGCTAGTTGAAATGTGGTACCCTTTAGATCCATTGGAAATGTAAATTCACGTCGCAGTCCATCTAAATACTCTTTAATTTCATTCGTATATGAGGTTAAAGCTTCATGACTCTCTACAAATTCATGTTTTGGAAGGCGCTTCTTCACCCAAACTTCCATTTCTTCATATGACTTGTCTGGTGAACCTACATAACATAACCCTGATTCTGTTGCAGCAATATAAAATTTCCATTCGTTATGGATGAAATACATCCAATATAGTTTACTCATATGTGCAATTCCCCTTTTTTCTAAATTGAGTTGGTGTATATCCCGTGACTCTCTTAAATAGTGTAATGAAATAGGGAATATTGGACATCCCTATCTCTTCGCCTATTTTACTAAGTGATTTATTAGTAGTAGTTAGCAATTTTTTTGCTTTCGCAATTCTAACTTGTTGCAAATATTCTAAAGGGGAAATTCCCAATACTTTTTTAAATGTTTTTTGTAAATGAAAGGGACTTCCATGACCTATATCTGCAAGAAGAGCCAACGTTACCCGTTCATGAAAGTGTTGATCTATATATCCTGTAATCTGTTCAATCCATTCCTCATCAGGCAGTCGCAAACCAGTTGGCTTACAACGCTTACACGGGCGATAACCATCCTCAATTGCTTCATTAGCTTCTATATAGATTCGTATATTTTCTTTTTTCGGAATTCGAGATTTGCAAGATGGTCTACAAAATATCCCTGTCGATTTGACTGCGTATAAGAAAACATCATCATATGCTGAATTATTTTGAGTAATTGCCTCCCAATGCTCGTCAATCATGAAATCACCTCTACTTTTAGTATACTTTTATTTTCTTAAAAAAGCTGATTGTTACGTCGTAATAGCAAGATAACGAAACTTTTTACGTATATAATAAAATAAAAGTCAGGGAGGTGGTAATCATATGTTTTGGAATGAAGAAGATGAGCAAATCATTATAAATACACCATCAAATTTTTCTTTTAAGCAGAACCTTCACTATTTATCTAGGTCTACGAATGAGTGCTTGTTTCTTATTAAAGAGGATAAGGTTAGAAAAGCCATTACTTTAGGTGAATATACAACTCTAATAGAAATTAAAGAACGAGATGACCACTCACTAGTTGTAGATTTTTTAGGAGATACAAGACCTCTAAGTATTAAAGCTCGTGAACAAGTAGCAGCATATATTATCGAATGGTTTGATTTGAAAACAGATATGAGTACCTTTTATGAGCTCTCTATTAAGGACCCCATTCTTCAAAAAGCTGTTACTAAATTTAATGGGCTACGTATTATGGGGATTCCAGATTTATTTGAAGCAATGGTTTGGGGTATATTAGGCCAACAAATCAATTTAACCTATGCTTATACATTAAAGAGACGATTAGTCGAACAGTATGGTCGATCAGTTATGTTCGAAGGTAAACAGTATTGGGTGTTCCCTTCGCCTCGGGACATATCGCAACTTTCAATTAAAGATTTAGCAGACTTAAAAATGACGGTAAAAAAATGTGAATACTTAATAGATGTAGCAAATCTAATAGATTTGGGATTACTTTCAAAAGAAATGCTTTTAGAAACAAAAGAGATAAAAAAAGCAGAAAAATTACTTACTATAGCATACGTGGTATTGGTCCATGGACTGCTAACTATGTTCTAATGCGCTGCCTGCGATTCCCTTCTGCATTTCCTATTGACGATGTGGGGCTTCATAATGCTCTCAAACATATAACAGGTTCTCAGCAGAAACCTTCAAAAGATGAGATTTTACAGCTTGCACAAGCTTGGAAGGGCTGGGAAGCTTATGCAACCTTCTATTTATGGAGATTTTTATACTAGAATATAAAAAAGCCCATCCTCCTCATTTAGAGTTGGATGGGTTGTCGAGAATAAGTATTTCCAATATGTCTTCAGAAACGTATGTTTCATTGTCTTTAACAACTGGCTTTTCTTTAAATTTTCGAAGACTTCGATTGTAGCCATACATCTCTTCTCCACGCTTAATAGTAATTGAACTGTTTCCTAATTTTAAATAAACGATATTACGCTTTGGATGGTAATTCACTTTGTATCCTAGCTGCTCCGCTACTTTTCGAAGAGGAATCATTTTCGTGCCATTTTGCATAAAATGATCTTTCTCTATGATTTTTTGAACTTCTTTCATTTCAGGAGACTGATAGTTGATCGCTACTATTTTACTAGGTACAGTTTGTGCTGGAATACTTTTGGTTTCTATCGTATAAAATACGATGAGTTCTTTTCCTCTTAAATCCTTTTGCGTTACTTTTTCTCCACGTTCATTTACTAAAACTGTTTCTTTGTCTATCTTAAGTTTCAATTTTTTATCTAAACTTAAGAATTGCTCATCAAACTTCCCAACTTTTACTGAGCTTGAATTTTTAGCGTCATGCACGATTACTAGCTCTGGAGAAATTTGAGCTGGATATATCATAAGCATCGGCTTATTTTTGTCATAATACGCGCCTATTCGTTGCCCTTTTTGGAAAAATTCCTTTTTCACTTCTTTTGTTGTTCCGCTATTAAACAAAAGAGTGTCATTCGAAACTTTAAAATTGGTAATAATAGGTTCTTTGTCTTCACTTTCAACAGTAAGGGTCACTAAGTCATCCGTTTTTACGATATCTTTTATTACTCCAGATGATTTTATAAAGTTCGTTGTATCCTGGTTGACTTCTTCCATGTCTGCATTAACGATTGGATAATTAAATAAAAAGGTGGTTAATAGGATTACTCCAGCAAATATGCTTAGTTTTTTCATCAAATCTCTCCTTTTACTCCATATTATAGAATTTGACGTAGCTTTTACAAAAACGTTACAAAAAAATTGAAACATTATCCAAATGTAGTACGTATACATGAAAGGATACAAAAAATTAGAGAATGGAGTCTGTATATGACACTATCTATCAATCAAGTAACGAAAAGATATCAAGACTTTGTGGCCGTTGATAATCTCTCTTTCGAAATTGAAAAAGGAGAGATATTTGGATTAATTGGCCAAAATGGTGCAGGTAAAACAACTACGTTTCGTATGATTTTAGACCTTCAAGAAACAACCGAAGGCACTATTACTTGGGATGGAAAAAATATTAATGCCATCGATCGAAATGTTCTAGGATATTTGCCTGAAGAACGTGGTATATTCCCTACTATGAAAGTAGAAGAACAACTGTATTTCTTCGGTGAATTAAGAGGGAAACATCGAAAAGACCTACATAAAGAGGTAGATTACTGGATCAAGCGTTTTGAACTAGAAGATAAAAGAAAAGCAAAAGCAGAGACTTTGTCCAAAGGGAATCAACAGAAGGTCCAACTGATTGCAAGCTTTATCCATCAACCAGAATTTCTTATTTTGGATGAACCGTTTAGTGGTCTAGACCCTGTTAATAAGGATTTATTGAAAGGTGCCATTTTGGAATTAAAGGACAAAGGGACAACGATTTTGTTCTCTAGCCACCAGATGGAAAATGTGGAGGAGCTTTGTGATCATCTTTGTCTATTAAAACGTGGTGTCTCTTTGTTTGCTGGTAGTTTGTTAGATTTGAAAAAACAATACGGAAAGACAAAGCTGATGGTTCGGTCTGATATTCCAAAAGAAGCACTGGCTAATTTGAATGGTGTTAAAGATGTTCAAGTTGGAAAAGAGCAGTATACCCTTACTTTAGAAGACGAATCGTATGCTCAATCCATTTTTGACTTTGTTTCAAATGGGAAGTATATAGAGAAGTTCAGTTTAGATTATTTATCCTTAGATGAAATTTTCAAAGATAAGGTTGGTGGAACACATGTCTAAGTTTTGGCTTCTCGTCAAGCAGTTATATACACAAAAAATCAAAGCAAAATCATTTATCATCTCAATTATTATATATGTCGGTGTTATTAGTGTGTTCATGTTTTGGTCTGATATTAAGGAAGCATTTTTCCAAGATGAGCCGTTGCAAGTTGCTTTATTGAATGAAACCGAAGCGGACATCGAGGCTCTATTCCAATCAAGTAATGATATTGAATTTACTTTCCCTACCGAAGAGATAGAAGAAGTAGAAAAACAAGTAGTGGACGGTGATTTTGATGCAGCTATTTTTATAAAAGATCAAGATCAATCATTAGCTGCAGAAATCGCAACTTTCGAGCCTCTCACATTTAACGACCAGCAAAGCATATCTGCTCAACTACAGTACGCAGGGAAGCTTTATGAAGTTCAACAGCTTAACTTAACAGCGGAGCAAGCGGAAAAAATTCTTCAGTCGGAAACGGTTATTTCGATGAAAAGTTTAGATGAATCTGCAACAGGAAAAAGTGAAGATGAAAAAGCAGCTGGTATTGGTGCTTCCATGCTTGTTGGATTTATAATTTATTCCTTTGTTATGAGCTTTTTATCGATGATCACAACGGATGTTGCATCAGAAAAAGGATCACGTGTACTAGAAGTATTACTTGCAAGCGTTAAGCCATCCACACACTTTATGGCGAAGCTAACGGGGACATTTTTATTGGCACTCACACAAATTGGCGCACTCTTACTTGTCCAGGGTCTTTTGTTTATGGTCATTGATGGGGGTTCAAAATGGGATACCGTTATAGAGATTGTTAATGAATTATCGTATTCATTTATCGGGTATGCGGTTCTGTTTTTATTGTTAACGATATTGTTATTTTTAATCATTGGAGCTTTGCTTGGTTCACTCGTATCGAAGGTAGAAGAATCTAGCCAAGCGATGATGCCAGCAATGATGCTTGGAGTTATCGGATTTTATGTACTGCTATCCGGAATGTATAGCCCGGATACATTGATTATTAAAATATTCTCTTATATCCCCTTTACTGCGGGGATGGTAATGCCACTTCGAATAGGAGCTACAGATATATCCTCATTCGAGCCAATGCTCTCTATGCTTATTTTAATAGGTACAGTTATTTTGATGTTCTTACTTAGCCTGTCCTTCTACAAGCGAAGTGTGCTAACATATAGCTCTGGTGGAATCATTCAAAAAATTAAAACAGTTCTTAAAGTCACAACTTGATATTTCCTCAATAATCGTAAAAGTTTTTACTTTTACGATTATTTTTTTTGGCTCAATTGAGCAATTGCTGCATAAAATAATTCATGAAAGAAGGGATGCGAATAAATGTGTGGAATCACTGGTTGGATTCATTTTAATAAAGATTTACGAAACGAGCTGCCTATTGTAAAAAAAATGACGGAAACTCTAAGTAGACGAGGACCAGATGACAATAATATATGGTTTGGTCCCCATACGTTACTAGGTCATCGGCGATTAACTGTAGTCGATCCTGTTGGAGGAAAACAACCCATGGTCAAAACGTATGAACATAACCAATATACACTTACGTACAATGGAGAATTGTATAATACAGAAGACCTTCGAAAGGAACTGTTGAAACGTGGCCATACTTTTTCTGGTCATTCAGATACGGAGGTTTTATTGACTTCTTATATTGAATGGAAAGAAAAATGTGTTGATTATTTTAATGGTATTTTTGCTTTTGCAATATGGGATGAAACAGAACAAAAGGCTTTTATCGCAAGAGATCGACTTGGAGTTAAGCCACTATTTTACGCAGAAAGAAATGGCGGATTACTATTCGCCTCCGAATTAAAAGCACTTCTTGCCCATCCAGATATTCCAACGAAAATCACTCGAGTTGGCATGGCAGAAATAATTGGTTTAGGACCATCACGTACTCCTGGATCAGGTGTATATGATGGAATTAATGAATTACGTCCCGCACATGCCATGACCTTTTCAAAAAATGGACATCGTATTTGGCGCTATTGGAATGTAGAAAGCAAAGAACATACGGATTCCTTAGATGAAACGATAGAAAATGTGCGTTTCCTCGTAACTGATGCTGTAGAGCGACAACTAGTATCAGATGTACCTCTTTGTACGTTTCTTTCAGGTGGCATAGACTCTAGTATTATTACTGCAATTGCAGCCAATGCATATAAACATGATAACAAGGCCCCTCTCCACACCTACTCAATTGATTATGAAAACAATCAACAACACTTCCAAGGAAATGCATTTCAACCAAGTGACGACCGGCCATGGATCCAAAAAGTCTCCAATAGTCTCGGTTCACTTCACCACTACTCCATCATTAGTCAAAACCAACTCGTCGAATATTTGACAGAGGCTGTACACGTTCGAGATCTTCCAGGAATGGCGGATATTGATTCTTCTTTACTCTGGTTTTGTAAAGAAATTAAACAAGATTTTACAGTTGGCCTATCTGGCGAATGTGCAGACGAAATCTTTGGCGGGTATCCTTGGTTTCATCAAGTAGCCAATTCCGATAGTGCCTTCCCTTGGATACGTTCAAAAAATGAACGGAATTCTCTACTTAATGATAGCTGGCACAAAAAACTAAATATAGATGACTATGTAGAAAATGCATATAATACGACACTCATAGAAACTCCATTATTGAATGGTGAAACAGAAATTGAAGCTAAACGAAGACAATTATTCTATCTGAATATGACGTGGTTTATGACGACTTTACTTGACCGAAAAGACCGAATGAGCATGGGCGCAAGCTTAGAGGTACGTGTTCCTTTTGCGGATCATCGTTTAGTGGAATATGCATGGAATATTCCATGGGATTATAAAATGGTAGGTAATCAAGAAAAAGGAATTCTAAGGAAAGCATTTCAAGGTATTCTTCCTACCGAAGTACTTTACAGAAAGAAGAGCCCTTATCCGAAAACCCATAATCCTGTTTACTCGGAGAAAGTTCAAAGCTTACTAAAGGAACAGTTATTAGATAAAAACTCCATACTGCATGAACTTTTTCATGCACATCGACTAAGTGATTTAATAAATTCGAATGGAGATGCCTTTAAAGTCCCTTGGTTCGGCCAGTTAATGTCTGGTCCGCAATTATTAGCATATTTAGCTCAATTGCATATTTGGTTTAGGGATTATAACGTAGAACTTGTGGATTAATACCGAGAACAAATGAATTTAAAACAAAACGGTTTCCATTAGGACCGTTTTGTTTTCTTGTTGAATTATTTAACGTTTTTTACTTCTAAGCGCAATGAAAAACACAACTATTATTAATAGTAAAAAAAGAAATGGTAATACTTTAACCATCCAATAAGAAGGCTTTTTGTGAACAAACTCTGCTTTTATCCATTGTTTTTCTCCAGTTTCAACTGCAATTGCTTTATCTGATTGTATTCCCTTTATCTCATAATATTTTGTTCCTAATGGATAGTAGTTAGATGCATTACCAACGTGTTTGCCAGTTCTATTATTAGCTTTGGTTTCTACGTATCCTATAGCCTTGCCTATTTCACTTTTACCTACTTCTTCCTCTTTCACTTCGTAAACATTTCCATCCCATACAACAAAAAAATAAGCCCACTCTAAAGCATGAACAGTTGGAGTAATAGAAAACAGAATTAATATAAAAAACATTGCTACTCTTTTCATTAATATCCACACCCCACATTAATCACTTTTCTGGCTCTGTTATCATTTTCTAATGTACTTATTATCACCAGGAAGTTTCTTCATCTCATTCCAAGTATCGATTGCATCTTTTCTCTTTTTCCCTTTGGATCTACAAAGTAATCACGCGTAAATTGATTATATTCAAGTGGAGAACTGATTGTTGTTAAGTATGAAGAGTCCTTCTTTTTTTCCTCTAACCAGTAGAAATTTCTAAAATCATTTTCATTTAAATCTTTAGATACAAACAGGTCGCATGTCGCCTCCATGTCTTATTGATACGTTCTTCATTTAAATTGGTTTCATAACCGATTCAAAGAAAAAGGAGCGACCCATTAAGTTGGGTAGCTCCTTATTTTTATTAGCATGAAATCTTACGAATATAGGCATCTACAAATGGAACAAGATAATCAATGACCGCTTCATTTGGATTTAATTTTGCATGGTGCAATCCAAAAGGAGAATCTACCCCTGCCCAGAATAACATACCAGGAATTTCTTGTAGGAAGTACCCGAAATCTTCTCCAGTCATTGCAGCATCACATAAGATAGCAGTAGTTTTTTTGTCTTGTTCAGCAAACGCTAAAAACTCATTAGTTATAGCTGTTTCATTTTTAACTTGATAATAAGAAGAACCATAATCGATATGAATATCACAATCAAACGCCATTTCAGTTGCACGACAAAACGACTCAATTTTTTCTTTTATTGTCGACATTGTTCGGGCATCCATTGTTCTAATAGTTCCTTCTAAACGTGCTTGACCAGAAATTATGTTTTGAACTGTCCCAGAAGTCATTTTTCCTATAGTAACAACCGCTGGATCCATAGGGTTTATTGATCTACTAATAATTGTTTGCAGTTGTAGTAAGAGAGTCGCTGCTGCAATTGACATATCTCTTGCCTGATGTGGAAATGCAGCATGGCCTTCCTTCCCTACTAAATCAATAAATAGTTCGGATGTGTTTGCAAACAGCAGTCCTGGTCGAGTTGCAACAGTTCCTACTGGATACTCAGGTGCAATATGAAAGGCGAATATTTGATCAGGTACAAGATCCGGCTGCTCCAATTTCAACCATTCTCTCATTGGTAATGCTCCACCAGGACCTTCTTCTGCAGGCTGAAATAGAATAACAACATGATCATTAACAGGATTCTCCACAAGGGACTTTAACAGCCCAAGCGCTACCGTCATATGCACATCATGTCCACAAGCATGCATCTTATCTGCATGCTCGGATTTGAATGGAAGATCCGTAGCTTCAGAAATAGGCAAACCATCAATATCCGTACGCCAACCTATCGTTTTTGTCGCATTTGTGCCCTCTACTCTAACTACTATTCCTGTTTTCCATGTAACAATTTTCAATCTTTCCTGGGGAAGTGAATGAATCTGCTCCAATAAATAAGCATTTGTTTTCACCTCTTGGAAGCCCAGTTCAGGAATACGGTGCAAATCCCGTCGAATTTCAAGTAAAGACTTCATAGGACACCTTCTTATAATTGACGTAGTTCTTGCATGATTTCCGTTTTAGATCTTGTTTTATCATCAATTTCTTTAATGACTTTAGCAGGTGTTCCAGCAACTACTGTATACGGAGGAACATCCTTCGTCACAACAGCTCCAGCAGCAACTACTGCACCTTTTCCAATTCTACATCCCTCTAACACAACTGCATTTGCACCGATTAGTACATCATCTTCCACAATAACCGGAGTTGCACTAGGCGGCTCAATTACTCCAGCAAGCACTGCTCCTGCGCCGATATGACAGTTATTACCTACCGTTGCACGCCCACCAAGAATTGCTCCCATATCGATCATTGTACCTTCACCAATAACGGCACCAATATTAATAACAGCACCTAACATAATAATAGCGTTATCGCCAATGCTCACTTGGTCACGAATAATCGCACCTGGCTCGATACGCGCATTAATTCCCTTTAAATCTAAAAGTGGAATGGCAGAATTTCTACTTTCATTTTCTACAACTACATCTTCAATTTGATCTTTGTTTTCATTTAAAACTGGCTCAATTTCAGACCATTCTCCAAATAACACAAGAGAATTACCTTCTCCAAATACTTTTGTTTGTTCACCAAAAGAAATTTGATTGATGTCCTTCCCTTTTATGTATACCTTTACCTGTGTTGATTTTTTTGCATGTTGAATATAAGAAATAATTTCATACGCGTCTAGTTGCTTCATCCTCTGTTACCTCCTAAAAAATATGTGTCAATTGTACAGGAATTTTTATAAAAAATCACGAATTTAAATACATTTCTCGAAATTTAATTGAAAATAAAGTTTTTTTGCATTTTATTACAAGTAGATTACTGGTGCCAGGCACCAGTAATCTACTTGTAATAGAGGTTTGGATAAATTTTCAAAATGGATTGTTATATGCTAGAATAATAGAAAAACGGGCAGTGGTGCTGATGAAGAAGATAATTTTTGAGGCCTCAAATGTAATGAAAGAAATAAATGGACATGTAGTCTTACAAAATGTTTCCTTTAATCTTCATGAAAATGAATCTGTTGCTATACGTGGTCAAAATGGGTCAGGCAAAAGTACTTTATTAAAACTTTTAGCCGGAATTTATGAGCCCTCTAGCGGAAAAATCTTAAGAAATGGAAACAGAATTGGGTATGTACCGGAGCATTTCCCTGAAAACCTACGATTTAAGCTAAAGGAATATTTACTATTAACAGCGTCCTTTCATGGCATATCATCGACTCAAGCGGAAAAAGAGTTGTTAGAGTATATCCATTTGTTTGAAATAGAGTCTTTTATGGACGTTCCTCTTAAGCGATGTTCAAAAGGTACGAAACAAAAAGTAGGTATCCTTCAAGCAATTCTAACTAAACCAGACATTCTTCTTTTGGATGAACCATTAACTGGATTGGATGCTACCTCTCAACAAAGTCTAATTGCAATTCTTGAAAAACTAAAAAAACAAATGACGATTATATTTACCACTCACGAGGACCTGTTAGTAGACACCTTAGCCAATCAAGTTTTATATGTTAAAGATGGTAGTATCTTAGTTCAAAAAGAAACTACTAGTATACAAAGAAAGGTAAAAGTAAAATTCCCTAACAAGGCAATTTTTAATGAACTTGATATGATCGAAATTTACTTTGAAGAAGATACAGCATTAATAACGGTGGAACTAGAAAAAAGTGATTTACTATTATTGGATTTGTTAAATAAAAATTGTTCAGTACTTGAGGTCAAGGAAAGGAAGTAACTGTGCTAGGATTTATTAAATACCAATTGATAAGTTATATACGCTCATTCAAAATTATCCCTCCAGCAGCATCCTTTTTAATATGGGTTTTTGTTTTATATAGTTACAGCGGCGTGGAAATATTAAGTAGTTACGCAGTAACAAGCATCGCCATCTATATAGTCATGACCTGGGTATCGATGAGTATTTTTTCTATTGAAGAGGAAGCTGAGAAAAATATATTATTTGTCCACCTTAGCAAAAAGAACTATTTATGGGGGAAATGGATAATCTGTATCTTGATCTCCATTATTTTTATGTTGTTTGCAATTATCTATCCTATACTAATGAACAGTTTCAAAGAAGCAATGACACTAATTCATTTTGGCCTCTCTATTTTTATACATCTATTATTGGCCATATTTGGTATTTTTGTTGGATCCCTTTCTTCTATTTCATCATTTGTACCAAAGAAATATACATGGCTTTTTGCAGTTTTCATCATCGTTTTAACACTTTCTTATGAAGGAATTGTAGAGAAACTGCCTTTATTAAAATGGTTATTTATCGTATTTCCTCCAGTTGTAAAGGTTATTAATTTTTTTGAGCCTGACAGTTTAGATCAGTTTGGAAAAGAATTTTGGACGGTTTCAGCTTTTGCGATTATGTATGCCATTATTGGTTTTAGCGTTTTAACTAAATTATTTTTAAAAGAGGAAAGTTGAGTTTAAAACGAAAGTATGAATATGATATAATGAAGACATTAAATTTTGAAGGGACGATGGGTGACCGATGAAGTTTTAATCTTATTTCTCAGTAGAAGTTTTTTCTGCGATACATTTGCGCAGTAACAAAATAAAACTTTACGAAACCGGAAATAGGATTAGTCTGCCCATTTTTCAAAATTACCGCAAATAATTCTCTACAATACGCTAACGCTTTGTAGTGGTTTTTTGCGTATTCATTTAATGGTCAGTATGTAATCCTTCCGTTTAATATCGGAGGGATTTTTTTATTCCTCCAAAAGGAGAGGATTTTATGACACTACATGGCAAGTTAAACGATATAGGTATTATTTTTGGCGATAAGATAGTTTTACAAAATGTGAAGGCGGATATTATTTCCGGGTCTGTGATTGGTATTGTAGGTGGAAATGGAGAAGGTAAGTCTTCTCTACTCTCTTTACTTTCAAAAGAGTCTGCCCCAACAAAAGGACAAATCGAGTGGTTTGGAGCCCCACCAACTATCAGTTACTTTAAACAGGAAGATGAACAATTTAACAAAAAGGATTACGCTGATGATGAATGGATATACTTCAGTAAATGGTCTGTTCCTAAAGGTCGTAGTTACACCCATTTGAGTGGTGGAGAAAAAATGAAGAGAAGATTAGCACGCGTATTTGCTGAGAAGTCTCAAGTCCTATTACTAGATGAACCTACTAATCATTTAGATCAAGATAGTTTGTCTTTCCTGAAAAAGCAGATAAACGCTTACCAAGGAACAATTATTTTAGTATCGCACGACCGATACTTTTTGGATGAGGTAGCTGATTGTATTTGGGAAGTTGAAAATAAAAAATTGACGGTCTATACAGGGAACTACTCTTCTTATCGACAAAAGAAGGAAGAAAACAGATTAACCCAACAAAGACTTTATGATGCCCAGCAATCTAAAATACAGCAAGTAGAGAAACAAATATCCGAGCTAAAAAACTGGTCTTCCAAAGCACATGCAGAATCAACAAAACATGAATTTAATAAAGAATATTACCGTGTCAAAGCTAAGAAAATGGATGTTCAAATTCGTTCTAAAAAGAAACGGTTAGAACTAGAACTTTCTAAAAACACTATAGATAAACCAGAAGAAGAAAAAGAAGTGCTCTTCTCTATTGAAGGGAACAAGAAAAAAGGGAAACGTGTTGTAGAAGCCAAAAATATAACAAAGAGTTTCGAGGACAATCTTTTATTTCAGAGTGCCTCTTTTACTATACAATCTCAAGAGCGGATTGGTATTCTTGGTCCTAACGGAAGTGGAAAATCGACATTTTTCCGCATGTTACTGGGGGAAGAATCGAGTGAAGGAGAACTATGGAAATCAGAAGCGATGAATATAGGCTATTTACGTCAAACCGTATTTGATCTACCAGAAGAAAAAACACCCTTCGAATTTTTTGGTCATACAGATTATGAGATTAGAGGTAAAATACAAACACTTATGATGAACCTCGGATTTTCAAAGGATCACTGGTCTCGCCCTATTTCAACAATGAGTATGGGTGAGCGAGTAAAATTAAAACTCATGGAATTCATACTAAACCAAAAGGATGTTTCACTATTAGATGAGCCAACCAACCATTTAGATCTTCCATCTAGAGAGCAATTAGAAAAAACGCTTTCCACCTATCCCGGTACCATTTTATTAGTTACACACGATCGTTATTTTTTAGATAAACTATCAAACAAACTGCTTATTTTTGAAAATAAAACAATAAAAAAAATAGACATGAGTTACAATGAATGGATAAATAAAAACAATGAATCCAATCTTGAAAAAGAATTATTAAAACTTGAAACAGAACGGCAGGCAGTGTTGGGAGCACTTAGTTATATACAAAAAAGCGACCCAAAATACAACGATTTAGACCAAAAATTTTTAGAACTTACAAAGCAAATTAACGAATTAAAAAGAAAATAAATTTCAGAGGCTATCCCTTATAAGGATTGCCTCTTTTTTTGTTGAAGCCACTCAAGATTTGTCAATTTCCCGGGAAATATGTAAGTATTAAATTATTTACAATTTCATCAAATCATCTTATAATAAATATAAATCCAATTAGAAAAGTAGGTTTTAAAATGAAAACAATCCCAAAACCTCTTGTCATGGCAAATCAATGGACAATTGTTGCGTCTGTTATTATAGCTCTTATTACACAATCGGCGTGGATTTTATTTATTCCACTAATCGCAAATCTTTCTAGCTTATTAACTGGTTTTCATCCAATATTGGTCATAGTAAAACGTTTTTTATCGAAGCCTGCAAATCAATATATTCAAGAAGATTATGCTCAGTTAAGATTTAACCAATGGTTGGCAGTCGGCTTCTTATTCGTTGCAAGTATAAGTTTTCTATTAAATTGGGTAGTATTATTTAATATTGCTACAGTAATGGTTGGTCTCGCTGCTTTAATAGCAATCCTCGGATTTTGTATTGGGTGTTTCGTTCGTTTCCAATACCAACAATGGCAATATCGTAGAAAAAATTCAGCAGCTCACTAAAACCACAGCCTTTCCAGAAACGGGGGAGGCTGTTTTCTATTTACCAACCTTCATTGCTGTTTTACTTATAATGTATCCAAGCCTTAAACGACTAAACCATTTATCTGAATCACTAATCGTTCTATTTAAACCATTAATCTCTTCTTCAAATTCTAAACCTTCAACTGCTCGGTAATCAACTTGTCGTTTGACGATCCTATGTACAATCATCGCCCATTCCGCATCTGTCATCTTTTCTTTCGAATACGTAGTAATATATTCAGCACTTTCTCTCGTAAATCCACAAGATCCCGCGGTTATATCTACTTCTTTTCCAAGTTCCAGTGAAACTATATGATTGGTGATTTTTTCTGTTTCTATCCATTCAATAGGATGTGTCTTCATTGCCCGCTCTGTCCTGCCAAGTATTAAATAATCATGATTTGGTATGTCTCCAACCAGTACTTTTAATTCGTTTAAATGGTTTTTACCCCACGTTAAAACTCTATCTAAGTCACAGTAATGAAAGTGTCGCCCCTTCCCTGTTAGCGCATACTTCAATGCTTCTCTTCTGGCATTTGCCGCTCCTGTTTTCGGGATAATTTTAAAGTTAAAACGGCTATTTTCAATCGCTTTTATTAATTCCGATGAAGATTCTTCACTAATGGTAATAAAAAGTTCTCCATATATTTCTTCCAAGCTTAGTTGCAATTTTTTTAAGATTTCTATGTTCTTTCCTTCCGGGTCATGCGTTACAGTGACTAATGATGTTTGCAGCAAAATATTTAGCTTCCTTTCTTTATTCCAATCTACCAAGCATATTGTAAGAATCTACATCCCATGTTTCATAAGGAATGAAATGAACAGCTCTCATTGCGTCTAATGTTCTAGATCTCATATGCGGTCGTGTAATATAGTCGGCAATATTATCTTCCGTTAGCCTAATAAACTGTGCTTCTTTTATTTCTTCCGGTTGGATTTTCATTTCCCCACTAATATAAGCTGCTTTAAAAACGACGGACAGTATATGCTTTGTTACATTGTAATAGACACCAGTTACACCTAATGGACGCACTATAATACCAGTCTCTTCAAAGATTTCTCTACTCAGTGCAACATCTAATGGTTCTCCCACTTCTACCTGCCCTCCAGGAGCTTCCCATGTATCTGAACGCCAATGTGTTTTAACTAGTAATGCTTCTCCGTTTTCATTTGTAACATATGCAGACACCGCAATAATATGCTTTGGATATTCGTTAGCCAATTTTATTTTCTCCTTTTACTAATATAAATACCAAGAATAGTAATCATAACAAGTCATTTTTATCACCTACGTACTCACCATCCCTTGTTACTTTTATGTAGCTTCCATTATTTTTAACGGCAAAATCTTCATCGGTGCTTACCCCAACAATTGAATAATATTTAGTACCTTTTGGATAGGTATTTGAAAAGTTCCCAGAATAAGTTCCCTCCATATCTGAATACTTCGTCACATGCCCAATTTCTTTATCAACCTTATCCACAATTTCATCCGTTAGGACATACACATAACCGTCCCATACGACAAACGAGTTGGTCCAATCTGCTTGTGATTTACTTGGGAAAAAAATAGACATAACTAGCGTAAGAATGATTGCTGAAGAGAATAAATACTTCTTGCTCATCCTATGCCCCCCTTAACAGTATTGGACGTATTATATTATTTTCCGTTTCGTCCATTTTTACACTGAGAAGTAAATTCCAACTAAAACTCTTATAATTCCAACTAGGTGCTTCATTTTTACAACTAAACTTGCTTAGTTTCCAACTAAAGCATCATTTTTTCCAACTAAACATTTTCAGAAGCAAAAATAAATAAAAAAAGCTGCCTCCACGTAGTTAAACTACGTATGAGACAACCTTTTAAACTATATTATTCTCCTAAGTCTACGTTATGGTAAACTTGCTGCACGTCTTCTAGATCTTCCAAAGCATCAATCATTTTTTCAAATTGAGCTTGTGCATCAGCATCTAAGGAGATGTCGTTTTGAGCAAGCATTGTTAACTCCGCTACCGTAAATTCCGATACGCCAGCTTCTCTTAATGCTTCTTGTACAGCATGGAATTGATCTGGTTCTGCATAAACAATGACAGAATCCTCTTCTTCGATAATGTCGCGGGCATCTACGTCCGCTTCCATTAATAATTCTAGTACTTCATCAGCTGTTTTTCCTTCTAAACCGATAACTGCAGTCGCATCGAACATATAAGCGACCGAACCACTCACACCCATATTACCGCCATTTTTCCCAAATGCAGCACGTACATCAGATGCAGTACGATTCACGTTATTTGTTAGAGCGTCAACGATAACCATTGAACCACTTGGACCAAAGCCTTCATAACGAAGCTCGTCATAGCTCTCTTCAGATCCACCTTTTGCTTTTTCAATTGCTTTATCAATAATATGCTTAGGCACACTGTATGTTTTTGCACGTTCTAAAACTACTTTTAATGCTTGGTTAGAAGTAGGATCTGGTTCACCTTGTCTTGCAGCTACATATATTTCACGACCAAATTTAGCATAAATACGACTAGTATTAGCATCTTTGGAAGCTTTCTTTTCTTTAATATTGTTCCACTTACGACCCATAAAGTCCCACTCTCTTTCGCTTCATTAAATTTATACTGTAACATTATACATGAAATTCGCACTAAGTAGCAAAATAAATACATTAACTTCCATTAATATTAATTGTTCGGATACAAATTTTGTAAAAACTTAATAGATTGAGTAATCATCTCTTTTAAAACTTCTACCTCAATATCGTCTACTTTATTAATGTACACACAGGATTTTCCTGCAGTATACTTTCCAAACCGCTTTAATGTTTCCTCACGTTCTGTGTCACCCGTAGCAAAATACAAACTGATTTTCGCCTTTCTCGGAGAGAAACCGACAAGCGGAGCATCTCCCTCATGTCCAGAAGAATACTTATAGTGATAGGACCCAAAGCCAATAATGCTTGGACCCCACATTTTAGCCTCATAGCCGGACGTTTCCTCAAAAATCTCTAATATTTTATATGCGTCCTCTCTTTTCTTCGGATTATCTACCTTTTCGATAAATTCCACCACATCATGTTCTGTTTCTTTTGTCTTTTGCTCATATTTAGACATTTATATATCTCCTTTATTAACTATTTTAAATCACTACTATTAACTTTCTAACAAAATAACATAATTCCCTTTATTTTAATCACTAATAGATGCATCTTTTTAAGGTATCCCAAGAACATCATATAAAAAGAAAAAGAGCCTATTCACCTATTGGAATAAAGACTCTTTCTCACTTATTCTGTTAACTTAACTAAGAACCCACCATTGAATCTAGTGGGTTCATATGAAATGATAAATGCCTTTGGAGATAAAGACACAATATAGTTTTTTAGCTTCTGCTCGTTTTTACGCTTCGCTAGGACTTTCATACATAGTCGTTTTCCATCTTTTCCATCCGCAACCCAGGATGTGACGCCATATCCTTTTGTACGAATTTGAGCTGGCAATTCGATTTCTAACGAATCAACAATTACTTCAAAAACGATATACCCAAGTGCTAATCGATTTTCAATAATACTACCTAAATAAACCCCGAGTCCCCATCCAATACAATACGCTAATATATTTAAAGGTTTGTCTAAATTATCTAATACCATCGTCAAACCCATTAAATAAACAAACACTTCTGCCATGGATAAAAATGACGCTACACCTCTGTAGCCTTTAATTACTAAAATTAATCGTAAGGTTGTTAGTGTCATGTAGGTTACATTAATAATAACAATTAGCAATATTATTGAATCCACATCTATTCCAGCTTTCTTTATAAGTAATCTCTATACAAAATCTCGCTCAACCTCAAAGGTTTTCAATTTATCATACACCATTTTTTCTCCTTCAAAAGCTTTCAGATGATTCGTAATATAAAACTTTGTTTCATCCGATTTCATGGTACTCGTTGACTCTAGTCGGGTTTGCCATTTTTCTCTTCCTACCGTTAATACCCAGTCACATTGAACATACGCTGATAGAGGATCTCCCTCGACTATTTTATAAACATTACGATTTTCGCTTCCATATTCCATCCCGTTATACGGAATGCGTCTGCATCCTTCATCGGAAAAATCATCTAGGATCCATTCATTTGTAATCGTATTATGTCTAATTTCTCTCGTTCTTCCAGCTTCTCTTAAGATCTCTCGTTCCATCACTTCCGCCGTTTCGGGATGCTCAAAAGGTCTAATTTCTTGTTCCTGTGCAGGCTTTGTATAAACTGGTAACAATAGTTTTGAATCTTCATCTTTTATTACTTGAATGATCGCTTCCTCCGCTGAAGGCCAAGCATGTGGCCAATTAGTTGGAGAAATAGATACTTGAATCTTGTGTCCCTTTGGAATCTTATATCCAATTGCATCGAGCTCAATTGACACTATAAACGCTTCATTTAACGGCACGTCTTCCGGAAATTCGTTACTATTTCGATGTGTTAAATTTAATTGTCCCCATGTAATTAGTTTTGATGTTCCTTCAGGCGACAAGTCACTTAAGCGTACAGCGATATTTGCTTGTTTTTTATCGCATGTTAGTTTTAACTGAACTTTTGGAAAGCCTAAAATAGCTACTTCTTCTGTTATTTCCTCACTTGTAAAAGTATTAGACAAACCATTCTCAATTCCTTGATCGGACGCCATATCCCCTTCTTGACCAAATGGACAAAAGACCCCTGCATAAAGACCATGCTGTTGATGTGTTTTCAAACGCTCCAATCCACTTTTCGGTTCAAAGGCTAAATCTTGATTATCAAAATAGAAGATTTTATCTTTCACATTGTCCGTTCTCCAACCTTCTTCTACTATCCACTCACCAGGTCTAGTATAGTAGTCAGTTTTGGGAGGAACAGCATCTTGCAAATATACTCGGAAAGCGGGTTCGTCCATAATTCCTGTTTCTTCCTCTTTTAGCCACTGATCCCACCATCGTAAACATTCTTGTAAAAAACCAATTTGAGGTCCTGGGACCGCTACTTCAGGATATTCATGTGCCCATGGTCCAATCAAACCTTTCTTAGGACCTTTTAAGTTCTCCATTAAGCGAAAAACAGCATTTGTGTAGCCATCTGCCCAGCCTCCTACAGCATAGACTGGTATTTTAATATCTTCATAGTTTTCACACACTGAGCCATGCTTCCAAAATGCATCCCTACGTTGATGACGCATCCATTCCTCTACAAATGGTGGAGTTTTTTCTAATCGTTCCAACCAATTTTCTTTCCAGCTTTCCCCTACATGTTTCGGATCAGCAGGTCGTGCGTTATACACGAGCATAGTTGAAGCCCACCATAGCATATCTGAAGCGAGTAAAGCTCCTCCTTTATAATGAACATCATCTGCATAACGATCATCTGTTGAACACAATGTAATTATTGTCTTCAAGGCCGGGTGTTGTCTAGCAGCTACTTGTAAGCCGTTGAAACCACCCCATGACTTTCCAATCATTCCTACTGAACCAGTTGACCATTCCTGCTTTTCAATCCAATTCAGAATTTCTATAGCATCATCCTGCTCTTGTTTTAAGTATTCATCATATAATATCCCTTCAGAATCCCCTGAACCTCTCATGTCAACTCGCATACATGCATAGCCATGCCCTGCAAAATAAGGATGACGAATGGAGTCACGTAAAGCAGTAAATTCATTCTTCCTATAAGGTATATATTCTAAAATGACTGGTACTGGATTAGTCAATGCAGCTTTAGGAATCCAAAGCTTAGCAGATAGCCGAGTCCCATCTGACATCGGAATCCATATATGATCTGTCACTTCTACTTCAAACGGAAATTCTCTTTTGATCGTTCTTGTGCTTTCACGAACATTGAAAACCATTTACTCTTCCTCCTTTAAAGGTTTAATCACTCCATTTGGGTAATCCTTTTTTAGCCAACGAATCAAAGAAGTTGCGAGTAGCAAATAGACGATTATTACTGGTACAGATACAATAACTGAAGAAGTTTGAATAACATTTAATCCACCAATCAGAAGAAGAGCTACAGCAATCGCCGCTAAAATTGCCCCCCAAAGCATACGGTGCCAACGTGCCGGTTCTTGTGTTCCTTCCAACTTTTTCGTCGCTATAGCAGATAATATATATGTTGCAGAATCGAGGGAAGTTGCCAAAAAGATAAAACCAAGAACAATAAAGAAAGGTAATACTATCTCACTTAGAGGCAATGTTTTTAAGATTGCGACAACTGCAGCTGGACCTCCTTCGTTATTCAATACATCCACGACATTCAATTTATCTGTCAATTGAAGGTTAATTGTGTAGCCACCAAATACTCCGAAATATATCCAGCTACCAAGTGATCCCCAAAGTAAAATATGTGTAATAAGCTCTCTAATCGTACGTCCTCTTGAGATTCGAGCTACAAAAAGTCCCATAAATGGAGCCGTAGCTGCAAACCATGCCCAGTAGAAAACTGTCCAAGCTTGTGGGAATCCACTTTTGTTAATAGGATCTGTATAAAAACTCATCATTGCAAAGTTTTGAAGCATAATTCCAAAGCTATTTGTAAAGTTGGAAAGGATAAATAAGGTTGGTCCTGCAATTAACACAAATATCGCAAGACCAAGTGCCATGTATACATTCCAATCACTAAGTTTACGAATTCCTTTATATAACCCCAAATACGCGCTCGCACAGAAAATCACTGTCCAAATCACAATAATAACAATACTTAATGTCATGGACTGTTGTACTCCGAAAACTTCACCGATTACTGTAGAAACCATTGGTACTCCCAGACCAAGTGAAGTTCCAAGACCTCCAACAAGACTCCAAATAACTAAAATGTCAATTGCTTGACCAAGAAAGCCGTCTGCATGTTTTCCTAATATTCCTCTACACGCAGTACTGATTTTTAAAGAATGATTCTTTTTCACGAAGAACGAATAAGCGATCGTTACAGTGGGCATTGCATATAGACACCATGCTGATATCCCCCAATGAAACATTCCATATGCAACAGACCAGTTTGCCGCTTCGTTGCTTAGTGGCTCTATACCAAATGGTGGACCCATATAATAGTAGATAGGCTCCATCATTGACCAAAACATGATACTTGTCCCCATACCTGCACAGAAAAGCATTGCTCCCCAACTAAAAGTCGAGAATTCAGGTGCTTCTTCCCCTAGTTTTACATTTCCATATTTACTAAAAACAAGCCACATTAGCATAATGAATAAACCAAAAGTTAAAAATTGAAATGCCCAATCGAGTTGATGGGTAATTCCTTTTAAAATACTATTCATTAATGGTTCCGCTGAATCTTTAAAAACAACTAACGAGACTATTGCTATTGCGATTACAATTAATGAAGACCAAAAAACTAATGAATCAATTTTGACTTTTTCCATTTCCTTTTCCATTTTATTTCCCCTTTTGCCCTTTTTATTAATCATGATTAAAATATAATCATGATTATATTTTATTACTTTGACATTGTATCATGGTATAATAAGGGCATCAATATATTTTCTGAAAATTTTTTCTTTAATCTAGATAGGTGTGATTTTGTAAATGAATAAGAAAGAAATAAAGCGCAGAAGAATGTGGACATATTTTATCGATGCAACGGAAGAACTAATTAAAACAGAAGGGTTTCAACAAGTAACGATACGAAATGTCGCAGAAAAAGCAGGCTATAATAGCGCAACTATTTATAACTATTTCAGCGAATTCTCTCATCTTCTTTTTTTCGCGTCCTTTAAGTTTCTGAAGCCATATTTATCAAAGGTAACAAAAGAGATAAAAAAAGAAGAAGATCTTATTCAGAAGTACGTTGTTGCTTGGGAATGTTATAGTGAATACTCTTTTAATAATCCAGATATTTTCAATGCAGTTTTTCTTATGGACTTAGGGGATAACCCTGAAAATCTACTCGATCGTTATTATGAGCTCTATCCATCTGATTTGTTAGAAATACCTGAAGAACTACATCCATTATTATTTGATAGAAATATCTCTTCCCGTGGACGTTTTGCCTTAAGCGGAATAGTGGCTGCGGGTATCCTAAGTGAAGAAAAAGCAGAAGAATTGAATGAGCTTACTAACTTGGTTTGGCAAGGTATGTTCTCCAACTTACTAAATAATCGCGCTTACTATTCTCCTCAAGAAGCACATGAACGTACGATGAAATATGTAAAAAAAATAATTAATATGATGGTAGAGAAATAGAAAAAGGGCATTCTGAATAGGAATGCCCTTTTTGCGTGTGTAATACAATTATTTAAATTTTAAATTTGGTTACTAATTCATTCAGATCTTCAGCCATTTTAGCTAACACTTTAGAAGAACTACTGATTTCTTCCATTGAGGCCAATTGCTGTTCTGTAGAAGCTGCCACTTCTTCAGAGCTTGAAGCATTTTCTTGTGCAAATGCTGCTAGTTCTTCTGCTGTATCAGAAACAGATTGTGTACTTCTTGAAATCTCTTGGACAGTAGACGTCATTTCTTCAATTTGAGGAGTGATATTTCTTGTTTTTTCTAGTATTTGCATAAACTTCTCTGCAGTTTCAGTAGTGATTTGCATTCCTTCTTTAGCATTGTCCATTACTTCTCCCATAAATTGTACGGATTCATTTGAATTATATTGAATGCTAGTAATAATTTCAGCGATAAGCTTGGTTGACGACATAGATTGTTCTGCAAGCTTTCTTACTTCATCTGCAACAACTGCGAAACCTTTACCATGCTCACCCGCACGGGCAGCTTCAATCTCTGCATTGAGAGCAAGTAAATTAGTCTGAGCTGCAATATCATTTATAACATCAAGAATTTTGCCCACTTCATTTGATTGGTGGGATAAAGAAGATATTACCTCATGTGATTTCTGAACAGAAGATTGAATATTACTCATTTGTTGTAAATTGTTTGCTACAATCATATTTCCTTCTTCTGCTTCTTTCGATGTATCTTTAGCTAGGTCAGAAATTTTACTTGAACCTTCTACTATTACATTAATTCCATTTAACACATCTTGTAATTCACTTGAATTATTTTCAAGTTTACTAGTTGAATGTTCAGCACCTGTAGCAATCTCCTCAATAGCATTAGCAACGTGATGTGTAGCAGCTGAAGTCTGCTCTGCACTAGCGGTAAGCTGCTCGGAAGCCGCAGCAACTTGTTGAGAGGTTTCAGCAACAGTCTGTATAATTCCTCTTACCCCACTAATCATTTGATTAAAGGAATTTGTTAATACTCCTAGCTCATCTTTCGATCGATAACTACCATGAACAGTAAAGTCTCCAGCCTCAGCTTTAGAAAGAAGTTCTTTTAGTTCGTTTGTCGGTCTTACAATCATCTTCATAACAATTAGTCCTACAAAAACTGAAATAACCATACTTGCAACTAATATTACACATAACATGATTATCGCTTGTTTGATATCATCCTGATTTTGTTTATTAATTTCTTCTGCATATTCAAGATTATATTGTTGAAGAGTCATTAGTGTTTGATCGATAGCCTCTCTCTTTTCACCTACTTCTCTTTTATATATATCATATGCTTTTGTGTTTTCATTTTTCATTGCAAAATTAATCATTTCATCCCTTGATTCAGTTAAATCTGCTACATCTTGATCATATTGATTTATAGATTCTATTTCTCGTTCTGTTTGAGCAATTTCTTTAAATTTGTTCATTTGTGATATGACGTTTTCAATTGATTTATCCATACTAGCTTTCAACTGAGCATTATCTTTAGGATCATCTGTTAATGTGATGCTCAGTAGATTACTATCAATTCTAGCATTTTCATATCTCACTTCGCCAAGCCATTGAGTAGGTTTTAATAATTGGTTATAAACTACTTCTGATTTTTGTGCCATTTCTTTAACGTAGTTAAATCCTGTTAAGCCTATACATAAGGATGCTAGTGCTCCAATTCCTATTAACACTAGTAACTTCTGAGTAACCTTTAAATTCCTTAAAATACCCATCTTTTTTCTCCCGTTCAACATAAGAATTTTTTTAAATGCGGAATATTGGCTAACGGGACAAAACCTATGTTATCATCAGTGTTCACACCACATTATCAGTATTCATTCTCATATTAAAACACAGCTTTAGGCTAAAATAAATATATTTTTATTGTAAAAAATACCATAAAAATGTGAATGATTCCTAAAATTTTTAATAGTTGTTTAGTATTATTGATAAAGACCCTAATAAAATACCATTATTTTATATTTATCTGTAATTAATAGTAAAAATTCTATAATTAAATTTAGGATACTTAGAGCTCTTTTTCCAACACAATCTTATGTTTCCCTTTTTCACTCACAAAAGTTTCTATTACGTTAAAACCTAACTTAATATTTAATATAAGCATTTCGCGTTTAATATTTCGAGAAATAGTTCGTACATTTATGTAACCCAACGACTTAATAAGTGCATGCTGTCTCCGCATTAACTCGGATGCAATTCCATTTCCCCGATAGTCAGTGTGAACACCACCTAACCAGCTATAAAAGGTATCGCTTGAATATTTATATCCAATTTTAAATCCAACAACCCGTTCTCGATCACAAGCAACAAAGATTATCATATTTTCTTTTTCTGCTAATTTCTCTTCACGAAGCTGCGACCCTTCAAAAACATGCTCATGTAAATCCATTATCCCATTTAGTACGGAAGCTTTTGGTATTCTTTCATAATAAATATAGTCCAAGCACCTTTCCTCCCTAAACATGTTTTGTTTCTGCAATTTTCTTCAACTCATCTGCTCTAACTAATATAAAATTTCTCATGTATTTTTCTAAAAACAATTTATCTGCAATTATTCCTACAAACCCGAAAGGAGCTTTATATTCAAATGTGTCAGTCATCTTTGTTCCCGTATCACATTCGACAAATTCATGCGTATGCGTAAATGAATGAAATGCTCCTTTTACCATTACATCTACAAATCTAAATGGCATGTTCATTTCAATTATTTTAGCAGTCAATTTTTGTTTAAAACCAAAATGAGTTGCTTCCCAAGTGATACTATCACCCAAATTGAGCAGTCCAGTTTTCACGCCGGCAACCGCCTTTTCATTTGTTTTTGCCGTAGTTTTAGTGTGAATCTCAACATTTCTAGCTAAATCAAAGCACCTAGCTATAGGAGCCATAATATACGTTGTATGTTTTATTACAGGCATACTCAACCACTTATTTCTCCTCATGATCCAGATTTTTCAATATTTTTTCATATAAAGTCAACAGCTGTTGAAGCTCTTCGTCATTTAATACTTGGAAGAGTTCCATATGTAGTTCCTCCCCTTTTTTCCTTGCTTCTTGGAGTAGGGCTTCTCCTTTAGGAGTGATACTAATTAAAACATTTCTTCGATCTTCTTCATTATAAACTCTCTCTGCATAACCTTCCTTCACCAGTTTTGTAGAAGTGTTTGTAATCGCACCAGGCGTATATCCCAAAGTAGACGCCAAGACAGTTGACTTTTGCGGTCCTTTTTTTCTTAATTCTGCTAAAACAAGAATTGGGGAAAGTCCGATATTTTTATCAAAAGCTTTTGTCCATCTAATAATTGCTTCATTCGAGAATAATTCAAGAGTTCTTATTACCTTAAAAATATCTGGTTTCATTTACTCAACTCCCATACTTTTTCTTAACTCCTCCGAACAGTCAATTGAACTGATCTTCGTGATTCGACTTTATACTATTTAATAGTGCGTGACATCCCTCTATTACAAGGTCATACGTTTCTTGAAAGTCTCCAGTGTAATAAGGATCGGGTACATCTTTTTTGTGATCTGTTAAATCTAAAAAACGTATTATTTTCGGGTGATCTGGTTGACCAAGTATCTCTCGAATATTTGTCACGTTACTCGCATCCATCCCAATAATATAGTCAAAATTTTCATAATCAATCTTCTCTAACTGTCGACCGACCATTCCTTCTGTTGAAATGTTATATTCTTTTAGTTTGGAAATCGTCCCTTTATGTGGGGGATCACCAATATGCCATGAGCTCGTTGCGGCAGAATCTACTTGAATCTTTTCATTTAAATTCTCTTTTTCAACTAAATGTTTAAACACCGCTTCAGCCATTGGAGAACGACAAATATTCCCTAGACATACAAATAACACGTTAATCATTTCTAATTTCATCCTTTCTATATTAGTTTTGTAACAAATACCCCAATTCCTATTAGAAAATATACCACCATCATATAAACAATAAGCATACCTGTTTCAATTGTTTCTACACCCATTGCGAATAGAATGAGTAGAAGAGCACCACCGCCTAAAAGAACAACATATAGGGCAATCGAAAAATATTTTTTCATTAATAATAGAGTACGTTCATCCACATCAGGCATTTTTCCATTCCGTTTCTGACGCCATTTCGAAATAAGTAGGAAAATGATGAAACCACCAACTATGCCTACTGTTATAGGGATCAGTAAATCAAAACTAAAGTTCCCCTCTTCTTTTCCAACAAGATAAACACCAAGTAACCCACCAATAAACATACAACCTATTACAACTGCATAAATAATGACTTCATAGCGTTTCTTCATTTTTCACTCTCCCTTAGGTAAAACAATTTCTCAATTGGTACATCAAAATATTTAATCAGTTTTAGCGCAAGCTCTAAACTGGGATTGTATTTATTGTTCTCAATTGCCGTTATTGTTTGTCTTGTAATTTGCAAATCCTCTGCCATCTGAATCTGTGTGATTCCTTTTTGTAATCGAATTTCCTTAATATGATTAATTACCTTCGTCATCTCTTGCCTCCAAAAAAAGTAAAGATATCTTTACATATAGAATAAAATATTATTTTTTAAATGTAAAGATATATTTACATTCATTATTGTCACCTATTTCAATCAATTATTGTTATAATTTTACTACTAAATAAAAAGAAACAAGGGGTATTGACATGAGAAATCGAGGAGCAACTGTCATTATTGAAAATGATCGTGTTGCATTAATTAAAAGGACTAAACCACATATCACTTATTATGTGTTTCCAGGTGGAGGCATTGAAAGCGGTGAAACTCCTGAAGAAGCTGCAATAAGAGAAACGTTCGAAGAATTAGGCGTACACGTTCAAATTAAACGTCAACTAAAAGTATTAGAGCAAAACGGAAGACAATATTATTATTTAGCCGATATTATTGGTGGCACTTTTGGGGCAGGAACTGGTGAAGAATACACACAAACTTCGGTCCAACGTGGAACTTACGAACCGATTTGGGTCAACATAGAGGACCTTCCTACACTAGATGTTCGTCCAAAAGAAATAGTTGAAATACTTTAAGCTAAAAAAACAGTCCAAAGTAAGCACAAAATGACAGGATGGGTTACTAGTTATTGCTTATGATGAATACAAGGAGTGAGTACAATGGGTTGGGTAGAGTCGATTCAAAAAGCAATTAATTATATGGAGGAAAACTTACTAGAGGAGTTATCAATGGAGAAAATTGCAAAAGAAGCAAATTCCTCCGTGTTTCATTTCCAGCGAACCTTTTCTATCTTAACAGATATGTCTATCTCGGATTATATCAGACGGAGAAGACTAACATTAGCCGCGCAGGAATTAATGAACACGGATAATAAAATTATCGATCTCTCCTACAAATATGGCTACGACACTCCTGAAGCTTTCACAAAAGCCTTTCGTAAGCAACACAACTTGACGCCGAGTGAAGCACGTAAGATGCAAGGAAAATTACAATCATACAATCGCCTGATAATCCAGGTAAGCTTGAAAGGAGCAGAACCAATGAAGTATAAAATCGTGGAGAAAGACAGTTTCCAAGTGGTTGGATTGAAAAGAACGTACAATTGCAAAAATGGTGAGAACACACAAGGTATCCCTTTATTTTGGGATGAAGTGAACGGAGACGGAACGGATGATTTACTGTTCCAGTTAAACAATGGTGCAATCGATGGTGTGCTAGGGGTTTGTGTTGCAGATGAAAATTTTAAAGATAACAGCTTAATTGATTATTGGATTGCAACGAGCCATGTAGGTGACGTACCAGAAAACCTAGAAGCTATGGAGATTCCTGCTTCGAAATGGGTAGTGTTTGAGGTTCACGGTCCAATGCCAGATGCAATGCAAAATACATGGAAGCAAATTTACTCCGAATGGTTTCCTTCTAACTCTTATGAGCAAGCAGGAACACCTGAGTTAGAAGTCTATTCCAATGAGAATCCATCGAATCCTGATTATTACTCTGAGATTTGGATTCCTATTAAGTAACTTGAAAACCCGATGAGTAATTTCTAGATACTCGTCGGGTTTTTTATCCGATTATGTGATGTTATTATCCGATTATTAAGGATTATTAAGGATTATTAAGGATTATTATCCGATTGTTAAGGATTATTATCCGATAATTCCTATTTATTATCCGATTACGATTTATTGGGCTAAATTCAAAGCCAAGAAACTCCAAACTTCTCCTGTAACCACCCAAACTTTCAAATTATATGTTAAGGTTTTATTATGAAAAAAATTATTCCCTTACTAATCTTACTTATTATTGTATTCATTTCATCTGGACAAACAGCGGAACAGCAATCCCTTGAATCCACTCTTAAAACGTGGCTTCCGAATAAACCACTAGAATCCATTCTGTCCTATTTACAAATTCCCTATTGGGGCATTTTAGTTTCTATTGAAGAACGTGGATATTATGCTTTTGTTGAATTTTTAATTCGAAAAGCCACTCATTTCTTTTATTTTGGATTTATTGCACTTGCTATTTATGCTGCTTTGCCTAATATTAAATACCGAACACTTTCTGCAGTTATTTTGACATTCCTTTTCGCTGTTACAGATGAATTCCGCCAGTCATTAACAAGTGGACGCACAGCAACCGCTCAAGATGTAATGCTTGATACCGCAGGTGCCATAACAGCTCTATTAATGTGGAAATGGATAAGAAGATGGAAACAAAAAAAAACCGCTATCTAGCGGTTTTCAGACTGTAGACATACTCTATGTTAGGTGTATAGAGTTGAGTAATAAATTCGGCAAGGACCACCACTTCGCTTTCCGTGGGCTTGGCTTCAGCCTCCTCGTCACTGCAAAAACATGTGCTCCTGCGGTTACTCGTCGCAAAGAAACTGGCCAAATAAAGTTCGGCCAGTGTCTTTCCTGCGGGGTCTTCTGCTCAAGCTGTTCCCACAGGAGTCATCGTGATGGTTCTTGCCTTATAAACAATTCCTTAAACATATATCTACTATTTTTACTTTTAATTGGATAAGTCAATCTCTTTAGGAAGACTTATCATTATAAACAATTGGTTTTTCATTGTTGATTTTCTTTTCAGTCTCTACATTGTTCTTCCTTATCTATAATAAGTGCCATATGATCTTCGTCAAAATATGTATCATTCATTTTCAATGCCTTTTCCTCTACTCCGAATATGGTAAATCCTAATTGTGAGTACAAGTTTTTTGCTGCTTCATTCGTTGAAACAACTGAGAGGTTAATTTTTTCAATTTCCTTGATGGCTTTCGCCTTGTTTATGGCTTCCACTAGTAAGGCTTTTCCAACACTTTGACCTCGAACTTGGGGACTTACGTACATTGCATAAATATTTGCACGGTGCCTTAACTTTAATCCCCTTTCCTGAACTAATGTCACCATACCTACAAGTTTCTCGTGGTAGTAAGCTCCAAATGTATAATTTCCTTCTGCTTGAAGATTCTTTTCCACAAGTTCAATAGGATTCGTTCTTTGTATTGCTTCCTCATAGCTAGTCCCAAAAGCTTCAGGATTCAGCTGTAAAGCTTCTAATCTCAATTCCCAGTAGGCACTTGCATCTTCTGGTGATAGCATTTTTATTTCCATTCCTTACACCTCCACAAAAAATTTTTCATTGCACAACTGATGTGCAAATAAAATAAAATCTCGACACTCTTCTGCTCTTATCCTATTACTGAAGAACAGTGATTTCGTAATGCTTTCTGTTCTTATTCGGGCTCCCTCTTTTAACAAAGGATACCATCTTTCCGGAAGGATATTCAGACATTCATTAACTGCTGCATCTTTCGAAAAAATATCCTTTTTCTCTAGAGAGCATATAATTCTACAAATCGTAGTAGTCGTGAACTCTATCATGTTGTCAGACAAAAAGTTATCGACTTCTTTCGTCTTATCAAACCAATAATGATTGATATTATAATTTAATGTTTTCATAACGTCTTCCCAGTTTGTAGGAATTTCTAAATCTTCAATTCGTTTACCCTGCAATGTAATGCCGTGTTTTTTTAAGACCCACCATGTAATATGATTAACATCCCAATGTCCTACATCTATTATTCCTTCCTCACAATAAGGATAAAAAGGTTGTTCTTCGTTTATTTTACCTACTAAATTTGCTTGGAGGTAAACACCGTCCATTCTATTTCCAAAGTGATTAGTATTCATTTTTGTATGAATCTCTTTAATAGAGGTCAATTCTTGCACACTAGCAGGTCGTTTTAATAAAACGATAAAATCAATATCGCTCTTATACTCATTAAATGCTCCTAACGCAATAGAACCATATAAATAGACACCTTCTATTAAATCCCCATTTAAAGTATTATTAAGTTCGTTTGTATACAATTGAGTAAATTCCTGCAAATTTCTCGATAGACGATTATTTAAACTTTTCATGATATCCCCCTCTCCTATTCCATTCGTTAACATCATGAAAATTTCCTCTGTCTGAGGGGGAATCATGTTTATTTTCATTTCTCCTTTAAGCGATCAATTAATTCCTCAAGGTCCATTTCACCAATAGTACCAACCTTATGTTTTCTCACAGAGACTTTGTTGTTCACCATTTCCTGCTCTCCGACAATAAGCAAATAAGGATGTTTTTGCAAAGCAGCATCTCGAATTTTCAATCCTATTTTTTCCACGCGGTCATCTATTTCTATACGGTAGCCTTCTTGTTCAAGCTGCTCTTTCACTTTTTCTGCATAGTAAACATGTGCATCTGCTATCGGCAAAATTTTGATTTGAACAGGTGCTAACCAAAGTGGAAAACTCCCTTGGAAATGTTCGATAAGTATTGCTATGAAGCGCTCAATAGAGCCAAAAATTGCACGGTGAATCATTATCGGCTGGTGTAATTCATTGTTTTCATCAATATACTGACAATTAAATTTTTCAGGCATTTGAAAATCGAGTTGAACAGTTCCACATTGCCAGCTACGTCCGAGTGAATCAAGTATATGAAAGTCAATTTTGGGTCCGTAAAAGGCTCCATCCCCTTCGTTAATTTGGTACTCTAGGTTCTTATTCTTTAAAACCGACTCTAAAGCATGCTCTGCTTGTTCCCAAGCTTCTACTGCTCCCATAAAATCTTTTGGACGAGTGGAAAGTTCTATTTTGTAACTAAAGCCAAAAGCGGAATAAAATTCATCCACCAAATCAAGCACCTTATCGATTTCACTTTCTATCAGATCTTCACGGACGAAGAGATGCGCATCATCTTGTGTAAAAGCTCTAACGCGTAAAAGTCCATTTAAAGAACCCGATAACTCATGTCTGTGGACTAAACCTAGTTCTGCGTAACGTATAGGAAGCTCACGATAGCTTCTTCTTTTACTGTTGAAGATGAGCACTGCACCTGGGCAATTCATCGGTTTTATTGCATATTTTTGATCATCTACTTGGGAGAAGTACATATTTTCGTGGTAATGATCCCAATGACCAGACTTCTCCCATAGTTCTTGCTTCATCATAATCGGTGTTTTTATTTCTTGATACCCTGCTATTCGATGCTTTTTTCTCCAAAAGCCTTCGAGTTCATTACGTAACACCATCCCATTTGGCAAATAAAATGGCATTCCTGGTGCTTCATCACTTGACATAAATAACTCTAATTGCTGACCTAACTTTTGATGACTGATTCTTTCTTCCGCTTTAATTGACATTAAAAACTCCTCCTATTTGATAAAATTCACATTGCATCCGGTTTTAAAAATCTGTGACATTTGCCAGAGATTTTAAATTGATTCAGTTGGGTTAAACATCCAACTAAACAGATATAAAAAAAGACCACACCCATCCCGGTAAAGGGACGAGTGTGGTCGTGGTTCCACCCTAATTTTGCAATACAAAAAGTATTGCGCTCATAGAAGATAACGGTTTCCCGATTATGGTTTTACTTTCCCCATAATAGCTCCAAGGCGGTAAATCATTCTTCTTTCTTCAGGGCTCTCAGCCAATGACCCTGTTCTCTGATAAGAAATGAAAGAATAGTTCATGTCCTCTTCTTCGCTTAAAACTTATTTAATTTATAGGCTCTGATATTTATTACTGTTGATGTTTAGGTATAAAAAAAAGACCACACCCATCCCGGTAAAGGGACGAGTGTGGTCGTGGTTCCACCCTAATTTTGCAACACCAAAAATATTGCGCTCATAAAAGATAACGGTTTCCCGACTATGGTTTTGATTCCCCATAATAGCTCCAAGGTGGTAAAACATTCTTTTTCCTTCAGGGCTCTCAGCCAATGACCCTGTTCTCTAAAAAAAGAAAAAATAAATGAATCAAGTCCTTTTCTTCGCTTATGTTAAATTATTTTGTTTAGTATATGCAACAATGAAAAAATCGTCAAGTCTTATTTTTTACGTACTCGCTTCGCCAATTGTTGCAATGGATCCCAGACTCCATTAAAAGGTGGGGAATAAGCAAGATCTAGATCTAATAAATCAGAAATGCTCATTTGATGAAAAAGAGCTGTTGCAAGCACATCTATTCGTTTATCTACTCCATTCCCCCCAACAATTTGACCTCCAAGAAGTAATTGATTATCTTTCCGATAAATCAATTTAATCTGCATTTCTTCCTTTCCAGGGTAATAGCCAGCGATGTCGTTTACTTGTTGCAAATGGGTTTCGTAGGAGATACCAAGTTGTTTAGCTTCTTTTTCGGAGAGCCCTGTTTTACCAAGGGATAAATCAAAAAATTTCATTATGGAAGTACCAACAATTCCTTTAAACTCTCTTTTTTGTCCCATCATATTAAATCCAGCTAGCCTGCCTTGTTTATTTGCTGTGGTACCAAGCGGAACATAATCGTCCTTTTGTTTAACCCTATTATAATGAGTAGCACAATCTCCAGCTGCATAAATATCGGGAATACTTGTTTCCAAGTGACGATTTACGATTATTGCTCCATTAGGTATTGTTTGTATTCCTGTATCTTTTAGAAAATCTGTCGTCGGTTTAACACCAGCTGCTATTAAAACTAAGTCCGTATGATAGCTTCTTTTATCTGTTATAACAGTGTTTACACGATGGTTCCCAGAAAAAGATTGTACTTCTTCATTCAAAATAACTTCAACCTGTTGTTTTATTGCCTCTTGGAGAATAATCCCTGACATATCTTCATCAAAAATATTCGCTAATTGGTTACTACGTTGAATTATTCGTACCTTTTTCCCAATGCCTACAAAATTCTCAGCCATCTCGAGACCAATATAACCTCCACCGATAATTGTCACATGGTTTACTTGTTTTAGATCTGCAATTATTGCTTCCGTATTTGGAATGGTTTTGATTGTATGAATACCTGCTAAATCTTTTCCTTCCCAGTCAGGTATAACTGGACTTGCCCCGGTAGCGATAAGGAGTCTATCATATTTTAAGGAAAATATATCTCTCGTTTGAAGAATATTTCCGGATACTGTTTTAGTTAGTGGATCAACACTTGTTACTTCATATCCTGTTTTGGCATCTATTCCGTATTTGCTCCGAAACATCTCTACACTTCTTGCAATCACATCGGTTGATGACGGGACATGTTTCCCTACTACATAAGGTAGACCACATTGACCATATGAATATATATGACCTTTTTCTAGCGTTGTAATTTTAGCAGTTGAATCTTGACGAACAATTTCCATTGCAGCACTCATACCGGCTGCATCTCCACCAATAATTACATAATGCATCCAAGTTCCTCCTATAATTCTCTTGTTTTTATTAATATAACCTATTATTCGTCATTTGAACTTCCTAAAATATTTTTGCTTCAAAGAAGAGAACAAAACGGAATGAAATAACTACGTTCTTCGGTCTCATCGCGATTAGTTTAATTGTATTTACAGTTAACCCACTCCAAGAAACTTGACTATTTAAAATTTTCCGCCTATATACAATGTACAAATAGTGTGTTAAGTTAAGAGTATGGCAAATAGTATGGGACTACTAGACTTTCCTTAGTCATATCCCCTTTATAGAGAGGAGACTATTGTTATATGTCATTGTGTCACACCAGAATAATGCTTGATACGTTGCAAAAGTTTAGTAATAGTAACGTCACTTTAACTCTTAAGAACCCAGACCAAACGCCACTTCTATCTGTACGTTATCATAAAAATCGTTTTGTAATAACGTATATAGATAGCCTCATAACTGAAACCCACGATTGTATAGAAAGTACATTTTCCGCTCTTGAAAGAGCTTATAATACCTTACTTCGAACCTCTAGCTGAATAGGGGTTTTTTTTTTGAGTGTTTTTATGAAGAAAAGAACTCAGATGTGCGCTTGCCGCACGCTACGCGAACCTCCGCAGAATGAGTCGCTTCTTGCGCGCTCTTGCTGCGTGCAAGGCACACCCTTGACATAGTCTCATAAGCAAATTTCATGACGGATGAATATCTATATGAACCTGACTATTTAAATAGTTTAATTCTTCCTCTATTAACTTAATGTCTAAGCGTTCAAATAGTGGCTTTACAAATTTCAATGAGTAACTTTTTCTTCGAATAATATTCCAATTAAAATCGTCTAGATTCAACATTTCTTTAACGGTCGTACTAGAGAACGGTAAGAAAGGCTCTAGTAGTTGAGCAAGATTCGAGATGATGAAAACACTAGTGACTAATGTATTATCACAAGAATCTTTGTCTTCATTCAATTGCTTCCATGGCTGCTCCATATCAAAATATTTATTCGCAAATCTTATAAACTCAAAGACCTCTTCGATCGCTTTTTTAAAATGTCCATCTTCAATTAAATCTCCAATAATAACATACAAATTTTCTACTTTTTTTAATAGGTCTCTATTTATACTTCCCGTTGAAATAGTTCCAGCATAAGATTTTTCAATAAATTTTAATGTACGATTGACAAAGTTACCGTATGCACCCAATAACTCGGAATTGTGACTAAATATAAATTCTCTCCAAGAAAAGTCAGTATCTCTATTTTCTGGAGCGTTAATTGTTAGAAAATATCTTATTGAATCTGGGTCATACCTCTCTAAAATATACGGAACCCATACAGCCCAGTTTTTACTTGTTGATAGCTTCTTTTTCTCTAATGTTAAATACTCATTGGAGATGATATGTGTCGGTAGCGCGTTATTGTTAATCCCTAGTAGAATGGAAGGCCAGATGATTGTGTGAAATGGAATATTATCTTTCCCATGGACGTAGTAGGATTTTGTATATTCATTCCAAAATTGTTCGTCATTTTTTCCATGAAGAGATGCCCACTCCTTTGAGGCAGAATAGTAACCTGATACTGCTTCTATCCAAACGTAGACCTTCTTATTTTCGTATCCTTCCACAGGAATGCTAACTCCATTCGGTAAATCCCTTGATGCTGCTCGATCTATAAGACCTTCATGCAGATATCTCTCCGATAAATTTAATGCATTTTCTCTCCATTTTCTTTCTGTTTTAGCATTATTCACATATGACTGTATTTCCTTTTGAAATTGGCTAAGAGCAAAGTAAAAATGTTCAGTGGATTTCACGATTGGTTCATTTCCACATATTTTGCACTTTGGATCAATTAAATCTAAAGGATCTAATATCGTTGAACAATTATCACACTGATCCCCTCTTGAAGGACGAAAACAATTCGGGCATATTCCCTCCACATATCGATCCGGAAGAAACTGTTGATCATACTCACAATACATTTGCTCAATCTCTTTCTTATAGACATAACCGTTCTCGAGCAATTGTAAAAATATTTTTTGGACAATCTGATGGTGGAATTCTCCGTCTGTCCGAGTGTATAAATCATAAGAAAAACCTAACTTTGCAAAACATTCTTCAAACTCTTTATGAAAGCGATCTGCGATTTCTTTTATTGTCACCCCTTCCTGATTTGCTCTAATGGAAATAGGTGTTCCATTGCAATCACTCCCTGATACATAAAGGACTTTTTCTCGTTTTAAACGATAATACCGTGCCAATACATCTCCTGGTAATAATGCAGCAATATGTCCTAAATGCAACGAGCCGTTTGCATAAGGCCAAGCTCCTCCAATAAAAATACTCATTCTGACATCTCCTTTTAAACTTAAATTAAAAACAAAAAACCCCGTCCTAAAAAGGACGAGGTTAAACTCGTGGTACCACCTAAATTTATAAACAACTCCAGTTGTCTACCTTAGTGAGTATCAAAAACTAATACTCCAGCATTTATAACAAGTGCTGATTCTTGTCGTAGCTTACTAGTATACTAAGTAATACGTTCAGTACGAAGCTCAGAGACCACTTTCAAATAAGTGTTTTTTGCTTTTTTTCAGCAAACAAAGCTCTCTTTTAAAAAAACAACATCATTTTACTTTTCTCTTCATAGCATATGTGGATATTTGTTTATCAGAATATAACAAAAACGTATGAATAAGTAAAGCCATTTCGGTCTGGTTCATCTATAATGAAACTAGAAATATTTTGAAAGAGGTGTTGACTTGAATATCATTGCATGGACGATTATTGCTTGTGAAGTAGGATTTTGGGTCGTTATTTTACTTGGACTAATAACTAGATATATATTAAAACGTGAACGACTTGGACTTTTCTTTCTTGCTCTTACCCCATTAATTGATTTGATTCTTCTCGTTATTACAGCTACTGATTTATACAATGGGGCAACTGCAACGATGGCGCATGCTATTGCAGCGATTTATCTAGGAACATCAATTGCCTTTGGAAAAAGTATGATTCGATGGGCGGATGAGAAGTTTCTGTATTATATAAAAAGGCAAGGAACCAAACCAGTTCGTAAAACGGGGTTAGAATACGCGAAGCATTCGATGTTAGGTACTCTTCAACATCTCCTCGCCTATATTATTGGCGGAGGATTGCTCCTTGTTTTAATTTATTTAATCGATGATCCTTCAAGATCTGAGGCTTTGTCAGGTACATTAAAGGTTTGGAGTATCGTGCTTGGCATTGATTTTGTCATTTCCATCTCTTATTACATTTGGCCTCGCACGGCTAAGCGATAAACCAATCTATTTTCGTTTTGTCGCATTCCGTTTTCTTAAACTATTGTAAACTGGAAAGGCAAGTCCCATTGATGGACTTGCCTTTTCTTATTTATACTGCTCGATCCCAGTAACGGTGTTTAGCTATTAAATTTACGAAACTTTCAACAAAGCTGTTTCCGGTTTCTTTTGTGAGCACACCTAGTTGTCCTGTCAGTCTAAGTTCATCTAACAATTGTTCACCATCAAATGTTGCTCCGATTGGTTTATAGTGAGTATATGCTTCTTTGATGAAATAAGCCGCTTCTTTATTAAACATGGCCGTCTTACCTTGCGAACTTACCACATAAACAGCATCAAATAAAACCGAATCGGCAGTTAGGAAAGTATGATCTACAGGTAACAGGGAACCATCTGCTCCTGCAACTGCTCCTCCATGATCACTTACAACCTCGGGCTGTGTTCCGCTTGCTTTTAAACTATCTAAAATAGCTGCAAGATTTGCGTCAAATCCATCTCCTACTAACACTGCGATTTTACGTGTGTCGGGTTTCATCATTGTATTCAGCTGACTTAATGCTGGAGATGATTTGCTGTTCTTTGTAAGATCGCTCCCTTGCACGACTAAGCCTAGGTTTTCTCCTACTTTCGTAGCCAATTCCAAGTCAACGTTTGCCAACATCTCTAATACTTGTTGACGTACTGATATTTCTAGACATTTTCCGAGCTCAAAGCTAAATGCATTTATTATATGAATTCTTTCGGGACTACTCATACTATTCCAAAACAGAGTAGCTTGAGAAAAATGATCTTTAAAGCTTTCACTTCGGGCACGTACCTTGCGTGCATCAATTTTCTCCTGATAGTGTGCATATCCACCATCCGCTTCACTTACAGGAGCTGGAGTATTTCCTGCTAACGAGTTTTTATGATAGCTCACTCTTCCTACATTAATTGTTTGTCTACCATATCCATCTCGTTGGTTATTATGGAATGGGCAGACTGGACGGTTAATCGGTAGCTCATGAAAGTTAGGGCCACCAAGTCTTATCAATTGTGTATCCGTATAGGAGAACAACCGTCCCTGTAGAAGTGGATCGTTTGTAAAGTCGATCCCAGGAACTACATTACCAGGATGGAAGGCAACTTGCTCCGTCTCTGCAAATACATTATCTACATTGCGATTCAACGTCATCTTACCAATAATTTTTACAGGTACTTCTTCCTCTGGCCATATCTTTGTCGGATCTAGAATATCAAAATCAAAATTAAATTCGTCATCCTCCGTAATTAACTGTACGCCAAATTCGTACTCTGGATAGTTTCCATTTTCAATTGACTCATATAAATCACGACGATGGAAGTCAGGATCTTTCCCATTTATCTTTTGTGCTTCGTCCCATACGACTGAATGAACACCTAGTACTGGCTTCCAGTGGAATTTTACAAAATGGGACTTTCCTTCTTCATTTACAAATCGGAATGTATTTACGCCAAACCCTTCCATCATTCGGAAACTGCGAGGAATGGCTCTATCCGACATCGCCCACATAATCATATGAGCTGACTCTTGATTGTTTGCGATGAAGTCCCAAAAAGTATCATGCGCAGTTGCAGCTTGTGGAATCTCGTTATGCGGTTCTGGTTTTAACGCATGTATTAAATCAGGAAACTTAATGGCATCTTGGATAAAAAATACAGGAATATTGTTTCCTACTAAATCGTAATTTCCCTCTTCTGTATAAAACTTAGTAGCAAAACCACGTGCATCACGAGCAAGCTCACCCGATCCACGAGATCCTGCTACGGTCGAAAACCTTACAAAAACCGGTGTTTTCTCACCAGGTGTTTGCAAGAATTTCGCTTTTGTATAAGGTTGTAAGGATTCATATAATTCAAATACTCCATGTGCAGCATAGCCACGAGCATGAACAATTCGCTCTGGAATCCGTTCATGATCAAAATGGGTCATTTTTTCACGAAAATGAAAATCCTCTAAGAGAGTAGGACCACGTTCGCCTGCTTTTAAAGAAAATTCATCCTCTGAAACTTTTAATCCATGGTTCGTAGTAAGAGACTTATCTTTATCATCTACACGAAACTGTTCTAATTGTTCATTTTTACTGTTCTCATTTACTTTTTTATCCAAGCTTATTCCTCCTCTATTAAATTCATCACATACATACAGTTCCCCATAAAATGATGAAGAAACATCTTTTGTTTAATTTGAATAAAATATTCACAAAATATATTAATTCCTATCTGTTTTGTATAATTTAGCATTGACTTCACTCAATTAACGTAGTAAACTCATTTCAACAACTCCATATTACTTATCAAGAGAAGCAGAGGGACTGGCCCTATGATGCTTCAGCAACCGCTAATTATGGCATGGTGCTACATCCAGCAAGAAACGTCTTGAGAGATAAGTGTACATAATATACATGAAACTCTTTTCGTTTTGAAAAGAGATTTTTTTTCATTTAATTCATACTTTAACAATAAGAATAGTACGTTACTTATTAAAGGAGACGAACACTGTTGAGTAATATATTTATCAAAACTGAAAAACAAAAAAAATGGCTTGATCTATTGCATCAATTTGAGGAGAAATTTAAAAGTAAGTCCGCAGAAATTGATGAACTTTCCATTTTCCCTTTAGAAAATGTAAAGGACTTAGTGGGGATTGGTTATGCAAGCCTTACATTACCTTTAGAGTTAGGAGGAGAAGGATTCTCTGTTTATGACATGGTTCTTTTGCAAGAAACACTTGCAAGCTATGATGCTAACACTGCCTTGTCTATGGGTTGGAGTTTAGGTGTTGTCGGTGAGTTGTACGAGAAAAGTCTTTGGAAAAAAGATAAATTAGACTTTTTCGCAAATGAGGTTATTAACGGTGCACTAATAAATCGTTCTGCAAGTGAGGCGCAAACAGGCAGCCCCACCCGCGGAGGACGCCCAGGTACAACAGCTGTAAAAAATGGAGACACGTGGGTAATAAATGGTCGGAAAATTTTCACAACGGCTTCTCCAGTTCTTTCCTATTTTTTAACCTCTGCTTGGATAGAAGAAAAAGAAAAAGTAGGTTTCTTCCTAATCAATAGAAGTCTAGACGGTGTATCCATCGAAGAAACATGGGATGTCGTATCGATGCGTGGAACAAGTAGCAACGATTTACTATTAGATAATGTAGTTGTCCATGAATCAGATCTAGTTGAACTGCCAGAGTTTGCGAGCGGAGGGAAAATAAATGGCTGGTTACTCCATATTCCAGCTACCTACCTAGGAGTTGCACAAGCAGCTCGCGATTACGCAGTTAACTTTGCTAACACACATTCTCCAAATAGTTTGAATGGTCCTATTGCGCAGTTACCAAATGTTCAACAGCTCATTGGCGAGATAGATTTAGAGCTTACGAAAGCACGATTTGTCATTTATGGAGCAGCTTCTTCCTATGACAACGAAGCTACAAGACATTTACTGACAAATGAAGTAAGTGTTGCAAAGCATATTGTGACAAACTCTGCTATAACAATCGTTGATAAAGCGATGCGGTTAGTTGGAGCGAAAAGTCTGCAAAGAACCAATCCATTACAACGCTACTATCGTGATGTTCGAGCCGGACTACATAACCCTCCGATGGATGATATGACGATTAAAAAACTAGCACTAACTGCATTGGAAGAAGAAAAAAACAAAAATAATTAGTTAAATAAGGGGAATGGTGAAAATGAAATTTAAAAAGTATTTAAAATTAGCAGCAGTCGGATTGGCATCCGTAACGATTTTATCAGCATGTGGATCAAATGATGATACAAGCGCAAGTACCAGTACTAAAAGTAACGGAGATGTACGTAAAGTAAAAGTAGCATACGACCAAGCTTCTAAACCAATTTCATGGCAAGATGAAAAAGGAAACGCGACAGGTTATGATGTAGAAGTGATGAAGTTAGTAGATGAGCTTCTACCTGAATATGAATTTGAATACGTGGGAACAACAAGCGATGATTTATTGATTGGAGTGGAACAAGGGAAATACCAAGTAGGTGTTAAGAATGCATTTTGGACGGAAGAACGTACTGCAAAATTTATCTTCCCTCAAGAATTCCTTGGTTTAAGTAGTACAGGTCTAGTCTTGAAAAAAGAAAATGAACAGATTAAATCATTAGAAGATTTTGCTTCAGCAGAACTTTCACTAGCTCCAATCGCAGCAAATAATGCACAATACACAATCATTGATGAGTACAACAAAGAAAATCCAGACAATCCGGTTAAACTCGAAGCTGGAGATGCGTTTACAGTAGACGTAGTTCAATGGGTGAATGAAGGACGCGTGGATGGTGGTATTACATTGGAAGGTGTCTTTGAAAAACAAGTACTCGCAGAAGATGGTCCATACTACAACTTAAAAGATGAAGTTGTTTACAACGAGTTCGCAGTAATTAAAACTTGGCCATTATTCAACAAAAAAGAACAAGAATTTGCTGATGCATACGACAAAGCTATCAAACAATTAAAAGAACAAAAGAAAACTAGCGAGCTTAGCACAGAATTCTACGGTCGAGACCTATTTGAAGTATTGGATAGCGTAAAACGATAATTACAATATTACGATGAAGGCTGTTGCGCGTAGCATACGTCAACGGCCTTTACCATTTCGCATAGGGGGAAGATTGAGCAAAATGGAAAAATATTTTGATGTTTCTTATATATGGAGTTCCCTTCCAGCATTGCTTCCGTTTTTGAAAGTTACTTTTCTAGTAGCTGGATTATCTATTATTTTTGGAACCTTCTTTGGTTTTATCCTTGCAGCGATGAAACTAGGGAAAAATAAAGTAGGTAAAAAACTAGCTAATTTATATACAACTATTTTAAGGTGCACACCTTCTATTGTTCTTTTGTTTTTAGTGTATTATGGTGTACCTGCATTAGCTGAAAACTTTGGGATTTATTTGCAGGACCTTCATACAGGAGTATTTGTAGTTATTACATTTACTTTGCAGTTTGCCGCTATTATGTCGGAAGTTATTCGTTCTGCATATGAGTCTATTGAAAAAGGTCAATATGAAGCTGCTGTTAGTGTTGGTTTAAGTCCCTTTCAAGCATATCGCCGTATTATTTTCCCACAAGCTCTTGTTGTGGCATTACCTAACTTTGGGAACGGGATGATCGCGCTCCTTCAAGAAGGTTCATTAGCTTATACAATTGGATTAATAGATATAGTCGGCAAAGCAAATTTAATTATTGCCGCTAACTATAATTCTCATGCTTTAGAAATATTTATTGCACTAGCTTTAATCTACTGGATATTATCTATCCTAATAGAGAAACTCTTTGCACAACTAGAAAAAATGTTTAGTAAGGGCAAGCAAACAATTAAAACGACGTAAGGAGTGTTCGAAATGTCGGAAGGTTTAAATTATGAATTTTTAATAGATACGTTCTTTGTTGCATTATCCGGTGTGCCAGTCACTCTACTCGTTACAGTTGTAGCATTGCTCATTGCACTCCCTGCAGGTTTTTTGTTGGCATTAACAAGAATCAATCAAGTACCTGTAATAAATAGAATTTCACAAGTATATGTATCTTTTGTTCGAGGAACCCCCGTCATAATTCAAATTTTTATTGTTTATGCTAGCGTTCCGTTAATTTTAACTTCTCTGTTCGAAAAGTATCAAATTAACATAAAAGTATATGAAATTAATCCAATTTGGTACGCGTTTATCGTCTTTTCTTTTAGCACAACAGCAATTTTAATAGAGGTTTTCCGCTCTGCATTAATCACTGTAAATAAAGGTCAATTGGAAGCAGCGCAATCTGTTGGTTTAACAAATTTTCAGGCCTATAGACGAATAGTTATTCCACAAGCATTAGTAGCTGCCTTACCTAACATTTGTACCGCAACTGTAAACTTAATCAAAGCTACTTCTCTCGGCTATGCCATGTCCCTACAAGAGATTACATTAAAGGCAAAAGTGGAAGCGAATGTTGGCTACAACTATGTGGAAGCATATATCGATATCTTTATCGTCTATATCATCCTTTGTAGCCTAGTAGAATATGGGTTCAAGTTATATGAAAAACGATTACGTAAGTATAAATACGCAAGTGCTTGATAAGGAGGCGTTCTAATGTTAGAAATTAAAGATATTCACAAGTCTTTTGGTAATAACGAGATATTAAAAGGAGTCGATTTGAAGATCGATAAAGGGGACGTAGTTGTCATTTTAGGACCGAGCGGTTCTGGAAAAACGACATTGCTTCGCTGTATAAATTTTTTAGAAAAAGCAGATAGCGGCAAAGCAGCTTTTGGAGATTTACATGTCGATCTACATTCTGCCTCTAAGAAAGATATTCAAATAATTCGGCAAAAAACAGCTTTTGTTTTCCAAAATTATAATCTATTTAATAATAAAACTGCTTTAGAAAATGTAACAGAAGGATTAATCATTGGACGCAAAGTGCCAAAGGTTGAAGCTGTAGAGATAGGAAAGAAAGCACTAGATAAAGTTGGGTTATCTGATAAATACGATTCCTATCCAAGCCAACTGTCAGGTGGACAACAACAGCGTGTAGGTATAGCACGTGCAGTTGCATTAAACCCAGATATTATTTTATTCGATGAACCTACGTCAGCCCTTGATCCTGAGCTTGTTGGTGAAGTGTTAACTGTTATGAAAAACATTGCTAATGAAGGAACCACTATGCTCGTAGTAACACATGAAATGTCCTTTGCAAAAGACGTTGCTAAACGAGTTATCTTCATGGATGGAGGCGTCGTAGTTGAGGAAGGTACACCTCATGAAATATTCGTAAGTCCAAAAGAAGAGCGTACAAAAAAATTTCTAAAGCGTGTGTTACCAGAGGATTATACTTTTTATATTTAAATCTACATGTGAAAAATCAGCACCCTTGTCAACGGTGGGCCAATGTTCCGAAACTATCGTCCACTAAAATAAATAGAGTGGGATGAAGAAACCCCCTCTTCATCCCACTCTATTTATTTTTTAGGCGCAAAAGACAATCTATTATCAGAAAGTGCCTCTTGAAGCTTTTTAAAAGCATTCTGACCAATACCGTGCAAATCCATAATTTCTGCTTCAGAGTACTTCGATAATTGTTCCAAGGTTTCAATATTTGCCCCTGCAAGCGCTCGTTGTGCTGGCTTTGCTAGGATTTTTTGAAAATCACTTTGGTTCGTCATCTCACTCTCTCCTCTTTGTGGAGGTTAACCCATAATATTGTATCCGGAATCTACGTAAACAACTTCTCCCGTTACGCCTCTTGATAGATTACTTAGAAGTGCAACCGTCATATCCCCTACTTCTTCCTGTGTTACATTTCGTTTTAAAGGAGCTGTTTCTTCTATTTTATGCAAAATTGTATTAAAAGAAGAAATACCTTTTGCCGCTAGTGTTCTAACTGCTCCAGCAGAAACTGCATTCACACGAATATTATTTTTTCCTAAATCCAACGCCAAATACTTAACAGAAGCCTCTAATGACGCTTTTGCAATGCCCATCACATTGTATCCTTCCAATACACGCTCTGCTCCTAAGTATGTCATCGTTACAATAGAGCCACCTTCTGTCATGAAAGGTGCAGCTTCTCTTGCTGCAGCAATAAGAGAGTATGCACTTGTATCCTGAGCAAATGCATAACCATCTCTAGATGTATTAATAAAATCACCTTTTAAATCTTCTCCATTAGCAAAAGCAACTGAGTGGACAACTCCATGTATTACTCCCACTTCTTTTCCAATCTGTTCAAAGGCTGCTTTCATACTATCGTCACTATTCACATCACATGCGACAACAAGTTTCGCTTCTAAATTATTATCTACTAATAACTTTTCAATTTTTCCTAAAGAACGTTCTTTACGATAAGTAAAAATGACGTTTGCTCCTACCTCATACAGCGACTTTGCTACTCCCCAGGCAAGGCTTCGTTCGTTCGCAACACCCATAACAACAATATTCTTATCTTTTAATTGAATTAAATCTCTCATATTTACCTCCAAATTATTATCCGAATATACTATACCTAATATTAGTACCTGTTACTAATTTAATCTTACCATATTCTTTCCCTGTTGTACTATCCTCTCTCTTATTTTCATTTCATTTTTGATGTTGTATTATTTCGCCTATTCATAGAAATCGGTGAAATAAGTTTAGGATTGAATAAGATTTCTAAAAAAACAAAAATATCTTAGTTGCGATTTTCATATAATCTCGATAGCAAGTTTTTTCACAAAATATTCATAATTTAATTGACAAATGCAAACGCTTACAATATTCTGTATTATAATTAGAGAAAACGTTTTCGTAAAACGTTTTCCTAACTGTAGGAACAGGTGATAAATGTATGGAGAAATTAACGATTAAAGATATTGCGAGAGAGGCCGGTGTTTCGATAACAACAGTTTCACGTGTCTTGAATAATAAAGAAGAAGGAATGTCAAAAGAAACTCGAGAGAAAGTTCTGGCAGTAATGCAAGAAGCAAATTTCCAGCCAAATAAGTTAGCACGGGGATTAGTGACCAAACGCTCTAGTATGCTCGGTTTAATTGTGCCAAATATATCTAACCCCTTTTTCCCAGAACTTTGCAGAGGTGCTGAAGATGAGGCGAACAAAAGAAACTATAGTCTTATCATCTGTAATTCAGATGATCAATTGCAAAAAGAGGAAAATTATTTACGTTTGTTAAAGGAACAACAGGTAGACGGGATTCTTCTATCGAGTAAGAATAGATTATCACAAACTAGCAAAGTTCTATTACAAAGTGGCAAAGTTCCATACGTATTATTCGATCGTGGCGAAGAGGCAAACAAACAATCTGGTGTCTTTTTAGACAATGAAAGAGGTGGATATTTAGCAGGTAAGCATTTAACAGATCTTGGCCATACTCAAATCGCATGTATGACAGGCCCTTCTGAAATTCTTAACTCACAACAAAGATTATCTGGATTTCAAAGAGCTTTAATGGAAGCTTCCATAGAGATTCCACCTTCGCTCATTTTAGTTGGTGGATTTCAGATGGATAAAGCATATCAAGTTGCAAAAGAATTTTTAAATAACAACACTGTAACAGCAATTTTTGCTGCAAATGATTTGATGGCTTGTGGTATTTATCAGGCAGCTCATGAAATAGGAATTCAAATTCCCGAACAACTATCTATAGTTGGCTTTGATGACATTTCCTTAGTAAGTGCTTTAATCCCAAAACTCACGACAGTTAGACAAGACACATACGGAATGGGAAGAAAAGCAATCGAACTATTAATAAATGAGATAGAAAAAAAAGAATCTGAGGCTATAGTCTTTGAGCCTACATTAATCGTTAGAGAAAGTACGAAACAAATAAAATGAGGTGTAAATAAATGACCATACCTGTAATTATTGACTGTGATCCTGGGATAGATGACGTTATGGCACTAACTTTAGCCTTCGCACATCCGGAATTGGATATCAAATTAATCACGACAGAGCCCGGAAACCAAACGCAAGAAAAAACAATTAACAACGCACTGGCCTTTACTAGTTACATGAAAAGAGATATTGAGATTGCTAGAGGTTTAAATAATCCATTTTTTCGTAAACTCGAAATTGCTGATGACGTCCACGGCGAGAACGGACTTGGGGATGTCTTTTTCCCAGAACCGACTATTCGCTTAAGCAATCGAAATGCAATTGAAGCAATGAAAGAAACATTATTTGCTAGTGATGAAAAAATAGTTCTAATAGCTACTGGTCCCCTGACAAATGTGGGTGCCCTCTTAATAGCACATCCTGAAGTAAAATCAAAAATAAAATATATTTCCTATATGGGAGGAGCTGCTGTTGGGGGAAATATGACACCAACTACGGAATTCAATGTCTACGTTGATCCCCATGCAGCTGAAATTGTTTTTCAATCCGGAATTCCAATTGTGATGAGCGGACTAGATGTTACACATAAAGCTTATGTCACATTAGAAGAGTTAAAGACTATCGAGGAAATTGGCTCTGATTTTGCACGTAAGGTAGTCAAGATGCTTCGTTTTTATGTAAATGCAGCAAAACAAACAGCTTTTCATGGACAAGATTTTGAAAAACGGATTCGTTTACATGATTTGTGTGCAGTATCTTATGTTCTGACACCTGAGTTATTTGATGGGGATAATTGTTACGTTGCTGTTGAATTAGAAGGAAGACTTACAGCAGGAACAACGGTTGTAGACTATTCACAACGAACTGGGCTTCCGCATAATGTGAAAGTATTACATACGGTTCACAGAGAGAAGTTCGTAGAACAATTTCTGAACGCCGTTAAAATAATGAGCCGTCAAATCGGTTAAATATAACATAACAAAGGGGAGAAATGTATGAAACGTAGTTTTAAAGATGATTTTAATATGATGGCAATGTTACTAATTCCTATTGCTGTAGCTATTAATCTAGTAGGTTTCCAGTTAGCCAATGTACTTCGGTTACCTATTTTCTTAGACACTATTGGAACGATACTAGTGGGTGTAATTGCAGGTCCTTGGGTTGCACTACTAGCAGGACTTATAACAAACCTAATTAATGCTATTTTCAACCCGGTATATTTACCCTATGCATTAACTTCTATGGCGATTGGTATTGGAGCAGGTTACCTTTCTAAATACGGATTCTTCAAAAACGTACCTAAAACCATTGTTTCCGGTATCATTATTACTTTTATAGCCGTAATTGTCTCTGCACCAATAACAGTTCTAGTATTTGGAGGAGCAACAGGAAATACCTCTTCTCTAATTACCGCTACTTTCTTAGCATCTGGGCAACAATTATGGACAGCAGTTTTTTCTTCCAGCTTTATCACTGAAGTAGCGGATAAGGTTGTTTCTGTATTAGTCGTTTACTTTATCGTTAAAGGTATGTCAGATCGCTATTTATCTAAAATGAATTATGGAGATTTATATATGAAGCGTAATAACAAGAAATGATTTCAACTCTTCTCGTTCAACTTGTTGATTAAACAATTTAACGGGAAGAGATTATTTTTACAAGGGGGCGTATTTTATTTGAAACAGAATCTTTTACTTCAACTTCATCCAATGACAAAATTCTATTTCTCTCTCTTTATTTTAGGAATGGTACTTATTATGCCTGGATATATTTTTGCCTTTACTATCTTCCCTGTTTTAGTACTTATTGCAATACTTGCAGGTGTAACGAAAGAATTTCTTAATATTGTTTTAAAGGCATTATTGAGTGTATTAATCATCGTATTCATTATGCAAATGTTGTTCTACCCTGGTGAAAATGTACTTTGGGAATGGGGAATTTTTAAAATCAAACAAGAGGGATTGAATTATGGGCTATTATTGACATCTCGAATTCTCGCTATAGGATCTGCATTTATATTATTTTTCCGCATAACTGAGGTACGAGATTTTGTTAAGTCTTTAGAAGATAAGGGTCTTCCACCAATGGGAGCCTATGTGGTGTTATCAACACTTCAAATTATTCCCGAAATGCGTCGTCAAGCTAACACAATTATGGAAGCACAAAAAACTCGCGGTGTAGAAACAGAAGGCTCTTTACTTGTTCGCGCTAAAGCTTTTATACCAACACTAACGCCCCTTATTTTATCCTCAATAGCAGGAACTGAAGAACGAGCAATAACACTTGAATCGCGTGCATTTTCAGCACCAGTAAAAAAGACAAGCCTACACCAATTAACTAAAAATACTGCAGACCGTATTTTACCAATAATCTATTTACTAATCTTAATAGGTCTACTTGTATGGAGGTTTTTCTTATGACAGTAATGATTGATTTAAAAAATGTGTCTTATCGCTATCCAGTAAGCGATGATTTTGTATTAAAAAATGTGTCATTTTCAATAGAAAGAGGGAAATTTACAGCAATTATCGGTAATAATGGTTCTGGTAAAACAACACTTTGTAATACAATTCGCGGTTTCATTCCACATTTTTATAAAGGGGATTTAGAAGGAGAAGTTATAGTAGACAAAAAAAGAATGTCTGATTATCAATTAGGCCAACTTGGAGAAAAAGTAGGATATGTATTTCAAAATCCTTTTATCCAAGTGTCTGGAGTAAAAGATAATGTATTCGAGGAAGTTGCATATGGCTTAGAAAACCTAGGCGTTCCTGTGGAAGAGATAAAAAAACGGGTCGAAGAAGTACTAACACTAGTTAAGATTGAGCATTTACGTGACAAAAATCCCTTCGATCTCTCAGGTGGACAAAGACAACGTGTTGCTCTTGCATCCATAATCGTTATGGATCCAGATATATTAGTCATTGATGAACCGACTTCCCAACTTGACCCTATTGGTACGGAACAAATTTTTGATATTATCCGATTAATGAAAGAGCGTGGCAAAACCATTGTTTTAGTCGAACATAAAATGGATTTAATCGCTGAATACGCTGATAATTTGCTTGTTATGCACGAAGGTGAGTTAGTAATGAATGGGCCTGTTCGTGAAGTATTTGCAAATCCCGCGTTTAGAAAGTATGAAATCCAATACCCACATGTGACGGAAATTGCACTACAACTACAAAACTTAGGGATGCCACTTTCTTTCCTTCCTGTACGTGATATAGAACTAGCGGAAGCATTAAATATGACTGGAGTGAATGAATATGACAGAACTTCACTTAAATAATGTAAGCTTTTCATATCCAGACGGAACAAAAGCACTTGAAAACCTTACTCTATCCATTGAGACTGGGGAGCGCGTAGCAATTGTAGGTCAAAATGGAGCAGGAAAAACAACTGCAGTAAAGCTTATGAATGGTTTGTTAAAACCTACGGAAGGTAACGTATTAGTTGGGGACAGGGATACGAAAGATTATACTACAGCGCAAGTTTCGAGGAAGGTAGGATATGTATTCCAAAACCCAGACGATCAAATATTCCATAATGATGTTGAATCCGAGGTCCGTTTTGGACCAAAAAATATGGGATTTGAACCCAACCGTGTAGATGAATTAACAGCTTGGGCGATGAAATTATGTGGCATTTCCGAATTTGCAGAAGAAAACCCATATAACTTACCTTATTCCGTTAGAAAGTTTGTAACAATTGCGTCTGTATTAGCAATGGATTCTGATATTATCATTTTAGATGAGCCAACTGCAGGTCAAGACAAGATTGGTTTGCAAGTACTTGGTAATTTACTTCAAGCATTAGAAGAAAAGCAGAAGTCTGTAATCACCATTACCCATGACATGGAATTTGTAACGGACTATTTTACACGTATCGTTGTAATGGCGAACCGAAAATTAGTAGCAGATGACAATGCACAAATGGTTTTTTATAATGCAGACATTTTAGAAAAAAGCATGTTAAAACCTCCTGCTGTAGCTCAAATTGCTAAACTACTTAAATTTCCACCTGGAATTCTATCAAAGAGTCAATTAGTGGAAGTAATTTTAAAAACTCGTTAAGGAAGGAGTATAACAATTCATGAATATAACAGTTGTAGGGAGCACTAATATGGATCTTGTATACCTAGTTCCGCATATTGTAAAAGCAGGCGAAACGTTACACAGTACAAAACATGAGTTGTTTTTTGGAGGAAAAGGAGCAAATCAAGCTGTTACTGCTAGTCAGTTAGGAGCTAAAGTTTATTTTATAGGTAATGTAGGTGCAGATAACTTCGGGGAACAAGTTAAGCAAAACTTACAAGCTAAAGGGGTAAATACTGATTCAGTCCAAAAAGTTGGGTTGACTGGGCAAGCAATAATTCAAGTAGCTGACTCTGGAGAAAACTCAATCGTACTATTTCCCGGAGCAAACTTTCTAGTTACTGCTGACCAAATCCATACACATAGAAAGTTAATTGAAGCTAGTGAAGTTCTCCTCTTACAGTTGGAAATTCCGATGCAAGCAGTTGAAATGGCTGCTGATATTGCCGCTAAAAAAAATGTACATATCATCTTAAATCCTGCACCTGCACAAAAAATAAGTGACTCTTTATTGAGTAAAGTTTCTATTTTAACACCTAATGAAACTGAGTTAGAAATACTTACTGGTTTAAAAACGGAAACCGAGGAAGATCTTTTCCATGCATGCTCCCTATTACTTAAAAAAGGAGTAGATGCAGTTGTTGTTACGTTAGGAGAAAAAGGCTCCTATTATATGAATAGTAATGAATATGGATACGTAAAAACAAATGTGGTAGAAGCTAAGGATACAACTGGAGCTGGCGATGCATTTAATGGGGCATTAGCTGTAGGTTTATGTCAAGGAAGCTCATTAAAAGATAGTATCTCATTTGCAACAAAAATTGCGACGTATGTTGTTACTCAAATGGGAGCACAACCCACTATCCCCTCCTCCCTTCAAGTAAACAAAGGATGAAATCTATTCTTCTTTCTATTAATTCTTAGTTTGTTATAGGGTTCTGAATTTTCATTGCAGAAATAGCTTTAAGTTTTATTAAACAACTAGTCTTTTGTACTTAACTATCTGATTTTTTTGCTAAACCAACCGATTCTATGGCTTAGCCATTAATCTCAACAACTCCATCACAAAAGCCGACTATTACCCAATAGTCGGCTTTTTATTAGCTTTTCTTTTTATCCAAAGATTCTTTATTGTCTATTTTAAATTCATCTGTTACTTCATCTACGATATCTTTAGTTGAGTTTTTAAATTCTCTTAACGTTTGTCCAAGTGCTTTACCTAATTGAGGTAATTTTGATGGACCGAATACGATTAGGGCAATTACTAAAATGATAATTAAACCTGGTACTCCAATATTTGGCATGGTGTTTCCTCCTGTTATAAAAATTAATTTTAAATAAATTATCCAGCGGCAATATATATCGATAAAAAATAATTAGTTGTTTTGTATCACTAACACAATATACCTTTCCTGATTAATTGTAAATAGGTGAAAATTTAAATATTATTTCAGAATAAAAAAATTTTTATTTTTTAAAAAAACATGTAGATTTTTTGAAAAAAAAGAGTAAAATGGTGAACAGTTGTTTTGTGTTATTATCTTAAAATAATTTGTATAAAATTATATTAATTATTAGCTATATAGAGACAGGAGATTGAAAGTGACAAAATATAATATAGAAGAATTAAAAATATTAAATCAAGTATTTTTTGCTTTATTCATAGTGGCTGACTTTGCACTATTTCTGTTTTTCAACAATAATACCTTTCCTTGGTTCTCTTTACTAGGTTCAGGTATCGGCTTAGCGATAATCGTACTTTGCTGGACAGGAAAAAAACATATATACTTTATCTCTTCATTATTAGTATGCACAGTTATTTTTTCTTTAGTTTATAACTGGCACGTCATTGTTCACTAGTATGTATTAGTGTTTTTATAGTTTTTGTATTTAACTAGATAAAATTATTAACAAAGGATTCTTTTAGGAGGTTATATTATGTCAGAACAAGATAAAAAGGCTCCATTTTTAGATAAACGTTCATCAAGACGGACTTTCATCAAAAATTCTGGATTAACTGTTGGTGGGGTCGTTCTAGGTGGGGCAATTGGCTCACTATTAGGAAAAGATTCAACTACTAAAACGATTGATACAGGTGTTCACTCACAAGCCACTACAACAAATTTCAATCAAGCGCTTATGTATTTCGATAAAAATCAGTTCGATACAATCGAAGCAGCAGCAGAACAAATCTTCCCAAAAACTGAGGTTGGACCGGGAGCAAAAGAATTGCTAGTTGCTTATTATATTGATCACCAACTCGCGGGAAGCTTTGGACTTAATTCGAAAGAATATATGAGCGGTCCTTTCCTTCCTGGGAAAGCAGTCCCAGAACAAGGATATCAAACTCATTTAAATCGACAACAAATTTTTAACATCGGAATTATCGCTTTAAATGATGAAGCTGCTAAAAAGTCAGAGGAAAAAACAAAATTCCAAACATTAACAGAAGAACAACAAATTGAAATATTAAAAGATTTCGAAGCTGATAAAGTAAAAATGAATGGTGCAGTAAGTTCTTCCTATTTCTTTCGACTGTTAAGAAAAGTAACTATCGAAGGAGTGTATGCTGATCCAATGTACGGTGGAAACAAAGATATGGCTGGTTGGAAAATGAAAAACTTCCCTGGTCATCAAGGTAGTTTTCTTAACATTTTAGAAAAAGATGAATTTGTCAAAGTCGCTCCTAAGAGCTTAAATTCTCAACATCAACATTAATATAGACTTATAGAAAAGGTGATAAATGTGGCAACGAAATTACCAAAAACAGATATAGTTTTAGTAGGTGTAGGTTGGACTGGCGGTATTATTGCAGCAGAACTTACAAAAAAAGGATATAAAGTAGTAGGTATCGAACGTGGTAAAGAACGTTCTACTGAAGATTATTTCATGGCTCACGATGAATTACGATACGCAGAACGCAAAGAAATGATGCAAGACCTTTCAAAAGAAACTCTTACATTCCGTCATAATATGAATCAAACAGCATTACCTTATAGAGAATGGGGTAGTTTCCTAATTGGAGAAGGAACAGGTGGTTCTGGAGAACATTGGAATGGACAAACTTTCCGCTTCCTACCATACGATTTTGAAATTTATTCAGAAACTGTGAAACGTTATGGGAAAAATAAAATTCCTAAAGGTATGATGCTGCAAGACTGGGGTATTACTTACAAAGAGTTAGAACCATATTTCGATAAATTTGATGCTATGACTGGTATAGCTGGTGAACCTAATCCACTACCTGGTTCTCCACAAATTAAATATCCTAATCCTCCAATGATTGAAACACCTGTAACAGCACTATTCAAAAGTGCTGCTAAAGATCTTGGATATCATCCATACCACATGCCATCTAACAACCTATCACAAGCATATACAAATCCAGACGGTATTTCCCGTAGTGCTTGTCAATATTGTGGATTCTGTGAGCGTTTTGGTTGTGAATATGGAGCTAAAGCGTCTCCAGTGGTAACAGTTTTACCTGTAGCTAAAGAAACTGGTAATTTTGAAGTACGTACTCATTCAGTTGTACGTAAGGTATTACACACCAACGGAAAAGCTACTGGTGTACTTTATGTCGACACACGTACCGGGGAAGAATTTATTCAAGAGGCTGAAGTAGTTGTTGTATCTGCATATCAGATGAATAATATTAAGATTCTATTAAACTCTCAACTTGGTCGTCCTTATGATCCAACTACTGGAACAGGGGTAATTGGAAGAAACTATGCATATCAAACATATTTAGGTACTGCTGTTGGTTTCTTTGATAAAGAGTTTAATATTTATGGTGGTGCAGGTGCTCTAGGTGCTCAAATTGATGACTTCAATGGTGATTTCTTTGATCACACTGACTTAGATTTCTTACACGGAGCTACAATTCACATTACGCAGTTAGGAGACCGTCCTATTGCAAACAACCATGTTCCAGAAAACGTTCCAACTTGGGGTAAAGAGTTTAAAGATGCTTCAGTTCATAACGCAAACCGTGCTCTAATTATTAAAGCACAAGGTGCTTCCCTTCCATGGCAAGATAATTATATCGATTTAGATCCAACTTATAAAGATGCATTCGGCGATCCATTACTTCGAATGACATTCAATTGGAAAGATCAAGATCGCAAACTAATGAAGTTTATGGGAGAAAAATCCGCCGAGATCATGAAAAAAATGGGTGCAAAAGAAGTCAAAATGACTGGTGATAAAATCGGTGATTATGATATTCGCAATTATCAATCTACTCATAATACTGGTGGGGTAATCATGGGTGCAGACCCTGAAACAAGTGCTCTAAATAGTTACTTACAAATGTGGGATTGTGAAAACGTATTTGTTCCAGGTGCAAGCGCATTTGCTCAAAACTCAGGTTACAACCCAACTAACACTGTAGGAGCATTAGCTTACCGTGCTGCTGAAGGTATTGAGAAGTATTTGAAAAATGGTGGACCTTTAGTTTAATTTAGCAAAGTGGCGGCCCCTCTATCCCCCTACAGGCCAATGCCATTTGTCCTCAATGGGTTAGACGCTGATGTCAATTACTAAGTATTGAAACTTATACTTTCTTATCTGTTCAAAGTAAAAATATCATATATATTCATAGAATTAGCCAACAACTTGAAAAGCTACTACCTTCTTTCCAAAAGAAGCTAGTAGCTTTTTCAATATTAGAGACAAAGTGTATATAATAACCGCTGGTGTACTAAAATTAGAAGAAAAAATGAAACGAAAGAGTGAGTGTGTTGTATACGAAAAAGATAATCGTTTGGTTTAGAAAAGATTTACGAATACATGACCACCCTGCCTTATGGGAAGCAACACAGCAAGGCATTGTAATTCCTGTCTTTATTTGGTCAAAGGAAGAAGAAAAAGAATATCAAGCGAGTGATGCATCTTTATGGTGGCTTCATCACTCTCTCCTTTCATTTCAACAACGAATTCCAATCATCATTAGAGTTGGCAACGCATTAGAAGTACTGCAAGATTTAATACAAGAGACTCATGCAGGCGCTGTCTTTTTCAATGAACGGTATGAACCATCTATTGTGGAAAGAGATAAATCAATTATTATTAAGTTGGAGGCTCAAAACATAGACGCCCGTACCTATAATGCACATCTACTCTATAATCCAGAGATAATGTTCAATAAAAGTCAAAAGACATATAAAGTATTTACGACTTTTTGGAAGAGGAGCATGCAAATTAATGCACATCATCCAGTCCCTACTCCCCATGAATTTGAGGTTTATAAGAATCCAATAATAAGTGTGACAGTCGAAGAACTTCGATTACTTTCTTCTATAGAGCGAGTTGATCAATTAGGACTGTATTGGAAACCCGGTGAGCCGGGAGCAATTGAGATGTGGGAACATTTTATTAGCAACGATTTATATAAATATGAAAGAAAAAAAGACTTTCCATCTGCCAGTGCAACATCTACATTGTCTCCCTACTTGGCATCGGGTGATATGAGTGTTCGTTCTATTTTTTATGAAGCTAAAAAGGATGACTCCCCCATGCTTCAATCATTCATTCGGCAATTAGTTTGGAGAGAATTCTCTTATCATCAGCTTATTCAATACCCTTCATTTCCACTGAAACCATTACGGTCAAATTTTGAGCATTTTCCCTGGCAAAAAAATGAGGAGAACATGACAAGTTGGAAAAAAGGGCTAACAGGCTATCCACTAGTAGATGCAGGAATGCGAGAACTATCCGAAACAGGTTATATGCACAATCGCGTCCGTATGGTAGCTTCCTCTTTTCTTGTAAAGCATTTGCTAGTTGATTGGCGAATAGGGTACGAATGGTTTCAACAAAAACTTGTAGATTTTGATGTGGCAAATAACGCAATGGGTTGGCAATGGGTTACAGGCTCTGGAATTGATTCTGCTCCCTACTTTCGAATATTCAATCCGATTATTCAAAGCGAAAAGTTTGACCCTCATGGGGATTATATTAGGAAGTGGGTTCCAGAACTTGCTAAACTACCCTCTCCATACATTAATCGTCCGTGGGATACTCCTCTGAATATTTTGGAAGAAAGTAACATTCAACTTGGTTCTACTTATCCACACCCTATCGTTGATCATTCTAGTGCACGAGAACGTGCATTACGTGCATACGATTTAATAAAAGGAATAAAAAAAACATGAGGTTCCATCTCATGTTTTTTATATATTCAATGTTTCCTCTAATTCCTTTGTCATTTGGTCAACTAGCTCAGGTCTTCCATGAAAAAGAGCGGGAGTATTTTGGAATAGTCTTATTTGCCATTTCTCTTCTTTTAATTCTACTACTAATGTGTGGTGTGTATTTACTGAAGGGTTGATCGTTGATTGATCGGGGGGAATCATTCCGGCAATCGAACGTAATAGAGCTGTGTTTTCATTTAGAAAAGATACCTCTTTCACTTTATAAACAAATGTTGCAGTACGATGACTCTCAAAAACTGGACGTAAATGTTCAAACATGCTTTCACGCCCAACCTCCAAACTTCCATCATATCCAATCATGACCCCATCTAATGAAAATAAATTGGACATTTCTCTTGCATCCGCAATATTCCATGCATTTATCAGCTTTTTATATAATTCTTCAATATCTGTTATTTCCATTTTTCCTATCTCCCTTAAAACGATCTATTATATCTTTTATTTTAAACTAATATGAACGATTCGTTAATTTTCTTCCTATCCATTAAAGCGAATACTTATTTATAAAATGAGTTTAGGTGATAGATACATGATTTCAAGATTTTAGTCGGATTGATTTGATACCTGATTTCATTCCAGTACTAGGATATATAGATGATCTTATTCTAATCCCTTTCGCCATTTCTATTGTCTTGAGATTAATACCGAACAACATTTTAAATGATTGTCGGAAATTAGCCGAAAAATCGGAAAAAGTGAAAAGGAATAATTGGTTTGCTGGAATAGTTATTATTTCATTGTGGATTAGTTGTATATATTTACTTTTTATTCTTTTCACAAAATAGTCATAACATCTAATATATTGCATGCATTATTTTTCACAATATTGATTTAATTTATGATAGAATAGGTTTTAAATTTGCTAGCGAGGAGTGCTTTTAATTGATTATCGAACCATCTAAAAAAATGTCTATTTTTGAACCTGCTATTTTCGGAGACTTAAAAGCAGCCGCCGCGCTTAAAAAAGCTGCAGGTTTTGAACTATATGATTTAAGTTTAGGTAGTCCTGACCTGCCACCAGATGAAAAAGCAAGAAAAGTATTATCAGAACAAAGTTATTCAGCCACTTCGTATGGTTATACACTAAATGGAACAAAACGTTTTTATGAAGCGGTTGCTGATTATTATAAACGACGTACGAATGTCATCCTCGATCCTCAAACAGAAATTGTACAAACAATGGGATCTCAAGAGGGGCTTGTCCACCTTCCTATCGCATTTTGTAACGAAGGAGATTATGTGTTAACAACCAATCCTGGCTACGTTGCGTATGATGCAGGGATTAAATTGGCCGGAGCAGTTCCATACTATATGAATCTATTAGAAGAAAATAATTTTTTACCTGATTTAGATGCAATTCCTGAGGAAGTAGCTTATAAAGCGAAATTAATGATTTTAAATTTACCAGGAAATCCAGTTCCAGCTATGCCAGATCCTGCATTTTTTGAAAAGGCTGTAGCATTTGCCAATAAATACAATGTTATTATTTTACACGATGCTGCGTATTCTGAATTTTATTTTTCTGGAGATTCTCCAAGCAGCTTCTTAGCGACACCGGGAGCGATGGAAGTAGGAATGGAAATCAACTCATTATCCAAAAGCTTTAGTCTTGCCGGCACGCGAGTTGCTTATATTGTCGGGAATGCAGAAATGATTACAATAATGAAACAGCTTAAATCAAATTTAGATTTTGGTATATTTGAACCCATCCAGGAAGCTGGAATTACTGCATTAAATAATGCAGAAGAGATAACAGATCGTTTGCGTACAGTTTTCACTGAACGTCATAAAGTTTTATCACAAGGCTTAAAAGATATCGGGTGGACAGTGACACCTTCTAGTGGAGGAATGTTCGTATGGGCAAAATATCCGTACGAAATGGATGATAAAGAGTTTGCATTTGAAGCAATTAATCAAACAGGTGTAGTTATGGTTCCAGGTACCGTTTTTGGATCTGCAGGAGCTGGATACGTTCGTGTTGCACTAGTACAAGATGTCCAGATTCTGAAAAAAGCAGTAGACCAATTAAAGAAACTTAAGATTCAAGTCCCTTCTCCTATTTAATAATAAGTTATAAAAAAACGTTTCTAAGAACTTCACTTAGAAACGTTTTACTCTATATAGATTTTTTCCTGCTCTTTTAGCTTCGTACATAGCAAGATCTGCATTTCTTAACAAAACGCTATCTGATATATTATCCTGCGTGGATAAAGCTATACCCATACTTATCGTAATAGTTAGTTCTGCATCTTCAATATGCCATGGGGATTCCATTACTCGTTGTATATTATTTGCGACCTCAATAGCTTCTTCCTCATTATCCACCAATGGAAGCAAAACAATAAATTCATCGCCTCCCAGTCGAACAGCTATATTATGAGGTTTAATAGATGCTCTTAGCCTCTTACTAAATTCCTGAATGACAAGGTCACCAATTTCATGCCCCCATACATCGTTAATGCATTTAAAGTCGTCTATATCTAGAAGAATTATAGTAATTCCTGTCTGTTTTTCTTTAGGAAGTTCCGAGAGTCGTTCACTTAGAAATCGTCGATTTGGTAATCCAGTCAATGAGTCATGATAGGCAAAATACTCAAGTTTGTTTTCATATTCCTTTTGCAAAGATATATCTTTAGCAGTCATGACCATAAACCTAAAACAATTTTCATCACTATAAACTGGAGATCCTTTAATTTCGATCCAAATCCAGCCTTTCTTTTCATGCATGACTCTCAGCTGTACTTGAAATGGTTTTGCATGATGAATAGATTGCTCAAACTTGGTTTCTAATAACTTAATGTCATCTAGATGAATATTACATAATGGATTTTGATCATTATTCTTCTCAAGATCGTATCCGAATACCTCCTTGCTAGATGGAGATACATATAAATATTCTTTGTTATGGTTCATCATTATAACAACATCATGAACATTTTCAGTGATAATTTGAAAAATCTGTTCACTTTCCACATTTTTAGATACTAGTTTGTCCAATTCTCTCATATCTTTTACAATCATATAAATTCCACTTATTATATGGTGAAGATGAATAGGGATGAATTTGACTAAGCAACCAATACGTTCGCCAGTTTTGTCTACAAAGTTCAGACGATAATCTTTTAAATCCCCGTTAATCGATTCCGTAAAATATTTATTTGCGCTCTCCCGATCTTTTGGGTCAACAAACTCGATAAAGTTTCTACCTATTAATTCCCCTATACTATAATTACTTAATTTATCTGATGTTTTATTGCCACCTAATATATGACCATGCAGGTCCATTGTAAAAATGGCATCTGAATTTTTATAAAATAAAGAGCGGTATTGAGATTCGGCTTTTACAAGACGATTTTTCGTTACATCTCTGTCTGTTTCGGCTATTTTTTCATTTGTAATATCCTGTGTAATAGAAGTTATATGAGTAAACGACCCATCCTCATTAAATATAGGTGTTAGTGTAGACTTCCCGTTTCTAATCTCGCCATTTATATTTGTATATGTAGCTTCAAATGTTACAGGCTCCCCAGTTTTTAAAACTTTTGTATATTGTGCTTCTAATAAGGACGCCTTATCAAAATCGTGTACTTCTCGAAATGTCCTACCTATGGCTTTTTGGTCTAGTCGAATGGTTTCCATTGCTGCTTTATTAAAAAAAGCATAATAGAAATTAGTATCTTCTCCTACCTCCATAACAAATACCATTTCTTGTATCCCTTCCATCAAAACTTTTACGAAAGGAAGTTCCATTGATTTTTTGATCAAACTAATTCACCTCCAATTCAAGATACTTATATTCTAATTAAAACATATGATTGTTTAGATATCCTCTTATTTTTTTCCATAAGAAAAGCGCTAATAGCTCCGTTTAATAGAAAAACCTCTTTTCTATTATTTTCAGAGTGGTATGGATAGGGGGGGTCATAACATCATTACCGCGTGATATTTGTGAGAGAATAGACATTGCCCTATTAACCTCATATGCTTCTGAAAAACCTTTTAAACAACTAGAAAAGACGAAGCAATTACAATGCTTCGCCTTCATTTGATATAGTATCTTTCCCTTTAGGATGAATAAGTGCAAACTTTTCCCATTTCCTACTCTTCCATCTAAAATACATAATAACTGCACGTGTCCATTCGTCAGCTGCAATTGCTAACCAAACACCTGGAAGCCCTAAGTCTAATACAAAAACTAAAAAGTAACCAAGTGGTAAACTCATCATTACCATAGACAAAGCACCCATGAGGACCGGAAAGCTTGCGTCCCCCGCTGCACGCAAAGAGTTAATGATGACGATATTCATAGTACGGCCAGTTTCTAGTACTAAACTTAGCAGTAATACAGATGCCCCAATTTTTATGATTTGCTCATTATCCGTAAACAGGCTCATGAACGGAACTCTGAATATCATTACAATCGAAACCATTACTAGTGTGAAAAGAAGCGCCCATTTCACACTAAACCAGACAGATTTATAAGCTTCGTCCTTTTCATTTGCCCCAACGAATCTACCGACAATAATTGCAGTCCCCATACCAATTGCAACAGCAAAAAGATACGTGAACATAGAAATATTGACCGCATATTGTCTAGCAGCTAATGATTCTGCGCCTAGGTAAGTAACGTAATATAAAAATACAATTTGACAGCCCTGATATAAAATTTGTTCAAATGCAGACGGCAGACCAATTTTTAATATTTTTTGAATATATTCTTTGGAGATCGTAAAGTAATATTGCACTTGAACACGATATTCCATGACTCGATATAGCAACCAGAAGAATACTAGCAATGCGATCAGTCGACTGACAACAGATGAGATTGCTGCTCCTTGGACACCTAGTTCTGGAAAACCAAACTTACCGAAAATAAGAGCATAGTTTCCAAGTACATGGATAATATTCATACCTAATGAAACAAACATCGTCTGCTTTGTATAGCCATGTACACGGATAATTGCCGCCAATGCATTGATGACTGCTTGTAGAAAAATAGCTCCACCTACAATAGAAAGATACTGATGTGCATGAACTAACACATCTCCTGTTAAATTCATGGCAACCATCATGCTTTTGGAAAACAATACAAATCCGATACTAAGTAAAATCCCTACTCCTAAATTTAACGTTACTGCTAAGCCAGAAATTTTTGATGCCTCTATATATCGCTTAGAGCCTAAATATTGTGAAACAACAATAGCTGCTCCGTTTCCCACTACTTCAAGCACTAAAATAGCGATGTGAATATATTGATTTGCAGCTCCTACCCCTGAGACCGCATTATCAGAGAGAGCACTCAGCATAAAAGTATCAGCAATCCCCATGAGCATAAACAAAAACACTTCTAAAAAAATAGGCCAAGTTAAGTGAAATAAACTTAACTTTTCCCCTAAATCATTCTTCTTACTAAAAGCCACTAATATTCCTTCTTTTCTATTGTTTTTCAATAAGATGAATCTTATCACAAAAAGGTTATTCCTACTATAGTTCGACCTCTCTTTCTTGCGAATATTTTCATCTCGCACAACTGAATTTATGCACTTCTTTCAGATAAAACAACTAGAAGAAATAAAAAATGGTCGCCCTTTTAGGAGGACGACCACTATTTTATTTCTCAATACCTATATGCTTATGAATATACTCTTTCAGTGCTGGTGGAGATAATTCTATTTCGTTTATTAGAAGACTATCCTTTACATAGGCTAGTTTATTTCTCTCTGTCGCGTATGATTGGATATGTAAAATACCATCAATGTGAAGAATTCCTTCATTTGTAATCCCTAGTTCCTCATTCTCGTTACTCATCCATCCTTCTTCAAGTAGTTCCGCTATTATTTTATCAAAGTCTGGAAAGCTGTCTGGAACAGTGTCATTTAATTCCTTCAACGCTTCTTCTTTATTTTCTTCTATAAAATTATAAACATAATAAGCCAATAATATTTGATCATTTGATGTAAGTTTCCCCATTTTTTCTCCTCCTCATAAACCCTTTCCATCATTATTCCTTTTTTCTGAGGTACTTAAACATCATTGTTCCTATCAAAAAATGACTTGAATCATTATATAGATTCAAGTCATCCTCTCATTGTTTTTATAAAACGTGTATGATATCTTTTTCAAATGATTCTGGGTTATCAGTTGGGGAATACCTTTCCACTAAATTGCCCTCTTTATCGACAAGAAATTTAGTAAAATTCCATTTAATACTGTTTGATAGGAATCCCTTACTGTTTGTGGTTAAGTATTTAAATAAAGGATGTGCTTCCTTTCCATTTACTTTTACAATTTCATGCATTGGAAATGTTACACCATAGGTCATACGACAAGCTTGGGCAGCTTCCTCTGAATTGGTTACCTCTTGATGAAATTGATTGGATGGGAATCCAAGCACCACCAGGCCTTGATCTTTGTATTGATTGTATAGCTTTTCCAATCCATCAAACTGATTGCTAAGACCACATTTTGTGGCAGTATTAACAATTAGCATCGGCTTTCCTTTATAATCATTTAACTCGTATTCAATACCATCTGAAGTTTTTACTTTAATATCATAAATACTCAATATTATCACTCCTGCAATTTTTTTATTCTATCTGTGTCAAGAAAGCATTTAAACTTTTCAGGTTAGTCATGAGTGTTTGCGCGTTAATATCTAAGAAATTACAACTTATTATTTTGTCCATAATCGCCATTTCTATCGGCTTCTCTTCTCTTTTCGCTTTTTCTGTCAAAGAAATAATAAATGCTCGCTTATCTTTATCAGATTGTATCTTGTGTAACCATCCACTATCAATCATTCGATTAACTATAGGATTTAATGTCCCTATTCCCAGTCCTAATCGATTACCGATATCCTTTGTTAGTAAATAATCTTCCTCCCATAGCGCCAACAACACTAGATACTGTGTAAACGTTAATTGAAAAGGCTCCAAAGTTCGAGCATATAATTTAGAAAAATTACTTGAAGCTTTGTACACCTCAAAGCATAATTGCTGATCCAGTTTTGAAGATTTAGCCATATAAACCACCTATACACAAATAATAATACATCGTACACGATATATTATCATTCTATAAAAAACCGTACAAAAAGTAAAATAAAAAGCAATAAAAAAGTGCATGAAAGTTTTCACTTAGAAAACTTCCATACACTCCATTTAAGGCTTATACTCCATCAGCCAACAATCTTTATATTCCCCTTCATGTAATTCACGCTTAGGTAATAATTTTATCTTTTTAAAGCCGCACTTTTCATAACAGTGAATCGCCCTTTTATTCCAAGTTTGCGGATCCATTACAATGATTTCTGCTTGTTTCTGTTCAAATAAATAGGAAACCATAGCACGAACCAAATTTTGTCCAATCCCTTTATTCCAATGCTTGTTTTCTCCTATGAATTGATCCATTCCATAGATATCCTCCTGTGTATACCCGTACACTTCTTTTGTTTCATCATCTAATGGATAAAATTGAATATAACCCACTGCTTCCTCTTCCCACTCAACCATACAACCAACTTCATCTTCTGGATGAAAAAATACTTGTATAACCTTCTCTACGTCAAATGGATTGTCCCTACCTTCGTAAAACTCAAGAACAACAGGATTAGAAAGCCACTCTGCTAATTTATGTCTATCTTTAAAATCTAATTCACGAACGATTAATTGACCTTTTTGAAATAGCATACTCATCCTCCTATCGAAGTTGTTTTTGGTTTAATTATAGTATAGATAATTCCTACGAAAATGAGGAGTATCCCCATGGTTTGTAAAATGGATGGACGAAAATCTAATATAATGGTATCGAGTAAAATTGCAACGACCGGATCAACAAAAACCAAGGCCGATATGACGACAGTCGATAACTTTCGTAAACTATCAAAAAATAAATAATAAACAAGACCTGTATGTATCAATCCTGTTCCTAAAATATAGAACCAATTGGACTCACTTAAACTATGAAACACATTAAAATCCATAAAGGGTAAAAGTATAAGAATACCAATTGCTGTTTGGAGAAACGTCATTGCATAAGCACTCAAATGATCAATTCCTTTTCCAAGTAGCATGGTCATTGCATAACATAAGGCCGATAAAAACGCCCAGACAAAACCCGAATCTAAAAAGGTTGTCCATGAACTAAAATCTTGTAGTCCAATAATCAATATACTGCCAAGAAAACATACAATAATAGCTAATAAAGAGGCGATACTCATCTTTTCTTTTAAAATCAAACTTCCTAGTATCAATACAAAAATAGGAGCAAGATTATAAATTGAAATGGCAATCGTAATCGACATTTCTTCAAAGGCTTTAAATAAAAATACCCAGTTAAGCACTAGAAAGATTCCACAAGCGATTGTTTGTAAAACTTCTCTCTTTTGCCAAACCTCCACTTTGTGTTGCCCTGAAATGACCCAACATAATCCTAAAAAAATAGTGGCACAAATACAGCGGACAAAAACCAATTCCACCGCTGGTATGCCTGTCTTTCCGGTAAAAAAACCGATAGAGCCAAATATGGCCATGGATAAAGTCATTTTGAACATTGCTGCTCCATTCATCAAATTAAACCATCCCTTCCCAAGATGTCACCCTCCAACAAACAATGCACATTGACTAATAGCTATAAAGAAAGCAACGTTTTGTATTGGTGAGTCATCTTCTATTTCTAAATAGATTGAAAACTGATCTCCTATTTCTGCCTTCCATCGAGCAATTTCTTTTTCGTTATGTGTAAAAAGAGACCAGTTCTCCAGTTCTTTTTGAATTCGGATTTGTATGTTACCATCAGTAATCGTAAGATCTGGGATTAATTCTTTCCATTTGTCGTAAGCTACTATATATGTCTTTTGTTGTAAATGGTCTATCGCTTCATAATAAATTCTACCTTTTTTGGAAACTTTTTTACAAGTAAAAACAAGTGTTTCATCCGCATCATAGACTTTATAGTATAAAAAATAACGATAGTCCATTGCTTTATCAAAGAATTTTTTTAGGCTATTAGAATAATACCGTTCAAATGAATGAGTAATTTTTCCCGTATCATCGTATACATGGATTCGCGTTGTTGTTTCAATTGCATTGGGATGTTTATATGTATATTTTTGCATATATTATTCTCCTTTTAAATGTCTTCCTATTTCTTTAACCTTATCATACTCAAAACCTCCTTTAGAACAAAATTCTAAAGGAGGTTTTAACGTAGATAATTTAGTATATCTGCTAACGATTTTTTGAATGGAATTAAAGGTTCCCATCCCGACTCTAATTACTCCTAAGTCATTTGGCAATCCTCTCATCTTCTAAGCACATCTACTCATTTACTTCTTCCTCTTGTACATTTATAGCGGAAGCTTTGTGGAAATAATACGTCTCCCTTAATCCCTCTTCTATCGTATACAACGGACTCCACTTTAAGATGTCTAGTGCTTTTTGATTACAAAGACAACTATGTTTAATATCTCCTTCTCTTGGAGATGTAAATTCTTTTGGTACTTGGACTCCGTTTATGTCACTTATTAGAGAGAGTATTTCATTAATAGAAGTTCGTTGTGAGGTGCTAATCTGTATCGTTTCTTGGTCTCCACACTCTATACTTGCGATATTCGCATCCACAACATCTTTTACATAGACGAAGTCTCTAGTTTGTTTTCCATCCCCATGAACGCTAATTTTTCCACCTTTATTAATACGATCGAAAAAGACAGATACAACTCCGCCTTCTCCTTTTGGCATTTGTCTAGGTCCATACACATTTGCAAATCTCAAAATTGTATAGTTTTGTCTATAAAGCTCATAAAAAAGCCTTATGTAGGACTCAGCAGTCAACTTGGATAAACCATAATAAGAAGATGGGTCAGTATTATCCTCTTCGTTTAAGAGTCCTCTATCTAAATTTCCATATACTGCGGAAGTACTTGCGAAAATAAATTTTTTTACCCTTGCATTTTTGCAGGCTTCTAACATATTAATAGTTCCAATAATATTGACATCCGCATCATAACTAGGATTTTGTACAGATTTTCCTACATCCGATTGAGCAGCTAAATGAAAAATTGCATCTGGTCGAATATTCTTAATTATATTTTTTGCATCTTCACTACAAATATCAACTACATGCATATGTGCTTGCGGATTTACTTGTCCAATTTGTCCTGAGCTTAAATTATCAAGAACGTGTACCTCCATTCCTTTTGAAATAAGTTTATCTACTAGGTGAGAACCGATGAAACCAGCACCCCCTGAAACGATTACTATCATAACTAATCTCCTTCTGTTTTTCCATACTATATGCAGTACTAAAGATTGTTAATGGGACATTTGCCAACAAATATAGATTCCTAAAAAGAGATGATTGAATAGCAAGGACATTCATTCATCGGAAAATTGTTTCTAATAACTGGTGTTTAATTAGAATAAGAGAATATCTAGTAGAATGAGGAGGGGTTTATAGAAACTTTGGAATTAGGGTTCGGAAGAATAAGCTATCTAGAAGATGATACGAAGTTTTATGCTTTCGAGGTGGGAATGATCTTGTAGAAGCGGTAGCGTAGCAAAGTAAGATTATTTCAGATAAACGAATGACATGGTAACGCAGAAATTGTAGCCCCTTTATCTGAGAGTGGATTTTTAAAGGAAAAAGAAAAAAACTAGACAATTTAGGTGTCTAGTTTTTTATATGCGGACATGTTGTGCAATACTTACCACTATTCGTTAAATGCGAGTAACAGCAAGTAATTCTTTTCCTACCTCTAATTCCTAACTCTTTTTTGTAATATCTTGCTAAAGGATTTTCACTATACTCACCAAAGAGCTTACTTGATGTAGGTGAAAGGATAAAATGAAAGTCTTCCTCTGCACGTTTTACAACATTTCGAGATATTTCTTCCTCTAGCAAAACAGTCTCATACAGCCAGAAAATATAAACCGCAATATTTTCCCATAAAACAAGCTTCGACACTTTCGCGACATTAGAGAGAATGTTTAGTATTGGTGATAAGTGTTCTTTAAAAAGGCTCTCTATACTGCTTTCCCGCCAATCCTCTCGATTCCCTTCGAGATTTTGCACATCTAGATGGTGAAAGTAGAAAAAAGGAAGCCAAAGTTCATCACTATCTTTCGTTTCTAATGAGACATTTTCAAATGAGATATTTAATCTTTTATTACAAGTGGTCATCGTATACAAATAAATAACAGACAAAAATGCATATCTTTTTATAAAAATAGAAGCTGCAACCTTTATATTAGCAGCCCCAATGTAATGCTGTAAGGAAACTAAATAACTCTTTAAATAGGATTCATCCAAGAGTTTTGACGTTTCAATTGAAAGAGAAGAATCCAATTTTTCTGTAGTCAAACGTAATGTTCGGAGTTTATCGAGATTTAAATTCAATTAAAGTCCTACTTCCTCTAAAATGCATCTTCCCTTACCAAATGGAATACATAATGGCGTACCAAAAAGAGGATCTTTTGTAATCTGACAGTCCATACCAAACACATTTTTTACTAACGGACAGCTTATAATATGCTCTGGTTTACCTTGTGCATAAATTTTCTGATCCTTAATCGCAACTATATTATCCGCGTACCGGCATGCCAAATTTAAATCATGTAGCACCATTACGATTGTTCGTTTCTCTTTTTCATTTAGTTCATAAAGTAAATCAAGAATCTCAATTTGATGTGTCATATCAAGATATGTAGTCGGCTCATCCAAAAGGATAATATCCGTATCTTGCGCTAAAGTCATAGCAATCCACGCTCTTTGGCGTTGTCCTCCAGATAAAGAATCTACCGGACGATCTTTTAAGTCTTCAATACCTGTTGCTTTTAAGGCATTTGTTACTTTTTCTTCGTCTTCCTCTGTCCATTGCTTTAACCATGTTTGGTAAGGATATCTTCCTTGTTTTACTAATTGAAGCACAGTCAAACCTTCAGGGGCAATTGGAGATTGTGGAAGAATAGACATTTGCTTTGCAACATCCTTTGTGGACATTTTAGATATTGCGTCACCTTCTAGCAATACTGCGCCGGTTTTCGGCTTCAACAATCGAGCAATTGAACGAAGAAGTGTTGATTTTCCACACCCGTTTCCACCAATGAAAACAGTAATTTCCCCTTTTGGTATTTGAAGATTTAAATCATTTATAATAATACTCTCCCCATACGATAGGGTTAAATTTTGTGTTTCAATCACTTGTTTCATTTCAATACACTCCTTTTTTCAATATCACTATTATGCATTCCTTGTTTTAAACAATAAATAAATAAAATAAGGTGCTCCTATTCCCGCCGTAAATACACCCGCAGGAATTTCCAAAGGAGAAAACATTGTTCTCCCGATTAAATCAGCTAACATAACCAATATCCCACCGATTAATGCCGACACTGGTAAAAGTGCTCCAAAAGAAGATCCTACTAACCTTCTTGCCATATGAGGAGCCATTAAACCGACGAATCCAATACCACCCGCAAATGCTACAGAACCTCCTACAAGTGCAGTGCTTACTAACAATAAGAAGAAACGTTGTCGTTGAATACTTCCCCCTACTCCTGTAGCTATGTCATCTCCAAGCTCTAAAATATTTATATTTTTTACCATAATGAAGGCAATCGTAACAAAAATAATCGTCCACGGCACTAATATAGCTACATTACTCCAGCTAGAACCATAAACACTACCAGTAATCCATATATTCGCTTGGCTCGCCCTATAAATCGGTCCCATAATCATCATCAATGTAGTTAATGCTTGCATGAGCGCCGAAATCCCTATTCCGATAAGCACTATTCTTATAGGTGATACTCCGTTTTTCCAAGCTAGAACGTATACTAGGAGCGCGATGACCCCTGCACCAACAAACGCTGCAAGAGGTAGCCATTTAATACTTACCGTTAAAGAGTTATTTGTATCACTGAAGAAGGATAAAAAACTTACAACTGCCACGGATGCTCCGCCAGTTATTCCTAAAATGTCCGGCGAAGCCAAAGGATTTCGTATCATTCCTTGAAGGATTCCACCAGCTACCGCTAAAGCAATCCCTACCATTAGTGCTACAATAATTCTAGGTAATCGGAATGATTGGACTACAAGCTGTTCCATGTCGCTTCCACCACCAAAAAGAACGCTCAAGACCGTTAGAGGGCTTAATCTCATATCGCCTAAACCGGTGCTGACAATAAATACAACTCCCGTAATTACAAGGAAACTTATTAAAACGAATATAGCTTTTTTATCAAATAGAAAGGATATTTTTCCTTTTAATGCTCTAAAGCTTTTGTATTGATTCATCGTGCATTAAACCCCTTTCTTGCAATGTAGATGAAGAATGGAGTCCCTATAATAGCAGTCATTACACCTACTGGAATTTCTTGAGGCATAATGATATATCTCGCTAATATATCTGCAACAAGTAACAAAATTCCTCCTAGAACACCTGAAAAAGGTATAAGCCAACGATGATCAATACCAACGATAAATCTAGTAAGATGGGGAATCACAATTCCTATAAAGCCAATTGGTCCAGCAATAGCTACGGATCCTCCTGCTAATAAAATGACGATAATAGCCACTATAATTTTTAAAAACCCAGTATTTACACCTAAACCTTTGGCAACATCTTCACCCATAGATAGAACATTCATTTTAGAAGCTATAATAATAGAACCGAACCAACCTAACAGTAAATAAGGTAAAACATTTAATAAGATTTCCATCTTTCTACCTTCAACTGATCCAGCTAGCCAAAATAAGACCTGCTCAAAAGCAGCTTCATTTATAACAAGAAATCCTTGTGTAAAAGAGGCAAACATAGCTGACATAGCGGCTCCAGCTAAAGTTAATTTCATAGGTGTGAGCCCTTCTCTTCCTGTTGCGCCAATCGTATATACAGCGATTGCTGCTACAGCCGCTCCTAAAAAGGATATCCAAGTAAATGCTTGAAGATTACTTACCGAAAATAAAGTAACTGCTAAAACTACTGCAAATCCAGCTCCAGCATTCACACCAAAAATCCCAGGCGAGGCAAGTGGATTTTTCGTAAGAGTTTGCATTAAGACCCCTGATATGGCTAAGCTACTTCCAACAGCAGCAGCAATAAGTGCTCGAGGTAACCTCACTGTTTCAATCACTATATGTTCGTTGGAACCATTATTATTTTGAAAAGCATCTAGAATCATCTTCCAAGAAGTTTCCGTATATCCGTAAACGATACTTGCACACATTAATAAGACTAATAGAGAAACGGCTATGATTAGACCAAGTAATCTTTGCCCATTTGATTTTAATAACATAACAGTAACCTTCCTAAGACACTTTTATAAACGCTATTTACCCCCTAGTCTATTGTAAGTTTAAAGGAGTGTCAATGAGTTTGAGAATCATTTTCAATTTCTTATTGACATAAGTTAAATAGAGCACTATTATAAAGCTTGTATTGAAAATGATTATCATTAACATTTGAATTTAGGAGGCAATCTAAGTGAATAATATGAAAAAGTTTTTCGCTATTATTTCTATATTTTCTTTATTGTTATTAACAGCGTGCGGACAAACGAAAGAAGACGCTACTACAACAGGTAAAGAGGACAAAGAAGACACAAGCTATACAGTAGAACATGCAATGGGTACTACTACAATTGAAAAAACACCTGAAAAGGTTGTAATTCTTACTAACGAAGGTACGGAAGCCTTACTTGCTTTAGGAGTAACACCTGTAGGTGCTGTTCAATCTTGGTTAGGAGATCCTTGGTATGACCACATTAGTGAGGATATGAAGAACGTAGAAGTTGTAGGCGTAGAGCAAGAGGTAAATTTAGAAAAGATAGCAGCCTTAAAACCAGATTTAATTATTGGGAACAAACTACGTCAAGAAGCTGTTTACGAGCAGTTAAGCGCAATTGCTCCTACTGTGTTCTCTGATACATTACGAGGCGATTGGAAAGAAAACTTCACATTATACGCTAAGGCATTAAACCTTGAAGAAAAAGGAAACGAAGTATTAAGTCAATTTGACACTCATATAGAAGAAGTAAAACAAAGTCTAGGGGACAAAGTGAACCAAGAAATTTCTGTTGTACGCTTTATGGCAGGTAAATCTAGAATTTATTATACTGACTCGTTCTCTGGAGTTATTTTTGATCAATTAGGATTTAAACGTGCTGCTCAGCAATCGGAACTTTTTACAGCTGATAACAAGCTTGGTAATTTAGCTATAGAAGTAGGAAAAGAAGTTATACCGAAAATGGATGGAGATGTGTTATTCTACTTCACATATGCACCACAAGGTGACCAAGCAGCACTAGATACCGCTGCTGAATGGACGAACGATCCTCTTTGGAAAAATTTAAACGCTGTAAAAAGCGGGAATGTTTATGAAGTAAGTGATGCTATTTGGAATACAGCCGGTGGTGTTTTGGCGGCAAATATCATGTTAGATGAAATCGAAGATATCTTTAATAAAAAATAAATAAATAAAAAGACTACAAACTCGAAAAATGAGATGTTTGTAGTCTTTTTATTTTAGTAGGATTAAACAATTTATATTTAGTCTACTAGAAGTCTAGTTTTTTTACCTTTTCATTTCGTTTTATTTGCTGTAGCAAAAAGAAAAATACTCCCAGCAACACAAGTATGCCTCCCATAATTTGCATGGCTACAAGTCGTTCATTTAAAATAATTGCCGCTAAAATAGTCGCCCCTACTGGCTCACCCAAAATACTCATCGATATAGTAGTTGCACTAACAAAATTCATTAGCCAATTGTTAATCACATGTGATATGGTCGGAACTATTGCAAGTAGCACAAAAATACCCCATTCTTTTGCATCATAACCACTTATCTGAACGCTTGTTGCAATATTGTACACAATCAACGCAACTGCTGCAAAAGCAAAAACAGAAAAACTATATATCCAATGGGATACTTTTTTGACGACACTTTGTCCTATTAATAGATATCCCACCACAGCAATGACACTTAGGAATGAAAGGATATCTCCAATAATCGCATTTTTACTTAAACCAAAATCACCCCACCCTACCATAACTGCTCCTACAACTGCTATTGCCATTGTCATCAAGGCAGATTTAGTTGTTTGTTCTTTAAAGAAAATCGCTCCGCCAATCAAAGCAATAATGGGTTGGAGAGCAAGAATAATTGTCGAACTCGCTACGGTAGTTAACTTTAAAGAACCAAACCAAAGAGCAAAGTGAAGTGCTAAAAATAAGCCAGATATGAATAACAATACCCATTCTCTTCTAGTTATTTTTTGAAACTCTTTTCTTTTAATCAATACAATTGGTAATAATAAAAAGCATGCTAAAATCATGCGATACATACTTAAAATAGTTGCTGGTGCATTCGACCATTTCACAAAAATCGCAGCAAAGGAAATTGCAACGATAGAAATAATCAATGGTAATACGATGGATTTCGATGTAGTTCCTTGACTCATTATAACTTACCTCGTCTCATAACTTCCCTATTTTTCTTTTCGTACTTTAATATAATGGATAATGATCGGAAAGTGAAACATAAAATAAACTTTCTATCTTATCGATAGAAAGTTATTTAAAGGAATCTCTTTTTCTTTTCCTATATATATTACGGATACCTTTTATTCCTTCCGTTGTCAGTAAAAGAACAGATAATGAAATCCCAATTAATGCCGTTAGCAGTGATATCCATTCAAAAAAGGAGTACCCCGATACTTTTGACCAATCCGTTTTCCCTTTCCAGTCTTCTATAATTAAGTTCATACCATAAATTCCTGAAATCACTGTAAAAACCGTTAACATAAATAACAACATGTTTTGTCTCTTATCCCGTTGTTTTTCCTGTGCCTGGTTAAGGTCATCTACCGTATTTTTCACTTCTTCAAACAAAGTATTTATATTAAATGTCTCCTTCAATATTTTTGTAAGCTCTTTACCTTCCATTCGAACCGAAACATTTTTAAAATAGTAGCGAGAATCGAACTTTGAAATCATTTCTATTAATTCCTCTACATATTCCTGATCCTTTGACCAACTTACTTCGCTATGTTCGAAAGAGAGTTTTAACAGCATTATTTTATAGTAGTAATGAAGCCATAAATTATAATAATGAATACCCATAAAGTGTGAAATTTCATTTTCTAACTCATGATTTTTTTCTACTGAAACAGTAGTCTGTGTGTGTTCAGAAGTAATAATATATGTACTTGGCGCCCATCGATCATACAACCGTTTCTCTATATAGCGTTCAATATATTTTGGATTATTTGCTGAGATAAACTCCTGCCCTTTTGAATCTTTTCCATCCAACTGTCCCATTCTAAATAATTGGTCATTTGTTATTGTCTGGTTCTCGCCTGCTATAAAAAAGGCAGACGCAAGCATTCGTTCATCTTCAAAGTAAGGTAAGCTTCCGTAGTACCCTTCTAATTTCTTGTTTCGTATGATAAATGGCTTTAAATTATGGCATAAATAATCTAGAATAAGCTCACTAGTTGAATCAAACTTTCCGCTTTGATGAATTATTTTACCGCCTTTTTCCTCTTCAATCTTTGCCTCTAATACACGAAAATGATTCATAAAATCCAAAACATTCGTTAGACTTTCTTGTTTTTTATCCATCTCTGTGCGAATGGTTATTAATCCTATTCCAAATGGGCACAATATAATATCGATGCTATTTAATGTAAAATCTAAGTTGTTTCCATTTACTTCGTAAACATAGGAGTCCCTTATTTGTTTGGAATAACGTAAAAAACCTCTGTCTTTAGTAGAAAAAGGAAATAGTTTATCTTCAATATACGGTAGAAAAAATTGATCTAATTCTTTATGACTAATTTTAATACCTTTCCCATAATAAAGATCCTGTAAATCTATATTTTTTAATTTAAAATAGTCAAACTGGTGCTCTACTAGGTTCTCCATTAAATCAGCCCGTTCTTTCTCGCGAAAAGAAAAAGGAAATAAGAATGTCATATATGACTTGGAGATAGTAAGATTATGTATTTTTATTTTCTCCACCATCTAAACGACCCCCTGATCTATTCCTTTGATAGATTATACCTCAATCCGTGAAACGCTAAACAAAAACACAGTTCTTCCTAATATCCCTTTAGGAAGAACTGTATTCATTTATCGAGTATTATTTTTGTTTGTTGTTTTGTTTGTTACGATTGTTTTTGTTTTTATTATTATTTCGCTCATTGTTATTCGTATTATTTAAATTTTGAAAGTTGAAGTCGTCAGCGAACTCAGCTTGGTTATTTTGGTTGTTATTACGAACCGTGTTATTACGATTATTGTTTCCCATGAAATGCTCACCTCCTTGACCATCTTAGATTGGTCTGAATGGAGGAAATTATACTTTTTTAATACATATTATGTGGCTTTGATTCGTCCTTCTTGTTATCACTAATGTCTCCAGACATTTTATCTAAATCTGCTTCTTCTGCAAATTCTGTTTGTAAATTAGTTCTTTGATAATATCCAGTTTTTTCATCTGGATTGGATTTTTCTGGTTCAAAAATATTCATTTGCATATAACGATGGAAATACATTTCACCAACTCCTAGAATTAAAGCAGATATAAATGCTGCTGTTCCTAATGCGATTGGTTCATCATATAGGTTATAACCCAGCAACCATATCACCGCAAAGGCAAGAACAAAATCACCGATTGCCGCAAGGACATTGCCAATCCTCGGCAAAATAAACTCATCCCCAATAAAACCAACAACAGTTAAAACTACACTAGTTATTAATATTTCGGTTAAATCAACACCAAAAAATAAGCCTAAAACAACCCAAAGAACGGCAGTAGTCATAATTAATTTAATTACAAATGATTTTATATGCATCACTTCACACCTTTCCTTCACTCTTTGTTGGTTGACCTGTTCTATCTTGATTTTCGCCTTTGACTTTTTTAGCAAACCATTCATTCAGTTCTTTATAACTCATCCCTGAATTCGCATTTAATCTTTTTACCTCTTCTATGTTTGTACCAACGACCGTATAGTTCTCTGAATTATGCTTTATGTGAAACCCTCCCTTTTTATACGATTGTAAGTTAGATTGATCCCGCAAACGGGAATGTTTGTACCACTGGAAAAACAAAACACAAATCAAACCTACTTCTATAGCATCACCACCATAGTACATAATCATCCCTCCAAGTTCGGACTGTAATCTCGTAACGCCAACAGGAGGATGGGCATAGATGTGCTTAGAAAGGATTGCATGACCAGACAACGCAAATAATAAAATTACGGATCGATAAACAAAACTTTTTCTATTTGGGGACGGATCAATATAAATGATTGAAATAGTAAATAAATAACCAGCAAGAAAAACATGGAAGTGAATGAACACATATAGAAGCATGTTTTGGTGCATCATAAGGAACAACTCAGTTGTATAAAGCAACCATAGACCTCCGACATTCAATACGGACGCGGTGATAGGATGATGAAGGATTTGTAGTGGCCAACTACGTAATACATGAGAAACTTTCCTTGCAACGGGTACAGGAAGCGTTCGCAATAGAAGGGTCATTGGTGCAGCTATTGCTATAAAAAGCGGGGCAAGCATACCAAGTAAAAGATGCCCAATCATATGTGCAAAAAAATTTGTATGTGATTGTTGAGCCAATGGTCCGATGACTGCAATCGTTGCTGATAATATACCCAGTATCAAAAAAACCATACGATACACCGGCCATTGTTTTTTTCTGCGATTAGATATTATTACTGCTGTTATATAAAGAATGAATGCAAGAAGAAAAGGAGTAGCCAGGACCAATTGAAAAATGTCTATATCACTAGTAGAGGCTTGGTGATTAGTATGCATGTGTGTTCTACTCCTTTCATTGTGCTCTTTGTCGAGTACTATAAAGAAGGAAGATGCCAATAATAATCATAATTGCTGCAGAAATATTCCATACTAAATCATAAGGAAGAATATTTACACCATAACGAATTTGATGTAGTCCCATCCATTTATGCTGAATTATCCCATCATAAAGTTGGAATGCACCTGCTCCCAAAAATATTCCACCTATCCATCGTTTTAACCAGAATGCATGACGACGGTGAAGATCAGCTAGCAAGAAGGAAGATCCTATAGTTGCAAAAAAACTAAAGGCATGAAATAAACCATCGGATACTAAACCAATATCCGTCGTCGACTTATCATAAAAATGATGCCAATGAAGAAGCTGATGAAAAACAGCCTCATCAATAAAAGCAACAAAACCAAAGCCAAATAGGATGCCTGTCCACATATTGCGTTGCGCATATAATAAACGATTTTCATGCTTCTTAGTATTTTTAGTCACTGTATTCATTTGGTCCTCCTTAAGGAAAGTTTTGGTTAGTTTCCCCCCGAAAAGGAATTTCTAAACCAATTAATTACAAGGCTTCTTCTGGAAAGTGGGATTCCAACTAAAAATTTAGAGCTAGTAAAAAATGATGCACATTCCAGGAAAAATACTAATAAAAACACCGTTGACTAATAAAATCGTTTGAAATTTTTTATTTATAGGCTATTCCCAACAAAGTATTCTACTTTCAACTAAATCCTCTAGGATACCGACTAAACGCCCTAAATTTCTACTAACATATTTGAAGATAATTTTCAGCCGTTTGTAGCTTCTATTTTCCAGTAATAAAGTGAGCGGAAAATAAATTCCGCTCACTTTATTAATTATTCTAAACTACCTTTAAACATTAGCTCTTTAATTGTAAAATTGTCAGCTTTACCCTCTAAAATATATTCAACATCTTTTAGCGTCTGTTCCATGTTTACCTCTTTACCCTCTTGGCCCGTAACTTCTTCAGCGACAAAAAACGGTTGAGTAAAATAGGCTTCTAATCGTGTGCCACGTTCGTATGTTTCTAGATCAGTGTCTCGAATCTTATCTTTGCCATGAACTGTTACGATCGAACGCAGTTCTCGATATCTTCTTAATAACTTTTGAGCACGTTGTCTTAAGTTAAAATGACGTTGATCTAAATCTACTCCTTCAATTATTGAGGATGTAGAATATAACGGATGCACCGCTGGATACAAATGTCTTGTAGCGAGATCAACATCTAGTTGCCATACCGTTTCTAAAGGACCGTAAGGCATTTCCTCATCCACTACTTCTCCAGAAAGGTCTAATAATATGGTTGTAATATTATTAATACTTTCAGCCACTAGTTTTTCTTGCAAATCTAAAAGTTCTCCGGATACAATGTAGCTTTTATCCGTTATAAAAATGATATCCCCCGAAATTGCAGAAAGACTTTTGAAAGTCTCCTCAATCGATTTTGTTACATAGTCAGCTAATTCAATGGTCCCTTCTAATACACTGTATTCTGTTGTCGGTAATAAGAATACAGTTGTATAATTGCTCTTTTTAAATCGATGCATTAATTCAGCTAAAATGACAACCTGCCCCATACCTGGTCTAGCAATTAAACCAGTCGTGCCTTCTTTTACGAGCGGCGCAAAGAAATCCAAAGTTTTAATTTTCGTTTCAATCATATTCAACTTCTCCCCTCTTATTATAAGCTCATCTACCGTACAGTTAGCTAATGATGCAAGACCTACTAGCGTTCTTACCTCAGCCTTCCCTAAGTCAATTTTTCCTGTGCATAAATTCGAGACAGTAGCTGGTCGAATTCCTATCGATTTAGCAGCGGTTGTTAGGTTAGGTACTTTTCTTCTTAATAAGGCAACGTTCAAACGTATTTCATCCATTATTTTCCCTCCTTGTTACTTTTAATAGTAATTTATTTTACTTTTAAATGCAATATAATTTTTCTCTTGAGAGTAAAAAATATTACTCTATAGATTAAATGTAAATTTTTTTACCTTTTTATTAAGAGGCAGGAATTCGCCATTCCTATGTGGAATATTTCTTAATAATAAGGAGGATTAAAAACTATGACTCACTTCATTTCGCGCATTTCCACAATAGAGATTCCGGTAAGTAATTTAGAGACTTCCATTGATTTTTATACAACTGTACTTGGTGTGTTTACAGATTTTAAAGGCGAAAAGGCGGCAATGTTGTCTTTTCATCAAAAAGGAGTTCCTACGATTTATTTAGTAGAGACAGAGGACTTCCAACCTCTTTCGTTTTTTAATAATCAATCAAAAATAGAGCATAGTATTATCGATTTCTATACTCCTTTACTAAAGGACTTTTACAAATTTCTAGAAAAGAAAAATATTGAAGTGGGACCATTGAATATTAATGAGGAGGGCATCGGAGGGTTTGGTTTTAAAGATCCTGACGGAAATCTGCTGAGTGCATGTAATGTAGAACATCTTGGACAATAGAAAGAAATTGCTATGTGACTTTATGTAATACCTGTTTTCAACCGTTTCTGGATTGCTACGATCAGACTCGGCTACAACTTTATCGTGGGATTATGAAGGGAAGGTCGTGACTGCGGTCACGACCTTCCCTTCTTTTACGATAATCTTTTGGCGTTCGTCTGTCCTTCGCCCTCTAGAAACTTTTGGAAACAGGTTAATAAAGCCTTGGATTATTAGAGAATTGATTCTGTCTTATTCATATTGTAAGCTCCCGAAGATGCAATTTCGGGAGCTTTCCACTAACTTTATTAAGTAAGCATTCTAATTGAAATGTTATATATCTAGTCGGAAAGAAAAAGCACCAGGTTCATACACAATCTAAAATTGTAGATGAACCTGGTGCTCCGTATTATTAGATTGTTATTGTGCTCAATGACTTATTTAAAAGAAATAATACCTTTTCATTAAATAATGAAGGTGATACTCGAGACATTTCTTCAATCGTTTTGTATTGAATTTGATGGAATTGAGGGTGATTTTCAATACCCCTTAAAATACTGTTCATAACTTCATGTGCTTTTGGATTCATCATTATATCAGAAAATGTACTGTTTATAGAGAAAACATCTCCAGTTATTGATAATTCTTCTACTATAACATTTTGTGTATTAGGCATTAAAAACCAATCTGTTACGGAGTAAATATCTACAACAACAGGCTCTTGTGTTTTTATCTCTACAACAGGTTCTGAAGATGATGCTTCGACAGGACTAACTTCTGTTGTTGGAGTTGGCTGTGGTTGTGGTTGCTCACCGTTTTCAGTTCCCGGAGTAGGTTCTGGCTTCTCTCCCGTTTCCGGTGTTGGTTCTGCAACTACTTCTGGACTTGGAGTAGTCGGAGTTACCGGTGTTGGTACTGGAATGAGTTTTAATTCAGCAGCTTGACCATCCATTTGTGCTTTTGCCTGAGCGATAATTGCATCCAAGTTTGCTAGAATTGCTGCCTGTTGAGGAGAATTGTCTACTTTCATACTTGCTCTAATTTTCTCCGCATGCGCTTGTAGCGCTGCAATGCGAATTTGTTTTTCAGAAGCAGTAAAAGCAGCAAGCTGTTCTTCTGCAATTTTCATTTCCGCTTGAAGTTGACCTTTCAATTGTCCCATAAGCAAATCTCTTTCTGTATTAATAGCTGCATCAATTTCTTTTAGCGATTCGTCTTGTTTTTTTGAAAACCAATTAGCTATTAATAGTTGAACGTCTTGATCAGCTAAAGCTGTTTTAACACCACCACCAAGGCCAATGGATAGGCAAAGAGCTCCAGCTATTATAGTAGCCTTTTTAATCGGTTTTCTTTTATATTTTTCTAATCTACTTAGCATGTCTTTTCCTCCAATCAGAAGAATAAGGACCTCTTAGTAACGGAGGCCCTTATTAAGAATATTATAAGAGATATTAATTATTAAATGCTGTGTCTACAATGCCTTGTAATTCTGATTTCGCTAACCCTTCAAGTTCTACAGCTTTTGCAGTGATTAATCCTTGTTGAACAACAACTAATGCATCTCTTTTAGCTGTAATAATTCCACGAAGTTCAATAATTTTCGCATCAATTAGAGCAATAATTTCATCGGTAGTTTGAGTAGTTTCAGCAGACAATTTATTTTGAAGATCTGTTTTTGCAGCATTTATCGCATCATTTAGATCATTAACTGCAGTAGCTTTTGCTCCTTCTAAATCAGTTGTTAATGTTCCAATTGCTTCAGTTCCCTTTGCTCCAGTGTGAACTGTTAAATCATTATTAGCGTAATTTATTGCCGATGTTCCCGCTTGATTGATTAATCCATTTGCAAAGCCTCTCAGTTGATCAAATTGACCAGATAGATAGGATTCAATATGTTCTTGCTCTTCTTTAATTGCATCTATATGGTCTTGCGCTTCTTTACTAATTTTTTGTTTTTTATCAGCTGATTCGCTATTTTTAGTTTGATTAATGCTATCTGTTGCTCCTTTTTTTAATCCGTTATATTCAGTTACTAAGCCATTTATTCTCCCATTTACATTACTCGCAACATTAGCTTCGATTTGTGAAGATGCACTATTAAATTGACCGTCATACCAAGCTTTTAATTTTGTCCCAGCATCTGAAGCTCCAAATGCTACTCCTGCTCCTGCAAACAAAGTTACTGCTACTGTTCCTGCGACTACTTTACCTTTTACTGTTTTAATCATTTTAATATCTCCCTTAAGTTTTATAATTTTTTTATAATAAGTCCTTAATTACCAAATACCTCTTTTAGTACTTCTTCGATGTCTTGATCGATTTCGTCTTCAATTTTTTCGTTGTCTACGTAATCTTCAAGGTTTACTTCTTTTAGCTCGGTAACTGATTGGTCTAACTGACTTTTAGTGTCCTGTTGATACCCCTCAATATTAGCCTTGGATTCTTTTATCTGATTACTAATCATACCTACAATGGAAGATTCAAAACTCTCTAATGTTTCCAATAGAAAGATATTTACTTCTTCGAAGGTTCTATCAATATCAGATGACACAAACTCTCTTTTACTTCCACTCTCCTTTACAAATGTTTGTCCATACCATTTAGAAAGGGTGTTTTGTGGGAGACCACTTGCATAAATGGTGCTGGCGCTTAGTAATACCATGAATAGTACAATAGTTCCAATAATTTTCTTAATATCTAGCACCCCTTTCTAGTTGCCCCTAAATATTCTATCCATGTACCTATTATTTTATAACTAAATTTACAAATATATTTTTATTATTGTTTGAAATCATTATTTCACATGTAATAAGACACAAAAAAACACACATCAAAATTTGATGTGTGTTTCCTTTTACCCATGATACCATTCTATTTTTCTGGAAATATCAAATATATATAATTTTTATACCTATTTACCCAATATCTTTTTTAACTCTCTATATCCCTGGGAAGTTAAGGTTAATTCCTTCTCCAAAAATTTGATAATTTCTCCGATAATACCACTAGTTTGATGAACTCCTAGGTCGGTATTCATCATAATTACAACGCCCGTCTCTAAATTTGAATGGGCAACCATCATACATTGAAAACCTACTCCCCAACCAAGCGAAGAAATTTTGAATTCTTGTGCGTAATGATTGAGAAACACACCTAATCCAGTCCACTTGGCACAGCCTTGTGAAGATATCATTTCTTCTGTAACTCTTTTGTTTCCGCCTCCTCTTTTTTATATTGTTTTATAGTAGATGATTGTCGCTTGTAATTCGCCAGTTTCGGATTGGGCAAAGTTCGGAATCTTACCTGCTGGAATATAGCCTAATGAAGTGTAGAGGAGATTGGAGGGGTCTCCTTCTCTTGTGTCTAGAACCAACAAAGACTTTCCTTCTTTAATTGCTCTCTCTTCTACTTTTTCCATCAAGGAACGACCAATTCCATTACGTCTATAATGAGGATGTGTCATTAATTTTGCTATTTCAGCTCTATGAACACCATTAGGCTTTTCACATAAATGTAACTGCACGCTTCCGACAATTCGATTGTTCCTTTTCGCCACAAGCAAAATGACATTAGGGCTTAGAACATCCTCCCAATAGTCCATAGCATCGGGAAGCTGTAGTGGCGGTAAAAACCCTACTGAAGCTCCATCTTCTACTACTTGAACGAGTAGCTCTGATAGTTCTTCCATATGCTCTTCCGTGGAAAAAAGTTGTTCCATTACCATTTGATTTATCATTTCTATCACCTCATATTAATGTGTTTTACTCTACAGACTAATTCGACAAAGGTTTAAACTTTCCCTTTTAATGAATCCTCAAGAAAAATTAGGATGTTCTCGTTTATATGGTATAGACCTAAAGCTTGTGATGCACTCTCCGATTTTCGCAACTCCCAAAATTTATTGGCTAACTCCTCATCATTTCCAAAGGTTGATTTGGATAAGTATTCAACGTCTTCTGCAATCAATCTTCCTTCTGGTGAGTTTGGAAGCTTTCCTTCTGCAATACAAAGCTCGATGCGTTTAATAATTTTAATCCATTTCCCCACGTCCCCTGGATCATCTTCCAGCTTTGGCAGACCTTCCAATAAGGTAATCCTTTCCTCCTCAGTGAACATCTCTTGCCATACTTCTTCCTTGTTAAACTTTTTAGCTTTTTGAAATAGAGGTAGTAGTTCCTCCCATTTGAGCGTTCCTTCTAGTTTCACGACATTTAGCAAAGAATTTGTATGATCTAACGATTTTTGCAACTGTTGTATTTCAGTTTTTAGTCGTTCCTGATGCAATTTTAAAATCTGATTAATTGATATCTGATCAATAATTAGCTGAATATCCTTTAACGATAAGGAAGCTGATTTTAATAATGTTATCTTTTCAAGGATTAATACTTCATTATCAGAATAATGGCGTTTACCACTCTCATTTATATATGTAGGCTTTAAAAGACCGATTTCATCATAATAGCGAATAGTTCGAACGGATATATTTAGTTTTTTCGCTACTTCCCCCGTTGAAAAAATTTTCATGTTCATTCCCCCATAAAAAAACCTTGTAGGTAACGTTACGTCACCATTTACTCTTAAAGTAACATATTTATTTATGGGAGGAACGATAAAATGAATGAATTTACATTAAAATCAATGGGCTGGTCTTGGAAAGAACTTATACTATTACTTCTCCTTACATTTGTATTTGTACCAATCATTATTGAACATTTGGTGCATGATGCGTTTTTAAATCTATTTACTAACGAATTATATGCTGGCACTTTAACTGGATTTATTATGGCAATTGTATTTACTACAGGAACTTTTTTTATCGCATTGAAGTTAAATAATTTAACATGGCGTGCTGTCGGCTTAACCCCCTTCTCTAAATCATATTGGAAATCGCTTGTATTTTGGACGTTTGTTTTGGTTGTCACTAGTGTCGTGGTTGTTATTTTAATGGAAATGATTGGTTGGACATCGGGAACTTCGAAGACAGAAAGCCTACAGTCTAATGTGAACTTCTGGACAGTATTAATCGGGTTTGTATCAGCAGCAATTATCTCGCCTGTATATGAAGAAATTTTCTATCGTGGGTTTCTTTATAAATGGTTTCGCTTGAAATGGGGGGTACCGATTGGAATTTTACTTAGTTCCTTTATTTTCATGCTTGTACATATCCCTACGTATAATACTTTGCCAATCAATTTTCTATCAGGCGTTATCTTTTCTTGGACATATGAAAAATCAGGATCTATTTACCCCGGGATGATTATACATGGTATTTTCAATGGCATTGCAGTATTACTAACCATCATAGGATAACAAAAGCTCCTCATCTTAAGTGATGAGGAGCTTTTGTTTAAATAATTTGATCGATTATACCGTAATTCACCGCTTCTTCTGCTGTCATGAAATAATCACGGTCTGAGTCTTTTGCAATTTTGTCGATTGATTGGCCTGTTCGTTCTGAAAAAATGCGGTTGATCCGCTCTTTCATCAGGAGGATACGTCTAGCACTAATTTCAATATCACTTGCTTGACCTTGCGCTCCTCCAAGCGGCTGATGAATCATAATTTCACTGTTCGGTAAGGCAAAGCGTTTTCCTATTGTACCTGCAACGAGTATCGTTGCACCAAAAGATGCTGCCAACCCTGTACAAATAGTCCGAACATCAGGTTTAATAATCTGCATAGTATCGTAAATAGCAAAGCCGGCACTTACCGATCCACCTGGACTATTAATATACAATGAAATATCCTTTTCTGGATCCTCTGCTTCTAGAAACAGCATTTGTGCCACAATATTATTTGCAACTACATCATTGATTTCTGAGCCAAGGAAAATAATTCGGTCTTTCAATAATCTAGAGTAAATATCATAGGAACGCTCTCCGCGACTTGTTTGCTCCACCACATATGGAATAAGATTAGACATTTAATAACTCCTTCTTTAGGCTACTGCTAAAAGCTCTTTTTGCTCCATCCAAGCTATTTGCGACAGCAAGGTCGATAGCTCTAATTGATAAAAAGGAACCATTAGGACTCCACCATTTTTCTTTGGAATCGAGATAAGCACATAAGGAGTACCGCTACCCACAAAAGATTGTACCACTGGGATTGAATTACATTTTAGCTCATTAGTTTGAGCTTGCATGAACGGAGCTTGTATTTCTTCTTGATAAAGTCGTAAGACGGTGTCAGGACTTCCATTTTTTAAAGCATCTATATATGGAATAGTACATTCTTCTTCAAGCTCGTAAAGGGGTTCTTGTCGGACTAGCTGTTTTAAGTTTTTACGAGCACGATGAAGGGCAGCTTTTATAGACCCTTCACTAGAATAAAGAAGGTTAGCTGTTTCTTTTACAGTGTAACCAAAACCAAATACTAACAATACGACTGTCCGTTGTTTGGCTGTCAACTCGTTGAGTAATCGATTAATCGTCGGTGTTATTGATTCTGTATGAGGTTCATCATCATTTAATTTAATATTGGTTACATCTTGATACATGTCTTCTTCTATTTTTCGTTTACGATATTTATCAATCCACGCATTAGAAGCTATCCGATACAAATAAGCCTTCGCTATTTGTTTAGGCATTTTCAACCAGCTTTCATACGTTTTTACAAGGGTCTCCTGCATTAGATCTTCCCCGTCCCATTTGGTATTCGTAAGGGATAGACAATACTTTTTTAAATCGAGCAAGTAAGGCTCGATTGCCATCTCAAATTCATCATTCATTTCAATGGGAGTTTTTTCAACAAGCGGCCGCATGTTTATCCCTCCTAAAAATTTGTCTTTCACTTATATAAACGGAAAAAGGGAGCTAAAAGGTACGGCTTAAAAAAAATTTATCGATACGTATCATGTGTCGGTTGAAACAAATCTTCATGCGCACTTCGTACAACGGAAAAATGTTCAACATTATAATGACCATGAAGTATTTTATTATGATGGTTAATGATTTGTTCTGCTGAAAGGATCGTGGAATCGTTTGTAGAATGCCCATCCCCAACTAACGTTACATCCATATTATTTACTGTTGCAGTTCTAACCGCGGTGTCAATACAGTGTTCGGTCTTACACCCCATAATAACGACATGTTTGATCGCATTTTCCTCTAAGTAATTTTTTAGTCCTGTTCCGTGAAACGAATTAGTAGCTGCCTTATCAAATATTTTTACATCTAATGGAATGGTAATATCCGAATGTATTTGAAAGCCTTCCCCTTTTCCCTCCGAAACATCCGTGTCTCGGACAAATAATACGATTGCATTAGATTCTAAAGCTTTTGATATCACTAAGTTAATGTTAGCAACTAGCTCTTTTTTCTTGAATACACTTTTTTCATTTTGATTCCCTTCAATCAATTCTTGCTGAGCATCGATGATCAATAAAGCTTGTTTCAATAGAAACACTCCTTTTCTAATTCAAATAGGTCTTCATTTGCAACCTGTTTATTTTATTCGACCATTTTCAATCATTTACCTTTTTATTTGAACTCATAAAAAAAGAAGGGATGAAATTCATCCTCTTCTTTAAAATGAGCTTTCTTAGAATCCAGGAAAGTTGGATAAATGACTAAAGTTAATGAAAAATATAATGAACGCTAATATGCCTAGAAATAAAATCGTGGATGTTTGTTTGAAAGAATCCTTCACGCGCAGATGTGTCAAAATTCCACCAATGGCTGTGATCCCAATTATCAGCGCTCCAACAGCTGCCCAGCTATGCGCCAAAATTCCGATAAATAATGCCAATGCCCCTGCTAATTGAACAATACCGGTAACAACGCGGAACCACTGTGGCAACTTCCAATGATTAAAGTTTTGAACATGCATCTTCGAGCCAGTTACTTTACCGTATCCAGCAATCAAAAACGAGAAACCTAATAAAACCTGCAAAATAATTGATATAATTCCCATTTTCACATCCCTCCTTTATTACTTTATATATGCTTGAAGGAACTAATATACGAAAACTTTTTTATACAAAAAAAGACTCGAAAAAATTCGAGTCTTTTTACGTTTAGTTAATGTGGTTTTATTACCAAACAAATAAACCTACAATTGCAGCACTTAATAAGGAAACAGCGATTCCGCTGACAAGAAGTTTCCAAACGTTTCTACCTATAATAGCGGACTTTCCTTCTGACAATAGGGAATTGTATGATCCATAAATCATACCAATCGTACTGAAATTCGCAAACGACGTTAAGAATGTCGCAGCTACAGCTACGGTATGCGGTGACAACGTTTGTAATTGATCTTTTAAGTCTACCATGGCAACGAATTCATTTGTCGCTAATTTTGTCCCCATCAGCTCCGCAACATACATAGCTTCTTGCATTGGTAAGCCAAGCAACAAGGCAAATGGACTAAAAATTACACCAAATATTTTTTGGATAGTCAGACCATCCACGAACACACCTAATATTCCATTTACCGCAGCAGTTAAAGCAACGTATCCAATAAGCATTGCTGCGATTACGATTACCATGTTCATACCAACCATCATACTGTTCGAAATAGTAGAGAAGAAATCCTTTTTCTCTGATTTAGGTGGTGTATAAATAATATCTTCTTCTTTTGTCACAGTTATTGGATTTAGTAAGCTGACAATGAGAAGTGCGTTTAAACAGTTTAACGGAATGGCACTAAAAACATACTCGGCTGGGAGCATTGTTAAATAGGCACCTATTATGGATCCACTGATACAACTCATACTCATGATCCCTATAGTAAGTAAACGGTTATCCTTTAATACTGCTAGCTGGTTTCTTATAACAGCTAAGGCTTCCGTATTTCCTAGGAACATCATTTGAATGGAGTAAAAACTCTCTAATTTCGGTAGCCCTGATATTTTTGATATGACCCAACCAACTTTATCAATCAGCCAAGTTAAAATACCAAAGTAAGAAAGTATATCAAAAAAGGTTACGACGAAAATAATCGGAAGCAATGCACTAACTAAAAAATCCACAGATTCATTTCCAAAGGCAGATGGAATAACAAAAGCGATTCCTTCATTAGCACATTCGATTAGCCATATAAAGAAATCGGCAATTTTATTGATGACCCAACCACCGATATTTGTTCCTAACATAAATGCTGTAACAAGAAGTTCAACAATTAATATGGAAATAATCGGTCTCCATCTAACTTCTTTCTTACTTGGAGAACATAAATAAACAAGACCAAGTACCACAATAATACCTATAACATTCAATAAAAAATACATCCAAGCAACTCCTAGTTGTTAAATTAACTAGCCCTTATTTTTCATTATTTCCGTTGAATGAAAAAAATAAAAAATAGGGGCTTTAAAATAGAAAGAGTAGTTTATACCTACCCCTTCCCTTATTCATATTTAATCAAACTTCAAGTATTCTAAGCTTCTCTATCTTCAGCTATAAATGATTGACCCAAAAAATCCAAGTGGATACAAGAAAGATTTTATTTATACTACCCTTTCCCTTTCTCATAAGCAAGTGATTATCTCGAATTCGAAATTGAAAAATTAATACAAAGATTCGCAAATAAATATTATTTTTAAAAAGTTCTTGCATATAAAATAGTATGAACAAAATTCTTTTTCTCATACTGATTAAGACAATGACAATAGGTCACCGAATTTTTCAGTGACCTAAAATTTCTTCCTATTTATTCTTGCTTGCTAAATGTCCTAAAACTAAATAAATAATTCCGATGAACATAATGAAAAGTTCATTTTTAAAACCAATCAAGCCAAAACCAAGCGTTAAACATAATCCAGTATAAATAAATTTCCAAGGTTTATTTTTAAGAAAAAATGAACCAATTCCAGTGATTAAACCAAACAGAAGCAATAGTATCATTAGGATTAATATAGCTAATTTATCGGATGATGAATAATCATTACTTGTTTTTAATGCTGTTGATAAACTCATTCCTATAAAGTACAATATTCCAAATCCTATCGCTCCAATGATAGTCGTCGTACCTACTACTACCCCTAAAGTCTTTGTATTCACTTATCCGTTCATTTAATCACCTCTTTATCGGAATTTACTCCATAAAGCTTTGGTATAAGCTAATTTCATACCTATCCTTTCCATATTTCGATGGCTAGCACTTCCAAAAGATGTCTCACTTACAATATATTTTGCTCCTTTTTCCATAGCAACTTGTATCCGCTTGTGAAGTAAAGCTGCTTGTACACCTTTTCGCCGATATTCTGGCAAAGTTGCAGCGGCTGCCAATGTTCCAATTCCATCTTTGATAAACAAAACAGCAATTCCAGCAGGCACATCATTCACATATGCAGCAAAAAAATCCCAACCAGGTACATCAAATAAAACCTTATTATTTTGCTTTATACCATCTTGAGTAAAACCGGGAAGACCAAAAGCCTGTACATAAATTGAAGCGAATAAATCAAACTCATCTTTCAACAATGGACGTATCTCCACCTCTGATTGTTGGCTCTGTCCCTTTAAATTAACTGTTTCACCGATAAATGAATTATGAAAACCAGATTGATAATAACCATGTTCAGTTAATGCACGGAATAATGGATCCGAGCTATTTTCAGGTGTTATTTCTATTCTAAAGTTCATGGAAAGATCTTTATAAAATCGAAAAATTTCCTCTAAGTGTAGTAAATCCAATTCGTTTAACCCTCGAACTGTATTAAAAGCCGGACCAGGAATTTTTTTAACAGAAAAAGCATGCGTTTTTCCCTTTATCAATTGATGAACGCCCATTGGATTACCTTCTATCGATTGAATAGCATCCAATCTGGATGCTAAGGTTTGAATTTCTGCTTGCTCAATTATTGATAGTCTCATTTAAATACCTCCAAATTGCTTTGTAAATTTAACAGCCTTTTGAGTGGATTCAATTAAAGATGGGTCCCCTTTTACTTGCCTTAATGACAATGCTTGTTGAAAATTATCCAAAGCCATAATCGGCTGCCCTAATTCTAAAAGACACTTTCCTTTATGCTGATAAGCAAAGTCTAATAGGGTAGTATAATTTAAATCCAACGTACACATATTAATGGCTTGTTCAAACTTTTTTAATGCCAAATCATGTTGTCCATCATATTTTAACGCTTCCCCAAGTCGAATTATATTGGCTATCTTTTTATTCTCTTCGCTTAATGAAACAGCATATTCTAGACATTCAATTGCCGACGTTGTATTTCCAGTAATTCTATATAAATTGCCTATACTTCCATAAATAAAAATTTGATCCTCTAGTTTGTAATTCGATATTGTTTCAAGCTTTTCCTCAAACTTTTCAATTATTTTTTTTAGCACCTTCTCATCAGCACATTTCTCTCTAAGGAATTCATTTTCGTCAAAATATATTAAATCGTTTAGTAATAATAGTTCATTTTTCAAATCATACAAGTTCATCCATTTTCACACCCTCTTTGAGCTTTTGATACGAGATAATAAGAAAAAATGCAATCAGACATTAATTCGGCAAAAAGTGTATGATGTCCTTTTGCTTTATATAACTTCCTCTACAATATTAACGATGAATTGGAGGAATGATGATGACAAAAGGTTATTTAGCAAATGGGTTATTTGGTTTAGGGGATAGATTAGTCAATGAATTGGTAGCTAAAGAAGTTCGAGTAGCAATCCCAGGCGTGGACTTATATGTACCACAAGAAAACTTGGCGATAAATGACAAATCGGCTTACGCAGAAGTTTAGCAATTGCAAATGCAGACATAGAAGCTTTAAAGAACAGCGACTTTTTAGTAGCTATTATTGATGGAGTTGAAATAGATGCTGGTGTGGCTGCTGAAATTGGAGCATTTTCCATGCTAAATCGTCCTATTTTTGGACTTTATACTGATACTCGACAACAAGGAAGAGACAATATAAAAAAAGTCGATGCATTAGTAGCCGATGGAACAGAAAACCAATTTATGTATCGAAACCTGTTTGTCATTGGTTTGATTAAACAAAATGGAGTAATAGTAAACTCTATAGAGGAATTATGTGAAGCTTTAAAAACAACCAATCAATAGATTATTATCTTTATGAAAAAGGCATGTGTTTAATATAATACATGCCTTTTTCTAACCAGACTTACTACCTCTCTAACTCAATATATTCGCGCAATAGTTTCCAGTTATCTTTTTCTTTTCTCCAAACAAACATGCATTGAGCCGAATAAGGTTTACCATCAATCCTGTTTGTTTCTCTTCCCATGATTAAAAACTCCTCCCCATTTTTTCGTTCTGACACAGAAACAGGCACAAAACTTTTTTCTGCATTACCATACTGCTCTAATACACTGTTTAAATCATAGTTATAATCATATCGATCTGGTTGATCGAGGTTTGAATGAGCCCAATAGCCAACAAAGTTTTCAGACATAAACAGCCTGATCCCATCTCCATCTTTACTTTTAAATCCATCATTCCAAGACTTAAAATATTCCTCTATGACTTTTTGTATTACTTCCATGTTCATCCTCCCAACAAAAAAATTTCACCGTATAAGTCATTCGATGAACTTTTAGTAATTCCTTTTTCTTTTAGTTCTTTTCCAATTTTAACTAATTTTACTTTTATATTATAATAAATTTATATAACGAGAGGAGTGTTAAAAATGAAAAACTTTCAAATGGTGATTGAAAAGTAATTGGCATTCGCCTACTCTTTTCAATTCGATTCCCTTCATTTTAAAACTTGAAAAGAAAAGAGGAATTGCATGTTTTATCAAGATGAAGAGTTAATTTTACGACCTATACAAAAGGGAGATTTACCAAGACTTTGGGAACTAATTTATAAAGATGAGGCACCCGAATGGAAAAAATGGGATGCACCGTATTTTGAGCATAAGGTTATCTCATTCGAAGCGTTTATGGAAAAAGCCGATTCATTTGTACAAAGTGAAAATATGTGGGTAATTGAAGTTGCAGGCTTAACCTGCGGTACTGTTTCATATTACTGGGAGCATGAGCCTTCTAAATGGCTAGAGATGGGGATTGTTTTTCACGGATCGGCTAATTGGGGAAAAGGTTTGGGGACACGTGCTTTAAAACTTTGGGCAGAGCATTTATTTAGCACTATACCTTTAGTTCGTGTTGGATTTACAACATGGTCAGGTAATGAGCGGATGATACGTGTAGGAGAAAAACTAGGTATGACAATGGAAGCACGAATCCGTAAAGTGAGATTTTACAATGGAGAATATTACGATTCAATCCGCATGGGTATTTTGAGGGAAGAATGGGAACAACTTAAAATAGGAATTTGAATATTAAAAACTGGTTAGTAAATGATCTAACCAGTTTTTGACTTTAATTGATCATTACTGTTACACTACTCGCTGATAAAGCTGAATGTACGTAGTTAGCCAAATTGCCAAATACGTGCTATTTATAAAATTTAGAAAAAATTGATATTGACTAAAAATAATAATTATATTAGTATTATAACAATTTCATAAGAGAGAAACAGACATCATGGATAATAGACAACACGAAGACGATATTAGAGAAATCAATTAAGTTAATGTGGCAACAGCCAATCAATAGTTTAGCGTGCTGGTCCTTGATAAGGGCTTTTTATTTTTTAATGATTCTCGATATATTTAATACTATATATTAGGAGGAATACATAATGAAGCAGTCGACAAAAGAATATTTGGTCGACCGAATGTACAAGGGTTCCCAAGGATTAGCAAATGCAGTTCTTGTCACTCTAGGGATCGGTCTTCTTATAGAAACATTTGGATCATTTACAGGTTGGGAGGGCTTTTTAGTCATTGGAAAGGCTGCACAGCTTATGTTAGCTCCTGCTATCGGAGCTGGTATCGCCTACCAACTTGGCGGAAATACATTAGTGATATTTAGTGCGATGGCTTGTAGTACTGTAGGTGCTAATGCTTTGCACCTTAGTGCAGAGGGTACCTGGGTACTCACTACAGGACAACCGATTAGCGCCGTTTTGGCTGCAGTTGTTGCTATCTGGGTTGGAAAACGCATTGCCGGTAAGACAAAGTTAGATATGCTAGCTATCCCATTCGCATCTATACTGATTGGAGGTGTCGCAGGTGTTGGTTTAGCCGCAGTAACAACTCCACTATTAGAATCATTAAGTAGATTTATAGCGAATTCTGTAACAGGTTCCCCTCTTATGGGTTCAATTGTTATCGCACTTGTTTGGAGTATTTTCCTTATGTCCCCTGCTTCATCTGCTGCAATTGCAATTGCATTACAACTCGATCCTGTTTCCAGCGCAGCTGCATTAATTGGATGTACTGCTCAGTTTGCAGGGTGGACAGCGATGTCATGGAAACAAAATGATCTTGGTGCAAATATTGCGCAGTCTTTTTTAACACCTAAAGTCCAAGTTCCGAATATTGTTAAAAACCCAAGACTTGTTATTGGTCCATTTCTTGCTTCTGTTATTTGTGCACCAATCACCATATTGGTTTTTAACTTCCAGGTTCCATACACTTTAGCTGGACTTGGACTAAATTCTTTTATTGCTCCTCTTAATATCTTGGCTAATCAAGGTATAGGTGTTCTCCTGATGTACCTTGTATTAGGAGTAGTTTTGCCAGCTCTTATTTCTCTTTCCGTGTATCATTTGTTAAAAGTTAAAGGACTAGCTAAAACTGGTGATTTGCATATGGAAGTTCAATAAATATGATGTTACATTACAAAGCACACATTTTGGTAGATTACCAAATGTGTGCTTTTATTTGTTTACATTGGTATTTACAGGGTATGTAGATTACAAGAATATACAGGGATGGAGTGAAGAGAAATGGATGAAGAAAAACGTGTAGAAGTCCATCGGGAAGAAAAAACAGATACTGGTTTAGTAGGTGCGACATTTATTAAATATGCTGCTTATCTCATTATCTTCTTTGGTGTTCTTTGGTTCCTAATTTCATATATTTTCCCGATGTTTTAAGAAGAAAAAATCACATTCTGCGTTAACGCAAAATGTGATTTTTTTGGTTGGTTTAATTGTTTTTGGTGTATGTCCCTAACTTCTTCTCCTCTCTCCTTTGAAATAAATCAATATGAGCGATTTATTTTCTAAACAATGGTAAAATAAAAGTTAGAAAAATATGATGTATAAAGGGGATAAGCATGAATATTTCCATAAATTATTCTGGAGACTACCTTGAGCTCATTACACCTGAATTAGAAAACAAATTGGAAGCAATACATAAAGGAATTCAAACGAAATCTTCAGAAGGTGCAGATTTTTTAGGTTGGTTAGATTGGCCGAGCACTTTGAGCCAAGATTTTTTAAACGATATAAAAGAAACCGCTGAGCGAATTCGTTCTCATTCCGATGTGTTGGTTGTCATAGGTATTGGAGGATCTTACTTAGGATCGAAAGCAGTAATAGAAGCGTTATCTACACCATTTCAAAAAACTAAAGAGACAGAAGTAATCTTCGCTGGACACCTAGTAAGTGGTGAATATTTAAAGCAATTAATGACATATTTAGACGATAAAGATGTTACATTGAACGTCATTTCAAAATCAGGAACGACATCCGAACCCGCAATCGCATTTCGTTTTTTACAACAGTACATGGAAAAACGATATGGCGATCAAGCTGCAAAACGTATCATCGTCACAACTGACCAAGAAAAAGGTGCTTTGCTTACACTGGCAGTAGAAAAAGGATATCAACGTTATGTAGTACCTGATAGTATTGGAGGTCGCTATTCCGTTTTGACGGCGGTTGGTTTGTTACCAATTGCCGCTGCAGGTTTCGATATCGATCAACTGATCAATGGCGCAAAAATAGCAGAAGAGGAATTTGCTAAATTTGATACAAAATCGAATCGTGCAATTCAATATGCTGTTATCCGCAAGCATTTATATGATAAGGGCTATCCTGTCGAAATCTTGGCAACTTTTGACGAGAAGTTAAAATATGTACAAGAATGGTGGAAACAATTATTCGGAGAAAGTGAAGGAAAAGAAGGGAAAGGAATCTACCCTTCGTCTGTTCTTTATTCAACGGATCTGCATTCCCTAGGTCAATACATTCAAGACGGTAAACGTATGTTGTTCGAAACATTTTTAATGGTTGAAAAGACGGATGTTGATTTGACTGTTTTTGAAGCAGAAAATGACGGGGACGAACTGAATTATTTAAGTGGCCTTACACTTCATGAATTTAATGCTGCATGTCACGAAGCAACAGCATCTGCTCATTTGCATGGCGGAGTTCCCCAAATCACTATTACAATGGAACAAATAGATGAGCGTAATCTTGGCCACTTATTATATTTTTATATGATGGCCTGTGCGTATAGTGCATACTTACTCGACATCAATCCATTTAACCAACCAGGAGTAGAAGGGTATAAAACAAATATGTTTAAAATACTTAAGAAACCTGGATATTGAAAAAAAGTAGTGCACACCAATAAATGGTTGCACTACTTTTTTTGATAAAGGAAGATATGAGTAGACCATCCGAATATTCGGTCAAACCATCCGATTTTACTGATGAACCATCCGATTATTCGGGTCAACCGCCCGATTTTTCTTCTTAGCCATCCGATACCGAATAAAAAACGTTTTGCACCCAATGGACAAAACGTTTTTTCTATTAAATCATATCCATAACAAGCATGGCCGCTCCAAGCATTCCTGCTTCATTTCCAAAATTGGCACGCTTTATTTCTAATGGTTTTAGTTTAAGTGGTTCTACCATAGTAAGCAGGTTCTCCCACCAATCATCAGCCGAATCTGCAACCCCTCCGCCAATTACAACGCAATCCATATCTAACACTGCTTGGAGATTAGATATAACAATTGCAAAATCCGAAAGAAATCGATCACGTACTGTTATAGCACTTGAAAGTCCTGTAGATGCTAGACGAAACAGTAGATGGGATATTACCAGTTTCCCTGTATCAGGATCGATGACATTTTCCTCTTCTATTAATCTTTTTAATGCAGTACCAGAGACATATTGTTCACTGCATCCCTGTCTACCACAGCCACAAAGTAGGCCATGCGGATATAAGATTAAGTGACCTACTTCTCCTGCTCCACCATGTACTCCGTTTTCCACGTTTCCATCAAAAACGAAGCCGCCTCCAAGTTTAGTTCCTACTGTTAAACAAACTACTCTTTTGAAGTCTTTTGCTGCACCAAGTTTTCCTTCTGCAAGCGCAGCGCAATTTGCATCATTGTTAATCTCCACACGTAAACCTGTTGCTGCCTCCAGTTGAGCTTTTACAGGGGTACCTTGCCAGCCTTCAAGTTCTGTCTCAAAGGTTACAACTCCCGTTTTGGCGTCGACCATTCCTCTAGTACCTATTCCGATCCCTAATAAATCGGGATAATTCTCCATCATCTTTAACACTTGCTCTTCTAAATAAGGATATAGCGGTAAAACAGTTGGAATAGTTGTATCCTCTATAACTTTACCAGATTCACATACAACACCAATTCTTATTTTTGTTCCTCCAATATCAACACCAAGAACTTTCTTCAATCTACTTTCCCCTTTCAAAAGCAATCACAAATGACTCGTAAGGACGTACTTCAACCATATCTCCCTCTAACTTAGGAGAATCATAGTTAGCTATCATAATGTTTCCTTTGGTTTGAGGAAGGTTACATTCCTTCCACACAAGTTGGTTTGTTTTCTCTGAAAAATTGTTTACAATTAGCCATTCTTCTTCGGCTGTTTGTCGTTTGTATACAAACAGATCCGGGTGATCAGGTAACAATAATTGAAAGCTTCCATGCGTGATAATAGCATGTATTTTCCTTAATTGGATTAGCCTTTGATACGTATAAAAAATGGATGATGGGTCTGCAATGGCTTGTTCCGAATTAATAAAAGAAGTATTCGTATTCATCCGAATCCATGGTGTACCCGTCGTAAAACCTCCATTAGATGTCCACTGCATTGGCGTACGTGCGTTATCTCTACCCTTTGCATAAATACTAGACATAATTGTATCATGAGCAATCCCCTGCTGGCGCTTTTCCTTATACATATTCAGCGTTTCAATATCACGATACTCACTTAAACTATCAAACTTTACATTTGTCATTCCTAACTCTTCACCCTGGTATATATAAGGTGTCCCTTGAAGCATATGAAGACAAATAGCCAACATTTTAGCTGATACTTCTCGAAATGCACCATCTTCACCAAAACGGGAAACGACTCGAGGTTGGTCATGATTATTCCAATAAAGACTGTTCCACCCTACTTCATGCAGTGCATGCTGCCATTTTTCGAGGTTCCGTTTTAATGCTACTAATTCTAATGGTCGAACATCCCATTTCTCATTAGGGCCACTATCTAAATTCATATGCTCAAATGTAAAGATCATATTCACTTCTTGGTTTTCTGGATTTGTATAGATTCGAGCATCTTCTGTTGAAGCTCCAGGCATTTCTCCTACAGCTAATACATCATAACGACTTAAAACCTTCTCATTCATTTCCCGTAGATATGTATGAATTTTTGGCCCATTCATAAAATAAGTACTTCCATCACCATATCCTTGTTCATGGTGAATCTCTCCGTCAGGAAGTTTCTCGTCCTTTGAAATAAAGTTAATAACATCCATCCGAAAGCCGCCAATTCCTTTTTCTAACCAAAACGTCATCATATCAAAAATATCATTTCGAAGCGGCTCGTGTCCCCAATTTAAATCTGGCTGTTTTTTCGAGAATAAATGAAGGTAATAAGAGTCTGTCAATTCATCCTTTTCCCATGCCGGTCCCGAAAATATAGAGCCCCAATTATTTGGAGGTTGTGCCCCTTTACCATCCCTCCAAATATAATAATCGCGATAGTTAGAATCCTTTGATGAACGCGATTCAACAAACCATGCATGCTCGTCTGAAGTATGGTTCACAACTAGATCCATCACAATTCGAATATCTCTTTGTTTCGCTTCCTCAATCAGCTGTTCAAAATCCTGCATTGTTCCAAACTCTTGCATGATCGTTTGATAGTCTCGAATGTCATAGCCATTATCATCATTAGGAGAATCATAGACTGGACTCAGCCAAATAATACCTATACCTAGTTTCTTCAAATAATCCATTTTTGAGATAATACCTTGTAAATCACCGACTCCATCACCGTTGGAATCCATAAAACTTCTTGGATAAATTTGATAGACGACACTACGCTTCCACCAAGGCTCCATTTCTTTCACCATCCCATTTTTACCAAGTGTTAGAAATATTCTAATCTTTCCACAACTAGAATGCAAGCGCTTGCATTATATTGTTACGATAGAATAGTATTGTATGATTTAGAGGACAATTTTTAGAGGATATCGAAGTATGAAGTTATATATTTTTAAAGAATAGGAGAAATGTAATGACTAATTTATTAACTGATCATCTTGGAAGAGAAGTGAAGGTCACCTCTTCCCCCAACCGCATTGTTTCCATTTGTCCTGCGATTACAGAAACATTATTTGCTTTAGGTTTAGAAAATGAAATAATCGGCCGTACGAAATATTGCATTTTCCCTCAAAAGAAGGTGGAAAAAGTAGAAATAGTGGGAGGTACAAAAGAAGTAAACGAAGAAAAAATACGGGAATTACAACCTGATTTGATTCTAGCTGAAAAGGAAGAAAATACAAAAGAGATTGTGCAAGCTTTAGAAAAAATTGCACCAGTATTTGTTTTAGAAGTACAGTCAATCAAGGATGCATATCGTTTTATAAGAACATTGGGGGCACTTACTAATAGAGAACAAAAAGCAGAAGAGCTTATAACCTCATGTAAATTTTCATTCCCTGTAGTTCCTGGTAACGAAAAGAAAAAAGCAGCATATGTCATTTGGCGGAAGCCTTATATGGTTGTTGGTGGAACTACCTATATTAATGATGTTTTACATACGCTTGGTTTTCATAATCCATTTGAAAAAGTTGGTTCCAGATATCCTGCAGTATCAAAGGAAGAATTTGCAAAGGCTAACCTTGACGTTCTTTTTTTGGCATCCGAACCGTTTCCTTTCCAAGAAAAACATGTAGCAGAATTTCAATCGTTTCTTCCGAACACGAAAATAATTTTAGTTGATGGAGAAATGTTTTGGTATGGTGCGAAGATGGTTACTGCTGGTTCATATTTCAAGGAATTAATTGAAAATATATAAGCAATTTTTAATGATTTCTTTCTTTACAAAACATCTTGTTTGAAAAACGTCTTTCCTGTAAATTAAAGATAAAGGGTAATTTTTCCTTACTACTGAATATATATTAGAAATGAAGAAAGGAGATTTTTATGAATAATAGAAGGTATAGAAGGCGTAATACAATGGCATTCACGGTATTATCCTATTTTACTTTATTCGCTGGCGTCTTCATGTTTAGCATCGGTCTTTATAATGCAGATAATTTAGAGCTCAATGAAAAGGGATATTATATCGCCGTAATGATATTAGTGGCAGTTGGAGCAATACTTACACAAAAAGTCACTCGCGATAACGCAGAAGACAACGAAATTCTTGCAGAGCAAGAACAAGAACGACTTGGTGTAAGAGCCCCTTCAAATGCGAAAGAATCATAATTTTAATGAAAAGTCCTGTGCGAGTTGAACACAGGACTTTATTTGTTTTTATTCTTTTTACAGCTTCACTTTGTTTCTGGAAAGAACTCCTGAGCGGTTGGAATATCAACTAAGGTCGGACCATTTGTTCTAATTGCTTGTTCGAGAATTGTTTCTAATTCACTATCTATTTCTGCTCGGAGACCAGTCCACCCGCATGCTTCCGCCACTTTAACGAAGTCTGGATTCGTTAATTGTGTACCTAGTTCTCTATCTCCAGCTGCTTGCATTTTATCTATTTCCATTTGTAAAGAACCATTGTTAAATACGATTACTGTGATATCCAAGTTATAGCGAGTTGCAGTTAGAAGATCAGCCAACGTCATCTCTATACCACCGTCCCCTACAACAGCAACCACTTGCTTTTCAGGCTGTTCCAGTTTTGCGGCAATGGCAGCTGGAAGTCCAAAGCCCATGGAGCGCCAATAGCCTGAAAATAATACTCTCTGACTATTAGGACGGAAATTACGGTTAAACCAAACCGTTACATCTCCTGTGTCCAATGTTAGTACCGCATCTTCAGCGATTGTTTTTTCAATAGCTCGGACAATGCGAGAAGGAGAGACAGGGAAACCAGATTTTTTACCTTCTTCTTCGTTTTGTTTGGACCATTTTCTTTTCGTTTCTTCGATATGAGATAACCACTCGGTATTCGTCTGATAGTCTACTAAGCTTTGTAAAAGTAGTGGAACCACATGCTCTACTTTGCCTTTAACACCCATTTCAACTGGAATACCTTTTGTAGCATTTTCAAAATGGGTATCAATTTGAATAATCTTTGCATTTGTAGGCACATAGCCCTCTGGCCACCATGTCACTCCTGCTAGTAGAACGACATCAGTTTCCTTGAATACATCAGCTGCATGAGGATTTCCCCCTTCCCCGATCCCTTGTAGAAGTTGTGGCGTATCTTCCTTAAATACTCCTTTTCCTCCTAGACTTACCAATATGCCTGCTCCCCAAGCTTTAGCAAGCTCTTCAAGAGACGAAGATCCATTTACAGCTCCTGCTCCAGCAAGAATCATAGGTTTTTTTGCCGATTTCATTACTTCCGTTATTTCTTTTAAATCTTCTATTTGAAAAGAGGTTGTTCCTTCTATCACAGACGGTAACTTTCGAGGTTTCTTATTTGTTTCTATTTGAAATAAATCCTTTGGAATTGATATATGTGTGACCGTTCGCTGTTCTAAGGAAATTTGGGACGCTTTGACGAGTAGATCCACAATTGCATCCTCACTAGCAAGATTTGCGGAAAAAGTGGCAAATGGTTTAAACAGTTCTTGTTGATCAACATATTGCTGATAGTCTGTACCTATTTTATTTAGTGGTGCCTGGCCCGACAGTGCTAGCACAGGTGCTTTATCCGAATAAGCATCCCCAAGGCCATTCAGTAAATTTGCTGCCCCTGGTCCCATCGTAGCCGTACAAACCGCAAGTCTTCCCGTTAGCTTAGCTTCAGCAGATGCCATAAATGCCGCAACCGACTCATGCTTCACAGGGATAAACTGAATCTTCTCCTGTTTGTCCAGGGCATCCAATAACCCGATAATAGCATCCCCAACAACTCCGTAAATTCGCTTAACCCCCAATAAAGACAGTTGATCCACTACAACCTCGGCAACAGTTTTACCCATACAAAATTACCTCTCCTTTTAACAATTTAATTATCAAGTATTTTCCCTTATATAAATGGGATAAACATTTGACCTGTAAATATAAAAAAACGTTCACTAGTCATCATTAGACTTGTGAACGTTTTTTATAAGTTCATAATTATATTTATACTAATTGTTTAGAAAGGTTTTGAGCAACTACTCTTACTTTTTCTAAACCAGCTGCAATAATTTCTTCTGCTTTGTCAGGCATTGCATTGTGCCCTTCAATAATAACTTCATCCGTAATTTGCATACCGAATACGCCACCTACAACATTTTTAATGTAGTTTGCAGACATTTCCATTGGTGCAGCTTCTGGAGAAGAGTAAATGCCACCACGTGCATTTAAAATAACGGCTTTTTTATCAGTCATTAAGCTTACTAATTGACCTTCTTCGCTATATTTGAATGTGAAACCAGCTTGGTACACATAATCGATAAACGTTTGTAATGGTGCTGGAATTGTTAAGTTCCATAAAGGGAATGCGAATACTACTACATCAGCAGCAGTTAATGCGTCCATAGCTTTTTGTTTTGCAGCTAAAAGACGTGCTTCTAAGTCAGTTAATTCTTCACCGTTTTGAACTTTTCCAAAAGCATTGAAAAGATCTTGACCGAAGTAAGGCATATCTTCTTTAAATACATCAATAGTGGTTACATTTGCACCTTCGATATTTTCCATAAATGTTTCGTACATTTTACTTGAAACAGCTTCAGCAGCTGGACGGTTATTTGCTTTTACTACTAATATATTCACTTGTTATTCCTCCAAAAATTATATTGATAACATACGATATATTAACAGATAGTCTATTAGATTGTAAACTACTTCGATTTCAAGATAAATAATTTTATTATAAAATGTCACATACATTTCACAATTACTTTGTTTTAAGGTATTAATAAAATCTTCCCGACACTTATTCTACTTTCTAAGAGGGCGTGCGCTTGAGCACCATCCTGTAATGAGTACGTTGTCGGTTCATTCACTTTTATTTTCCCATCTTTAATCCACTCAAATAGCTGTGTTGAACGAATTTTTCTTTCCTCAAATGAAGTTAGAACGTTCCAAAGATCCCCACCTGTAAGTGTTTTAGAAGTATCCATTAGCATTCTCGGATCTATCGGAGCAGGATTGCCACCCGACATACCATAAAATACGACTGTTCCACCTACTTTTGTAGCCTCAAAACTTTCTAATAAGGTAGAACCGACTGATTCATAAACCACATCTACCCCTAGACCGTTTGTTACGTCTTTGATTTGTTCAATCCAATCTTCGCTATATAAAAACACAAAATCTGCTCCTGCCGTGGATGCAGCTTTTGATTTTTCTACTGAGGAGGTTAGCCCGATAACTTTTGCTCCTAAAAGCTTACCTATTTGTATAAGATTTTGACCAACTCCACCTGCAGCTGCATGCACAAGTATAGTGTCATTCGCTGTAATTTTGTAACTATCTTTCGTTAAATAATGGGCGGTTAAGCCCTGGAGTAAAACTGAAGCAGCTGTTTCAAAGGAAATATCAATCGGTAACGGTATAACTTTATCTATTGGAACGGTGACCAATTCAGCATTAGCAAATGGGACATCTGCAAAAGCAATTCGATCACCAACCTTCAAGGTCGTTACATCCTTTCCTACTTGCTCCACTACACCCGCCCCTTCGTACCCCAAGATATATGGAGGCTGACCTGCAAGATGATAATTTCCTTTTCTTCTGTATATATCAGCAAAGTTCAATCCAATCGCTTTCATTCTTATCAATAGTTCATTTTCTTTCATGATAGGGTCAGAAACTTCTTTATATTGCAGTACTTCCGGTCCACCAAACTCCTCAAAGATCAGTGCTTTCATGTGAACGCTCCTCGTTAGATTAATTTTAAAAATAATATTAAATGAACTAAGAATTAGAAACAACTAATGGGTCTTTTCGGTAAAAAAAAAAGAGCTAATCGCTCCCTTTGAAAACAATATTCCCACATCATTAACGTAGAATTTTTTGAAGGGTTGTTCGTAACTTCCATCACGACCAACCCTTCTTTTCGGTAATCTTACGGCTATATTCTGCTTTTGAGATAATTAAAAAATAGATGCTGTCCTATTTCTATGTAAGCTCCCTTTTATTTGACGAGTGTTGACTATTTTCAGAAATTCCTCACAAAGCAACCACTCTATTATTTGTTTAATTAGTCCAATGAAAAGGTGTCTTTAAGGAGGATGGTAACTTAGTATTGCTATCTCCTTTTGCAGCGTTTATTTGTGCTTGAGTAAGAAAAATACTTCCCGTTAAATTTGCACCACTTATGTCAGCGTCTCTCAAGTCTGCTCCGATAAAATCAGACATCCTCAAATCCGAATTCTGCAAGTTTGCCGCAATAAGAAACGCACCTCTAAGATTTGCTCCTCTAAGATCTGCTCCTCTTAAGTTTGCTCCTAATAGCTCTATTCCCCGACCAATCTTTTTCTGCTTCTTTATTGGAGCTTTAGATCTTACAAGTTCACTTGTTCGCAAAAGGAACTCGTTAACAGCCGCTCTGTGGGCATGGACATCAATAGTTAAAATTGATTGAGGAGGCAAATGAGTAAGTTCCTCCGTTTTTTCCAAAGCCTCTTCTAAATCTCTATATATAGGCTTTGTCTCCTCTCGACAAAGCGCTTCACTTAAATACAAAAGTATTTCATGAAGTTGCTGCATGATAGGAAAGACATCGAACATTTCCTTAGCGGTTGAAGGATTATCTCTCCAATCATTCCCTTTATATGTGAACTGGGATACTTTTTGCCCTGCGCCAAAGCATTCATAAACTGTACAGCCTTTATATCCTTCATTTCTAAGGTTTTGATGTATTCCACAGCGATAATCGGATTGCAAGTTGGAACAAGGAGTACCTCCGTCTTTATCCAATGGAAAATCAGCTGATTTTGCGTAAGGTAAAGCTACGCAACACAGTCCAAAACAGTTTCCACAATCAGCTTTTAATTTATTTTTAATATTGTCGTTTATTGATATATGTTTAGACAATATCTACACTTCCTTTATTAGTTTGTACCATATAAATAATACATTTAGGAGATGTATATAGGAAGTAAAATTATTCCTATTCTAATTAGGAGAAGGTTAGATTGATGTTGTTAACAAAGCGATGTATAATGCAGCAAGAGAACGGAATAGCTAAAGGATAGGTGGTTCGTAATCTATGGAAGAATTTATACAACATATTCCAACATTGAGTAGCCCCCTCCAATTCCTTTTATTACTCCTGTTGAATTTATTCCTTGGGGCAATTGGTTTTGTGCCAAGTTTCTTCGTTACTGCCATAAACATAGATGCACTTGGTTTAATATGGGGAACCATTCTAACATTTTCGGGAGAAATTCTCGGAGCACTGTTTGGATTTCATTTATATCGCTGGGGATTTTCAAAGGTCCAGCAGGAATGGTTTAATCATTCTATTTTTAAGGCAATAAAAAACAGCTCTCCCTGGAAGGTATTTTCCTTCGTTATTTTATTTAGAATTATTCCTTTTGTTCCATCCGGATTAGTTACCGCAGGAGCTTCATTGACCTCCATTAGTGGATGGTTTTTCATGGGGGCAAGTACGATTGGTAAGATTCCCGCAGTTGCCATTGAGATAGCAATTGTCTTTGGAATTGTAAAAAATGTTCCTTCGAGTTATTTATATGGATTTATGGTCTTGTTCCTAATTATTATTACGCCTTTTTGGATTAGAAAGAAAAGGAAAAACAACAACGGCAGTTAATTTTTGTGAATTACTATTTTTCTATACATTCCTTTCAACATAACTGGCTTGTCTTCTTTTATATAAATATTTTCATTATTTCTTATGAAAAGTTCTTCGAAGCTTAAGCCTATATCAGTTCCTAAAATCCTTATGATCGGTCTTAGTATTGACTTGGGCAATGATAGCTTTTTATTTTTTGGAACAAATTTATCAAAAATAATTATGTCACCTTCCGATTTTAAAACTCTTGTCATTTCCCTAAAGCATTTATCGGCATCAGGCACTACAGAAAGAATTAGACTGGCAACAATATAATCAAACGATTCACTTTCAAATTCCATATGTTGTGCATCCATCTCTAAAAATTGAATGGAGGAATCTACAAATTTTGTTCTTGCTTGGTTTAACATCTCTGTCGAGTAATCAACTGCAGTAATTTCAAAATTTGCATGGTTTATTAATTCTAAGTCAGCGCCAGTGCCTACACCAACAAATAGTATTTTTTGTCCGCTCTTAAAATGTGTTTCCTTAAACACTTCTTTTCGACCATTTAAAAAAGCACCCGAATTAAAAAACTTATCGTACATAGGAGACCAAATTTTATAAATTATCCTATTCCAAAAATTATCCAAGACTGGACCTCCTCTATCCAAATCATCAATTCTCATGTAAGTTCCGATGTAAGTGTCTTTGCTAGATTTCTATTATGTTTTTTTAGTGGATCTACCATTATCTTTATTCAATAAAAACTAGCTAATTCCTTCTAAATTTTACTCGTAATAATAGGATGGAAACCTAATAGGGACGTCCCATATGAGGAAATCCCTATTTTAACAGATTAGCACCTTTCTTTTTTTATACATCATGAAAAATAGTAATAACCCATAAATTGCTAATATCCCGACTAAACATATTATTAAAAATGCAATATCAGGAGCATAATAATAAATTGTATGCCAAGGGGAATCAAACAAATAAGTTATTAAAGGAATTAATACTAATGAAAATATGATGGAGATTACTCCTATAATCGCCCATCGTATAATTCGGACAAGGTTCTTCCTTTTCAAGTGTACGAGATTCCATATAGTCAATACAGCCAGAAGGATTGCTACAATTAATGTTATCCATTGCATTTGATAACTGGCCTTTGGAATTTCAGGCAACTCACCATCTTCGATAATGGTTTTGAGCCCTTCTCTTATATATGCGGTATGTAACACTTCAGAAAAGTTATTTTTATTCGTTAGCAATATGAATCCATAATCCTTTTCAGGGTTTAGGAAAAGCTCTGCACGCGAATCAGGTGTTTCTCCTCCATGAAAATAAAAAGAATCTGTCTTCTTTATAGAAATTCTCCAGCCTAATCCATAGTACATTTCTTCTTTTCTATGCACTTGGGGGGAGGTATATATATCAAAAGTATGATTCGACAATAAGTCTCTACCACCATCTAATAAAAACTGTATAAACTTAGACATGTCATTAGCTGTAGATGCAATATAACCATAGGGAGCCCCACTATCATCAAATAGATTCTCGCTTTTAATCGGTTTTCCAAACCAAGATTGAAAGCCTGGTTGATATCCTAGTCTATTAGCATTTTCATAGTTTGAGACTGTCCGATTCATCTCTAGAGCAGAGTAAATTTCATCATCCATAAACTCAGCAAACGATTGATCTGTCACGTTTTCAATGACCTTTCCTAGAAGTAAATAGTTGGCAGCACTATACTGATGAATTTCACCTGGCTCATGATTGAGCGATACATTATTTAATTTTTGTACTGCTTCGTCAATTGTATTTACCCCTCTTAGCATAAGTTCTGCCACTTCTAAACCCTCATAAGAACTGATTCCACTTGTATGCGTTAATAAATGTCGAATAGTTATATTTTTTTCAAAACCATTTTTATTATATTGAAATGATGGTATGTAGGTATCGATAGTCTGATCTAGTTCGATATTCTTTTGTTCAACCAGCTTCATCAATGCGAGACTGGTCAAAGGTTTACTAATAGAACCCAATGTAAATAATGTTTCACTTGTAACCGGTGTCCCATCACTCCGACTACCCCAATTATCTTGAAAATATATCTCCCCATCTTTCACGATGGTTAATGAAACACCTGGAATTTTATATTCTTCGATGGATTTTTTCATAAAATCTTGTATGAGTTGTGTATGATCACTACTTGTTGCACTTGCGTAAGAGTTAAACATTGTCATACTCAACAATAAAAATAGCATTACTTTCTTCATTTCTCTCACCTAATTTCAATTTTTTATATTAATTGGTCGACCAACCAATACTATTTAAAATTAAAAACTCTACTTCTTCAAATAGAGTTCTAATAGAGTTTCTAACAGACAATAAGCTCCATCTATATCAAAATCTTTATCCACAATTTTTTGTAATGCTAAACCATCAAAGCAAGCTAACAGAATACTAGCTATTTCTTCCGAACCATCTGTGCTACCAATAAGGTTTTCTAATGGTTTAGATAAACTTTCTCTTCCGTTTTTTAAAATAACAGCTACTTCTTCTTGTATATACTCATTTTTTAATCCTAAAGAATATATCTCATAGCGCCAACGGTACCATTCAGAATCTATTTCAGCTCTTGATTTTATTTCCTGTAAAGTATCCTTTAGGGAAATAGACTTCTCGTCTTTTCCATCATATTTATTGTGAAATCGCTCTTGAACTTGATTTTGAACCGAAAGTAACAATTCTTCTTTATTTTTAAAGTAATAATGAACAAGTCCTGATGTTATGTCCGCTTCTTTAGCAATTTCCTTTATGGAAGCATTTGTATAACCTTTCCTTGCAAAAACCTTATAAGAAGCATCAATAATGCGTTGTCGCTTATCTTCCTTGCTCATATTCTCCACCTCGTTTATTTGGTCAACCAACCAAATTATAAAACTTCTATATTATTTAGTCAATTTTTTAAAAACTATAACTATAAAAGAGGCCATTCAAACTGCCCATTTTTATAATGAGTTTAATAACCCTATGTGATTATTCTTTGGTGAATTGACCTCAATTGAGACAGGAAAGGCTTCCATTAAAGAAGCATCATAAGGGACTAACATGCTTTTTAATTCATCTATGTTCTGAAGAGAATCCAACCAATTCTTTTCATTCTCTTGTTTCAATATAACAGGCATACGATGATGAATGTCCTCCATTAAAGTATTAGCTTCCGTTGTCAGAAGGGTACAAGTGTAAATACTTTTACCGTCCGGTGCTTTCCACATTTCCCATAATCCTGCAACCGTAAAAAGTTCATCCGATTTCATTTTAATTAGCATTGGCACTTTTCCAGAGGTTGTCGTTTTCCACTCATAAAAAGAATTCATAGGAATTAAACAACGTCTTTTTAAGAATGCCTGACGAAAACTAGGCTTTTCATCTACTGTTTCTGCTCGAGCATTTATCATTTTATAACCTATTTTTTCGTCTTTTGACCAGGACGGAACAAGTCCCCACTTTAGCTGACCCATGCGATTGCTTTTTCCATCATGGATAATTGCAACAACCTGTTGGGAAGGTGCGATATTAAAACTTGGTATATAGAACTTTTCATCCATTGCGACAGCAACATCAAAGCGATCCATAAGCTGTTCGTAATTTGTAAATAACGTATAACGACCACACATAACCCACACTACCTCTTTCTTCCCAATGCCTATTTTTATCATTATACAAAAGCACCCTATAGATCACTCTTTTTAAGTGGCATTCTATAGGGTACAGTTTATTGTTTTCATTATCTTGCATAAGAAGGTAATACTTCAGTTTACCCTAAAGTCTGCTGTCTTTTTTTCATTTTATGAAGTGTATGAGCTGTTCCCCAATCATGCATTGCAACTAAAATCGGTTCTAAACTCTTTCCGTATTCCGTGATGGAATATTCCACTTTGGGAGGAACTTGAGGGTACACTTTACGAGTAATAATATCCTCTTCCTCTAATTCGCGAAGCTGATTTGTAAGCATTTTTTGAGTAATTCCTGGTATGCTTCTTTTTAAATCGCTAAATCGTTTTGTTCCATTTTGCAATAGAATTAATAATATAATTGGCTTCCATTTCCCAACTAATATACCTAAAGCATCTTCTACACGACATAGTTCTGGCTGCATTTCCAATATATATTCGCCCCTTAGTATCCTTTTGTATACTATACCACTTTTAAGTACGTACTTATATTAAATATCGTTTCAGATTATACTATCATCATTCAAAGAAATTTGAAAGCAAGATAGTGAAATCAGACACAAGTAAAGTAAGTACGAAATAAATAACACATACTTATTAATAGAAGGGTTGATATAAATGGAAAAATATCGAATTGACCAAAGTAAGGGTCTAGAATTTGGACTGTATACTCTTGGTGACCATATCCCAGATCCACTTACAGGTGAACGTATTTCAGCTGAACAACGTATACATGAGATTATAGATTTGGCCAAGCTAGCGGAGCAAGCAGGTTTAGACTTTTTTAGTGTCGGAGAAAGCCATCAGGAGTATTTTGCAACGCAGGCACACTCTGTTGTGTTAGCAGCAATAGCCCAGGCAACTAGTAAAATTAAAATCGCGAGCTCCTCTACCATTATTAGTACGTCTGACCCTGTTCGTGTGTATGAGGATTTTTCAACGATTGATTTAATTTCTAAAGGGCGAGCTGAAATTATAGCTGGACGTGCATCTCGTGTAGGTCTTTTTGATTTGTTGGGGTATAACGTTCGCGATTACGAAGAGTTGTATGAAGAAAAGTTTGATCTGTTATTGAAAATAAATGAAGAGGAAGTTGTCAATTGGGACGGTAAATTCCGCGCTTCATTAAATAACGCTAGAGTAATTCCACGTCCTAAAAACGGCTCATTACCTATTTGGCGTGCAGTTGGGGGACCTCCAGCTAGTGCTATTAAGGCTGGTTACGCTGGTGTTCCGATGATGCTTGCTACATTAGGTGGACCTGCTACAAGCTTTAAATATTCTATTGATGCTTACCGGGAGGCTGCCGAGCGTAGCGGCTTTGATCCATCAACTCTTCCAGTTGCAACTGCCGGCTTTTTCTATGCTGCCGAAACCACTCAACAGGCACAGAGTGAGACCTACCCATACGTGAATCAAGGGATGCAGTTAATTAATGGACGAGGCTATCCAAAACAACATTTTGCACAAGGTGCAGATCCTCGTGATGTGATGAATATTGGTAGTCCGCAGCAAATAATTGAAAAAATTCTCTATCAGCATGAACTTTTTGGTCACCAACGTTATATTGCACAAATGGATTTTGGTGGTATACCATATGAAAAATTAGTAAAAAATATTGAATTGATCGGTACCGAAATCCTACCGGCAATTAAAAAATACACAGCAAAAGATTAGGAGGCCACAAACATGAAAATTGTAGGATTGTCAGGTTCTAGAGTGGGCTCGAAAACGCGTACTGCTATGAATTATACATTTAAAACTATCACCGAAAAATATCCAGATGCAGAAGTGACGTTAATAGATTTAGCGGAATATGACGTTCAATTCAGTGACGGTCGGAATTATTTAGAATATGAGGGCGACACCGGGTATGTGGCAAAAACAATTATGGAAGCCGATGCAATCATTATTGGAACTCCTATTTTTCAAGCATCCATCCCTGCTACACTCAAAAACATTTTTGACTTACTCCCCGTTAATGCTTTTTGGGATAAAGTGGTGAGTATGCTTGTAACAGCTGGGTCACCCAAACATTATTTAATTGCCGAGCAGCAGTTAAAACCGATTTTATCTTATATGAAAGCTCAGATTGTTCAAACATACGTATTTATTGAAGAAAGAGACTTTCACCGAAAAGAAATCGTAAATGATGATGTACTATTCCGAATCGATCGTTTAGTAGAGGATACTGTTGTGTTAACTGAAACCTATACTAAAATCCGAGAAGCAAAAGAAGCGGAATATAATTTTTAATAGTCGATTATGAAGAAAATGAAAAATAGAAAGAGCATGCTTTGATTGTTAAAGCATGCTCTTCTATTTACCTCTTTAATTGCCATCGACGACTTCTTTTAAAATTTTATATGAACGTTTCTGTTTGGCAGGATCATAAATATAAGATACTGCCATGATTTCATCCACGTCATACTTCTCTTGAAAATTGGTAAACTGCTCTCGAATGGAATTTTTATCTCCTAACATAATCATACTGGACATCGATGTAGCCATTTCTTTTTCAGATGGGCTCCATAGGGAATCCATGTTTTCAACTGGAGGACTTAACGGCATTTGTGAGCCACGTACAACATTCAAGAAAAATTGCTGCATTGTTGTCGATTCAAACTTTGCCTCTTCATCACTTTCAGCTGCAATCACATTTAGACAAACAATCATATACGGAGAATTTAAGTATGAAGAAGGCTGAAAATTATTTCGATAAATTGAAATTGCCTCCTCCATATGTCTTGGTGCAAAGTGTGCTGCGAATACATATGGCAGGCCTAATTTAGCGGCTAACACAGCTGAATCTGTCGATGAACCGAGAATATAAATAGGAATATTCGTGCCGACACCTGGATAAGCTTTTGTATAACCTTGGAGCTCTTCAGGCCCAAAATACGTTAGCAAGGACTTTACATCTTCTGGAAATGTATAGACAGAATTATTTTGAGATCGTCTTAGTGCAGTTGCCGTCAGTTGGTCAGTACCGGGTGCCCGTCCAAGACCCAAGTCTAATCGATTAGGATAGATGGTCGCCATTGTACCAAATTGTTCTGCAACTACTAAAGGAGAATGGTTAGGTAGCATTATTCCGCCTGATCCAATCCGTATATGTTCGGTATTTTCTAATGTATGTTTTATTAAAATAGAGGTAGCGGAGCTAACTAGTGTTGGAGTATTATGATGCTCCGCAATCCAGTATCTTGTATATCCCATTTTCTCCGTTGCTTGCGCCAAGTCAACCATTGCATCAATGGCTTCTTTAGGTCCTTGCCCTTTGCGAATTGGAGCCAAATTTAAGACTGATATAGGTATTTGTATAATTGACATTTAAGATTTGTCCTTTCTTCGAAAAGTTTCTATTCCATTGTAAACATAAGAACTAAAGAAACAAATTTATATGCTCCACTCAAAAAATTAATATCCAATAGATTCTAATTAGTAGTTTACGCAAGCAACAATATATCAATACTATCAAGAAATTTAATCGGTACTATTAGTTCTTTTAAAATTTAAAAGTAACTTGTTCCAATTGTTTTTCTAAGTATTATTCTGCTTTACAATCTTTTTATATTTGTGCAATTTTTCAACATAAAAATTACCAAAATGGATTATGCAAATTTTATTAAACTTTTGTTATTCAGTGTTATATTTTTTAGTTTACTTTGTTCTATATTGCTTTAATCCTGATGGGATTTTAATAAATTTATGTTAATTTGGAATCTGGCATTTTTTTAGTTAAATCTGAGTTAATTTCATAATTGCTTCTTGTAAAGAAAAACACGAATATTCGGATAGAATTATATTAAAATATTCGCTTATATTGAGTTCTGATTACATTAATTGGAGCGGAAGGCGGCGACTCTTGCGGGATTAGCTTGAGCTGAAGACCCCGCAGGAAAGACGCTGGCCGAACTTTATTTTGCCAGTGTCTTTGCGACGAGTAACCGCAGGAGCACATGTTTTCCGAGGAGGCTGAAGCCAAGCCCGCGGAAAACGTCCGCCTGAAGCGGAAATCCACTTTGTTCGGATATCAATATTTAGTTCCCTATAAAATTAACTTAAATCTATAAAAATATTTTGACATTTTCTGAAAGTAGGTGTACAAATAATTTTAGACTTTTAACATAAGGAGGATACATATGGAATATCGTTCAATCGAAGTCAATGGTGGTACGCTAGCCTATGCTGAATATGAGGGAACACAAGGGGTCATCATCGGAGCGCATGGCTTAACAGGAAATAGTAAACAACTACATTATTATGCTGAATTACTTAAAGGAGATTACCGATTTATTTCTGTCGATTTACGAGGCCGTGGAAATAGTTCCGCCGCTACAGAAAATACAGGTATTGAGCAACATACGCAAGATATTATTGGTTTAATCGATGCGTTAAATATACAAAATCCCATATTAATGGGCTACTCAATGGGTGGGTTCATTATGGCAAATGTCGCTAGTAAACGCGATGATGTAAAAGGAGTCGTTTTACTTGATGGTGCTGCCACATGTACGGATCATCAACGACAAATAGTGGAGCCTTCTCTAGGCCGCATTAGTAAACATTATGAATCTGCAGAAGACTATTTGGAGGAAATAAAAAAAATCTATAGCAATCTCGGAGTAGTTTGGGATGAGCATATGGAAAGTGTTGGTCGCTATGAGATAGCTGAAGTAGATGGGCACTGGGAGAATAAATCCGATGAAACAAAGATTCGACAAGACTTCCAAAGCTTCTACGAATATAAGCCAGCGGAAGTATTTACTAATATAGAATGCCCCGTGTTACTAGTACATTCTACAGGTGGTATCGGTGCAATGCCTGCGTTATTTTTAGCTGAATCTTATATTGAAACACAACAATATGCAAAAGATATTCATAAAGTTACGTCTGACAGCAATCATTACACACTTGTATTCGAAGAACGTAGCGATGTTAACCCAACGATAAAAGATTTTGTAAATAAATTATAAAAAAAGATTGAAATTTGTCGAACTTTATGTAAATATTTAATTAATCTTATATAAAGCCTATCAGGTGGCTACAAGGAAATAACCTTTCTTTGTTCTTCCCCACTTGACTGTTGGCCTCATTACTCTCAAATGACACTTATGTTACGTGTTCATGAGAGTAGTGTGGCCTTTTTTATTTTGTTAAAGGAGTGAAAATAGATGGCAACTGGATTAGAGTACTTTAAAAAAGTTTATGATGTTGTACCGGGATGGGTACAAAAAATGCATGATTACAATCCGGCAATGTTAGATCACTACACAGCATTACGTGGTGCAGCAATGGCTGATGGAGTTCTATCTGTAAAAGAAAAAGATATTTTACTAGTTGGCATTAATTCTGCTCGACATTATGCTCGAAGCATGGTTTACCATACAAAAGGTACAATCGATGGCGGTGCTACTCTTGGAGAATTGGCTGAGTATTTACTTGTTGCCTATAACTACGGTGGAGAAAAAGCATTACAAATAGGTCTTCAATCTTTTGAGTATGCACTTGAGCTAACTGGCACACATGCTGAAAAAATTCCACATGATGCTACAGCTACAGATATTGTTCGTTATTACGCACATTTCGCTTCCACCGAAGAAAGTAAAAGTTACTACGAACAGCTCATCTCTCTTTTTGTAAATGGTGATGAAAACGCTTTATCTGCTAAATTACTTGAATCAAATATAGTCAATGAACAAATGAAATACATTTTAATGACAGGCATTTACACGACGGTTTTACAAAATGCAGAAACAGATTACTGGGCAAAACAAGCACGTGAAAAAGGCGTAGATGAACCTCGCTTAGCTGAACTTGGATACATTTGTCTTTTGACAGCCGGTATTCCTTCCTGGTTCGAAATCAGTGACGCACTTATTCAAAAATAACGGAGTGAAAAAGAATGAAAATTTATAACTCAGCGGAAGAGGCACTAGATTGTGTCCAAACTGGTCAAACGATAATGGTTGGCGGCTTTGGTCTTGTAGGTGGCCCTCTGACACTAATTGATACTTTAGTAGAACTTGAGGTAAAGGACTTAACCATTATTAGTAATAACCTCGGTGAACAAGGTAAAGGCTTAGGAAAATTGCTAGAACAAAAGAAAGTAAAAAAAGCGATTGGCTCTTATTTTACCGGAAATCGAGACGTAGGTGATGCTTTCCAACGTGGTGAAATCGAGATCGATTTATTGCCACAGGGTACATTAGCTGAATCCATTCGAGCAGGTGGCGCAGGAATTGCTGGGTATTATACAAAAACCTCTTATGGAACAAATTTATCAAAAGGTAAAGAAACAAAAATGTTTGACGACGGAGAATATGTACTAGAAGAGGCGTTAAAGGCAGATGTAGCAATTATTCGTGCTTATCAAGCGGATACATTAGGCAATCTTGTATATTACAAAACTGCACGCAACTTTAACCCTATTATGGCAACTGCTGCTAAAACGGTAATTGTGGAAGTGGATGAAATTGTAGAAGTTGGCGAACTAAAAAGTGATGAAATCGTTACACCCCACCTATTCGTTGATCGCGTCATCTTAGCGAAAAAGATTTTGACAAAGGAAGGTGTCATCGAACATGGCTAATCCAATTCAAGAAGCTATCGCCAAACGTGCAGCTAAAGAATTAGAGCATGGGCAAATTATTAACTTAGGTATTGGGATTCCAACACTTGTAGCCAACTATGTAGAACATAACCATGTTTTCTTCCACACTGAAAATGGAATGCTCGGCGTGGAAGATGTAAACGAAGAAGATATAGACCCAAACATCGTCAATGCAGGTAAATTTGCAGTTGGAGAAGCTATTGGTGCCTCTTATTTTGATAGTGCAGCATCTTTTGCGATGATTCGCGGTGGTCATGTGGACGTAGCAATACTTGGGGTTCTTCAAGTAGATGAACACGCACGTATCGCTAACTGGGCAGTACCAGGAAAAAATATTATTGGTGTCGGTGGCGCAATGGATTTACTCGTTGGAGCTCGCAAGGTCATTGTAACCATGACTCATACATCAAAAGATGGAAAAAGTAAAATCTTAAAGGAATGTAATTACCCTATTACCTCTACACGTAGTGTAGACATCATAGTTACTGATTTAGCGGTTTTTAAATACATCGACAGTCAATTGCATTTAGTTGAATTAATGCCAGGGGTGGATTTAGAAACAGTTGAAGCAAATACAGAAGCTCGTTTCATCAATGCATTGAAATAAGGAGGATGCCACATGAAGGAAGTAGTAATTGTAGAAGGAGTTCGTACTGCAATTGGAAAACTCGGCGGTTCACTAATGAATCAGACTGCTGATTACTTAGGTGCTGCTGTTATAAAAGAATTATTGGCTCGCACGCAAATTGACCCAAATGAAGTGGATGAAGTGATTTTAGGTCAAGCAAAACAGAGTGCTGATCAGTCTAATGTTGCTCGCCTTGCTTCATTACGTGCAGACATACCGCTTGAAGTACCAGGTTACACAGTACATCGTCAATGTGGTTCTGGCTTACAATCTATTAATAATGCCGCACAACAGATAGCTCTAGGGTTAAGTGATGTTATTATTGCAGGCGGTACAGAATCTATGAGTACAGCACCTTATTATATTCGTAATGCTCGATACGGGCTAAATGTAGGAAATAGTCTCCTATTAGATCCAAATACGGAAAGTCAGCCTGGCTCTCAACCAGAATCCTATGGGCTAAAAACTATGGGAGAGACAGCTGAAAACTTAGCTGAAAAATACTCCATTTCTCGTGAAGCACAAGATGCATTTGCGTTTCAAAGCCAAAGTCGTACAGAAAACGCTATTAAAAATGGCTACTTTGAAAAGCAAATTGTCCCTTACGAAATTAAAACACGTAAATCGACTGAAATCTTCCAGGTGGATGAACACCCACGGTTGACGCCCTTGGGAAAACTAGCGACTTTAAAACCTGTTTTTCGTGAAGGGGGTTCCGTTACTGCTGCTAACTCAAGTGGTCGTAATGACGGAGCTGCGGCTCTTCTAATAATGTCGAAAGAAAAAGCCGAAGCGCTAGGACTTCAGCCTAAGGTAAAAATCATTGCCCAAGCAGCAGCTGGTGTAGACCCTTCTATTATGGGTATTGGACCCGTTCCTGCAACTCGAAAAGCACTAAAACAAGCTGGGCTTTCCATTGAGGACATTGATGTGATCGAACTAAATGAAGCCTTCGCTTCCCAATCATTAGCGGTTATCGAAGAACTAGGCTTAGACCAAAGCAAAGTAAACCCTAATGGTGGTGCTATTGCAATGGGACACCCAATTGGTGCAACTGGTGCTATTTTAATGACAAAGCTTATTCATGAACTAGCCCGGACCGGCAAGCGTTATGGATTAGTTACCCTTTGTATCGCCGGTGGACTTGGAATAACAACCATTGTTGAAAATTGCCAAACAAAATAAAAAGAGAATTCTTTTTTAAGAATTCTCTTTCTAAGAAAAATGAAACCGCTTTAATATTACGTAACAACGTTTAACTGATCTATTTAGCCAGCTTTTCTAAATATCTTTTCTGTGCAGATTTTAAAGCAACAATAACAGATCCACTTGATGGAGCTATATAATGCTCTTCAATACGCTCAATTAATATATTTACATCCGATGTAAAGTCAAAATCAACGATCATTCGTTTAAAGAAATCTTGTGCTAAACCAGTAATAAACGTGAATTCAGCATCAACTATTTTATGTGTTTGTTGGTCAATCTCAAGCACAATCCCTGCGTGTTTATAGATCTCGTACATAGATGTACCTTGTGGGGCTTTAGCATACGCAGTCACTAGTATAGTATTTAATTTTTGCATAAATAGGAACCTCCGTTAATTTAACTAGATATATTCTAGCATAGTTATTCTGAAAATTAGCCATTCTTGCAAATTTAGATTCTGCTCAAATTGAAACAAAAGAACTAAACGGGAGTACTTGTTCGCTTATCAAACAAATTATTAACAATTTTTAGGGGGATTTTATGATGGAAAGATTAACGAATTTCTTCACTTCCATAATGAAGAAATATTTGCCAGACCCATTTGTATTTGCAATTGGTTTAACGATTTTAACTTTTATTTTAGCACTTTTAATTGAAGATATCTCATTCCTCGATTTAACAACTGAATGGGGTGGCGGCTTTTGGAATCTTTTAGCCTTCACTACGCAAATGGCTGTAATTTTAGCTATGGGTTATGTATTAGCAACAGCACCTATTACCGATCGCTTTTTAAATAAAATAGCAAGTAAGGTACATACACCTAAGACGGCTATTATTGTTGCTACACTAGTAGGTGGTATCGGTAGTTACTTAAACTGGGGTTTCGGACTTGTAATTGGTGGTATTATCGCTAAAAAATTAGCAGTAAAAGTAAAAGGTGTCCACTATCCATTGATTATTGCTGCTGCCTATTCTGGTTTCACATTTTATGGCTTAGGTCTTTCAGCTTCTATTCCAATTTTAATTTCAACACCTGGCCATTTCTTGGAAGAAAATATGGGTCTGATTGCTTTATCGGAAACTATTTTTAGTTTACCAATGATTCTTACAGCTATTTTCTTATTCATCACATTACCGTTATTTAACGCTATGCTTCATCCAAAAGACGCAAAAAATGTTATCGAAATTGATCCTGCTTTATATTTAGATTCTAAAAAAGAAAAAGTAAAAATACTTGAAGAGAATACATTTGCTAACAAATTAAATAATAGCCGAGTACTTTCTTATTTGATTGGTACTTTAGGAATTATTTACGTCATTGTTTACTTTGCTAATGGAAAATCATTAGATTTAAATATTCTTAACTTTATTATCTTATTCCTAGGGATTATTTTGCTTGGTACTCCTGCAAAATATACGGAGCATCTATCAGATGGTATTAAGACGGTATCTGGTATTATTCTTCAATTCCCATTCTATGCTGGTATTATGGCGATCATGGCTGCATCAGGCTTAGTTGATACAATAGCTAAAGTATTCGTTGACATCTCTACTCAACATTCATTACCGTTTTGGGGCTTGATTAGTTCTTTCTTCATTAACTTCTTTGCTCCATCTGCTGGCGGTCACTGGGCTGTACAAGGACCTTTCATGATTGATGCAGCAAAAGCACTGGGAACTTCACTTGGAGAGACTTCGATGTCTGTTATGCTTGGTAACGCTTGGAATGATTTAGTACAACCATTTTGGATTTTACCAGCACTAGCACTATCCCGTTTAAAATTAAAAGACATCATGGGCTTTTTAGTAATGATCATGTTTTATGTAGGAATAGTCTATATTGTTGCTACACTAGCTTGGTCTTACCTATTCTAATCAAGAAATTCGCAAGCGCCTATTATAGGAATACAGTCTAAGTTCGCGACATCGCGTCGCAACGACTGCATGACCCACTTCCTGTGGGCCTCCCGAGGGGGAAAGGCGCTGAAGTCTGAACATTTTCTAATAAAAAAAGGGCCTTGTTTTTATAACAATGGCCCTTTTATATAAACGGAGGTTTAGTTATGCACTCTTTACTTCAAGATTCTTCATTGTCTAAAAAAGAAAAGTCTTTACTATTAGTTGGTTTATTTGCCGCTCGCCTTGAAGAACAAGCAATGCTTCATTTCACAGAAGTGGCGATTGATGCTGGTAATACGGTCAACGAGATTGCTGAACTGATTTCTGCTGCAATTATTTCTCGTGGAATCCCAACTTGGTTATCTGGTATCGAAGCTATTTCTAAAGCCATTGAAATAACAGGAAAGACTGAATCCTTGATAGAGGCACAGAATGTATCTGCATTTTCAACTCAAGAAGATTGTGTAAGCTATTATCAATCAGAGTTTGAGCAACTACCAAAATGGATTCAGTATTTAGTAGATTATGCACCCGATACATTATTAAAGTATAGCAATTTACGTACTACTTCCCTTCGTGACGGTGTGGTTTCACGTTATTTAAAGGAATTACTTTTATATGCTATTAACCTTTGTGATCAATACCCAAAAGGAATTAATATTCATAAAACGAATGCGATTCAATTAGGTGCAACTGATGCAGTATTAGAAGATATTAAAACAACCTGCATTTATGCAGTTGGTATTCAAGCCATTTTTAATGATTAAAGAGGTGTTTCCTTTTGCAACATGTATGCATAATTGGCGGTGGCTTTATGGGGGCCGCACTCACAAAATATTTCTTAAAAGCACAAGTAAAAGTGTCGTTATTAGAAGAGTTTGCATCACGGCGTATGGAATTGATGGCAGATAAAACATTTCAAGAAGTACAATTTTTAGAAACAATCGAGGAATGTAACGAAGTAGATTTTATTATCGAGGCTATTACGGAAAATTTACAAGCAAAGCAACAGCTTTTCGAAAGAATTGACGACTACTTCCCTACTTCTACTACCTTTTGTACGAACACATCTAGCTATCTAATTAGCTCTATTGCGAAAAACGTAAAACATAAAAACAGAGTGATTGGCACGCATTTCTTTTCACCAGCACATATTACTCCTTTAGTAGAAGTCGTGCCAAGTGCTTTCACAGAATCACATCACATCCAAAAAACAATGAATTTTCTACAATCCATTAATAAAAAGCCTGTACTATTGAAAAAAGAAATTCAAGGATTTGTGGCAAACCGACTTCAAAGTGCACTTTCACGAGAGGCAATGTCACTTGTCCAAAATGGCATAGTGTCATCAGAAGAACTGGATTTCATCGCTAAATGGAGTTTGGGGATTCGCTTAGCTAATACCGGCCCTCTCGAACAGCGTGATATTAATGGCCTGGATACACATATGGCTATTGTCAAATATGTTTATCCTACGCTTGAGAATGGTACGGAACCATTACCTGTTCATGAAGACTTAATAGCAAATAGAAAATTGGGAATGAAGACAAACGAAGGATTTTATGATTGGTCTACAATCAATAAAAAACAATATCTAGCCCATAAAGAGGATGTTCTATTAAATATTATTAGGGCAGTATCAGCTCAGGATGGAGAGGTGGATAACTAAATGCAATACGAAGCGCTAGTGAAAAATACAACAGCTCCAAAAGATATTAAATTTGAGACATACAAAATACCTGCGTTAGAACCCCATCAAAGCTTATTGAAAGTAAATGCAGTGGCATTTGTGGAAGTGATTTGCATATGTATGATGGACATGGAGGCTATGATTGGGTAACCTATCCACTTGTTTTAGGTCATGAGGTAACTGGTTCAGTGGTTGCCGTTGGTGAAGGTGAAGTCCCCCAACAACGTATGGTCATTAACCCATATAAAAGCTGTGGTAGTTGTGAATTCTGCCTCGCAGGGGAAAGTAATCGCTGTGATTTCGATGATTATAAATATATAAAAACGCCGACCGAGGCATTACGTTATGGGTTTCGAGAAGCAGGCGGAATGGCAGAATACATGGTTGTCGACAAGAAGAATTTAATTCCTATCCAGGATACAGTAACTGATGAAGTAGCAGCGATTTCAGAGGCACTAGCTGTTAGCTATACCGCAGTGGCTAAAATAGAAAACTTTGAGAAGAAGTCGATTTTAATAGTTGGTCCAGGTCCCATAGGATTAGGTGTAGCGGCCATATTAGTAGGCGCTGGTAATGAACGTGTGATGATGTTGGGTACTGCGGTTGACGAAAATCGCCTTCAACTAGCAAAAGACATTGGTGTTTCAAAGACTTATCAAAACGCAGGGGATATTCCACATGAACAGTTTAAAGGTTTTGATGCTATTATTGATTGTTCGGGACATCCATCTATTCCAAATGCAGCCCTTCGCCTTTTAAAAAGAGGTGGTGAACTCATTTTAGTTGGCATTAATCCAGCTAGTTTTTCTGTTCCGATGGATCAAATCGTTCGTGGAGAGATCTCTATTAAAGGAAGTTATGGCATTACACAAGCAAATTATGAAGCCATATTATTACTCGCAGCAGACGCCCGCTACCCTTTCCAAAAACTAATTGCACAAACTGTGCCCTTTAAAGATTGTCTACAGGGCTTTGAAAGTGCTTTAAATAAAGCTACAGGTAAGGTTGTCATTAAAATGTAAGGAGGAATTTACTTGAAACTCATTGATTTAACTTTAAAAATTTACGATGGACTTCGCTCTTATACATCACATCCACCAATCGCTATTGCAGAGGAATCCACTTTTGAAAATTCTGGTCATCGCTATGTGCCTCCTTGTGAAGGCTTTGAGTCACGAATGCTAAAAATGTCTGATCATAGTGGAACACATATCGATGCACCTTTACATTTTATTCGCGATGGCGAATCTACTTCTGATATGGATCTCTCAAAAGCATATGGAGAAGCTGTGCTATTAGACGTGTCTGACTTTAAAGATCCTTTCCAAGCTGTAACACGCGAAATGTTAGAGGAAGCGGAAAAACGCCAAGGGATAACCGTTCAACCTAACGACATTGTCCTCACACGTACTCGTAAACTTTCATGGGGAGAAGGATCCTTTTATGAAGAACATGCATTTGCACCTTGTGCTGGTGATTGGCTCATTGAAAAAAAAGTAAAATGTGTTGGATTAGATTTAGCCAATATCGACGTTCACGACAATATGATGCGCGAAGTACATCTTAAGATATTAAGCGTACCTATCTATATTGTGGAAAACTTAGTCAATTTACATTTGCTTCCTTTAAACGAGCATTTCACTTTCATGGCACTTCCGCTGAACCTTAAGAACGCTACAGCATCACCAGTTCGCGCTGTCGCATTTATTAAATAATATTGAATTTAAGGATACTCTTTCTTTATAGAAAGAGTATTTTTTTACTTAACATTAGGTTATTATCTACAAGCTGTTTGCCTCATTATTGGCAATGCTTTTCCCACAACCATCTTTTTAAAGCTACCAAATTAAGTAGTACCGTACACCATTGGATACCTTACCACAAAGTACCTGTATCTATTAAACTTAATCCATAGTAACCTATGAAGGTTCTAATACTATTTTCAAATTAGAGGAGAATGAGATTAAGTGAAAAAGATACTTTATAGTATTTTTATATTAATTTTAGTTTTAAGTTTCGAAACTATAAAAGGTGAGGCCTCCAGTACTTCTCTTTCTGTTGGGTCTGTTCAAATAGATAACGTTAAAGTATTAAGTTCACCAAAACAAGGTTCAACCGTTATTACAACTTTAAAAAGAGGTGAAGAATTTCCTGTTCTGTCCACTATAACGGGAGATTCAACTACTGCGGTAGTCCATACTGTAGTTGTCGGGGACACATTATGGAAAATTTCAAACCAATATGGGATTTCATTGGGTCAGCTTCAGAAGACGAACAAGCTTACTACGACCCAAATTCGAATTGGCCAGAAATTAATAATTCCTCAGAATTACCAAGTATATACGGTTATTAAAGGAGATACTTTATGGAAAATTTCCACTAAGTACGGAGTATCTACGAATGATTTGATCGAATTGAACAATTTGCGTTCTTCAAACATACTGGAAGGGCAAAAATTGAACATTCCTGACTATTACCTACAAGTTCAGTTGCTAGACGGTAAAAAAGGATGGGTTAAGAAATCACTTTTACAACAAAGAACTCAGGAGCTAATCGTTATGGGTTGGAAGTATAGTGGGAGTTCCGAGAGCTATGCCCAACAATTGAAGCATTCAAACTTAAATGTAGTGTCACCACGTTGGTATACTTTAAGCAATTCAGGCAATTTTGTTTCCATTTCAGCCGATACAAAATATTTGCAGGATGCACACAGCAAGGGCAAAAAGGTTTGGCCATTATTTGGAAATAAATTCGATCCTGACTTGACTGACACAGTATTAAATAACGCTGCAAATCGTAAGAAACTTGTTGTCGCACTGAAGGACTCTTTAGTCCAAACAAAAAGTGATGGAATCAATGTAGATTTTGAAAACATACATCCGAAAAACAAGGGAGATTATGTTCTCTTCATAACCGAACTTAAAAAAGCTCTTCAGCCTAATGGAATTAAAGTATCTGTTGACGTCACTCGAGAAAACAGCGATCCTTTTTGGTCTGGAAGTTTAGACCGCAAAGAGCTAGGCAAAATTGCTGACTATATCGTTTTGATGGGCTATGACGAGCATTGGGGAAATAGCCCAATCGCGGGGTCTGTAGCTTCGATGCCTTGGATTGAAGAAGGTGTTGAGTTATTAATGTCCGAAGTACCCTCTCATAAGATTATCTTGGGGATGCCCTTTTATACAAGGGAATGGGTGACTAATTTATCGACAAAAAAAGTAAGAAGTATTGACCGTACAATGAATGAGGTCGAGCAAATTATCTCATCAAAAGGACTTAAGAAAGTTTGGGATCGAAATACTCAGCAAAATTATGTAGAATATACAGCAAATGGAGAGAAGCACCAGATTTGGATTGAGGATAAACAATCCATCGAGCTTCGCGTTAACTTGGTCAAGCAATATAACCTAGGTGGTGCAGCAGCATGGTATATTGGTTCTGAAACACCCGACGTTTGGGATGTATACCATTTCAACAAATAAATTCTTTAGAGTTTTAAGCACCTTTTTACAACCTGTGTCCGTTGACTCAGGTTGTTTTTTATTCTTCATTTACTTAGAGCTATCCCATCTGTAATAAGCGCTAAAGGCAATTAAACGGATAGGCATTTATAATCCCTCTAAGGTAAAGTTTTAAAACATCTATCCGACGATTTCATGCTGTATGCTTTTGTACGCATACACAAAAAAAGATTGCCCAATTTAAAGGGCAATCTTTTCTTCCTCTATATTGTCAGTAAAAGAGGTGGTTAAAAGTAACGCATAAATGTTTTTAGTTAAGCAATATTTCTCGTCAATTGGTCTTCATCTTTATTATGATAGAGACACTATTACTTACCTTCTTCTTCATTTTTATTTCCATCATCTACATCATCCATCTCTTCACCATCATTTACTCCATTATCCTGGTCAACTCCGTCCCCACAACCAGCCACTCCGCCAAGCACTAACCCGCCTACTAGTCCACTAGCCAATAATTTCTTTTTCCAATCTGCCATGTTAGTTCCTCCTTTTAATGTGTTGAACGTTCTAACAAATGTCTACCCTTTGACATATATCTCTAAACAAAAAGTTACTCGGACGTTACCATCTTCATTATTCCATAAGAAAAAGCTGCCCTCTAAAGCAGCCGTTTCTTCAACTAAACACCAATAGTTGAAAAATAAAGTTGAGTAATATGCTTCAGCATTTTAGCCTTTATGAAAATTAGATTTCCTCCATCTACCCTTCTCCATTAATTCATTAATAAAGCTTTATATTTTAGAACAATACTCGAATTGAATAATTTAATTACTACTTAACTTTGTCTTCTTTAAAATAAATATTTCTCTTATAAAAGCCCCAATGGCTGAAGAGAGAAAGATTATAGCTATTAGGTTTACGACTCTAACAAATGTATAGGGTGTGTAAATAACTTGAACGCTTTGACTAATTACCAATAAGCCAAAAACTAGAGACATCATTATAAGATATTTGGGCGTTGCTTCCCTTGGTTTACTCATTATCATCACCCCTAAATTACCTATTCTACATATGGCTCACACTATCCTTCTTAAACCAACCTGCCTCGTTAATACAATTAAATTAACAAATAGAGCGTAGATTCTCCTGAATCTACGCCCTTTACTTTAAGAATATTTACATTGTTTAATATCTAAATAACATAGTAATGAACTCGTGACCGCCACCGATTGTCCAAAATAATATTAAGTCTCCACGCTTTATCTTTCCTGATTCGATTCCTTCATGAAGAGCAATAAAAGGACTGCTTGTACCAGTATATCCATATTTGTCTCCCACATAAATAAATTTTTCTTCAGGTATATCAAAATGGCTTTGAATTTTATCAATATTCACTTTAGCAAATTGAGATAAGCAGAACGCATCTACATCATCAATTTTAAGTTGATTTCTTTCTAGAATGGCTTCAAACATATCATACGTATAAGGGAGTGACATCGCTCCATCAAATGGCTGCCAAAGCATGAATTCTGCACTTTCACCCGCTTTATTTGTTTGAGATAATCCCTTTTGTGGATATAAAATATTGTTTCGGTTACTTGAGTCTACTTCAAACATCGCATCGATAAATCCTGCCTCATTCTCAGTCTTTTCTAAAATAATAGCAGCAGAAGCATCCCCAAAGTTAGCATACGTCATTGCATCTTTTGGGTCAGCCACTAATGATAGATAATCAGAACCTACCACAAGTGCGGTATTAACATGTGGATTGGATTTCATATATCGTGACGCCTGTTCTACTGCAATCGACATACCAGCGCAATTTGCGTTCATATCAAAAATAACTGTTCCTTTTTTTGCTTGAATGGCATTATGAATGAACATAGCGTTGGTTGGAACAGTCATTTCAGGTACTTGAGTAGAAAAAACAATCATATCTATATCCTTACCTTCTAGTCCCACTTTTTTCAACACTCGATTTGTTGCTTCAATCGCCATTGTAATCGTATTTTCTTCATGATTATCAATGACATAACGCTCTTTTCTTCCCATAATACTTAAGAAATTTGTAATATCTTTTCCTTGTTTTTTAAAGTGTTCAAGATAAACATCATTGTTTACTTGTTTTTTTGCATGGTAAACATCCACTGCTTTAATTCTAATGTTAGTCATAGTCATAAGAAACCTCTCGAATGAAATTTTAGTATTATATACAATTACATATCTTGTTATTAAGCGTGATCATTTTAGTACATTTAAGTTACGAGTTTTATTATGTAAATATCAAATAAAAAAGGCAGGATCCTTTAATAGCTCCTTACCTTTTTGTAAAAATTAATATTTTTGAATTACCTCAAACGTAGTTAGCCCTACATTATTCGCCAAGCGCTTTAATTGCATGGAGATTATAGCACTTTTCCTAATACCTACTTCTACTTTCTTAAATCCAGAAGATTTATAAAGTGCTAAACAATTTTCAAGGTCTGGTATCATTTCTTTTGTCACTACATCCAAATCACTGCAATCAAATTCCAAGACGAATTCGCTTGCATTTATTGATGATAACTTATTCTGATAATCATCAATAAATTGTTGAGCTTTTTCAGGAGTAAAAGTCCCGCTTACCGTCATTTCAACAGTTTTCTTAGCAAGATTTACGTTCATTGTGTAAGTTCCTTCTGCCATAATTTAAAACCACTTCCTTATTAAGATCTGTGAAAAGTTGCATTTCGTCATTAGTTTAAATAGTAAGGTTTCATTGTTATACCTACTTTAGACCTAGATTACAAAAAACTTCTCTCTATAACTATCGTCATATAACAAATATTGTTAATATCTATTCAATGTTTTTAAATATTCGAATTTAAAATTAGTGTTGATATAGTAAATTCCATAAACTAGGAAGTTGGACTTCTTCCTTTCAATTCAAATTAAACAAGTAAAGGGAGCAAAAATATTTTTACCTATTAACAATTCATATTTAAAATATTTGAGTACAGATTTGTTTGAGATGTAATGTTCATAAAATGATTCTTTTAATAGAGTAATTAACCACCAATTTGTCGGTGGTTTGTGCTTCATACTTCTCAAAATAATATGCACAGTTAGTTATTATGAAGTATTACTTTTTAACAAAAAGAACCAAAATATATATTACTTAGTAAAAAATGTGGTCCAAAAAAAAAAAAAAAACACCCTATTATCTAGAGGGTGTGTGTTTCTTGCATTTAATTGGTGTATGTTTGCAAAGTAGCATTAAGAATCGACAAACATAGAAATCATGACCAATACATTGAAAAAAATGAGAACCTGTGGTAAATTTATATAGATATATGCCAAAAATAATAATGTGCATTATATCCCTATTATATATTATATAACATAATTTATTCGTTTGTCAATACCAATCTTTTTAAGGAGTGGTTGCTATGGGTTCAGAATTTCAGCAGGAGCAAAAACGAGTGGAAAGTGTAATTGAGACAATAACGGAGCGAATCAGCGGATTAGAGGAAGAAACTTCTCGGCGTCGGAACGAACTAGTTAATATGCGCAAACACTTTTGGGATGAAGTCAAGGTGAATGTTGATACCTTCGACGATTATCTTGAGACCATCATCGGCTTGAGACAAGAGGCTCAGGCTCTATCAGTAAGCCAAAGCACCAATAGACATGTATCCAATAAATTATCCAAGCTTCGACGTATGCAAGAGGTTCCCTACTTCGGACGAATCGATTTCATGGAAGAAGGAGAATCTACTCAGGAACAATTTTATATTGGAATCTCCACACTTACGGATGCAAGTGGCGAAGAATTTCTTATCTATGACTGGAGGGCGCCTGTCTCAAGTGTCTACTATGAGTACCAAACTGGACCGGCCAAGTATGCAACACCTGGGGGGGAAATCAAAGGCTTATTAGAAAAAAAGGGGCAATATCTAATCCGTGGCGGTGTTCTCCAATCTATGTTCGATACAAGTCTCACCATTGGAGACGAGATTTTACAACAGGTGCTGGGCAAAGGCACAGACAAACATATGCACAATATAGTAGCTACCATCCAACAGGAGCAAAACCGAATCATCCGTCATGATCGTGGGAGACTGCTCATTGTTCATGGTGCTGCTGGCAGTGGCAAGACATCGGCCGCCCTGCAGCGGATTGCTTTTTTGCTCTATAAATATCGAGATAGTATGACTGCTGATCAAATTATTCTTTTTTCACCTAATTCGATGTTTAACAGTTATGTGTCCAATGTGCTGCCAGAACTCGGAGAAGAGAATATGCAGCAGGTCACATTTCAGGAATACTTAGACCATCGACTAAGTAAAGAATTTCAAGTTGAAAATCCTTACGAACAATTGGAATATGTTTTAACTGCAACGAATACCCCCTCCTACAGAACAAGGGTTGCGAGCATTCGATTCAAAGCATCACTCCTTTTTTTCGGAGCGATTGAATCATATAGGAAGTCATTAGAGTTTTCTGGAATGTTATTCAAGGATATAAACTTCAGAGGAAAGCCGATTGTTACTGCGGAGCAAATAGCAGAAAGGTTTTATAGTAACGACACTTCACTTCGATTCCATAATCGACTTGAAAAGTTAAAGGAATGGCTAATTAAGAAAATAAATGAAGCTCAAAAGGCTGAACTAAATAAGCCGTGGGTGCAGGAGAAAATCGAGCTGCTTAGCAACGATGAGTACCATAAGGTCCATACCTATTTAGCGAAAAAACGCGGCTTTAAAGGAGAATCGATTGCCGATTATGAGATCGAGCCTGAAGCACTAGCCCAATTGATTGTTCAACAGAAATTGATGCCGTCACGTAAACGGGTCCGAACATTTGATTTCATCGACATTAAGGGGATTTATATGCAGCTTTTTGCTGACCCCCTGCATATCAAACAGTGGATAGAGGGTGAAACACCCGCGGAGTGGGCAGAGATTTGTCAAGCGACGTTGGAAATGCTATATGAAGGCAAACTATCTAACGAAGATGCTACTCCGTTCTTATTTATGAAAGAGCTGATTCAAGGCTTTCAGAAGAACCGCTCCATAAAGCACATACTTATTGACGAGGGACAGGACTATTCACCGTTTCAATTCGAGTTTCTAAAGCGTTTATTTCCTTCGGCAAGAATGACTGTGCTAGGTGACTTTAATCAAGCGATATTCGCCCATGCAAGCGAAAAGGATGATTTTCACACACTTATGAACTTATACGAACAGGTTGAAACGGAAGTGATCAACATGACACGCAGCTATCGATCCACTAAACCGATTATCGAATTTACACGTAGACTAGTACCTAACGGCGAACGGATTATTCCTTTTGAACGCGATGGTGAGAGACCTGTGTTGACACAATTGCTCGATCACACAGAACTGCACCGCTGCATAGCATCCAAAGTCGCGACTTTGCGAAATCTTGGTTATAACAGTATTTCTATAATATGTAAATCAGCTGAGGAAAGTAAGCGTGCATACGAAGCCTTGTCCAACATCGATGATATTAAGCTCGTGAAGAACGGCTCGATTGAATATGAACAAGGAGTTGTTGTCATACCATCGTATTTGTCCAAAGGCATCGAATTCGACGCTGTCATCATTTATGACGCATCAGAGGAAGTATACGGCGATGAGAGCGTTCGTAGAGTATTCTACACCGCTTGCACCAGAGCTATGCATTATTTGCAACTTTACAGTGTAGGTGAACCAACCCCATTATTGAGAAAAGTCTTGCGGGAAAGTTTCATCCAAGCTTGACTTAATCGAAATTTTAACGGATAAACACATGGGGCAATTACCTATTTAAAATAATATTAATAAGCCGAAAATATGTGGTTTTTATTCACCGCTTACATATTTTCGGCTATTTTGCATTTATAAAATACAGCCATAAATTTCCGATTTACTCTTTAATTGACCTTGTTTTCTTCTTACTTATTAACAAAATTAATATCGTTAGAACAAGTAGTAGAGCTGGAGTCAAACCAACATATTTCCAAGCATTATTTGACCCTGAAAAATAATATGCTATCGGTATAAATGTAATCGTACTAATTAGTAGGAATACCCAAGACTTTTTAACAAGACCCACCAATAAAGCTGCAATTGAAACAAATAATGAAAGTTGCCATAATAATAACATTTTCCACCTCCATTTATCTTTTTCTATCTTCAACTAACCTACCCAGTTAGTTCAATAAGAAAAAGCTACCCTTGCAGGCAACCACTTGTTCAACTAAAGCACCCGTTAGTTGATAAAGGATAATTTTAAATAGCAATATTTTTAGAAAATAAAATACGGTCTTGTCCAACACCAGCGTAATCAGTTTTTAAGGATACGGAAAAACCCATTGATTTATGAAATGAGATAGAACCCTCGTTAACTGGTGAAGTAATGCAACGGACAGTGCTACAACCTAAGTTTCGAACCTTAGCAAAAAACAATTCATATAGCTCTCTTGCTAAGCCGTTCTTCCTGAATTCTGGATTAACACCCACGAAGTGTATGTAAGCTTCGTTTAAATTTGTTTGCGACACAAATCCAATTAAAAATGCGGATAATACTTCATTGTCTTTAACTATGAAACTTGTTGACTGGAAATGCTCGAAAAACAGGCGAGGTAACAAATGGGTCATCTCGCGACCACCCCACCAATCATTCAAAACATCCATTACTTTATAATAATCTTCTTCTGTAATGTTATGAGTTTGCATTAATACAACTCCTTTTTGTGCACATTTATGTTATAGATTCATATTAACATGAAAAAACAAATATTTTATTCTACTAAACTGCGCCTTTAGTTGAATAAAAAAAAGAGCTGCCTATTCCAGCTCTTTAATCTATTGCTAATGCCTCTGATAGTTGAAGAATGAAATTAAAACCTTTCTCCAAGTGATCCGTTCTCAAATTTAAATTTAGCCGTCTATTCAAAATTTAAACCCTAAGCGAGCCACGGAATCCCCTTGCAGCATAGTAGGAGTCTGCTCCATTGTGGTACACAAAGACAGTGTCGTAGCGACGATCACCAAAGACTGCCCCGCCGAGTTGTCTAATATTAGCAGGTGTTTGCACCCAGCTCGACGTTTTCAAATCGAAATTTTCAAGTTTCTGCAGCCCTCGGTACTGTTCTTCCGTTAAAATTTCAATGCCCATGGCAGTTGCCATATCAATAGCGTTATTTTCTGGTTTGTGTTTTTTCCTTGAATCCAGTGCTTCACGGTCGTAACAAACACTTCTGCGACCTTTAGGACTTTCTGCTGAACAATCATAAAAAATGTATTCGCCCGTCTCTTTATCATGGCCAACAACATCCGGTTCACCACCTGTTCCTTCCATTTCATTGAGCGACCACAGTTTTTCAGTATTAGCTTCGAGCTTAGCTTGGACTTTAGCCCATTCAAGACCTTCATGGCGGTTCATGTTTTTCTCAAAACGGGCTTTCAAAGTTCTGAGTAGTTCCTCACGTTGTTCTAGTGACAACTCCTTATTTCTCTTTGTCATATAAGTTTCCCCCTTATTGTTACTCTAAATGGTTTAAGACTAAACTGTCCTTTAGTTGTATAAAAAAAGTGAGTTTTATTTATCAATCATTACTAATTTTTTTATCTTAAATATAAAATAATAAATGCGATAATACAAGGATAGGCAAATAAACACAACAGCATTCATATGTTCAACTAACTGTACATAAAAACTTTCTGATTCTCTAACTTTACCATTCATCTTGTTAAACTAACCTGCTGCGTTAGTTTAAGTGTAACATTTCACAATGGATTTCTTAGATCTACTTGATTTTTTGGATAAAGAAATAGACCATCAAACTGATGGTCTTGTTTAACTAAAGCACCCGTTAGTGAAATATCAAAATTCAGACTTACTACTTAGTAGCATTCTTTAAAATCTGAAAGAAATCACTATCATTTTTCATTGTATAGTTTTCGTACGTATCAAGAATAATTAGTGATTTTTTATCCGAATCAACAAACATTGCATATCCTGTATTTAATGTAATATTGATTCGGTAATCGTAGTCACTTGAAACATCAGTTGCTTTTTTGAATTTTGCATTTTTAAAAGCCTCTATAAGTTCCTGTTGCGTTTCTTCTGGAATTTCAAATGATGTGAATATATTCTCTGTTTCATGATCAATACTTTCAATGTCTACAAATGGGTTTTCTGCATTTAGGTCAGCATGATCACCTAATACGTCTGATGCAGAATAAGTCTTATTAGCATTAGAAAAGATAAAGAAACCCACCATAATAAGCAATAAAACTATAATTACGATTCCATTTTTTTTGAAATCCCGCAAAATAATTTTCTCCATTTGACACCGTCCTTTTTTATTCTTATTGGACTGAACTGCACCGTTAGTTAAATAAGAATAAAATGCTTTACTCCTTCTTGAAATAGAGCACCCGTTAGTTGAAGTGTAAATCTTACACAATCTACATATTTTATGTATTAACGTTTTTATATTTCACTAGAAATGTTATAAGTAATGAGCCCGTAAAACTAATGCAAATACCTGTCAAAATATTTATAAGTTCATTATCAAAGGGTGACAAAATCAATCCGAAAATTGGTATTGGTAAAACAAAAAAAGCCCCTATCAACCTTGAAGGAAAATATATTTTATAATCAGCACCACATTTTTCACATTGAATAGGTTTGTAGAACCACATTACCGAATTGTAGATTTTACTCCACTTAAATGGAAGTTTGCATTTGTTACACTTTTGCATAATTTAACCCCTTTCTATCTCTATCCAACTTTATACTTAAACTAAACTGCTTCGTTAGTTGAATAATGGTAATCGTTAGGTTCTTACTGTAAAGCTATTCTTTGAATAAAATATGAGTTATCTGTCCAGCACTTTTATTTCTTCAAAATATATTAAAAGTTTTTCCCTTTCTTACCTTTAGAATATATTAATCCTAATAAAAGACAGAATCCATAAATGAACAGAGAGATCAAAACATATATAAGAATACCCATAGAATTGCTCCTTTTAATATCTACCATATCGTAATTATAGTTGTATTGTTCCCTTTTATATTAACCCTCACAAAGGTCATCCTTCTTGATAATACATGGAATATAAATCATTCAATGTAACTTTCCCAATGCTAAACTCTGTTAACTGATTGTCTTTAAGAAACTCTACAATCGTTCCTAATTTCCTTGAATCATATCCACGAACATCTATTAAAGTAACGCCATTTGGTAATAATCGCACATTGGTTTTTGGAAACTCTTTGGATAACTTTTCTTTTATCTTCTCTGTCATTTCTGTTACTCGCACAGTCGTGATTTCTCTTTCTTCAAACCCTGGCGAAATGACATTAACTAGGATTAACTCACCATTTCTCATAAAAAAAATTCGATCTGCATATTTTTCTAAGTTATCTAATAAATGAGAAGCTACAATAACCGTTTTTCCTTCAGACTTCTTTTTAACGAGAATCTGTGAAATAAGTTCGACATGGGTAGGATCTAATCCGTTCATGACTTCGTCCATTAACATGATTTGGGTATCTGATACAATTTGCATCGCAAAACAAAGTCTTTGGCGCATTCCCAAAGAATACGTTCCTGTCTTCTTATTTATATATGACGCCATCCCTAGTTCTTTTATTGTACTGTCAATCAGTTTTGGGTTACTATTCCACATGGAGGAATAAATTTTTAAATGCTCTTTTCCGGAAATCTGATTATACAAGTCACTTTGGTCAGGCATCATGGATACTAGTTGATGGATTTTTACCTCATTCTTCTTATTTGTATATTCTAGCTCATGATTTAGAATGACTTTTCCACTGTTTGGATTGATATAATTCATGATTACATTCATAAGCGTTGACTTCCCCGTCCCATTAGGAGCTACCAAACCAATAATTTCTCCTGGGTTGAACAGCACAGAAACATCCTTTAAAATGTCTCTACTTGAAAATTGAACACCAATATTTTTTAATTCAATCATACCTTTCCTCCAAATCTTCAAACTACAATAGCTTAAATTTTTTATGATTGCTTATTAAGAAAGTGAGTAATAAAAAAATACACGTACATAATCCGATTATGGAGAGTCCAGTTCCAAAAGTGAGTTCATCTGTGCCATAAAGATAGTTTCGATAACCTGAAATAATCTGTCCCACCTGAACATAGCTCGTTGGATACCATTGAACATCGCGAAATACTCCAATCCCTCTACTAAAGTAAGCAAATTCAACAATTACAACCAAGCAACCTATCAATAAAGTTGCAAACTCATTTTTGAGCGTCACACTTACAAGTAGTAGCAATGAAATAATGAATAAAAACCAGATAACCAAAAATACCACGTTTTGGATCAGGTATTCCCTAATCGTTATATTTGAAAATAATTCTTCAACAGAATGATAAATTGGAACTGGTAAGTTAAAATCACCAAAACCATTTTGGACACCAATTATCAATAGACCTACAGAAAGTGGAATAATTGCAAGGATACTCCCTACTAAGGAAACTGCTCCTTTTATCATCAACCTTATCCAATCTGAAAGAGGTAAACCTTGTAACAGTGTTGGATTCCTACGATCCTTTATGACGATATCTACTGTGAAGAGTATACAACTAACAATGAGAATAAATGGCAGGTAAGAGTGTAACTGACGTTGCAATGTTTGCAACGCAGTCCGTTCCTCGAAAACATTTATAGTTAAATTCGATTTCCCTTTTGTATACCCTTCGAACCGACTTGCAGAATACGAATACGCGAAGTGTCCATCTTCCCTCGCATAATTATTTCCATACGTATAATATCTCGGATTATAGTAGAGGAAATCACCTCCATAACGGAAGATTATCGCATCAGAGTATGCATACCACTTAAATGTAGCTTCTGCATACTCATTTAAATTGTGCTGTTTGATAGCTTCTAATCTTTCTTTGTCATATTTATTCCATTCAGGGAATATTTGCGCAGCAAATTTAGTTAAAGGGTGAGTCCCGTCATTTATCTCAACATTCTTTAGAAATTCTTCTCTCGTTAGGTAACGAGCCTCCATTACACTAACATCTACTTTTTCAATAGGGTTATAAGCTGGAGCTATTTTTAGTGCATAATAACACGAGAAGAAAAGAAGAATGACATAAATTGCAATATTCTTCTTATTGAATATAAATTGAAGAAATTCAAACTTAAAATACGACCACATTATCTCACTCCCCTTATACCTTCTTTAGCTTCCCCGTAGTCAAGAATAACTTTATAGCGACTACCATTATAACTATGCTCAACGCGATATAAATAAGTCCATGTGTGCTATTTAAGAGTGCCGGGTTTGCAAGATCGAGTGTCTGGCCGTTCAATATGTTAGTAAAATTCAAGTAGTTAAATGGATTAAACGGAACAAAATTCATCATGTCCGGAAATAACATAGGGAAAATAAACAATAACAATTGCAAAAACAGTGTCAAATACATATTCTTCAATAAAACATTTAAAATTACAGATAGTAATATTGTAAAAATAGAAATACAAATCATATAAAGTACAGATACACCTATGTATTTATATATTGGATAAACTTCAAAACTACCATTAAAGATAGCAATAGGGTAGGATGGGTTTCCTAGTCCCTTAAAAAAAACTAACAGTAGACTGCAAACAAATAACTCCAGAAGAAATACACCTACTATAAGCATGGATGAGATACATTTAGATAAAACGTACTTATCAAAGGATATAGGATAACCTTTAACTATAGACGTATGTTGGAATTCTTCTATCATGATCCCACAAGTATAAATACTCATGAAAATAAACCATACAGAACCTAGTACACCAAATAAAAAAGCGAGAAACTGAAAGAAAGATAGCGAATTAACGGATAACGAAATTCCCGTGTTCTTCACATACTGATAAAACACAAGATCCAATTGATTTTCTACCTTTGAAGGTAGATTACTTGCAACATCATCATATCCTTCCATATGAAATGATTCGGTTCTTAAATTTGCAAGGTCGATCGCTGTTTCCAAATACAACTCCGGCCGATTCATTTTTAGTGCCATTCTTTGTTTAGATACATATTGTTGCTGAAGTACTAAATTCTTATATAAGTCGCTGCCATTCCCATTATCAGTAGCATCAACATTTTGAAATTTACTCAACGCGGAAGAAAGTGATTGATATTCACCCGCTTTTTCTTTTATTAAGTTTCCTAAATCCTCCGTTTTCACAAATAAAATTAATCCAAAAACAAATACTGCCAAGATAATACTAGCTAAAATATTTTTCTTATTTGATTTCTCTAAAATAAAATTAGTCTTTAATATCTTCCACATAGGCATCCCCCAAATACTGTCCTAGCAGTCAAAATGTTTAGACCGCTTAATATAGAAAGTAACACCAACAAAGTTTCATACTTAATAAATTCGCCTTGCACATAAAATATCCCTTTAGATATTTGGAAATTTTATGATAATATCCTTCCTTCTTCCATTAATACTGCCGCTGGCTCAGATAATAAGTCGTCTGTTATTGGTAGTATTTATGTATAAACGAATTGAAATGGTAAAAAAAAAAAAGAACGGTTATATTAATTACCGTTCTTTCATATAGGATTCTACTTATTAATTTAGATTTTAAATGTCTGGACTATGCAAGGTTCGTCATCAATTAATTGATTCTTTTCTTCAAAATCAATATTAAATTCTTTGAATATCTTTCTCCAAAAGGATACAGCAGGGAGATTATTTACAAGTTCAATAACATAGTATTGACCTTTTTTGCTTTCAAATAACTCTTTAACTGCCTGTATTCCATAGCCCCTCCCTTTGAACTTATTTAGTACAAAGATATCATTAATGCAGAAATCACTTTCTTTTTTTAAAAATGGTCTTTCCAAAAGAAGTATAAAGCCAATTATGTTGCCTTCAGATTCGATGAAATAAGGAGAAATACCCTCATTTGTCCAAAACAAATAGAGATCTTCGTAATCAAAGAATCCATTTTCATTGATAGTAATGTTTGGTGTGAACATAGAAAGGTCATGAAGATAAAAAGAATATAAGTTTTGTAGAATTGTTTTCTCGTTTTCATAAACTTCACGAAGTGTAACAGACATCTAAAAACCCCCTAGCATTTCTTTTAACTATAGCTCAATGTATTTGATGTAGAAATAGTTAAATTAAAAACGAAGATGAAATAATAACATCTAGATTACATAATCGTTTTTGTAATTGTTGCTCTATACTCTTGGTTTGGTATATCTATAAATCCCGTAATACAAAATATATTAAAACAAAATGTTGACAATTGTTATGAATTTATGTTAAATTTATTTCGAATTAAAGATATTTTAATTAAAGGTAAAATAATTTGTAAGAACGAAAATTTTTTAAATATATATCTCGAATTCGAGGTAAAATATATTCTTTTTTATAAAAAATATCTCGATTCAAATTTCCGTTGTACTTACTTAGTAGGAACACGTTTCGACAGAATATTAATTGGCCATACTTGTATTAAGAACAACCTGGCGTAATCCTTCTTAGATTAAGTCAATCAAAAAATAACCATTTAAAGGGGGTGAGGGAAAAATTAGTGTACTTATTTTGTAGAACACAATAAGACACATGTTTCCTTCCATGCAAGCGATTATGTGGTGTAATCGAATAGAGGTATGTAAATCGTTACTATAACCACTATTAGTATGACCCATCTATACAGTAAGAAGCACAATGAATTTAGGAAAGCGTATGAGGTAGAACAATGAGTTTTTTTAAAAATTTTTTTGGATTAGACACTAAAGAAGAACAAATAGGAGGAAATGACATGTTGAAAATTGGAATAGTTTTAGGAAGTACACGTGAGGGACGCGTTAGTCCACAAGTAGGAGAATGGGTAAAAGAACTAGCAGACAAGCGTGGAGACGCTGAGTACGAAATCATCGACATTGCAGAATTTAAGTTACCACTTTTAGGTGAACCAGGCGGCGATGCTTCAGGTGCAGCAGCTTGGAGTGCAAAAATCAATGGTTGTGACGGATTCGTATTCATCGTTCAAGAATATAACCACTCCATTACCGGCGCATTAAAAAATGCTTTAGACTACTTACGAGATGAGTGGAATAACAAAGCAGCTGGTATCGTATCATACGGTTCCGTAGGTGGTGCTCGTGCAGCAGAACATTTACGTGGCATTTTAAGTGAATTGCTTGTAGCACACGTTCGCGTTCATCCAGCACTATCCCTCTTCACTGACTTTGAAAACGGTACTGTATTTAAACCAAAAGCTGTTCAAGCTGATTCAGTAAACCAAATGCTAGACCAAGTTATTCCTTGGACTAATGCACTAAAAACTGTTCGTAAGTAATTTAAAAGTTTAAATTGTTACACTTCACAAAATGTGCATGGCGTGGGTATCGAAAGCCAGTCGGTGAATTTGTAAAATTTATTTAATAGAGATGCAAAAGACCAAGTAGAGCCAACTTAGACTCTGCTTGGTCAATTTTATGAAAAAGTAGTTATAGTTAACTTTATTAAGCAAGGAATATTAAATAGAGTTGTTTGTAAATATCGTATTATATTCAACCCACTTTTCTTTTTCTCGCTCTACTGCTCGGTTTTGCCATTCAAACCAAACATATGAACATTCACTACAATGACTTTCTACACCACTATTATTGTTCATATCTCTACGTGTAAATAAGGTCCTTTTGCGACAGCTGTAGCAATAAATTACTTTATCTTCATCACTTTTTATTATCATAATTATCTTTCCCTCCAATATAAACTATTTATTGGCTATTACTTGGCTAATTATTCTATAATCAAATAATTTTACTAAATAATTGGACAGTCTAATTTATGGAGGTACCTTCCATGCACTAATTGCAAGTGTCTTTTAGAAATGTCATTCACATGGATTTAATTTTATCTTCGTTTTCATAAATGCATGACAATATCCATATAAACATAGAGACAGACAGAGTGAACATAGTAGGAGTGATCAATTGTCTTTGATTTGGGTAATGGGCTATATCTACACTGCTCTAGGATTTAGTATAGGCGGGGTAATAGCTTGGGCTTTAAGAGTAGTACAAAGAAAAATAGATACTATTTACAGTATTTGCGCTGGTTTAATTCTTGGTTTATTAAGTTTTGAAGTTGCTCCCGAGGCTATAAACCTAGGAAATTGGCTCACATTCATTGTAGGATTTGTTATTGGAGTTATTTTATTTAAAGTTACACATAAAGCTTTGAAAAATTTATTTGGAACATTCAAAGGTAAAGATAACTTTTCATTACAAACGGGTATACTGTTGTTTCTTAGTATTTCATTTCACAATTTGCCTATTGGAATAGTAATAGGATCAAATCAAGAGTCTAGTTTTGAAATGACGCTTCTACAAACCATTTTACTTCACAATATACCTGAAGGAATAATTGTATTTACTCCATTATTTATAGCGGGTCTTGGATTATGGACATGGTTATTTTTATCTTTAATTGTTGCAATCCCAGTTGGTTTTGGGGCTTATATAGGGAACTCAATGGGAATTGGCGATCCAATGTTTTGGTCTTTTTCCATAAGTTTAGCGGTAGGAACAATATACATGATTACCATCCAGGAAATAATCATGGAGTCTATTAAAGACTTTTCAAAAGTATTAATAATAGCACTCATAAGCTTTGGATGCATAGGAGGTTTTCTTTTTCTTACCTAGCGCTTTTCTATACATTTCAACCGTTCACTTTGATTTTCATACGCATGCACAAATAAAAAGAGCCTTATCAGCATATCCCTTATATAAAAGGGTGGCAGAGGCTCTTTTTGGTACTTTAAAATCAAAGGTTGGATAGGGGATAGGCGAGAAATTATAGAACATTTACATCAGAAAATATTCGTAGCAGGTGCTTAGATTGAATAATCACCATGAAACACCTGAAGAAAAAAGAGAGAGATTAAGACAAGAAGAACTAAAAAAAAAATTCAACAGGTTCATTAAAAGATGGATTTAGTAGAGCAGATAATGGTAACTTATCTGACTTAGTTGGTGGTTTAGGTTGGAAAGGGACAGGAATACTAATCGTTATTTTATTCGTTGGATACGTTTTGTATAAACTGTTTTTTTAATGACTTTACTGACACTGTAACTTAAATTCAAGAAATGCGACTAACTTTAAATAGGAGGTGGTTTCTTGAAAAGGTTATTTCCACGTTTTCTTTTTATTATTTTAATAGCACTATTGACTATAGGAAGTTCATCTCAAAACATAGAAGAAGTGAAAGTATACAAAATGGAAAGCTTTTCAAAAGTTGGAGAGAATTCATTGACTACTTATACAGACTCAAGTGTCATGAAAGATTTTAAAAATGCATTCAACAGTGCGAATAAAGAGCCAGGAATAGTGAATATGGTTGACCCCGATTATAAAATTGAATTTGGAGATAAATCTTATTTTCTTTGGATAAGTGATGAACATGGAACAATAATGAATACAAATGATACTCATACTATTTATAGTCTTTCAGAAAGCTCAGCAAAAAAAATAGTCGAAATTTTAAACTAATGGCTAATATGAGGAATATAGGAAGGGTTTTTATATACAATCACTTAAACTTTCTCTTACAAAACGTATAAGAACTAAAATAATCTATAAGTAAAAATAGAGTAGCTCAAAAATTTTTGAACCAACTCTATTTCAATTCATATTATAGAATGTATTTTAATGCTTTGCATGACCAATCGCTTGATGCAATAGATTCATAATATGGTCATCATCGCTTGAATAATACAACGTTGTCCCTTCACGTCGAAATTTTACTAAACGTAAATTTTTCAAAAAACGGAGCTGATGAGATACTGTGGACTGACCTAAATTTAGTGCCTCAGCAATATCATTCACAGAGTGCTCTTCGCAGCAAAGTAAGTTTAATATACGAATACGTGTTGGATCACTTAACGCTTTAAACGTCTGGGATACGACAAACAGTGTTTCTTCATCTAATTCATGTGTATTAGTTTGTACTTCTTCTGCCATACTTTTTTACACCTCCTGTAACTAATCCTATTGATTTACTATTTTACTATTGAAAGTCCTAATACACCCCGTTAGTGATGGTGGTGTGCATGTGCAGCTGAGACATTAGATTTCGCTGTACATAAAATAGAATTATCACATTTATGTGTAGTAGATTCCAACTGAATCGTCACATGTTGGATATTTTTATGTTCTAAATCATGTTCCATTTTACGTAGTAGCTTTTCGCCCTCTACAATCGTCATTTGTCCCTCTACCACCACATGGCAAGAAAGTGCATTTAAACCACTTGTAATAGACCAAATGTGTAAATCATGTACATCTATAATTCCCTTTGTCTGTTCAATTGTATGAACAATGTCGTTTACACTTACATTTTGAGGCGTGCCCTCCATCAATACATGCAACGAAGCTTTCGTTACATAATAGCCACTGCGTAAAACTAGTGCTGCGACAATAACACTTGCTAAGGGGTCAGCCCAACCCCAACCAAAGAACATAATCAGTAGTGCTGCAATAATAGCGCCAATTGATCCTAGCATATCACTAATCACATGGAGAAATGCCCCACGCATATTTAAATTCTCTTTCGTATCACTGCCACGCATCATAATCCAAGCAACTAGGATATTCACAGCTAACCCAATACTACTAATAACAAGCATACCGGTTGTTGCCACTTCTGGTGGATTTGTAAAACGTTCAATTGCTTCATAAAAAATAAAGAAAGCTATTAAAATAAGCGTCACACCGTTTAAGACGGCTGCTAAAACTTCAAAACGTTTATATCCATATGTTTTGCTAGCATTTGCTGCTTTTTCACTAAATGTAAATGCTAATAAGGCAATTCCAAGGGATACGGCATCGCTTAGCATATGACCTGCATCAGAAAGAAGAGCAAGACTGTTTGTAATATAACCCCCTACCGCTTCTACAATCATATAGATGGTAATGACTAAAAACGAAATCAGTAATACTTTTTTATTTTCACCATGTGCATGATTATGACTATTACCCATAAAAATCGCTCCCTATTGTTAACCTAAATTTCTATATATGATTATATATTCATATATACATATTATATTCCTAATTATCTATTGTCAATAATTAAAGAGGGAAGATTTTTAAAGTTCTTCATGTGAAATAACCTAATTTACAAATGGGGAAAAGTTCAAATTAAAAACAAATAGTTAAAATCAAAAATCGTCTACGCCCCTTCCATTGAATTCTTAAATTCTTGTGAAGGTTTAATAGAGTCATCCATTTTATTCCTAAATATCATTTCTCCACTAATCATTTATGGTAAAATATACTAATAAATATAAAATACTAAATGAATGGGGAATAAATGAATGAAATCAATCAAAATTGGGGCTGGATTATTAACTTGTTTAATGCTCCTGAGTTGGTCTTACGAAGAAGCTTTCGCTGAGTCAACATGGACATCTAAATGCTCATCATATGGTGAAATTAAGCCAACTCAAAATCCCGCTTATCAGCATATGAACTGCTTACTTACGAATGCGGCCTTAGAAGCAAATATCCCTCCCGAAGTTGTAAAAGCTGTGGCTTCCAAAGAAAATGGTGGTTGGAAACAATTTGATGAGAATGGCCAGCCTGTAATCTCAAAAGATAATGGAATCGGTCTTATGCAAATTACCAATCAACCAGGCTATGATCAAGAGAAATTGAAATACGATATCAACTACAATATTCAGGCAGGTGTCGAAATCCTTAGCAGTATGTATCACCGTAAAGATCTACCTAAAATAAAGGAGACAGGACCAGAAGTAATCGAAAATTGGTACTTTCCCGTCATGGCTTATAACGGTATAAAGCCTGCTAACAGTCCTCTTTATCAATCCAGTGGATTGAAGAATATAGGGGCCTATCAAGAAAAAGTCTTTTCGTTTATTGAAAAAGATAGTTACATAAACGATACAAAATTAGGGCAATTTCCTTTCAATACAGTTGATTTTGAATATGACCCTAATAGCAGTGAAAATATTGTATTCAAAAAGAAGGAATATACATTAACGGATCAGTTGCATGCCTCTGCATATCAATTTCAAAAAGGAGACAAAGTAACAATCACAAAAGACCATGTAAATTTAAGGTCACAACCTAGTACTTCTTCAGTTGCAAAATCCTTACCAATAAATACTACCTTGATTATTGAAGGAAATTTCTTATATGATCAATCTTTGACAAGTATAAACCAATTTGTATGGTACCCAGTTAAAACTAAGGATCAAAAGTTAACAGGTTATATATCCTCTGCGTACATTAAGAAAAAGTTAGATGTAGATGTACCCCCTATAAAAGTTATGTGGGGAAAAACAGAACTAAAATTAGGGCAAATAGGTAAAGTTACTATTCTATCTAATACAAACTTGGTCAAAATGGAGAGTAACGGTTCATTGACTACGGTCCGTACTTTGAAAAAAGGCGAAGAATACCGAGTGTATAACTATAAGAGTAATCATGGCGGTTTATATGGTGTAGGTGGTGGAAGTTACGTTCAGAAGTCCACAAAAGTAAAATACGAAACACCATCTAAAAGCAAGTTAGCATTACTTGCACAATAACTTGCAATTTTACCAACCATCAATAAATCTATTTGCTTATTCAAAGGGACTTTAGAGTATATTGTATCTCATGACAGTATTGATCTAATCAAAGTAAATGTTGAGAGTTCATTTAAAAAGAATCAGCAGTCACTTATTAACTTTAGATAAAGATTGTGAACATTTATATCGGGAAATACAATTCTTTATACAGCAGATATTCAAAGACGTTTCATCTATATAAATTTGGTAACTTAAAGATGAACTAAATGATTTTAAGATAAAGTGAGTCATAACTTGTAGAGGAGATGAAAAGATGACAATAAGTACAGAGAGGAAGGCTTCAAGATTGATGAGATTGCGTAGATTTTGCGGTTATGGTGCTGCAATAACAGTAACACCTTACCTGCTGATCAAAATCGTATGGACTTTAGGTTTCTTCCTCCCAACCGAGCAAATGGGTGACGCCAGTTGGCGCATTATAAACGCAGTTACCGCCGTTCTCGCTGCGATTGGTATCCTTCTTGCAATGGCGTTTTGCAAGCCATGGGGGGAGCGACTACCTGCGTGGTTGGTTGCTCTACCCATTTGGGTTGGTACCGGTTTGCTAGTTCCCATGCTGTTAATCGCACCGGTTCTGGGCCCTGCAGCTATGATTCGAGATCAAGAATCAGGTGCCGCTGATTTCTGGGTATACGAGCAGATCTTCGTAATGATTTCACTTTTCGGAATCGGTATCTTCTTGCCGCTTGCATTGGCAGGGTATGCAATGGCACGTTGGCCAGAGGCACTGATTGGCACAACCGACTACAAGGAATTGACTGGAAATACTTTACAACTCCAAACCATTATGGCTAGGACAGTCGCTGCTGGCTGCATTCTGCTCGGTGTCATCAAGGTATTTTGGTCGGTTGGCGGCTCTTTCGGCATCAACCCGGCAACCACGGGTGAACGCGATGTGTGGTGGCACATGCTGTCATTGAGTACAGGTGTCTGGTCCTTTGTTGGTGCGTGGGGGATACTGGTGGTATCATCCCGCCGTGGAACGAGGTGGTTTCTACCCCCTATGGCTGCTGCATGGATTTCATCGGGAGCGTTGTTCTCCAACAACCTCTATTCAGCCTTATCTTCAGTTCGACTCGATGCGTCACCCTCCCCAGAGTACCCATTGGCATGGTTGTTGACCACACAGGCCGGCATCGTCTTAGGTATTATAATGGGGATGATTATCCTATTAGTGCTGCACGAACGCCGTCGAGCTCTTCGAGAAGAGTGCAACTGAAATAGATTACACAGAACCACGTATTTATCATAAAAGAATGCATGATTCAATTGAATATATAAGATATATAGGAACTCTTATTAAAGATAGCTTACCGTATCCTAGAATTTTAGCAGCAATCCAATATAAAACGATAGAATAGTTAAAATAAGCGTTTTGAAAATCATAGCCCCTATTTTGAACAAAGATTGATCAAAAAGGGACTTTTTTTGTAATAAAGATTGATTATTTCGGTAAGCGAATATTTAACTAAAGCACCCGTTAGTTGAATAAGATTTATCTGTATTGGTCTAAGTAATATTGCCACAATTAATTGAATAAGTCTCACGGTTTTTATTACAGTTTTTTGTATCGTTCATTATCCTTACTACTCTAAAAAAGTTTAAAACTAATTGATCAATAGATATATACCTTCCGGAAAAAGGAGTATGTTTTAGTCGGTTAGTGAAAAATCCTTTTTGATTTGTTCAATGCTCCTATTTGTTATTTCTGCAATGTATTTCAATAAATCATCATATTTTTCTCGATTATTTAGTTTTTTAAATTTCTCAACAAGACCCTCAAAACCTTTAAAATATTCACTATGATAACTTGGGTTGTTATAAATTTTAATAAATTCAAGATAATCTTTTGTATACATTTTATCTTTAATTTGAATAAGAATATCATTCCAATTTTTAATTCTTTTTTTATGAATAGGCTTTTTTACTCCCAATTCCTTATTTTCTTCATTTTTTATCTGTTGAATAAATTGTTCTACTTCAAGTATATATTGAAAAAGCTCATTCCTGTTTTGGCTATCCAATTCCATTAGTGTTTTAATTTTATAATGATCATAACGCCCTTTCCTATGATGCAATTTTCCCTCAGTTTTGTTTGATTCTTTTTTCTTAGCAGTATTTTCTTTTATTACCTTTCCTCCAGCACCCAATAAACCTAATACTGCCGTAATTTCTTTGCGGTTTTCTTTAATTATTTTTCCTGCTTTTTTTCCACCTTCAATAATTGGTCCAATTGGAATTCTACCCATATGCCCCACCTTAATTTAAGAGTTAGTTTTTATGTAATTAAATTCGACGTTGTAAAGACCGTTTCCTTCTTAAATTAACCTGCACCGTTAGTTTAAGTGTAATATTTCACAATGGTTTACCAAAGTCTACTGGATGTTTTGGACGTAAAAATAGACCACCGAAATATGATGGCCGTGTTTAACTAAAGCACCCTTTAGTCGAATAAGGATTGCAATATCGGTAAAACGAAAACAATCTATTACTAACAATTTGATTTTAAGTAGTGAAATCATCAATAACTTCAACCACTTCTATTTTCCCGTCGATTAAGAGTTCAGGAAGCTCGTTTTTCACATTACCCTGCCAATATTGTCTAGCTTGTTCAATTTTTTGAGAGAATGGAACCCCATCTTCTTTTGGTAAAAGGTTTCCATCCCCCTCAAAAGCATTTCCAATAACTCTAAGTTTAACAATCTGCAAAACCTTCCGATTGTATGAATCAAATAATTCTTTCCATTTCAATACGTCTTCATAGTTTTTTGTAGCGTATAAACAAGACATTCTTGAAGGGTATTCTGGATATTCTTGTAGTCTGACCATTTCTACTATTACTTCTCTGATAGCTCTTATTGTTTGATCTGCATACTTAATAACTACATCTGCATTTTCTTTATTCAAGTTCAACCCTTCATTTGAGTAATGTTCTTGTAAAATCCGAAAAAAGTCTTCTCCTTTAGAATTCAATTGTTGTCTTTCAAAAAAGAAGCTAAATAAGGTATTTCTTTGATTCTTGTCAAAGCTAATTATTTGGCCAAGACTCATTTTTTTCCTAGTCACAATGTGATATACATACAGCTCATTCTCATTCATATTCTATCTCCTATCTGTCTTCACTTAAATTATTTGTACCAAAACAAAAGGGGTACCTTATTGAACTAAACAGCTGCTTTAATTTACTAAAAAAAGGCTTTACTCCTTGAAGTAAAGCACCCGTTAGTGAAAAATAATTATATTTTCACCATACAAATTTAGATGATATGACCATTAACTTCAGTTGTTCCTGTACAGACACCCATTCGCAAAATTGTTATAAATCGTCCAACGAAGAAAATGTTCTTTCGTTCATTTATTTTGCCTCAAAGTTCTAGGTGCTTCCTCACCTACCATACCGTCATTATCATTATCGCGCATATAGGGGTATAACCAATGTTATATTTAGGTTAGTTAGTTTGAGTGGTTGACACTGTATGTACCACACATTTTAGACATATATAAAATGTGTGGTACGTGTGAAATGAAAATAAAGTTATTTAACTTTAAAAGCTCAATCAAGCATAACCCCGTTCGAATTTAGGACGGGGTTAAAAATATAGTTGTTTAATTTTTGATGTAAGATACTTCACTATACTAAAAAATATAACAATAAAGTCGTTTAAAAATCTAAGTTTTTATTCAACTAAAGCCCCCCTTACTTCAATAAAGATAATTAAGTCTAGTCTTAAGGGGTCATTTCTCACTATTTACAATGAATTGATGGACTTTGTCTAGGTCCACATTTCCGCCAGAGATAACAGTTACGATGTTCTTACCTTGAATGTTTAGTTTATTGAACATAGCTGCTGCGATCGTTACGGCTGCTGATGCTTCTACTAGTTGTTTCGTGCGTTCCATGACGAAACTAAAGGACTGACGAATTTCATCTTCACTCACAAGGACAATATCGTCTAGATATTTCATAAGTACAGGGAAGGTTAGGTCACCCGGCTGGTTAGTTCTTAATCCGTCCGCAATGGTCTGACTTGCGGGAATTGTGGTGATTTTTTTACTTTGTAATGATAGGTATGTATCATTAGCAAGCTCAGGTTCTACCCCAATTACTTTTATTTTCGGGTTAGTTTCTTTAATGGCTGTTAGGATTCCCGATATAAGTCCACCACCACCAATCGGGACAATGATTGCATCAACATTATCCACCTGTTCCAAAATTTCTAATCCAATAGTTCCTTGCCCTGCCATAATCAATGGGTCGTCATAAGGTGGAATATATATGCCGTTTTCTTGATTTGCAATCGCCTGTGCTCTTGGTATACGTTCTCCAGAAGTAGTCCCGCACATTTCCACCTTACCATCATAAGCTTGGATTGCGTTAACCTTACACTTACTAACGTTTTCAGGCACTACAATGGTTGCCGGAACTCCGTATT
>NZ_JAQMHQ010000006.1:0-296932 GCF_042055255.1 Psychrobacillus sp. PGGUH221
TAGTCCCATCCACATCGAAGAAAACAATTTTATAACCCATAAAATTCTCCCTTAAAAAGTTCTATAATAGTAACAGCTTATCTAGTATTCGCTTTCCCTACAAAGAATCCTTCTTCAACTAACCTGCCGCTTTAGTTTAAGTGTAAAATTTCACAAGGCTTATCAGAGATCAACTTAATGTTTTGGACATAAAAATAGACCATCAAAATGATGGCCTTATTTTGCTAAAGCACCCGTTAGCTTAATAAGGATGCTCTTTATAACCATCATAATCAACTTTGTGATAGATGTATATTCCTCTTATACAACTTCTTGATTTTCCTTTTCTTGAATACATTCATTAACCAATACCAATAAAAGTTTATCTCTATCAATAGTTTTACTAATAAAGTCTATTACTCTCATTAAGCCCACAAAAAAAATTAACAATAAAATATAACTAAAAATAAACTTCCAAACACTCCAATTTGTAAAATTCAAAGTAGTAATAAGAGATGAGGTAATAACAGCAATTAATATTGTTTGCATTGAACCTAAGAGAGATGTTAGTCGAGGACTAGATGTCTTAAGTTCAAGAAAAGTTCTAAAACCTTTTAGGTCACTTTGCTCAGGCAAATCCCGTAACATTTTTTCTTTAATACGATTGCAATTTTCTACAAACTTATTATGCTCAAAATTTTTAATACTAGAAAATTCTTCATAAAACATTATTGATGCTTGAGGATTACCCATCCATTGGTAAAAGTTATATTTTTCTGCCGTGTGTTTATCATACCAACTAAAAAACTTATTAAAAGAAAAATTAATAATGAATATTAAAAGATTAACTAGTAGAAAAAAAGTAACACAGATCAAAATCAATTCCTTAATATTTTCAGCTTTAAAGTACAAATCTAGCACATTAAATACCATATAAAATAATAAAAGAATATTTAAGATTAGATATTGGTATCTTTTTTTTATCAAAAATCTTCCCCCTCTTCCCGCTTAATGCAAAAAACTTTTCTTAATGGAAGTTGTCTTCGTATCTCTTATAAGGCAACTAAAAAGCATGAATAACTTAGTTTTTATTAGAAACACCCTTTCATAAGATAATTCTATTTTCTTAAACTAACCTAACGCTTTACTTTAATACGTACACAAGAAAAAATGGTTCCAATTTTATGTAAATTTTCCATTTCACTTTTTGAACTAAACTGCTGCTTTAGTTCAATATAAAAGGCTTTACTCCCTCTTGAAGTAAAGCACCTGTTAGTTGAAGAAGAACTCATTTTTCAAATCTCAATAATGTTTTTTCCGGCATTTTTATCTTTTCAATGTCAAAGTTATTGATTCGAAGAGTTATCTCACCTTTCCGCTTATCAGCTTCTTCTCAGACCCAACAACTATACAGTTCAAAATAATCACCTTTATCAATGTAACTGTCCAGAATTTTACAAAGTTCAATTAGTTTCTCTTTTGATTCGGCACGCGTTTTTGGGTTCATATATTCCGAAATCTCTATTCCCAAGTCACTCGATACTTCGTAAACAAAAGGAGTGGTAAATTGATGTTTTTTCACATCTCGACGGTTATACTTGTTCGAAAAACAATCTCCAATAACAATTAAATCGTCTGACTCTTCACTACTAAGAGGTATTTCTATATTGCATCCAATATAACTTGCTAAACTCATTTCACAACCTCCTTTTCTCGCTATTTTAACATTCAACTTCTTCAAGTAAACTGCTTCGTTAGTTTTGGACGTAAAAATAGACCATCGAAATGATGGCCATGTTTTGCTAAAGCACCCGTTAGTGGAATAAGAATCAATAGCCGCCAACCAAAAATTAGATTCAGTTCTTGTTTAAAAGTTCCTCGGTAAGCTCCGGTGCCTAAAATACTTGACGTAATTCAATCTGACCTTCCCCATGTCCTTGCGGGTCCGGCATCCGCATGGCCCACTCGACGGCTTCTTCTCTCGACTTCACATTAATCAGAATAAACCCAGCAATCAATTCTTTCGTTTCCGTAAATGGTCCATCCGTAACCACCGGCTTTTCCCCTGGTTTCGGAAACGAAAGGCGAATCCCATTTGAACTTGGATGAAGTCCTTTAGCCATAATCCGTACGCCAGCCTTAACTAATTCCTCATTGTACTTATCCATGGCTTCCATGAGCTCGGGGCTCGGGAGATTTCCGGCTTCCCAATTCTTCGAGGCTTTGACAATCAACATAAACAGCATAAAAAATTTCCTCCTTCTTTTCTAGAGGTGAAAATTGACCTCTTTATACATACAACGAACCTGTAACATCAAAATCGGCACATTGGTAAAAAATCGACAATCTTTTGCTTGCATATCCTACCTATTTATTTTCGTGTTAAATACAACAAAATCCTTTTTCTTCTTCAACTAACCTGCTGAGTTAGTTGAATAAGAACCCGAGATACTAAACTTCATTTGTTAGAAAATAGAAAGCGATAATACCCACTACTGCAAAGACTTGAATCGTAATTCCCACTACGCTACAAACATTAAACCAGAAGTAGCTAATCCACTGCCCCCTTGATTTATTATTACAAGTTCTTTTGCCGCTTTTCTTGAAACTACAACTCCTATACCACCAAGAATTAAACCGACAAATGGTATTAGGATTGAAAGAATACCAAGAGTTAAAGAAATTACCGAATTACTGTTTGTATGAGTTTTTTCAACCATTTACATTTCCCCCTTATATATTCTCTCAATTCACATTACCTATTCAACTGCTTCGTTATTAAAATCAATTAATCATTATGTCTATAATTCTATTAAGTTGGCAATAATCCCTTTAAGAGTACTATTTTAGGGGGAATTGAATTGAAACTGTCAAAAGCATGGTCTTCCTTTGAAGCAGATAAACGTATAGAAGGCTTTTCGACGCAAACGTTGAAAGCCTACCAGTTACAGTCTTTGCTACTAATTGATTATTTTAAGGATGTAGAGATGGAATTGCTCGATATAAATCAACTGAAGGAATATCTTGCAATATCCGGCAAGCATTTAAAACCAGCCAGTCTTGCACATCGTATCCGCATTATGAAATCATTTTTTCGTTGGTCTCATGAAGAAGGATACCTAAGTAAGAATCCAACTTCCAAAATTAAAGAACCCAAAGTGGGAAAGCGGATACCCAAGTATCTAACCGAACGGGAGATTGAACACCTTCGTGAATCCTGTCATTCCCCAATGGAAAAAGCGATTTTCGAATTTATGTTTTCTACCGGTTGTCGGATTGGAGAGATTGTTGCGTTAGAAAAGAACCATATCAATTGGTCCAATCAATCCGCGATCGTTAGAGGAAAAGGTGATAAGGAAAGGGAAGTTTATTTTAATACACGTTGCGACATATGGCTTAAACGCTATTTAGAAAGCCGGAATGACCATCATCCTGCCATCTTTGTAACTGCAAGACAGCCACATAAAATGAGTGTCGCCCAAATGCGGTACATCATCAAGCGGATCTCCAAACGGGCTGAAATCAATAAAGCGATTCATCCACACCAACTTAGACACAGCTACGCAACTCATTTGTTGAATAATGGAGCTCCTATTGAAGTCATACAAAGTCTTATGGGGCATGAGAAAAGTGAAACAACCAAGATCTACGCTCAATTAAGCGGGAGGCTAAGGAAAGAGTATTATCAGAAGTACTTTTAAATGTAAAAGTAGCAACGTCTTAAAAGACGTTGCTACTCGATTGAATATTACCTTTTCTTCACTAATTTCTTCTTTTTTGGTCGATTTTCAATCGTTTTTGCGTTAATCCTTCTTATAACAACCCCACCGAAGTTTAAAAACCTCACTATTCTATATAAATAAAAACCTATGATGAAGTCCTTTATTAAATTTTTGTATGCTTTTTATTTACAGTTATGACATTTTTACAATGAAAACCTTAATAAATAAAGCTTATTCTGACCTAACCATATAAATATAAAAGTTCATTTAATAACCAACCAATAATTTTCAACTAAAGCACCCGTCAGTTGTAAAACAAAATCATTGTTCAATTGCTCATTATCTCAACAAACCGTCATCATCTCCATATGAAAATCTCCCTATTTGGCCATCTTCTTTTGTAGAGAACATGACTTCACCTTCTACATTTGCAATTTTTTCTTCATCTCCTTTTTTCTGATAACCAACCTTTGCTATGAAGGTATAGCGATTTGAAATTTTATCACTTTGTTCAATCGTGATATCCTTTAGACTTAACTTATGTCCAGTGTCTAAAGCGCGGCTTTGGTATGAAGTAGCAAATGCAGCAATAAAGAAATCGAGCTCAGAATCTGTAAAGTATGGTCCGTATACCTCTTCTACATACTGATCAAACTCTTTGTTCTCTTCTTTATTATTCACAACAGTTGTATATTTAGGATTCCACAATAGTTCCATAAACTTTTCATCAGGACCATTAAACTGATGCTCCAGAACTTTTGTAATTGCTGTTCTATATGGATCTTCTTCTGTTTGCGAGCAACCAGACATCAATAACACTGACATCATTGTCAAAATGCTAAAAATAACAATACATAAGGTTCTATTCCTACGATCAATCATTCAGTATTCCCCCTTTAAAATTAATACGGTTTATTATCAAGCATGCTTCAACAATTCAAAAACACATAATTCTTGCTTCGACAATTTATGAGATAATGTAAGTTAATGAATAATGTCCACCACCCAAAAAAGAGTGATTCAATTGACTAATGAGCAAAAACTTAACAACTCGCAATACCGTAACATGTGAATACTTTATTTGATAGCTATTGCTATTACTATTTTGTTAGGCCTTGCCTCTAGAAAATGGAGTCTTCTACTTATGCCATTTATAGCTCTGAACGCAGGAGACGTTCTATGGGCAATGATGGTCTATTTCGGATTTCGTTTTCTGCTAACTCATAAGAACACCCTTACGGTCATTTTGCTCAGTTTTTTGTTTAGCTTCGGCATTGAATTTAGTCAGTTGTATCAGGAAGATTGGATTAATCAAATTCGCGGGACATCTCTTGGGGCTTTAATATTTGGCAAAGGTTTTCTTACAGAGGATTTGATCCGGTATTCAGTAGGGATAATATTCGCTGCTGTATTAGATAAGATGGCAATTATGTTTATCTATCGCAGTTAAATTAACAAATTATTTTTTTGTTTTTTTAAATATCTCATAGACACCATCTACTTCTGTTTGAACAAGGATAACGTCACTATCTTCCTCAACAGAATAAATTAATATACCTTCGTCTAAATAATTTGATACTAAATTGTCTTTTGGGAGAACTTCTGGAGGCACTCTTTTCTTAACTTTGCCTATTTCGTCACTTAGTGTATACTCTCCTTTATTTTTAGTACCGACAGATCTATATTCAGCCCCGTTTATTCTCAACAAAGCAGCATATGAACCAACTTCTTCTCCTGAACTACTGTGTTTATTTGTAACTTGTGTACCTGAAGTACAACCAGTTAATACCATCGAAACTATAAGTACCAAACATAAATAATATCTCACGTTTTTCCCCTTCCGTTGAAAAAGTTAATAATGATCCATACAACTTTACTAAATTTTTAAATCCCCTATCTTCTGACCAATATCTTTTACTCTTTTATTCTTAAGAAACTCATCTATACACCAGAAGAGACTTGAAGAAAGAATAGAGGTAATTAAAAAGAAATATATAAACGAACTCTTGAAGTCAGAAAATAAAATCTCCCTTTCTTCTTCTGAAATTATAATGGGTATTAAAACGAATAAACATGCAAGCAATAAGTGAACCAATAATGCTAAAAACCCTCTATACATACCTTTAGATTTTTTTGTAACATAATCAGAAAATATAGATGCCGGTATTCCATAAAACAAAAGTATAGGGAGTAAAAACATACCTATGATGATAACAAACCCCGTCTGCTCTATTACGAAGTAAATTATCATAACTAACCCACATGTCACTATCGCAGAAACTAGTTTTCTAATAATTATTTGAACTACCTCCTATTTCTTGTTAAACTAACCTACGTTTTAGTTCGGATGATTAATATAAATTCTTTTTTATAAAAACCCAATTTCATTTACACCTTTGTAATTAAGATATATTTTAAAGTTGCGTTCTTTATATAATTCTTCGAGTTCTTCTTTGGAATAATCCCTGTATATTGTTTCAAACGAAAGAGTATATAAGTATCCATCACGAGTGTCTGTTAAATGCAAAGGCTGTATCGGCCCTAATGATTCCTTTAAGGAAGAATCAGTTACAACCTCAAAATTAAAAGATGTTCTATCTTCATTTGATATTTCTTTTTCTGACATTAACGACACTTCATATCTAACTCCTTTAAGAGGTATTTCTGAAGCACTGTCGTTCAAGTTAACAATTACACTTTTAATTTGGCTAATTTTGAATGGCACTTTATAGTCTTCAATCGTGTTAACATATAAAGCGTCGCTTTCTTTTATTTCCTCCGTCTTTACGAATAGTTTCGCTTTATTGTCGAATTGATTATCGGTACATCCTGCTAAAAGACATAGTCCGAGTAAAGCAAACAAACTAACATAGAAACCTTTCATTATACTCCCCCTTTGATTTGGTGCCCAGTTAGTCCAATAAGAAAAAGAGCTGCCTTTGGCAACCCCATATTCACTAAAGTCTCCGTTTGTAATGGCCCAACAATTCATTTAAGATAAAAACTATAATGCATGGTACCGCTATCCTTTTTATATCCAATAGATTCATACAATCGTTGAGCATTAAGATTATCATTAGCAGTTTCTAAGACTAATCCTTTTGAATTTGTTTGTATTGCATATTCTTTTGCTTTTTCTAATAAAAGTTTAGCTACACCTAAACGTCTTGCTGATTGGTCCACATATAAATCGTTCAATATCCACAATCTCTCCATGGATACCGAAGAGAATGAGGGAAATAGTTGAACAAATCCCAATGGTAGCACATCATTTACTTGTTCCTGGGTAACTAGGAAGATGACAGACTGCTTCTCTTTCATCCTTTCTTCAATAAATTTTCTTCCCGCCTCTAAGTTGGATTCTTGGTTATAGAACACTCTGTATTTATCAAATAATGTTGCAACCAAATCCAATTCATTTAATCCTGCTACCACTACATTAATTTCATCGACCGAATTCATATTCATACCTCCATATAGATAATTCACTTAAGATTTCTTGCTTAACTTTCCTGCTCCGTTACTTCAATAAGTTCTACTAAAAGGATCGTTATTCCTGCAAGAATCTATAGCCCGGTTACATTTAGCACAATACTGCAAAATCTTCTAATTCATATCAATGCTCTCACAAGGAACATCCGCTCTATATTTCATTATGAACGACTGTTCTTGTTAATTTATTTTATATCTACCTTTACATCCTCTTCAATCCAAGATGGATAAGAATCCAATTCAAGTCTTAATGGGTTGGTAAATTTTTCCCAAGGAAGATCAAATTCAAGTTTCATTTCCTCTTTAGAAACTTTAACTAATGAGCCTCTCACATAATTTGCAGTAGATGGAAAAAGTCCTTTATAATAAATTATAAAATCTCTTCCAGTAGCATCTGTAAATCTAGGAAAATAAACAAAATCATTGTTATTATCAGCTTCAATTGTAAAACTAACTTTATCATTCTCCACTTTTAGATTAGAGAATAATGATTCTGAAGGTTGTTTCAAAAATGCCTTGGATTCGATATCTATTAAAATATAAGCCTGGTCTTTATCCATTGCTGCAATTTTCCCAAATGTTAAGCTCAATTTATTCGGTTCATAAAAGTAAAAGCTTTCCTTAAGTGGTACATCCCATACATCACCGTTTAAAAGTGGTTTATATGAATTTCCAGGTAACGCCGACCATGTCCTTCCTAAGTCGTCTTTCAGCTCTAATTCATCAAAAGCACGAGCAAGAAGTTTCTTTGAGTTATGTGGATTTTCTTCTAACCTAACAACAGTACGGATTGGATCGACTATCAATTCTTTTACTTTAATACGTTGGCCATCAATCGTTACTTCTTTATTCACAACAATATTCTTACTCTCTACATCCATCTTCTTATATGAAAATGGAATTTTAAAATGCTCTATTTTTTCTCCATTTTTCAAACCTATCGCCCAGAATAGTTCTTCTTCGAGTTTACTGCTTTCTATATGCTCGGTAGAAATAAAAAACTGGGAATCCTTTCTTTCTGTCAAAGGTAGAACGGAATCATTTAAATCAAATCTATAGCGGGAATTCATGCCTGACCACAATTGAATATACTTTAATTCAAGAGACCCGACATCCATTTGGTTCGTATAAACGGAATAAAAAATCACCATGCCTTTTTTGTCAGCAATTACTCCATCGAGTGTCACGGTAATACCGTTCTTTTCTTGCGATAAATTTATAGGCTGATAAAAATCATTCTCAATCGCTGCAGTCAAGCCTCTATCTTGCTTAATGAGCGCCACAATTTTATCCATACCTGGTATTAATGCAATTTTGCTTGCGAATACTGGGGACACTGTAATAGAAGTGACAAATGAGATAAGAAAAATTACAGCTACGACAATTGACCATGTACTCCGTTTTCGAATAATATTTCTTTTTAATGCTCTTTCATTTTTTGCTTTCTCGAATCCTTGTCGTACGGCAAAATGTAATTTGTCCGCTGGTATTTTCACTTGATCAATCGCATTCTTTCGCTGCTCCAATTTATTTTCTTCTTCCTTAAACACGCTTTACATCTCCTTTCTCATCAAAATTGTTCCGAAGTGCACTTAATGCTTTATGTAATCGAGTTTTAATAGTTCCTTCTGGAGTATTCCACATAACAGCAATATCTTTTATTTTGACCCCTTCAAAATATTTCAAGTGCAATAATTCTCTTTCATAATCTGATAGAGTTGAAAGTGCCTCTTCTACTTCCATATAAGTGAAATCTTCACTTACACCCGTCCTATTAATCAGACTCTCTTCAACTATTTCCCTATTACTTCTCTTCATCACATCTTGGCAATAGTTCATCATAATCCGAATGAGCCATGTCTTAAAGTAGGCAGGCTCCTTCACTGTTTTTATGCTACGATAAGCCCTATACGTCACCTCTTGAACCGCTTCCAATGCATCTTCTTCATTTTTTACATACGATATTGCAGTTCGATATAACGCTTCTTGATATGAATGCATGAGTTCTAAAAATGCTTCTTCATCGCCTTTAATAGCCCTCTTTACAAGACTCTTTCCACTCAAGATTTCACCTCATTTCATTGTTCTTATTTATTAGACATACAACAACTACGAAAAAAGTTTTGAAAAAATAAAATAAATTAAAACCTCTTAGGAATAGTATCCTAAGAGGCCGAGTGTAATAATACTTATTTCACTATAAAGTCGACTTCACAAATGCTTGAAATTTTTCCTCTTCTTCCGAAAATGGATTGTGATTACTTTGTTCAAATGTTGTAAACATTGCATTAGGAATTAAATTCGCGATTTCTACACCGAATTTATGAGGGCATTGTGCATCGTATTTACCTGCATATATATAACTAGGGACTGTCACATATAATAATTCTTTTCGTAAATCATATGTAGTACATTCTTTTTTTCTAAAGTAATCTAAACGATCGCCAACTGTCTTACCACTATTCGGTTTTTTTAATGCCTCTTTCAATTTATCTTCGGAATAATATGACATTAAAGCCCATTCATAGCCTAATTTCTGCCTAGTTTCAACTGATGTGGAATGATCATTAAATTGGTTCATAATGTCATTAATTCGATTGAAGTTAGGATTTTCAGAGCAATATATACTGTCAGGATCATAGCCATATTCTATACTTGCTGCAGCTCCTCCAGCAATAATCTTTGTAAGTGATGAAGGCCTGAGGATTGCATACTTAAGTGCAAGCATGCCTCCTGTAGAATGACCAGCAAAACCCCACCGTTCCAATTGTAGAGCGATACGAATTGCTTCCAAATCTCTTACAGTTTCGTCCATACTATACTGACTGTCATTTTCAGCTTTGACCGAATTTCCGCAACCACGAAGGTTTATTAAATACACGTGATAGTCTAATGTAAACGAGTTTGCAAAAGAATTTCCTCGCTCATCATAAGCACTATATAAATGTGTAACGGCTAAAGGCTCTCCATCACCATTTTCAAATAGTTCAAATGTTCCTCTTTCCGTATCGATAAATCGTTGAATCCACATAACTTAGCATGTCTCCTTACTTTATCTTTTGAAAATTGATAGAAAGAGGGTAATCATTATAGTATTTCAATGTTCATAGTTAAAGTGTCTTTTAAAGCAGAATTCCAAGCAAAATAGAATTCTTCTACATTGGCATACCTTTTACTCCTGTCTTCTTCAATAGCCCTGGTTGCAACTTTATACAGTTCAGCACTTGCATCCCATTTTAAATATGAACGCTCTAGTTCTCCTCCAAGAAGGCAGAATGCTGTGGCTCCCATGTTAAATACGTTTGTTTTTTCATCAATTGGAGCGCCTAATGTAAATTCTTCTGGCGACATAAACCTAGAGGAGCCCCAGAGTCTTCCCATCTTATTGAAAAATGGTTTTTCCATATACAAATCAATATCACATATTTTTGTGCTGTTATTCTCAAAATCATATAGGATACTCCCGTCATAAAAATCAACGGCTACATAATTTTTCTTTTCCATATGTACATGGAATTCAAATATACTTGTTAAAGATCTTAAGCGGAATTCAATAGGTAATTGTTTAAAACGATAAAAAGGAGAAGCGGGATGATTATACTTCTTGGGTGGAGGAAAAGACCAATGAGAATGGAGAGACTCCCCATTGATCCATTCAAACACTAGAACATACCCCTTCTCAACCTCAAAATGATCAAGTAGATTTACCAAGTATGGATGGGACAGATTGTTGTAGATTTTAACTGAGTCTTTTAATCTTGCTACCGCATCTTCTGGATGCCCCTTATACTCTAAAGTTTTTGCTCCAGCATACTTCACAAACTTTTTTGAACCGTTTTTTTCTACACCGAAACTAATGTTCCCAGAATCTTGTTTATCAAAAACGCAAAAAACTTCACCTAAACTATGAATCCATTTAAAATCATGCTTCTCTCGTAATTGAAAAGTAACACTGTCTAAGGTAAATTCTTGTGAACTGTACATAAAAACCCCCAGTTTGTCTTAAAGGTATTTAATCTATTTGCTTTATTATCTTTGCCGGGTTTCCACCTACTACCACATTCGCAGGGACATCTTTTGTGACAACTGAACCCGAAGTAATGACGACATTATTTCCTATAGTGACCCCTGGGTTAATAACGGAATTACCACCAATCCAAACATTGTCCCCAATTTTCACCGGTTTTCCGTACTCTACACCTGATACTCTTTCTTCGGCATTTAATGGATGGGTTGCTGTATAAATATGGACTCCAGGAGCAATAAAACAGTTATCTCCTATCCGGATTTCACAAACGTCTAAGAACACGCAGTCAAAATTAGCATAGAAATTCTCACCAACATGAATGTTGTAGCCATAATCACAACGTAAAGTAGGTTCTATACTTAAACTATTTCCTGTTGAACCAAACAGTTCTTTTAAAAGTTCTGTCCTTTTGTCCTCCTCCGTTTCTAATGTTTGATTGTATAATCTAGTCAGCTTTCGGGCAGTTAACTTTTCTCTCAGTAATTCTGGATCTATTGGATTATAAAGCTCACCGTTTAACATTTTTTCTTTTTCACTTATCATGCATTCAAACTCCTTTGTTAAACTATCAACGCAAATTCCAAGACAAATCTAGATGACTTAGTATTTTGTGTAATGTAACTCTGCGAATTGTTTATAACGTCTCACATCGACCAAAGTTAAATCCTTTTCATAGTTGCCTTGCACAAAGAGTGGTATCCCACGACCAATTATGGACGGGGCAATTTGAATGATAAATTCATCGATAATATTTGCTTTAAGAAGCGGTTGCAACACCTCTCCTCCACCTACAAGCCAAATCCTTTTGCCTTCTTGTTCTTTCAACGATTTAGTGAAGCCTATTATATCCTCGTTAATGAATTCTACATACTTATTGGAGCCAGTTAATGTACTGGAAAATATATAACACTTTTTATTTTTATATGGAAACTCCTCTGGAGAAAGAATCAATATTTGTTCGTATGTGTTTCTTCCCATAAGAATTGTATCAACTGTTTCATAGAATTCAGAAAAACCTGTTTCTTCCTCACCTTCCGTTCCAATTAACCAATCCAACGAATGGTTTTCCCTAGCTAGGTAACCATCCAAACTTATAGCTCCGTAAAAAAGGACAGTACTCTTTTGCATACTTTAACCCCTTGTCAGTATATTTATTTATCATATCCAACTCAGATTTTTTGCCCGCTCTTCTGCCATTTTTAAAATCTGAACTCTTTTGTCGTTATTAGATTCAATTTTGGAGACTATTTGCTTAGCCGTTTCAAAATTAAAAATAACATAGCCTTGCCAGTACCAAGAAGCAAACGGGATTCTATTGGAATCTAGAATAATTCCCACTTCTTCCATAGCCTCACGTTCTAGTGCTTCATCCAAACTTTCATTTTCTTCGATTCTTCCACCAATAGTAGTTAGAATAAGTTCATCCTTATCCCATGCCATCATAATGGAACCAGTTTCTGTTATAGGAATACAATGAACTCCAGCAATTCTTTTATCCTTTGGTAGGGTAGTTATCCTAGTTAACACAATTATATCCCCTATCTCTACTCATATAAATTGCCAACCCTTCCATCTTCTCCATTGGATATTGAAATCCCTTTATTTTATTACTCAAAATAAAAGGCTTATTCATTATGCTTTATGTTAAAGGAAACGCACTGTGCGAATCGTTAAGAATTAAAACAAACCTACCAGTAAATAAATAGCAGTACCCCATATAAAAATAGCTGATAATTTATTAAATAAGATAAATACTTTATTCGATATTTGTATTTTTTTCAAGAAAACTCCTGTAGTTGCTAATAACAAAAACCATAGCCAAGAAACGATGATACAAGCAATCATAAACAATCCTTGATCTTGTCCATCATATTTAACCGCACTCGTCCCGATCACACCTATCGTATCAAGCAAAGCATGTGGATTGAGTAAGGATACTGAAAGTGCAAAAAGAATTTGCTTTTTTAAAGGCAATGCTTCTTTCCCTTCTAAACTAGCTGCATCTGAATTCCAAATCACTTTTCCCATGTACAGCAAAAATAGAATTCCGCCAATAAGTAATATCAAGCGAATCCACTCAAATTGTAAAACAATCATAGATAATCCTAAAATTGCTAAAATGATTAAAATTGTATCACATATAGCTGCAGTAATCGCCGCAGGAAGCGCTAAAATCAGACTTGGTTGTGTGACACCTTGAGTAAAGACAAAGACGTTTTGCACCCCTAAAGGTAAAATAAGTCCAAATGCTAAAATGATTCCATGAATAATCGGTTCCATCTTTTCAACCCCTTTCCTCTCTATCGTAGCTATGTTATAACTAAAGAAAAAGGTCCAATTGGTTGGTTTTTTAACCATCCAATTTTCAAGGAGAGTTGCTGTATGAATTGAAAGCCAAATCGTTCACTTCCAATAAGTTTATCGAAACAAATAATTGAATGGATGACCGAACAAATTAGTACTGGACAATGGCCGAACGGGACAAAGCTTCCTGCTCAACGACAACTGGCACTTACACTTGGTGTTAATAGGAGTACATTACAAGAAGCAATAGACGAATTAAAAGCTGATGGGATTTTATCTTCAAAGGTTGGTTCAAGTACATATGTATCCAACGATTCTTGGAGTATGCTTTTGAAACAAAAGCAACCAAATTGGCAAAAGTATATTGAAGCAAGTATTCACAAGCCTAACTTTCAAACGATTCAACTTATTAATGAGTTTGAACAAGATGAATCCATCATCCGACTCAGCACAGGTGAGCTAGCCCCTAGCTTGTTACCTACAGTTGAAATTCAAGCGTCATTGCAAAAGCTTCAATTAGAAGGAAAATTTATTGGTTACTCCTCGCCTCAAGGGAGCCTTAAATTACGAGTTGCACTTTGCGATTATTTAAAAAAACGAGGAATTACGACTTCACCTGAGAATATTTGCATCGTATCAGGCGGCTTGCAAGCACTGCAATTAATTGCTGTAGGTTTACTGGAGACTGGTTCTGTTGTGTTTCAGGATGAATTTTCATATTTGAATTCCATTCATCCCTTCCAGTCTTTTGGTATGCAAATGCAGAGTATTGATTCCAATAATCAAGACGGAAAGATTATTCAAATGCGTCGCGGGAAACGTCAAGGTATCTATTATGCGATCCCTACACTGCATAACCCAACTGGTAGGATATGGTCATTAGAAGAAAAGGAATCATTTTATGCCATGTGCCAATCTTTGCAGCTACCGATTATTGAAGACGATGTTTATTTTGAATTATCGTTTGATGCTCTAACTCCTTCCTTAAAGTCAATCGACACAACAGGACGAGTACTCTATCTTGGAAGCGTTTCAAAAACACTAAGCCCTGGGTTACGAATTGGATGGATTGTAGCACCATCACCTGTTATTAAACGCTTGGCTGATATTAAAATGCAGATGGATTACGGCTCTAGTGCCTTTTCGCAAGAGATTGTCACCTACTGGTTAACGTCTGGTTTATATGAAAAACACATTGAAAAATTAAAAGAAGAATTAAAACGACGTGCTATTTTAATGGAACATTTATTAGAGAAATATTTTAAGGAAATCGCTTCATGGGAATCATCCAAGGGGGGATTTTATATATGGATAAAATTTAATGAACCTATTGTCACAACTGATTTTTTTATGAATTTATTGAATCAAAAGGTACTCATTAATCCCGGTTATATATATGAACCGAAAGATACGCATCATATTCGCTTATCATACTCCTATATTTCTGATAAAGAATTAATCGAAGGGCTTCAGACTCTTTATTCTGAAGCAATAAAAAAGAACCGTGAATTCAATTGAATCTCGGTTCTTTTTATTAATCAGATATTATTATTACTACTGATGGTTTTCCACTCTCTTTTTCATCACTTCTGCCATTTGTTGAGAAGTCAGATTTTCTTCAACCGAAAGTTGATCAACGATGTTAAGATAATCTTCCTCATTACGATTCTGACTTAATTTATAGGCTGCTTGGATCTCTTTTACTTTTATTTTAAATCCAACAATCCCTTTTAGTTCTTGATTTATTAACTGAGGAGAAAGCTTCTCCCACAAAACTGGATCCTTCCGATACTTTTCGTATTTATGAAGCAGTGAAGCAAGGTCTTCTTTTAGCTCTTCTTCATTCAAAACGCTAGCTTCTCCATATATGTGAACTGCTTGATAATTCCATGTTGGAACATTTTTATGTGTGTACCAAGAGGAAGAGATATATGCATGCGGTCCTTGATACATAACAAGTACATCTTCGTTCGTATCGAGGGTTCTCCATTGTGGATTTCCATACGCCATGTGTCCGGTTATATAGTAATCGTCTCCATTTTTATGCAATTCTAAGGGCAAGTGCGTAGCAATAGGTTTACCTTGTTTAGTAGTTACAATCGTTCCAAATGAGTTCATTTGGACAAATTCTTTAATTTCATCTATATTTGTGACTTTAAAGTATTTAGGAATATACATCAGATTTCTCCTAACGCTATTTTTTATTGTTATCATTTTTACTAAAATACTTACTTAAACTAAACAGAAGCTTGAGCAAATTTAGCTCTATATAATTCTATAACTCGGCTAAAAAAAGATGCCAGTACTTGTTGAAATAGCATGCCGAAGACAACTGGCAGCACAACCTTCGGAGGGAAGTAGGCACTTGCCACAACCACTCCCATCGAAATATTGCGCATTCCACCTGTAAACACAATTGTCGTTACAATATCAACATCTTTCCAAAGAAAATGCCCTAACAGGAAACACATTACGTATCCAAAAAATGCGAGAATAAATACAATGACAATAACACTAACAAGCTCCCATGTAATACTTTTAATATACGGTGCAATAACGCCACTGTTAATCAGCACTATAAAAAACAAGCTCATTTTCGAAAACGGCGCAAGTTTTTTTCCTAGTGTCTTCTCAATACTGCCTTTCGTCAATTCATTTAATAACATTCCTACTATGGATGGCAATACAATCATCCATAATAAATCAAGCATAAGAGCGGCTGTATCCATTTCAATTGTTTGTCCAATAACTAGATGTAGTAAAAATGGCATGACGATCGGTGACATGAGTGTATTGATTAAAATAATTGATAGGCACAGTGCTAGATTTCCTCGACAAACCGACACCCAAATAAAACTAGTCACCCCTGTTGGTACAGCAACGGACAAGATGAAACCAATCGTCAGTAAATGATCATCAAATAGCAAAGTTGCCACAAGATATGCGCAAATGGGCATGACAATATGTAAAAATGCAATCGTTAATAAAATGACATATGGATACTTTGTAAAGCTCTGCAACCCTTTAAAGTTTAAGCTCAAACTACCCGCAAAAGTCATAAATGCAAACAACCAAGGAACTAAAAATAATAAATGCCCCCCCAGATCATCGAGCCATACACCGATAATCAAGCTAAGCGGTGTTAATATAGGCATCAATGTCTGGAGGCGCTTATTCAAACTTTCCAACATCGAACTGCCTTCTTTCCATATTTTTTATCGAATTTCTGTCATATAGCGGTTATATAAATCATTAGATTTTTGGATACATTCCAAATACAATTGTCTAATTTCGAATACTTGAGAAAGTTTTAAATAACTTTCATCTTCTAATATCTTAATAATTGGTTTGACCTCCTGATAATAACTATAATGTTGATTTGCTTTATATAAAATAGTTTTATATTTTTCTAAAATAGATACATAAGTATCGTCGATTAATCTGTAGTCACACTTTGATCTCTCTTGCTTGTAAAATGTATTAATCTCACTTGCAAAAAACTTTCCATCCATAAAGAAACAAGAATTTACTGGCGAAAAAAAACGGTTTTCATTTTGATAAGCTCTCTTACTAAAAATCAGGTGATGCCAGTTTTTAACTTCGTTATATTTTTCCCCTAATGCACTAAACTCGTTTGATATGGTTTTTACATTAAGATTCAATATATATTGAAATATAGAAGAATTGGTATCATAATCATTAATAGCAGTTATAGAACACCAACATATATAGTTATTATCTAGTTTAGCTATTATACAGACCTGTTGGTTAGGACTTATGTATATGTCAAATGAGATTTCTTTATCATCTAAACTATAATTTGGTGTAACGATATTATATTGCTTAATTAGATTAATTTTTTCCATTTTTATTCCTTTCATATCCTTAATATTTTAATCCTGTATATGAAAAGGAATTCCAACATTCGCTAACTCGTCCAGTCAAGGTGTGTTATTTACTGCATTAGATACATTAGGAGGAATTAATAATGATAAGACCTATTCAAGAGAAAGATTTACAGGATATTTTAGAAATATATAATGATGCGATTTTAAATACGACTGCAGTGTATACATACGAACCTCAAACGCTCGAAAATAGGCAACAATGGTACCAACAAAAAATGAACGAAGGGTATCCGATATTAGTATTTGAACAAGATAACAGGGTAGCAGGTTTTGCAACTTTCGGACCATTTAGAGCATGGCCAGCATACAAATACTCCATTGAACACTCTATCTATGTAAATAAAGAATTTAGAAAAAAAGGAATCGCAACTTCTTTAATGAAAGAATTAATAGCGATTGCTGATGAAAGAGAGTACCGTACATTAATTGCTGGAATAGATGCAACAAATGAAAAAAGTATCGCGATGCATAAAAATTTCGGGTTCGTACACTCTGGTACTATAAAAAAAGCAGGTTTTAAATTCAATAGATGGCTTGACTTAGCTTTTTATCAATTAGATCTTAGTGGCCCCAAAAACCCAGTAGAAGAATAGAAGAATAGAAATCACATATAAGAAAAGGCATTTAGATGCCTTTTCTTCCTTACTAACACTATTGGGATGCCTAAATTTCAGTTAGGCAGTTTTCAATAGTAGTTTGAAGAGGTAGTAAACTTGTATTTTTCTTTACCTCTATGTAAAAACTTTTTAAAAATACCTTACAGTTAGCTACTAAAAACCAATAATTTTCCTCATCTAGCTCCTTTTTTAGTATCAAAAGTTCATCAGGTATTCTTTGTAATAAATTTTCAATTACTCCAAGTTCCAACCCGTTATTGAGCATTTCCAAAATTGGTATTAGCAATCTCTCGTCTTCATCGTGGACATAAACACTATCTGACACAAATATCTTTTTCCATAATGGCATTAAAATTTCTTTATATAATTCTTTATCTATATGATTGTTTTTTATTAATTCATCAAAAGCATCGGCAACATGCGCAATACTATGAGCCCACCCTTTACCTGATACAAATCCCCTTACATCTTTTTCCAAGCTTATATATTCAACTAACTGATCTTTAACAGTAGTAATCATCTCTTGTGTAAGAAAGTTATCTTCGTTATCTCTGTATAATATTAGTGCGATTAATAGAGTAGTAAATGATCTTGTAAAAACTGTATCGGTACCAGTTTCTCCGATTCCTTTAAACAAACGTTCATTTAAACAAAAATCTAAGACTTCCTTTAATAAATCATGCTCAATTAGATTTTTCTCTATTATTAGTTGATAAAAAGAGGTGTATATCAATTGATCTCTAAGGCGACTATCTGTAGAGCCAATATGTTCAACCATTGATTTGACGAGAAAAGCTTTATCCTCATCATCCCAATTCCTTCCCCCACTTCTTACTTCCTCTAAAATTATTTTTAGGTCATTTGCATTCATCGGAGCTGTATTTATAAAATTTGATTCAACCTTTTCCATTTTTCTCATCCCTTTTTTAAATTAATTTTACCTTTGTTAATACATAAAAAATAACGATTTAATTTCACATAATTTCTAAAGCTTGATATGGTCCAAAAACGGCTATTTATTCTATCATAGCAGCCATCTTCTCTAACGTGTATATATGCTTGCATCTTCAAACCAGTGTTGTATTATATCAACATGAGCAAATACAATAATGAAATTCCCTTACTTTGCTCTTATAGAGTTAAACTAAATAGAGTATTTTTTATAGGTTAAAAATTTTTTCAAAAATAGTTTCTCATGCGAATCTCGCTGAAAACTGTTAAAGTTATATTGAGTTGCACGAGAAATCAATTTATGCAATAGCAATTGTCTAATAACTTGTTTTTATAATAACCATAAGTTTCAAGGGAGTGAGTAGATTGAATGAAGAAATATCACATATTGACTACCGTGAAATAATGGAATATTCACTTGATCCATTAATAATCCATACAAACCTTCGGATAATTGATGTTAATCACATGGCAGAAAAGTTTTTTGGAGCACCCAAAGAAAATATTATTGGTGCAAGTCCTTTAGATATATTCCAAGAAACATCCAAAGTAGCAATAGAAAAAAGAATCCTATCCGCATATCAACAACCAGCTAAGGTTATAGAGGAAACAATTTTTCGTATGGATGGCACAACAGTAGATGTTGAATTGTATTGTCACCCTGTTCAAATAGGGGATACAAAAGCCATTCAAACATATGTAAAAGATATTACGGGTAGAAAAGAATCAGAAACAAAACAAAAAGAAATTATAAAGGAAATTAATGATCTTTCTGCTACAGTTGTTCCTATTCTAAATGGGATAGCTATACTTCCTTTAGTTGGATCAATTGATGAAGACAGAGCAATACAGATTTTGGAAAATGTACCTTTAAAGGTTAAAAACCAAAGTATTGAATGTTTAATCATCGACTTTTCTGGAATCTACAATTTAGACAGCCTTGTTACAGATTATCTCTTTAAGTTAAATAGCGTATTATCATTACTTGGTGTGCGTTCTATTATCACGGGGTTAAGACCTTCATTAGCACTAGCTGCGATACAGTTAGATTATAAAATAGAAACAATACCGACAATGTCCAGTGTTAAAGATGCATTAGTTTCTTTAGGCATATATCAAAAATAAAAACACAACCATGATAAATGAAATAAATTTTACATATTAAATTATATGGACCGAAAAAGGTCCTTTAATTTTTTATTAAATAAATGATATATGTTGGTCACCAATTATTTCCATCATTATTAATAATATAAAAGGCTTACTCCCATTCGGAAGTTACCCTCCTCTTCTTAGTTAAAGAAAACCATTTTTCTACGATTTGATCCAATATTTATCCATTAATGAGACGGACCATTCTGGCTGCTTTACTTCACCTTTTGGTAGAAACTCTTTCATTACAGGCTTAATATCAATAATTGGGGTGCCGTTAATTGCATCTAATCCCTTAACAATCAATTTTCTGTGTTTAAGTTCTACAAGTTCTACAATTGTTATCCCTAACTTATTGGGTCTATTTTTACCTCTTTGCGCAAAAATTCCAACTTTTGGGTACTCTTTATTGTTTCTAGGATGCCTTGCTTCATATTGAATTTTATCATCAGAAACCTTATCAAAATAAAATATGATTTCTAAGTGAGAGAATTCATTAATACCAGCCAAAGAAGATTCAGTCATATTTTCAGTGATCTCAATTGTAGAAATGATTGATCCCCAGTTATCATCCTCTATATCTAATCTATTATTATTAACAAATGCAATTGGTTCAATTGTATATTGCATAAATTATCTCTCCTTATAAACCAACTTTAAACAATGTTATTGATTTAAAAACATTTCATGACTGTATCACCAAATTCTCGAATATTTACTAAATAATCATAGTTATGAGTGGAACCATAACTATTAAACATTCGAACTACGACAATATCTCTTTTAGGTATAACGAGTACTGCAACATTGGTATAACCCAAAATTTGAAATGATTCTTTCGGCACAAGTTCACCTATCTCAGATTTTTTAGCTGGGAGTTCTTTAACAAACCATAAAAAACCGTTTTGGGGCAGATCCTTATTCATTAAGTTAGGACTCTGAAGGCTAGTAGAACTATTAATAATATCTTTTGAAACAACTTGCTTACCATTAATCAAACCTTGCTTTAAATGGATATAGCCCCAATACGCAAGCTCTCTCGTGGAAACATACATATTTTTCTTATCACCATCTCTACCCCTGTCGTTTGACCATAGAGAATCATTCGATTTTCTTATAACCTCCACTAATTTTGTATTGGAGTCATCATGCCAACCTGTTTCCTGAAAGTCTAAAGGATTAAAGACCTCCTCATAAAGAATCTCAACTATTGTTTTACCAGTTGTCAGTTTGATAATTTGTGTTAACAAATCAACACCAATATCTCGATAAGCCCAACTTTGCCCTGGCGGAAACTCTCTAACTATATTGCTATCTTGTAAATTCAACCCATGTGTATGTGTTAGCAAATGTCTTATAGTTGTTTTATTGTACAGGTCCATATTCGGTACTGGTAAATATTTATTCACTTCATCATCAATGGATTTAATGTAACCATTATGTATCGCGTAGGAAGCAGCAAAACCAATATAACTTTTACGAACTGATGCAACATGAAATTGCGAATCTTCTTGAATTGGCCTCGCACCACTTGCCTTTGAATGTTTTCCCCAGTATTCCTCCGCTACAATTTTATCTTTATGTATAATAAGTACACTCGCGCCAGAGCAGTCAACTTCTTCAGAAGTTTTTTTTACATGCATTACAACTGAATTAAAAACAACGTTCAACTCTTTTTTTATTTTCAACTATTAAAACCTACTTTCTATTAAATGTAATGCTTAAAATGAACCTTCCACAATCTGCTTAATACGCTCTTTTTCTTCTTTTTTATCCAGATACTCAAAGAACCCTAGTTGATTCCCCCATGGGTCTGTGAAAGTTCCCCATTTGGCAAATACCTCTTCTCTAGAATGTATCTCAAAGCGATCAATTCCTAACTCCTTAACAAGTCTCTCTCTTTCAGCAATTATATTAGTGACACCCAAACGTAAAGGTCCACTAGCTTTTGATGGGATTCCTTCAGCAACTTGCAACCAACAACCAGGTAGAATTTCCCATTCAACAAAACCAGAATGTGGTTGTAAATCTGGTTTTTTGTTTAATACTACTTCATACCACTTATGACCTTCCTTAATATCAGAAACACGAACTTGAAAAGTAACCTCAAAAATCATTTTTATCCCTCCTTGAATAGCCATACTACTTTGTATTCTAGAAGTTGGGATAATACTCCTTCTTGTCGAACTAACTTTATCTAGTAGCACAATAAGGAAAAAGAGTTGGAGATCAATTATTTGATCACCAACTCTTGCAAAGATTAACGCTTATTTCATCCATTCCATTAAAGTTATATCATTTTGAAGTTCTTTCATTTTTTTAAAACCGCACTTCTCATAGCTTGAGATTGCTCTGACATTAGTATTTTTCACTTCCAACAAAATTCGTGATACACTTTTATGGATGCTCAAATAATTTACCATCATAGAAATCATGGATGTACCTATTCCTTTTCCCCATAACTGAGTTTCTCCAATAAATTGGTCAATACCATAAATATTTTGATTTTGTGGATAGCCATATTTTATTAATTCATTTTCTTGTATTGGATAGAACTGTATATATCCAATTGTTTCATTTTTATATTCTATCATACAAGGATTTACATAGTGTTTTCCCTCCACTCTAGGTCCATATTTATTTACCACTTTATCGTAGTTAGTAGGAGACTCTTCGTAGAATGCCAAAACCTTTGGGTCATTTAGCCATTTAACCATTAATTCAAAGTCATCCTGGTTCATTTTTCTGATAAGTATTTCGTTACTGAATATCATAATTTATTTCCACCTAACATATGTGTCTCGTAAATAATTATGAAATGTTTCTATATATTAATTTTGAAATAACCATTGTTTTACACTTTCTTCAAAACCTTTTTCCTTCCATGCAATCACAGCATTTATTTCGCCTAGATTTTCAATTTGATGTTGAAAGAACATATCTCCAACAAAGTATCCTAATCTGCTATAACCAAACCGATTTTCCCCATTTATTGAAAACCACTTTTTAAATAATAATTCATCAGTCAAATTGGAATAATCCTCAGAGAATGCTCTTTTTATTTCTTTTCTATTTCTTGTTGAAAATGCTAACCAGTCTTCTCCTTCATCGTTATATGAAAAATAAATGGAAGAATTTAGATTTATCGCTGTACGACGAGAAAAGTGTGTGGCCGCACCTTCCTGATTCAACCATGTAAGGGGATTTTTCCACTGAATTTTTGTCCAATCTATTCCTGCTTCTTCAGACATGATATTCTGTGCTGCATGACCAAACTCATGCGCAACAATCGTTCTCAAATGCTCCGTTTTTGGAGACAATTTCTCTAAAGAAAAAGTTATGTCCGGTATAAACTGTCTATGCGTATATGCATTTGATCCAAATCCACCTACAATCAAATTAACATCAATAGGAAATGAAATTTGAAATAACTTAAAGTACTCTTCTTTTGTTTCTTCTATAACAGGTAAAATATTATGATGAACTTCTTTTATACGTTCTATATATTTTGGATACTTTTTAAGAGATTCCATATGTCGCTCTTCTGTGTCTTTACAGTGATAAGTGAAATATTCTTTAAATACATCTGGATATACACTATAGTAAGTTCTTAAAAAATCGATAGAGGATTTAAAGTTATATAAAAAATATGGGACTGTATCAATAATTCTCATACTATATTACTCCTAATATCATTTATTTGTACTAAGCGAAACAAATATCTTAAAAGACACAACAGAAACAATTATAATGAAGGGTTTTATTTTAATTGGATTTCGAGTCGGAAGCTAAATTTGTTTTTCTCTTTAATAGAAAAATACTTTCAACAACTATTGTAAGAATGTAAACAATCAATAGTACTAACGATAAATTTGTTGTAAGTTCATAACTAGAATGGAACAATTCTTGAGACCAATAATCGTCTGGTAATATAATACTAGATAAAAAATTGGATACGCCGATTCCATCATTAGCTTCCAATAATAAACTCTGTGTATAATTTTGAGACAAAGCAACATTGGACAATATGGAAAAGAATAATAATGGCAGCAAAGCTGTAGAAATTTTTATAGAATTTTTGATTATAAGAAATACAATGATAATGAAATATAATAATATAATCAAAAACACCATGATCTCACTCTCCTTGCAATAATTTTATGTCAACTATTACTTTCAATTTTATAAAATAACGTTTCTGTTAAAACTGTTATGCCAGGCATTTTCAACTAATTATGTAATTGACCTCTATGGTGATCTAAATGTCTAACAGTAATATTAATACCCTTTTTTTCTTCCAATATAAAGTAAGTGAGAAGAAATTCCAAGGATGTATGGATCGTCTGCTTTTTCAATAAGTAATTTCAGGAGTTTTTCAAGTTCTGGTTCCCCTTTGTTTCTCCAATAATTCCAATTATCATTATTTAATATTGCACCTATATTAGAACCTATCAATTCTATACTTTCAAATCCTTGTGCTTCCATAAACGGTTTGATTTCATCTATATTAAAATAATAAGCACCAGTAAAGCGTCCTTCATCTTGATGATTAAAACAACCTGTTTGTGAAAATTGTTGAATCTCATCTATGTTATCATTTGGTTTCCAATGTTCAGGATATAATAGTGAAGTCAATATATGCCTGATTCTTGGCATAAACGCAACAAAAACAATACCATTATTTTTAGTAACTCTATGTAACTCTCTAACTGCTTTGATACGTTCAGTTTCATCTTGTATATGATACATAGGGCCAAGCATTAATGATGCGTCAAACTCTTCATCATTAATCATTTTAAGTTCTCTAGCATCTGCAGTAAAAAAACCATTAAAGTGTTTTTCCAAATTAAGTGCCTGTACTTTATTTCTAGCAATTTCAACAAGTTTCGGCGTTAAATCTGTTAAGGTTACTCTATAACCGTCTTGAGCAAGTTTAATAGAATATTTTCCTGGTCCAGCACCATTATCTAACACGTTCCCTGTTGGAGGCAGATATTTTTTTATATAATGCAAATTAACTTGGAATTCAATCGGTTCTCTTTCTAAACGTCCCCATTCATCAAACTTATTATAATAATTAATGATATTACTCATTCCCACACCTACATTCTATTATTTTATGTTCGAAAAAACCTTTACATACTTCTATAAAAGCATGGATGTTCCTACTTATTTCTTCTAGTATTTTTAACATCATCGTTCATTGAACAACCAATGATGAAAAATAATGAAAACACGATTATTTCTACATGGAATAATTTATTTTTCACTATTTTTCACCTCTTTATTTAAAAAAGTTATAAGAACTTCAATATAACTAATCGCACATTATTCAGCTGTTGCATCCTCAATAATCCAATCCACAGCACTAATTAGGTCAGGGAAAACGGCATCTGCAAGTGGATCACTCTTTCCTAGAAAAACTCCTTTTGTTCCGGCCTTCTTCCCTGCAATGATGTCTGTATCAGTATCTCCTACCATATAGGATTCGGATAATTCAATATCATATTTTTTACCCAAATCTACAATTAATTTGCTATTTGGTTTTCTGCAAGCACAACCTGCTTTTGGTTTATGAGGACAATAAGCAACATCATGAATTGTTGCACCTTCCTTCTTTAGTTCAGCAACCATATGTTCATGTATTTTATTGAGCTGAGCTTCTTTCATTAATCCTAAACCAACACCCCCTTGATTTGTTACAACAAAAACAAAATCAAAGAAAGTATTCAATTTTTTAATTGCTTCTGGAACACCCGGTAAGAAATACAACTCATGTGGTTTATTCACAAATTTAACTCGATCACTCAGCACTTCATTTATTACTCCATCACGATCCAAAAAGACTGCCTTCTTCATTTTTGTTCCCCCTAATGTATTGTAGTTTAAATTTTTTTAAAAATAGTTTGCCCTTGTTGTCAGAAAATAAACTGCAAATTTAGTAGGGTATTTGGATAGTATTTTATTTAAATAGAAATCTGCTTATTTTCATTTAAGGTTATTTTACTTCATCTACATATTGAAGGATTCATCTCATTAGACCTATAATTTTAAAGACATAAACAACGCCGGGTTTAATTCTTCACTTTCTATTACTATCGCTGTCAATCCAGTATCTGATTTAGTTTCATGCCATTCATCTTTCTCCCAAAATACAGCATCACCAGGTAGAACTTTAAAATATTTATCATCACCATTCCGTACATATCCTTCTCCATTCAAAATTAACAAAAGCTGAGGTACAGTTGCCTGATGATAGCCAATAATTCCGTTTTTTTCTAAATACATACAACCTATTTGAGCTTCCTTTTGTATGTGGATAATACGAGACATGATAAAATCCGAATTGAAATTCGGAATCTTTTTCCCTCTATTTTTATTGAAAGTATAAAACTCCATGTGTTACCCCCTAATTTGAATAATCCAATTTTAACTGCACCTTCCAAAAGATTCGTTTTCTCCTACAAAATCTTTCTTAAAATCTCTATATTCTCGTTAAGAAATGCTTGGTGCTTGTCTACTCCCCGTAAACGGCACCAGCCAATAGAGTTAAAGGCATCATAAAAAGAATAAAAAGAAAGTATACTATCTAAATCCAAAATTGGTCGAATCGACTCATATCCAGAGATATAAGCATCTCTAGTTCCTTCATATTTACTCCAAACATCACGATTTATCTTTGCAAAATCAATTTCTGTAGACCCAACTCGAGCACTCTCAAAATCTATAATTCCACTAACTTTATTGTCATGTATTAATATATTACCTGGACGAAAATCCATATGAATAATACAAGGACCATCAGGAGCAGGTAGTGTAGGAAAAATGAGTTCAAAATGTCGGATTGATTTTTCGTATAAATCATTAGATAGTTCAAGCCTTGTATGTGTTTCGAACTTAATAAAAGTCTGTTGAATGAAATTTCTCCAATCGTTATTTTCTAATGGTTTAAATCCATTCTCGGTTTCTGCACCATATACAGGCATTGATAAAGCATGAAGCATTGCATGATTCACTCCAATTTGGAAAGCTAACTGGAAATCTATTCTCCCTAAACAGGGGACACCGATAATTTCCTCTAACAACAATGCACCTGTTACTGTTTCATCCCCCTCCCAATAGTCTAGAACTGTTGGTACCGACATATAATTTTTTAGCTTAATTAACATTTTATACTCACGAAAAAGTTTGTCTTTGCTATATGGAATCTTTATGTATACATTCTTTTTGTTTATTAATTGAATTTTATAAACTTCTGAACTAAATGACTCTGGAACGGTATCAATCGACAATATAGGAAGTTTGAATTGTTTAATTACCTTTTGTATATTCTCCACCTAGGGTCTCCTTAGAATAACTATAATCTATAATTTACCAATTATACATAAAATGGTTCTATTAGTATATATCATCATATTATTTTATTTCCCTATCAAATCCATTAATCCTTTAATTTTTAAAAAAAAACACCCAAATGGGCGTTGTGTTCACACGAAATTATTGAAACTTTTTTAACCTATATTCTTTCACTAATGATTATTTGAAATCTTTAAAATCACTTTATGAGAATATATATGTTCAATCACACTCTAACACTTACATATCATCAATTGATTACCATCAGGGTCTTTAAAATTGAAATAATGATTATGTTCAATTGGAGTTATTAAATCAACATTTTTACTTTCCATAAACATATATGCTTCCTCGATATCATTTGTATTGAAATGGAAGGAAGGAGTTTTAAAAATATTTTCCTCCGAATAAATCTTACTATCCAATACAATGCCAGTCCCATTCATCGGAATAACAAACAAATGTCCAAATTGTATTTCTCCGTCAGCTGGCAAACCTAATATATCGCAATACCAATCCCTAGCTTTTTCAATATTACGAACAGGGATAAACACTATTCCAATCTGATTTAAAATTGGGCTATTCAATATAACACCTCCATAATACAGTTGTCCTTAACATCGTTAAACATTTCATAATTAAAATACATATAACTGGTATACTGTTATTTCTACATATACTTCAAAATACCTGCTAATAATTATTTTTTGTATTATCGATATTAACTTAGCTCTCTTCTTGTATGAACTTAACAACATCATAATTGCAATTATTACAGACCATTAAATGAGGGCAAATTTGATCTTTAGCTGTATTAGGATAGCCATCACCCATTTTCACTGTTTCTTCATCATTATAGTGACCATAAGGATCTAAAAAATCGGAAACCTTGCCAGAGTCGTCTAATTGAGAACTACATTTTGGGCAATATATTTCTAACCGTTTTAATCCGTTACATAAAGGACACACTGCCAAAATTATCACTCCTTTATTTTAGTATCCTTTATTTGATCAATACTATGTAAAAAAATAATTGAAGATGACACCTGGTGTGATTATTGTTTTAAGAATTTTAATAAAGGAATAGCGAACATCCTAATTTTATTCATCTTCCAGTACATCAGTTAAATTTTTTTAAGAATCCTGTACTTTTGCCATCATATCCATTACTTTTATAAAAAAGATGCGCAGTTTGACGCTCTTCTCGATTACCACTATTTAAAGTTATTGCTACTGCTCCTTGCTGAAGTGCCCATTCTTCACAAGCTTTTAGTAGCTTTGTACCAACTCCTTGCTTACGTTGTTTTGAACTTACAACAAACGCAAGTAATCGTACGTATAAACCCGAAAATTCAAAAGTGAAGGCCTTACTTAAACCTGCAAAACCAATTATTTCATTATCTTTTACAGCTACCAATGACTGATAATCTTCATGTTTTTGTATAGTCTCAAACCGTTCAGTTAAATCTACTAATGTTGTAGGATAACCTAATTCGCTCATCAACTCTACTAAATCTATATAATCTGTTGGTAGTACCTCTCTAACTTCAATTGTCATTAAATATACGAACCTCCCATGAAATTACTTGCACTTTAAGTGAATAATCTCCTAATCGCCAAACTTGTTCAAAACCTAGTGCATATTCATATATCGATAAGCTCTTTTAGCCATATCAAAGTGTTCACCATGCCATTTTTCTACTTCATCGATACTATAAAATCCGATTTCCAAACTCTCAAATGAAGTTCTTAATTCTCCGTCCTTTATTTCGCAAGCATATAGAGGATGATAGGAAGTGTGTGGCTGGCCAAAATCTCCAGGCTTTCTTGTAAATATATCAATGAGATCATTCACCTTAATTACTAGACCAGTTTCTTCTAAAAACTCTCTTTTTAAAGATTCTTCGGGACTTTCTCCTGTTTCACACCATCCACCGATAATTCCCCACGTTCCATCATCAGCTCGATGTTCTAAAAGCATTTTTCCATCTGAAGAAAAAATAACTCCATTCACCCCGACTTTTGGTGTTACATGTCCAAGCTCTTTCTTAAACTTTTCAATAATTATGCTTTCCTTAACTTCAGTGATTTCCGAGTACTCTTTACTAGCTAATAAAAGCAATTTTTCGTATCTTTCTATATCATATGGGTTCACTGCATAATGTAAGCCGAGTTGTGCAATTGAACGTACGTTTTCTAATAATGACAATCTATTCTCCAATTACATAGCCTCACCTTCAATTAAAATTCATTATTTTACTAATTTGTTCCTATGTATTATTAGTATGGGCAATACTAATAATTTTTTTAATTATGTACGGAAAATCATTCTCGCTTTTGATCAAAAATAAATGGCCCGCTTCGCCTTTGTTTGGAGGTATAACATCGCTTTTATTAGACTCATTTTGCTGTCGAATAAGCACTTCTTCAAAAGTTGAAGCTGTTCTTAAAATAGTTGTAGTTCGCTGACTAATAGCAACACGTTCTTTAACAACATGTTCTGGAATTTCAAAATTCACAAGGATAGAAATAAATCCTTGTTTGTGATAATGTTCAAGTAGTTTCAAGCGATTTTTCCGATTGCGATTGGAGTTACAAAGAATAAGATGGCAATTAGTCTCATTAACTACATAATTAACAATAGTTTGAGTGAGTGCATACTTGATCACATTTGGACCTTGTTTTGGTAGTAATGATTCGTAATAAGTGTGTAGGAACTCCGCGTGGTTATCCTGGTCAATCACAACTGAGTTATGCAGCTCTTTTTCTAATGCTTTTGCGAACGTAGTTTTACCACTATGGGTTATACCGACTGTCATAATTACTAACCTTTTCATGAACTTAACTCCATTCTGATAATTCTTGGATTAACAACAAATTGCTGCATTACTAGTTGAGACAGCGAAAATAATTTTGAAAGTGCTAAAGATAATTAAAATGTATCAAACGTTATTATCCAATTTGACCAGATTCTTTTTCATCAATGTAAAAATTACTGGATGTCCATAAAATGCGCCTTCGATCTCTTTAATCACCTTGAAGCCTTCTCTTTCGTAAAATGAAATATTAGGATTTCCTTTGTACACAGTTAAAGATAAAGAATTCGTATCTTTGAATCTTGAAAGTCGAGTTCTCAATAAATGTTTTCCAACCCCTTTTCCTTGATGGTTAGGGTGAACATACAAAGACTCTAAGAACACGTCTTTGTCTGACAAAGCTCCTTTGAAAAAAGCATATCCCATTATCCCCTCATTATTTTCAGCAATCAAATTTAGAGAGGATTTAAAACGATTATCCATCTCCTCATTAGAGTAAGCGTCCTTTAAAACTTTATCCTGAATAGGTTCTGGAATAAACCCAATATACGTTTTTCTCCAAGTAGCAAATGCAATAGATCTGACTCTATCGATATCTGATAAGTTCATATCTCTGATTAACATAGCTCAACTCCTAAATTCATCTAAACAACACTTATTATTTAGTTCTTCATTCTTTTGTAAAAACCTTCTTCAACTAATTTACATACTAATTGCTCGTCACTATGTAACACGTTTAAATACAGAATAGTTTATGCAGAAATTCGAGTTAATAAATTTCTTTAGTCTTATTCTTAGAAAGTCTTAACAACGATATCCCAATTGATGATATCCCAATAAATATAAAACTGTAGAAAAATAATTTTAAGCCGTATGTTGGAGAATTTGAAACTAAACCACCTAATGTCAAGAACAAAACCCCAATACATGTTAGGAAATACGAAAACTTCTTATTGTTTTGTTTGAGTAAAGAATAACCTATAAGAATTAAAAGGTAAGTTCCACTAAGTAACATAAGCAATGGGAAAGCAGGGAAAAATTTAGCGGCATATACGAAATAATCAATAGTTAAAATATCACTTGCTTGTTTCACTGGACCGTTTAGCATTTCAGAAAAAATAGTAGTATATTTCCACTCCCAAGAAACATTTCTTATTTGGCTTCCCTCATACCACGCAACAAGAATAGATATTATAAAAACCATTAGAGCAACAAATAATTGAACAATAATTCTAAAAGACATTTTTCCACCTCCTATAGTCCTCTCTCGTTCTGATAATTCATACTGATCAATACATAATATTACTGATATAACTCTTAAAATAAATGGATTATTTTTCATTAATTGTAACATTAAATCCATCTAAATATTCAAATTTCCTTCAACTAATCTGTTCCATTAAAAAAGAGTTGCCTAAGCAACCCAACATCTATTACAATACAACACATTTGTCCAAAAAGAATTTTATGAAATACCCTTCCCGCCCCTTGTTTTTAGGGCGTTGATTCTCTCAACTCCAGTAATGATTGGTTTTGCACGCTTTATTAATGTTTGTGTAGATTCCAGTTGAAGAGACGCTTTATGGGCATTTTCATTGCTCCACACTTCATAAACATAAACAGAATTTGGTTCGTTTTCAGAAGTATTTACAAGATATATCTCGCACTCATCTAATTTCTTCATTGATTCTGCCGCTTCCAGCAAAATATCTACCATTTTGTCAAGTTCACCTTCTTGTACTAGAAACTTGCCAAACAAACTAAATTTACTCATATTCTCCTCCTTAATTTTGATTACCTGTTAATAACTTCTACACCGAAGTCCTATATTCCTATGATTCCCATACATAAAAATTAAAACTTATTCCATTATTATATAATCCTTTTTATTTTGAAAAGATCCTATATAAGGTTGTAATCTACACCGTTAATAAACAAGAAAAAAGTTGAACATATAAACTATAATTTAAACTCTTTCTTAATTATTTGAGCCACCTCTTCTGCACTCAAGTATGTATTATCTATTCTTATATAATTCTCCTTTTCAATTTCACCCTTTTTAGAATTCAATCTATTACTTTCTAAGGTACTAATTAAATGTTGTTCCGATTGTTCAATATTTCTTTTAGTTGGTTTATATTCAAGTTTATGGGGTGTCTTATTTCGCTTTAACCTCTCTTCTACGTTGGCTTCTAATTCAACGAAATAAATATCTGCACCATGTTTAGATACTGTTTGACACATATTTTCTATATCGTTCCAATCCTCTTTTTGATCGAAATACCATACCTTAGTAAAAATCATTCCATCATTATTACTTTTAGAAAATGCATTAAATATTTCCTTCCGAAATAAATGTGTTAATCTCCACATTTCTGGACTAAATCCGAATAATGGCTCTAGTAAATCAATAGTCATGTGGTTATGGAATAACTTTAAGCCTGTTACCTTTGCAAGTTCTTGCCCGACAGTCATTTTTCCAACTGCTTGTGGCCCAAATATAAAAACAAACTTTTTCAAAATACATTCCTCCAAACAATAATGAAATAAATTCTATTGTAATATTTCTTCTATTTCTTCTACAAAACTATCATTATTTATAACTTTATAAGACTTAATATTTTTTTTAGGGAATACAATTACGTTTTCTTCAACAAATATATAAATTTGGTCCACTTTAGAATATATTTTATATTCTGCATCCAAAGGCGAATACCGTTCTTTAGCCTCATTCATTTCTGCATTTTCAAACAGCGAAATTAACTCTTTCTTCTTATTATTTGGAAGATTGATTTCTTCAAAGTTAACACCATTTATACCTTCGACAATAATATTTGTATCATCATAAAAGAATTCTTCTGTTAATAATTCTTTAATTTTAATAGTTTTTGATAATTGTAAACTTGTAACAATAACTAGAAGTAGTAACGTTACAACGGTAATACATAATGTTTTCTTATTTCTCATAATTTTCCACCGTTTAACTCCCATCATAACGATTTAAATCCTTAATGTCCTTTGTTAGAATTCAATGTTAATTAAACTTACCCCTTAGACAAACAGCATTTGGACAATTTATTATGACACCTAAATTTCGCACTCCTTTCATTTAGAACTCACGATAATTCAAATGTTTGTTAAACTTTTCTGTCTCTATACTTTAATAAGGCTTAAACAAATATAAGTTTCTTATATTATAAAATTTTCCATTCGAATCAAAACATATGAAAGTATGTGTTAGCTGTAGTTAAACAATCGTGACAATTGAGAAAAATAACATTTTACCTTTTAATGCTTGTATATTTCCAGAATATTAAATGATTTGAAACTTTTAATGTCTCATAACGTATTGTAAAACAAAAGATAGAGGAGGAAAGATATTGAAGAAGATAATAGCCCTATTATTTTTTTGCATCGCTTTAATCTTTCTATTAGTCGCATGCTCGGAAAAAAAGAATGTATCCAAATTTATTGCTAAAGCCAGTGATTTTGAAGATTCAGGCTTTACAAGTCGTAGAGGTCAGCTAATAGTAGTTATCGGGGATGAATTAATGATTAGCGCTAATTATGATCCACAGTCAAAAGAGAAAAGTAGTATAGATAAGATTTTGGAATCCGAACAGGTCAAGAGTGGTAATCATTTTTTAAAAAATTTTAAAAATGTGAACATCTCGACAAAAGATGACAAGTATTATATTTCTGCTAACGATGGAGTATCATTGGAATTTCAAAAAATTGGTGAACGTATTATTGTGGATGAGGAAGGAATGGAGTATTACACCCAAGAGTATACAGAAGAATAAAGTTCATTTTATAGTACTCTTTTTAAGAGATAAGTGCCATTAATCCAAGAAGGATTGGAATAAATGGATATATTCATTTCCCTGTTTTTATTCATCTAATTTTCTGTATCTTGTATTATAAAAAAGCTATACTTCATAATGAAGTATAGCTTTTTTATATATTCAATGAATATCATTCTTTTTGAAGTTACCACCCTTAACCTCTGCCACTTCATAAACTGTGACAAAAGCATTCACGTCAATATCACTAATGATTTCTTTCATTTTACTTTCTTCTAGACGATTTATCACACATGTTATTTCTTTGAATTGCTCATTTGAATATCCGCCGTGCACTATATTAAACGTTGCTCCACGACCTAAGCGGTCTCGAATTGTCTCTACCATTAACTCAGGTTGATTTGTGATAATTTTAAAAGTTTTTGAACCGCTCAAACCTACTTCTACGATATGAATTACTTTTGAAGCAATAAAATAAGCTATTGCCGATAAGATAGCCCCTTGTAGACCGAAAACTGTTGAAACAACAATAAAGACAAACGTGTTTAAGAATAATATTAGATCACTTGTACCAAAAGGTAATTTTCGAGATAGTAGTACTGCCAACATATCGATGCCATCTAATGCCCCGCCATTACGTAATGCTAACCCCATTCCAAAACCAATAATAATACCTCCAACTACCGTTACTAACAATGTATCCCCATGAATAATCGTTTGTACATGGTGCATGAGACTAGTACCGACTGCTAGTGAAGCAATTCCGATTACTGAATAAATTGCAAAACTTTTACCAATTTGTTTATATCCTAAAAAAATGAATGGAATATTCAATAGTGCAATTAGAATTCCTAAGGGTATTCCGAATAATTGAGATCCAACAATGCTTAGTCCCGTTACCCCACCATCCGATACATTATTTGGGATTAATACTGCTTCTAATCCATATGCAGCTACAAACCCCCCAATAATAACCATTATTGCTTTAAATACCATTTTACTTAAATTGGACTTTTGCTTTTTGTTAGTTCTCATTTTAATTTCCCCGTTTAATTTATTATTTGATTGATACATATTCAAAAGATTTATGTATTTTTAATAAAACCTTTTTCAACCTATAATTTATTATATAAGTATATTACTTTTTCTCAAAACCATAAACATTAATGATACTTAATTGACTCTTACAGAAGACTCTATATCATTATAGAGAAAGGATTCTTTACAATTTGAATTACTCATTATTGTCAAAGTGTTCATTATCCGAATTTCAAAATTTGTTATAAAAAATATGGTATAATTAGAAAAAATTGTTCGTAGGGGGTTTATGATGAATGTAATTTTTGCTCTTATTCCTATTTTTTTAATTCTGTTAGGTGTATTTTCTTTCTCCTTGCTAATACGAAGACTATTAATAAATTCGAGCCTGCGTAATATTCATTCTAAAGAAATTGAAACAAAACTAGATAAAATCATTTATTTGCTAGAAAAAGATCGTTCAAATTCATAAGACGCTGCACTTTACGGATAGTTTAAATAAACATAAATTAAAACACATTGGATTTAACCAATGTGTTATTTAATTATCCTTTGTTAGCAAAAGAAAGTTTAAAAATTTTAAAGAATTACACCTGCAAAATTTCCTTTTAATACTTCTTTTTCATGTTGATTTTTACATAAAAAGGATGCAATAATAGTTGTTCTATTATTTTCTTGCCTTTCGTATTTTTCAATTTTAACTTCGCAAATTATTATATCCCCTGTATACACAGGTCTTAAAAACTCAAAATTCATTGTACGCGCCAGTACATTGTTATCTCCACCAATTTTTGTTGGTAGAGTTGCAGTTAATAAACCTTGAATTACAAGCCTTCCCTGTTCATCTAATGTTCTATGATGAATACCTTCATCACCTGAAATATCTGTAAATAATTCAACATCCCTTATTGTAAAAGCCCGTTCAAACGTAATTATTTCTCCTACTTTTAATGACGTAGTAATCTCCCCCTTAGTATATGACATATTGTTTTGGTAATTTGTCCTTTAAATGTATAAGAAAATCTTATATTATCCATTCTTTTGGTTTAATATTTTTATCCATCCATTCCTTTTCCGGTGCACGGTATGAGGCGGTGGCGATTAAACGATCATCGTGCCAAATTGCTGCTCCGGAACGAATCATTTCATCGAGCAGAATTTGAATAAATTCTACAGGCTGAAGTTGGAAAGAGTAGCGCGCATAATCTTGAAACCAACCACAATTAAGTAGGTAGCTATTGATTTCTTCTTTAGCTAGTCCGTTTTTAATGATTAATGTAAATGAAAAAATCCTCTTGCAGGCATGCCAAGAAACTTTTTCTGGCATCCTAAGCCACTTTTCAAACCGTTTCCTTGCTACTTTAATGGCAGCTTGAGGATTCTCTATTTGAGGACCATGTCCTGAATATGCCTGCTTGATCCGGAGCTTGGACAATCGTTCCAAACTTTCTAAAGATCTTTGAATAGATGTAACTCCCTCTCGAAAGATATTTAACCATCCGATATCATTTTGGTGAAAGAGATCCCCGCATATTAATATCTCTTCTTCGGGTTCATATAAAGAAATATGCCCTAACGTATGTCCCGGTGTGTGCAAGACCTTCAAGGTTCTAATTCCTGTATTAATCTCATCGTTATCAGCAAGCTTCCTATCTACTCGATAAGGTTCTACAGGCTGATCTAACCATTCTGCACTACAGGCTTCAGGGTCACAAAAATTAATTAAATCGGCTTCCCATTTATGAGCAGCAATTGGCACACCATAATTTTTTTGAAGATGAAAATTACCTCCTACATGGTCACTATGGTAGTGCGTATTCACAATAAGGTGTAATTCTTCAGGAGAAACACCTGCTTCTTTAATTAATTTCTCTGTATCTTTCACTTCACTTCCAAAACCAGTATCAATAAGGATGGCGTGCTCATCCTTAATAAGAATCATGTTTGCACTTGGAAATTGTCTTTCAAAGAAAATAATGCTGGACTTTTTCAGAAGCTATTCCTCCTTAAATCAATGTCTAAACAATTATGAGCGAACGTTCGCTCAATTAATTTGTAAATAAGACTTCATATAATTACTACTTCAACAAACTCTCAAAAATACCTCCTTATTGAACTAATCTCCAAGTAGCAATTGTAATAATAATTGTCTAGATTTCTTTTTATAAATGCCGTTTTGCTATCATTCTTTTAACAAAACAACTTTAATTCAAGAGTGATTAGTCTTTTTACTAATTAAAGTAATATTTCGAGTCCCTTTACATCTGTTCCTTACAGTCTAGAAGTGTATTAGAACAGGATTTTTCTATATGAAATTCCGAAATCTTAAGTAGTAAGTATAGATACTATTTCTTATACCTATCCTATATATGAAGTTGAAAATGAGAGGAGTATAATGGCCCATATGAAATTTAAACTACCTTTCGTAAATAAGAAGCCTTCGATCGAAAAAGGGAAAGTAACAGAAACCAGATTAGAAACGATTTCTCCCTCAAAGAATGTATTTATACAACAGATAAGAGAAGTAACAAACAATCCCGCAGATTTGATTGTAAAAGATATTCCTCCCACTGTTGTGATCGTTTATATAGATAATCTTGTAGATGGACAGACATTAAATGAACATATCATTCGAGACTTATACCAAAAAAAGTTAGATTCACCAGTAAGCATTAAAGCTAATCTATCCATACCTGAAGTAAAAATGACAAATCATTTTGATGATGCTATTCTTTCAATGGTGAATGGAACAGTACTGATTCATGTTGAAGGACACTCTCAAATAATTTTAGCGAGTATCGCTAAAAGGGAGTCGCGAAGTTTGTCAGCACCGGAAAATGAATCTCAAGTAATAGGTTCTCAAGTTGGATTCAATGAAAGCCTTTCTACAAATGTATCTCTTGTCCGAAGATACATAATGAGTCCGGATCTTAGTTTGGAAAAATTCAAAATAGGCAAACGTACAAACACAACAGTTACTCTACTATACATGAATGGAATAGCCTCAGATCATATAATCAATTCGTTAAGACAGAGAATTACAAGCCTCGAATTAGATGCTTTAATAGATAGTGCTGTTTTAGCAGAAATGATTGATGATAATTCTATGTCAATCTTTCCTCAAATGCTTCTTACTGAAAGACCTGATAGGTTTTGCGATTCACTATTAATCGGAAAAGTAGGAGTAATTGTTGACGGTAGTTCCATGGCAATCATTTGCCCTCAATCGTTTATAGAGTTCTTTAAAAGTAGAGAGGATCAAAATCTTAGATGGCAAATTGCAACTTTTTTTCGATTATTAAGGTTTAGTGCCGTCTTCTTATCCATTTTTTTGACTCCAATATACGTAGCTGCATTGACTTTTCATTACGAAGTTATTCCGCAAGCATTTTTGGTTCCACTAAGTGAGTCAAGAGCTTTGGTACCCTTCCCTCCCATATTTGAAGCATTATTGTTAGAACTTATTATTGAATTACTGAGAGAAGCTGGCGGGCGACTTCCGACAAAGATTGGGCAAACAATTGGTATCGTTGGTGGTATTGTCATTGGAACTGCAGCTGTACAAGCTGGAATTACCAGTAATATATTAATCATTATTATTGCATTAAGTGCATTGGCTTCTTTTACAACTCCTAGTTACATGATGGGTAATGTTATTAGAGTCCTTAGATTCCCAATAATAATATTAGCAGGATTTTGGGGGTTTATTGGTATAATGCTAGCTTATTGTTTTATCCTCATTCATCTTTTACGCCAATCCAGCTTGGGTACTCCATATACTGCACCTTTCTATCCTCCTCGTTTAAAAGACTGGAGAGATAGTATTATCCGTATGCCTTTACCATTTACATCCAAAAGGCCTACCAGTACAAGAGCAGTGGATACAGAAAAATTCGATCCAGAGCCTATAAATCCTGAAAAAAGGTGAAATGAATGAAAAGTTCCATACAAGTCAGTCCTAAAGATATGATTAATGCTTATTTACTTTTCTTTGTTATTCATAGCGCTCAAATTGGTGTTGGGATACAGGGTTTTCAACGTATTGTTTATCAAGATGCAAGACATGATGCTTGGATTTCTGTTCTTATTGCCGGATTCGCCACACATATTGTCGTTTTTTTCATGATAAAAACGTTAGAATTGTATGGTTCCAATGACCTCTATGGAATCCATCAAGATGTTTTTGGGAAGTTTTTTGGAAATTTATTGAATGCTACCTATATTCTTTACTGCGCCATGGCATTCTTTTCCATACTGCGTAACTATATTGAAGTAATTCATGCATGGATTTTTCCGGGTTTAAGTACATGGTTCATTTCTTCCACGTTGCTGTTAATCATAATTTACGCCTTTACGGGTGGACTCCGTGTAATTGTGGGAGTTTCTTTTTTTAGCATCATACTGTCTATATGGCTTCTCCCAATGTTGATATTTCCTCTTGAATTTTCAACAGCTGCTAACCTCTTGCCAATTTTGGAAACAAAAATAAGTTCTATTTTAAATGGCGCACGTTCCATGACTTTCACTATTATTGGATTCGAAATTCTTTATATTATTTATCCTTATATAAAGGAAAAAGAAAAGGTAAAAAAGTATGCTCATCTAGCTTTATTAGCCACTACATTTGTTTATCTTTCTGTTATGTTGGTTTCGCTTACATACTATAGCGAAGGAAAGTTACTTAAAACAGTTTGGGCAACTTTAACCCTGTTTAGTTTTATCAGTTTTCCATTTATTGAACGTTTTGAATTTGCTGCGGTTTGTTACTGGATGTTGATCATTATACCGAATCTATGTCTTTACCTATGGGCTGCTTATAGAGGGGTCACACGTATAGTAAAAATAAGTGGAAATAAATTCGTTTGGCTGTACTCCTTTATTATCCTTATAGGCACTTTAGTTGTTCAAAGTAGAACTCAAATCAACATGATTAACAATCAGTTTGCCAAAGTCGCTTTTTATATTGTATTTGTCTACCCTATTTTCTTATACTTGGTCGCTGTGGTGAAAAAGAAAGTCACAACAAAGAAGGAGCAACAGGAATGAAAAAGTTGAGCTTCTATTTCATTACACTATTTCTATTTATTACTTTAGTCGGGTGTGCAGAGACAAATATTCTCGATAGAGTCGGGTTAGCTACTTTAGTGGGCTATGATTTGGGTAGTGAAGAAAATAAAGTGAAAACTACCGCAGTTATTCGTGAAGTAAATCCAGAATTTCAAAGTAATGTTGAAGTTGTTACCACAGAAGACGAAACAAGTAAAGGTGCACGTGTAAAACCAATCGCAAGCTATCCAAAAAAATTATGGTCGGTCAGATGAGAGTTGTTTTGTTCAGTGAAGAGCTAGCAAAGAAAGATATTCATTATTACATTGATTCACACTTAGAAAACGCTAGTGTTAGTAATGGTATTTATATGGCAGTTGTCGAAGGTCCAATGACCTCCTTACTTGAATATCAATATGAAAATATCGAGGATATCGGTCAACATATATATAGATTATTAGAACAAAACATTGAATCTGAACACATGATTTCATCTACCCTTCATGAAGTAGCACGTGATTATTATTCATCCGGTAGAAACATTGTTATGCCAATTATCAAAAAAGAGGAGGAATTTGTTGAAATATCGGGAATAGCTCTCTTTAAAGATGGTAATATGGCAGGCAGACTCTCCGCTGAAGATAGTTTTTATGTAAAAATTATAAGAGACAATTACGAACATGGAATTTTCGAAACTAACTTACAAGAAGAGGATATTCCATCTTCTTTAAGGAAGAACACTGTTAGTGAGATTCCTTTAGCATTTGATACAGTTAAGACGAAAAGAAAATTGAAACTAGTTAATTCAAATACCCCTGAATTCGACTTGCACATTACCATTAAAGCAAGATTATTAGAAATAAGGTCAGATCTAGATATAGGAGACCCCAAAATAGTAGCGCAACTTGAACAAGCTATTAGTAAAAATTTATCTCGTGAAATGTCAAGAGTAATAACATACGGACAAAAAATTAATTCAGATGTTTTTGGTTTTGGAGAATCATATAGAAGCTCTGTTAGAAACTCTAAACTTACTCAAGAAAAGTGGCACAAGTTGTTTAAAGACATGAAAGTAAATATCAAAGTAGATTTTACGATACTTAGAAACGGAGTATTTGAATAATCGGATAAAAAAAGGAAGCTATCTACCCTTTAAGTACAAAGAAAAACAGCAGTACATCTAATAACAAGATAACCATCATCCTCTATGTATAGGTTGGTGGTTTCTTCTTAATAGACTCCTCCTACCGAACGTCTATTAAGAAAGTAGAGGTCTACATATTCTTAACCCTTTATGATATGAAATTTTAGGGTCTTGTATATCTAAATTTCCTGAGAGGATAGTTTTTCCGTTCACTTTCGTATTAGATCCTGTCCTTATAAATTCAATAAAAGTTTATACTAATAAAGGGAGAAATATTTTACATCTTTTTCACTATTCTTTCTATTAAGTCCTCTTCTTTGATCTCACTCTTATCAGCAACCAAAAATGACTGGAATAACGTGAACAGCTCTTTTATTTCTTTTTCATGATTAATGATATTTATACTTTTTTTGTATTCTTCTTCATCTTTATATCTAGCAATCTCTACCCATTTTGTGACATCGTCTTTACTATTTAAAAACATTATATGTACATCTAAATATCTCTCATATATTGCAATCGCCTTTTGCTGCATGTATAAATACTCTTCTTCTTTATCTTTTTGAATATGATATTGATAAATTTTTACATACACTTAATTTTCCCCCTTTTTTTTCTCAAATATAAAGACCTTTAGTATCTTGGATTAACGCAGCATTAGCACTATAAGGTTAATAACATCCCCTGTTTATAGAATACCATTTGATTGCTTATAGATTTACAAGTTTCATTTAATAATTATTTCTCTGATGACTCTTTGTACTTCTTATGTTCTTCCCTAACAAAGACAATTGCCTTCTCAACAGTTAATATATTTTCTTCGATCCAATATTCACCCATTTCATTAATCAATGAGTGAATGAGTCCAATATTACTAACAGCTACAACATAACTTAGTAAAACATTTATCACGTCATCATTTAATCCTAACTCCTTCAAATCCTTCACAAGCTTTACATCTTCCTCTGTAATAGTACCGTTCTGTAATTTAAAATAGTCAATCGGTGATGATGATTTAACTTGTTCTATATACCTATCACTGGATGTCATTCCCATTTTAGTTTTGAATTGTTCTTCGTGCCATTCCTCTATTGTCATTCCGTTTATTTCTTGAAATCGTTCTTCTGGTGTCGTCCCATGTATTACTTTCCCTTGTTCTTTTTTCCTTCGTTTTTTATCTGTTATCTTTCCTGTTTTAACCTTATTTTTTTCTTCAAGTTTTGCATTCCATGCTTCTGTTGTCATTTCCATTACTTCTTCATATCGTTCTTCGTTTCCTATATGGTATATTTTTTTATCTCGTTTTTTATCTTTGGTCATTCCTTTCCTCCTTTATTCCAGTTGTATTATTTCATAATCCCGTAAATCCTCTTATTGAACTAACCTGCTCCGTTAGTTGACGAAGTAATAATAGCATGCTCTAGTTACATAAATTAATTATAGTAATAGCTATAGATATTTGATGACTTAACTTGTTAATACAGCTATAATCGAATAATTTTATATAAATATCGATTAAAGTGGGGAGTGCAGCATGGGGGCTATTAATGGAAAAGATTTCATTAACAGATTAAATCAGCTAAACAATGATATTTGGTACGACGGTGAAAAAATGGAGGGGTTGCTATCTGAACAACCTGTCTTCAAGGGACTAATTCAGTCCAAAGCGAATCTTTATGATTTGCAACATGACCCAAAAATAAAAGATGAGATGACTTTTATTTCCCCAGTATCAGGAGAGCTTATTGGTCTTTCCTATTTGCAACCAAAAACGAAAGAGGACTTAATAAGAAGACGAAAGATGATTGAACATTGGGCTAGGTATTCAGGGGGAATCATGGGAAGAAGCCCAGATTATTTGAACACTGTTTTAATGAGCTTCGCCTCTTCCGTATCCTTTTTAAATAATAAGGACAAATGTTTTCCAAACAATCTGCAAGCATTTTATGAATTTGCTAGGGAAAATGATCTGTCGTTTGCACATACCTTTATTTCTCCACAAGTGAATCGTTCTTATATCTACTATGAAAATACGGATGAGCCAATCGCAGCAAAAGTAATTGATCAAAATGAAGAAGGAATTATCGTTAAAGGTGCCCGTCTTCTTGCTACACAAGGTGGATTAACAGATGAAGTATTAGTTTTTAGCGTAGGTAAATTTCTATTTAATGAAGATGAAGCTTTTGCTTTTTCGATCCCTTCTAACACAAAAGGATTAAAGTTTATTTGTAGGGACACGTTCATCGGCGGACAATCTCCTTTTAATCATCCATTAAGTTCGCGGTTCGAAGAAATGGATTCTATCGTTGTCTTTGACAATGTGTTAGTACCTTGGAATAGAGTATTTTATTACAACAATGCAGAAGTAGCTGAAGAATTCCCAATTCAAAGCTCTTTCCATCCCTTTACTAAGCACCAAGTATTGATTAGACAAATTGTAAAAACAGAGTTTATCTTAGGTATTGCTGAGCTTCTTATCGAAACGATTAATATTAGCGAGTATCAACATATTCAAGAAAAGATGTCAGAAATCATCATTGGTCTTGAGACGATGAAAGCCTTGTTAGAAAAATCAGAGAATAACGCAAAATTAGATAAATGGGGATATATGCGTCCAGAAATTTTCCCGCTTCAAGTTGCTGGTAACATTTTTCCTAAAATTTATCCTCGTTTCACTGAAATTATCCAGTTAATTGGAGCTAGTGGAATGATTACATTGCCAACCGAAAAAGCATTCCATTCTATTGTTAGAAATGACTTAGATTTTTATCTTCAAGGAGCAACTAAGACCGCAGAGGAACGTGTAAAAATATTTCGTTTAGCTTGGGATCTAACAATGAGTGCATTCGGAACAAGACAAACCCAATATGAGCGATACTTTTTTGGTGACCCAATTCGATTAGCTAGTGATTTATATAAGAAATATCCCAAAAATGAATATGTAAAGGTAATTAGTAATTTCTTAAATTTAAAAAATGAAGAGTAACAGTAATTTATTATTGACTTAAAGGACCATTCCTTAAATGAGGAATGGTCCTTCTTTATTACCAAAAAAATTGTCCATGTTTTTGGTGAAAATATCTCCTATAACACTTATTCTTTCATTAAAAAGCTCCTTGAATACTTTTATAAAATTCAAAAAGAAATTTTATACCAAATCCTATTAATACAAGTCCAGTTAAAATAGAAACCCATTTGATATATGTAGGATTTAGTACCTTTCTCGTACCTGCAACAATTGTCATTAAAACTATGTCATGAATAAGAATTCCTGTAAGTATTCCTGCACCAACAATAAGGAATTTAAAGGTATTGGATGAATCAAACGAGTCCGCTAATACTGTACCAAAAATACTTACCCAAAAGACTAAATTACCAGGTGATATAGCTACAAGTAACCCATTAAAGTAAGAAGACTTCAGTGATTTTGTTGACTTTTCTCCTGCTACTGAGATATTATGGTCAGCAGTTTTTATGCTATCATAGCCAATAAAAAATAAGAATAAAGCACCTACCAACCACATCGTAATTTGAACAATAGGCATGGATAGTACAGAAGCTAAGCCGAAATAAAGAAGTAAAATCAAACCTAAATCAATCGTCATTCCTCCAAGACCGACAATCCATCCATGCATAAATCCGTTTTTAAGACCTTGTTTTGTCATTTCTATTGTAACTGTACCAATAGGGAGAGAAATAGAAAGTCCAAGTAAAACATATGTCAAAAATAGTACAAACAAATAAAACCCTCATTAACTTTTACTTTCTTTTATTTTTCCGTTTTATTCTCCGTTTAATTCTACTATTATATTACTAAATGTAATAATATTCAATCTATTCAAGGGGTTATATATCCTTGTAACTAACCTGTCCCGTTAGTTGAACAAGAAAATAACTAACTGGCTACATTCATATTTCGAATCATTATATAAGGTTATTTTCTAACAAATGTCATCCTATATTTATAAACTATTTATAGTATTTGTTATTTCTTCAATTATTTCTTTATGGACGTATATATCCCAAATAATAAAGGTGATAAGGAATAAAAAATATAATGCAATATACAATTTCAAGTTTTTTCTCGGTCTCAAAGGTTTAAAAAATAATACAAAAAAGACTGTTATAAAAAGCGAGAGTAAATAAATGTTAAGTTTCCATATCTCATTTGCTTGGTTAATTGGTAACATAACTTTTATAGCTTGAATTGCAGTACCTTGCACATTGTACTTTTCTTTTTTTACAAACCCTTCTTCAATCGTTAGTATCATCGATTCTTCATTCAAGTAGTAATTAAAGAGCTGCATTGCAACTCACTGTTCTTCAACTAGAGTACCCGTTAGTTTCAGTGTCATTTTTCTTTTCTTGAAGAAATTTATTTTCATGGTTATACCTTCTTCAACTAACCAACCTCGTTAACCATTTTTAAATAACACTCTCTTCTTTTTCTACCGTTTGAGTAGGGTCTTTTTTTATATTGTCATTTTTCTTTTTTTGAAGAAACTTCTTTTCATGGTAGTTAAACAAAGTTAATCGGTAATTTCATTCTTAAAATTTTTAATGGGATTTTCGATAAGCTGTTGTTCTCTTAGCAATTCTAGCAAATTCACTCTATTTCTATCTAAATAAATACCTCTTATCCCAACTCGTTCAGCTCCTTCAATATTTTCAATTTTGTCATCTATAAATATACTTTCTTCTTTTATCGCTTTTGCATGATTAAGCGCGATATTATAAATTGCTTCTCCTGGTTTTTCTTCTTTTACAAAGGCAGAAAGAATAATAGAATCAAAATATTTACGAATTCCTAACCTATCAAATATCCAGTCCATACTTGGCATTGCATTCGAAATAACAGCTAATCTGTACTCTTTACTTAATTCCTCAAGCAACCCTTTTACTTCTGGAAACAGCTCACAGTGACCAGCAAAATGGGTAAATAAGAATAATTCATTTGTTAGTTCAATTTCTCCAAGCTCTTTTGCAATAGTTCCATAATAACGCTTATAGTATTGTTCTTCTTCATTCCAATTCGAAATGAAAGTCAGTTTAATTTGTTTTGCCTTCATAATAGCAACATCAATTTTTGATTTTTGATAACCTCTTTCCAGCAATATATACCTTATTCTGTCATCTCCTTTTAAAAAAGTATCAAAAAGAACACCACCAGCATCAAAGAAAATTACTTTCACTTCATTTTTTGTTTGATTCATTTTAATCCTCCTTTATAAACGATATGATTTTTTTGTTTTTTTGATAGTTTATTTAAAAAACTTATACACCAAACCTGTCCCGTTAGTTCAATAAGTTCAACAAAAAGAGCCTCAATCCCTTCTTGGATCAACGCCCTCCGATTGTTAATATTGCACTTTATAAACCATACGTACTGTTTTAAGAATATGGACTAGCAAAATGATCTCAAAGTCACTTTCACAACAAAAATGAAATTACAATAATACTAAATAAATTAGCAATAAAATGCGAAATAGCACTTATCCACGCATTGTTTGTTTTATAAAATATCACACCATATAAAACACTATTTATAAAGATAAAGAAAATATCATAAGTGACTACAACAATACTCCCCTCAACAATGTGAGCAAATGCAAATATTATGGATGTAACAATTAAAGTAGGTATTATTGGTAGTGCTTTACTCAATTGCTTTTGAAAAAAAGCCCTCCACGCAATTTCTTCACCCAATGCTAAAATAGCAAGTTGGAAGACGAGAAACATTATCTTATTTAACGAAACAACAAACTCCGTTCTTCCATAAAAATGTTCTATGTATTCGGGCAAAATTAATTTTGCTAACACAATACAAACAACATTCAAAATCAGTGGTAAAACAATCCAAAAATAAATTGTTTTGTTTTTCAGACACGTTCCTATTGCTTTTGCATTTAGTCCAGTGTCAGCAGAAACATTTTTTTCCAAATTACTATTAATAAAGAAAAACGCAATACCAATAATAACAGATATCCCAGCAATACTAAATCCTAAAAAATTTGCAAATGAAACAGCAGTCATAACTATCATTGCAATTAAACATATTTTTTTTATATTAGCCAGTTTTAACTCTCCTGTCCTAATTATCTCTCTATAACTTTGAATATTTTAGACTAACCCCCCTTTAGTTGAATAAAATAAAAGGAAACTACTTTTAATGTACTCTCTCAGATTATCATTCAGTATGTAACTATTTCTATATGGTTACAGAAATATCCTTCTTCAACTAAACCACTACGTTAGTTCAATAAGAAAAAAGAGTTGCATACGCAACCCGATCTACAACTAAAGAACTCGTTAGTTGTAGATGAATTACTTTAGGACTAAAGCATAATCAAGAATTTCTTGATAAAGTTCGTTCCAATCATGATAGTATTCTATTACTTCATCTGGATTTATAAGAATTCTTTCGGCTGACTCAAACTGTGCTTGAAAATCATGTAATCGATCAATGTCCATACGGTAAAAAACTTGATATCCTACCTTTGGATAATTGCTACTTGTATCCCATTTTATGTTTTCATTGTGGTCAACTATAATATGACCTAAAAGAAAGATACTTCCTGTTACATACCCTTCTTCATACGCTTCACGCTTTAAACAATCTTCAGGGTTTTTTTCATGTTCAATATGACCACCAGGAAAATCCCAACCTCTATGATTTAGATTAACAAAAAGTAGCTTTTCTTCTTTTAAACGAATGCCGTGAACGCTTGTAATTAACTTTCTTGGAGGAAGTTGTGGATCACGCTTCCAGGTTAGTTTTACTTTTGAATCTCCCCAATTCACATATTTGGTTGTCAATTCTTCACTCTCCCTTTCTTCGATTTCTTATTACACTAACCTGCCCCGTTAGTTTAAGTGTAAAATTTCACACTTGATCACAGAAATTTACATGGTGTTATATATATTAAACTAGTCCATCGAAGTGATGGTCTAGTTTAACTAAAGCGCCCCTAGTTGAAGTACTTTTCATTATTTTTTCTAACAACATAAGTTATTGCGTTGGTTTTTAACAATACAGGTTTTCCATTTCGAATAATGCTGTATTCTAATGTTTTTACTTCTGATTTGAATAGTTCCCATCCTGTATAGAAGCTACTAATTTTTTTTATCATATCTTCTGTTGAAAGATTTACTTCCATAAGTGCATCTAACTTCTCGTTAGTTTCTTCATCAATTTCTGTAACTTCAGAGTTCACGATAATACAATTTACTCCGTTGTTTTGAGTACCATCTGCCATCTGCTGTATAATTTTATTTAAAGCAACTTCTGATTCAACGTGTTCTAAACTTGAAATGGCAACTATTAAATCATATTCGTTTGTTTTGATTTCATAGTTACCTAAATCAGCTTTTTCCGTGAGAATAACTTCTTCAACCTTATATTCTTTACTATATTGTATTAATTTTAGTAATGCCGAATCAAGTAAATCAACACAGACAACTTTACCGTTTTTGGACTTGATTGCTTCAGCAATCGGAATACTATTTCTACCAACTCCACAACCTAAGTCTAGAACTTTTACATTCTCTTTATCATCAAATAAATGTAATAAATCGGTTACCGTTTTTACAGGTTTGTATAACCAAGAACCTTCTTCAAATAATTTATAGTTATCGTAACAATAATCGTGATATTTCTTCTCTTCATTTCGAATAAATTCAATTCTAGTCAATGTTTTCACCCCTTACATCAAATTCTTTATTGAATGTTGAAATACCTTCTTCAACTAACCTATTCCGATAGATGAATAAGAGAGTTTAGTTATCAATTGCCTCTATTTCGAATTTCATATGGTCCAAATCCCAAACATCTACATCATTATTGGAAAATACTGTTACTTCCAGTTTTTGTCCGACGTTGTACCTTTCAACTTTGTCAACTGGGATTTCATATACATTTCCTTCTTTTCTACTTTCAGGTGTATCGTATTCTTTCATTACCAGTATTTTATCTTCAACAACTATCTTCTCAACAGTTCCTGTGAAAGTGAAGTCTTCTTGATACTCGGAGCAACCGACAAAGAATAGCAAACTTATAAATAAAAAAGAAAAAACGAGTATTTTTTTATTTCTCACGATGTACTCCTCCTAGGCTTAATAACTTTCTAGATTATTTGTTTCCAATCAGGGTCTACTACATCTTTCTCGTTCGGCTTTCTCACAAATTCGATTGAGCCTTCTTGGCATGCCCCAAACATAATGTAGTTTAGTTGTGCTTGTCTTAATGAAACATCATTTGCCCCACCTTCATAATCAGCGTCTCTAAATTGAACACCATCATCTTCCCAAAAACATATTTCACAAATTTCATAAGTGTTTGGCGGTTCTTCATCTAATGTTTTATAGCCACAGCAAGGACAAGTGTATTTCATACAATCACCTCAATAATTTTTTTGATTTTACCATACTTTCTTGTTCAACTAACCTTCTCTTTTACTTCAATGAAAAAGAGCCAGGTAAGCAGCTCAACGCTCTTCAAGTGAAGCACCGTTTGTTTAATATAAAATTAACGATTAGTGTAATATACTTTTGGATTTGTTATTCCATTTTTGATCATAAATTCAGCTTCTAATTTAATTATTTCAATGTAATTACTCTTTTTAAATGGTTTTGTTAATTGAACAATTCCTCTATTACCCTTGTTTTGTTATTTTGATCATTCACAATTACAGACAAATGTACTTTATCATTATATTTTACTACCCCTGTGACAGTTTTTCTCTAAATCTATATTTGTGTAATCGTGTCGATTCTTAAAGGTACATAGGTACTGTATTAATAGAAAGAAAACGAAAAAAATAATCAAAAAACCCTTTAGAACAAATTCTAAAGGGTTTTTCATTGCATAAAATAGCATATTCTCCTAATAAGATGCTATTGACATTATTCTTAATGGCGTACGATTGGCATTGAACAACATCGGAATGATCCACCTGATTTAATGATTTCCGAGAACTCGACCTCCAACACTTGATATCCATGCTGTCTCAGCTGATGATTAACGTCACGATTTATTGGTAAACTAAACACTCGATTATGACCAATAGACAACACATTCGTACCCATTGAGAACTGCTCACTTTCGCTCACTTCGATTAAATGATACATGCTCGACAAACGGTCCACTATTTGTGGATCGAGCGCATCAGGATAAATCAACGCATCTTTTGAGGAAAGAATATTGAACACACAGTCTAGATGTAAATAATTTGGTTTAAAAGGAATAGGTAGAATCTCAAAATCAGGTAATTCACTTTGCAAAGCTTGAATAGCTTTCATACATGTACGATGGCTAATTCCAATAAATACACGATTGCCATCTACGATTACATCGCCACCTTCAATGGGATGCGTTGAAAGCTTCTTATACGAAATGTCATGTTCATTCATCCAATGAGCTAATACTTTCTCTTCGCCTTTACGAATCGGATTCGCCATTTCGGAAATAAATAAACGATTACCCAAAGTAAAACCAATATCTCTAGTGAAGACTTGTTCAGGGTGGTCTTTACTTGGTCGTAGTTTAATCACTTCCACACCTTCGTTCCGTAATGTTTGTTCAAATATCTGATGCTGCGAAATAGCAAGTGAACGGTCAATATTATCATTTATATATTTTTTTTGAACATCATTAATCACTTCTCTAATTTCCATGTATTGAGGTTCACATAATACGACTTTTTTAAGTGTTCCATATTCGCTTTGACAATGTATTTGAGATTGATTTTGAATTATTTTCACAATAAGTCATCCTCCAATTTCTTAATTCATTCCTTTTTTATTCCCTTGATTTTTCATTTCATAACCTATTTGTGAATTTTTTTCATTTGAACTTCATTGTTTCAGGAAATTTAGGATGGGGTAAAGACTAGACATAACGAGATGAGTGAATAAAGATAGTGGAGGCGATTGTATGATTACGAAGGAACGAGCTTTATTAACAAAAGAAGATTTTCATACTAGAAAAGACTTGCCGATTTGGCTCTATAAAGAATACGAAACCTTTCATAACACGGTAACGGATAAAACGTTTCCATGTTTTTTTGGAATGAGTGGCGAACTGAAAGGCGAGCTCCGCTATGCATATATCAATCAAGAGGACTGGAGTAATCTACCGCTTGCACTAGAAGGCTTTCTAGATTTATTTAAACTGCCAAACTACAAGAGACACGGTCTTTTTGTATTTGTAGAGCCTTTTGAGCAAGAGGGTTCTCTCGCAGATTACCGAAAGCAATTTTGGGAGATTCTCCAATACTTACATGAGGTCGATGAAGTTGAATGGCCGGAAGACAGCCCTCGCGACCCTGAACACTATTTATGGGATTTCCGATTCAATGGAGAGCCAATCTTCGTGTTCGGAAATGCTCCTGCATATAAGAAGCGAAAGACACGTCATTTAGGAAATGCGATGGTTCTTGGATTCCAGCCTCGCAAGATTTTTGAAGGATTAGAAGGAACTGAAAAAGGCGGTATTATGTCACGTGAAAAAGTTCGTAAACGTGTAGAAGCTTGGGATCAGTTGCCTAAGCATCCAGATATAGGTCACTTCGGCGACCCGACGCATAATGAATGGAAGCAATTCTTTATAGGTGATGATATTGAGCCAATTCAAGGAAAATGTCCATTCCACCATAAATCACAAGCATAAAATCAAGTCCCCATTTTAGGGGATTTTTTTGTGGAAAATAAAATGGAGAAAAGACTAGTTGGATTAAAGAATGTGGTAGCTGATTTCCAAATTAAATAAGCGAATCTTTTCCAATTTCATTAAGCATTGTAAAGAACTATTCATTTTGAATAAGACCATCTTTACAGAGCACATTAAACTCTAGGAGGTGACGATACCATGACAAAGAAAAGTAAACCAAACTTTAAAAAGAAAGAACCTAATTCAAGAAAAAACAATCGGGAAGAATTCGCGGAAGAACAAGATTTAAATCAAACTAAACGCAATAACGTACAAAATAATAACCAACAAAATTGCTAATACAACTATTAAAACATACATGCAACTACAGTATGATTTAATACTCAGCAATAACTTCTTGTTCATTTAAATTACGATATGGTCAAACGCTATGTATATTAAACTGACAACTCCATCATTATTGAAACTCAATTGTAAAAAGAGATACACCTTGAAATAAGGTAGTATCTCTTTCTGTATTAAAATATATTACTCATTGCGAATATTCCATATTTACGAACTTAGTTTTTCACTTTGAAATTTCATCAAATATTTTAATTTTGACAAGTTAGAGCTCCATTCTTTAATTCCAATAGTTCTATAAAATTCTTTTAGGAAGTCAGTTTCAACCCAATTACTGCAGCTACGATCATGCCTATAAATGCAATTCTTTTCCAATCCTTAGATTCTCCATAAATAAACATTCCTACAAGTGTTCCCCCTACTGTTCCTATACCTGTCCAAACTGCATAAGATATTCCCATAGGGAGAGTTTTCATTGCTAATGCCAGAAAACTAAAACTTAAAATAAAACCAACAATTAAAATTACATATGATTGAATGTTCTTGTATTTAATGACTCTGTTCAAACCTATAACTCCTATAACTTCAAGACATCCAGCTAAAATAAGGTATACCCAATCCATTTATGCTACACCATCTTTCTCGCTTGAATCGGTGGTGATCAATTTTAAACCAATTACACCAGCTAATAGCAAAAGTATAAAAAATATTTTAGTCCAACTAAATGGTTCTCCGAATACAATCATCTCTACCACAACGGTTCCAGCTGTACCAATTCCAGTGAAGACAGCATACGCCGAGGCAACTGGTACGGTTTGTAAAGCTTTTAGTAACACGACAAATGATAAATATATTAGGAAGGCAATCACAAGCCAAGAAATCCAGTTATCTGAGTACTTCAAACCCATTGCCCAAAAAATTTCAATAACACCAGCAATAATTACAAGTGCCCAATTTCGATTCATATAGTTTCCCTCCGTAAAGCTTCTTAATCCTTCGATAATCCACGCCAATAAAGATACCAAGAAGCATCTAATCTTTTATTCGAACGCTCGGGACCACCATATAACATTTCTACAAAAATTCCATCTAATACCCCTAAGAATGCTACTGTAGCTTTCTTAGCCTCAATTGAAGAGCTAATTTCCTTTTTTATGATTGCTTCTTCTAAAATTGGAACTAGTAGTTCTTCTACCTTGTCTAAGTATTCATATACATATTCCATGACTTCATTATAGAGATGAGTAGGAGGAAAAAACGTTATACGAAGCCAAAATTTAGTATAGCCATTTTTTTCATATTGCTCTTTATAATGCAACAGAAAATTAAATAAGAAATCCTTAATAGGAAGCTTCTTGTTACCGTCAATAAAATTGGTAACTATTCTTAATTCATTAGCAAACACGTCGTTACAAACATCAAGAAAAAGCTCGTCTTTTCCTTTAAAGTATGTGTAAATAGATTGTTTTTTTATTCCTACCTCATCAGCAATGTGAGCCATTGATGTTCCATCATATCCATTCTGGGCAAATCGGTTAAGCGCAACTTCTTTTATTCTATTTATTGTCATACTATCACCCTTCCGAACGTTCGTCAGTTAAAAATAACAAACATTTTAAATCCTGTCAACAAATTCTTCTTTTAGTACCTATAAAAGATTCGTAAAATGAAAAAAATGAAGTGAACCTCATTTCTGAGATTCACAGTCATTTTGAGAACTACAATATAGGCAATATAAATATTAACATAATAACTGATATTATCTCCTCTATGTAACTAATACAGATCCAAATTCTAAATTCCCAATGAGTCTATCATGGTTAAATTGGACATCCTATTCAAAAGACTTTAAGGATTTAACTTCACCCTTGCAAAGTCAATTAAAGTAAATTTGTTTAAATCTGTTGGTTATGAGGTACCTATTAAACATGAGAAACTCAATATGATGGAGTTATATAAAGAAAGGATATACAGAAATGATTATATTAGAACGAGAACAAAGCTATGTAATGGTTACTCAGAATGATCATGCCAAAATTGCAGGGAAAATCGCCCAAAATTGTAAGAAGGATTATTTTTTTGAGCTTGAACGAACACCAGAAGTGCTACTGGCGATCAAAGAACATGATAGAGGATGGATAGAGTTAGATACTTCTCCAGTATGGAATGATAAAACAGATAGGCCCTACTCATTTATTGACTACCCGACTGAGCTTAAAATCCCTTTTTATAAAAAGGGACTGGATGAGGTTGAAAAAATGAGCAAGTATGCAGGCTTGTTATGTAGTTTACACTATTCCTCATTACTTCATGATGCTACCGAATCCGTAGTTAAGGAGTTTTGGAATGAAGAAAAGCAAAGAAAAAAGCGACTTTCAAAGGAACTAGGATTGAAGGAAAATGCGGATAAGAATGAAACCTTAATGTACCAATTGGATTTGCTAAAATTTAGTGATTATCTTTCTCTTTATATTAGTTTAAATGAACCTGGTGATAATAAAAGGAATCATCCCTTTTTTCAAAACGGATTTCCACAATTGTTTCTTTTTGTTACGGACAAACCCATCGTTGCTCATTGGGAAAATCCAGAAACCGTTTCGCTTTCCTTCTCTCCTTTAAAGAATGAATTGGAAGTACAACTACCATACAAGGAAGTATTAAAAGATCAAATTGACAAGAAAGGCATTCTAGAGGCATACAAGGACACACCTCTTTCCATAAGAAAGGTAACTTTTAAATAAAATAAAACAAGATTAGAAAGAAAGTAATATCACAATAATTCGGCATTTTGATTTAATTATTTATCTTCTTTTAGAAGCGTCCCCCTTAGTTAATGTTAGTTTTATTATTTTTTAGTATTTCCTTCAATGTTGAATGAATATTATTAAGAGCTATTAAAATAATACCCAACATAACGAAAGTAACAACCTCCTGGGTTATAAAAGATATAACTCCAAGAACAATAAAATACAAAGTATACAACCAGTTTTTCATTTTTCTTCCCCCCTTCCCTAATAGTAAATAACAATACATTGATTGAATCACTAAAGAAATGTTGCTTGTTTCATTAGCATGTCCTGTAGCAATTTCTTCTATTTACAGCCATGCTTCTATCAAAAAAGTCCAATTTACCAGCCCTTACGAATACATAAAGAAGTTATATGAGCAAGATGGTGTTGACCATGCCAAGCATAAATGCCAATATTTTTTCCAATTGAAATTTCACCTGAATCTGGATGAACAAAGGTCTTCTCTAAATCCGTAAAGGTTAGGCTTTTTAATAGTTTAACCCATCTTATATGTAAGGCTTTAAGAAGAGATATGGAAGTCTCAACCGGAAGTTCGTAATCAGGAAGTTCTGCCCATTCTCCTTCGTTATAAGGCTTGATTACTGGAGTATCTTCTGTGATTGCTAATTTAAATCGAATATATGCATTCATATGGCTATCCGCAAGATGATGAACTACTTGACGAACTTTCCACCCTCCTAAACGATAAGCTGTATCCATTTGTTGGTCATTCAAGTCACTTACAGCAACTGCTAATAATTCAGGCAAATCTTCAATCTGCTTAATCCATTCCTCAATCTCATTCCTAGTAATTTTTCCATCAAATTCAAACTCACCTATCGGGTATCTTTCATTCATATTAAGCACTCCTTTATTCAGTTTTTCTATCGCTTTACATCTTTTTTTTACTCAATTTTTCTGAAAAAATCGAACATCTTGTTAAATGCTTTTTGTGCTGATTTTTCATGATATTTATGAGAAAATGGGTCACTAAACCCGTGATGGCCGTTAAATTTATGTACCTTTATATTCTTTTCTTCTAAACGTTGGATTAACTCGTTCACATTAAACGATTTCTCTATTTCTGGAAAAAAAAGCAATGAAGGACATAAGGGTTCTATCTCTATATAGCTTCTTATACGAGAACCATAAAATCCGACAATTCCATCGACACCATTTTCATCACTACACAACCAAGCAATCGTAGCCCCCACACTAAATCCAACTATATATACTTTCTCATATCTATCTTTCATGTCAGACAATACACATTTGATTTTTTTAGAAGCATTTGTAAAACCTACGTTCTCCATAAAATGTTTATAAGCAACTTCCTCTTGAATATATTCAAATGATGTTTCAAGTTCGTATAAACTGGGACAAATAACATCAAACCCTTTTTCTGATAATGTACGACAAATATAATTCATATGCTGATTAATTCCGTAAATTTCATGAACTACAATAATTAAAGAATTTGATCTATTTTGTATGTAAATCTAATACATCCCCCTTCTAGACTAAAATTAGCTGTAGCATCTTTTACTAAACTCTATTAAATATTTAAGTAGTAGTTCTCCTTAAACCCAACAAAATCTTTCTTCTAGCAGCCGTCTTCTTAAGACTTTTTTCTATCCTACCAATATTATAGAATATTTGCGATAATATGAAATAATAGTTTAAGAATAGGAGGTAAGAAAGTGCTTGAGATGTTTTTGTATAATTGGCAAATAAGGAATGATTGGTTTGAATGGTGTCTCGATTTATCTTTTGAAGAGCTAACAAAAAAACGTATAGGTGGGATGGGTAGTATTTTACATAATTTATACCATGTAATAGATTGTGAACAACTATGGATCAATCAAATGAATGGTACACCTGTTATAGAGAGTAATATTGACTTAATTACCAACCTTGAAGACGTAATTAATTTTTCGAATGAAACAAAGCAAAATACTTATGATTTTATCCAAAGGTGGATTTCTAATCAGGACAATCAAGTATTAAAAATTACTAATAAAAAGGGTATTACTTATTCATTTTCTTACGATAAAATTTTGCATCATATCATTTCACACGAAACGCATCATATAGGACAATTATCTATTTGGTCTAGGGAAATCGGCATTAAACCTGTATCTAGCGATATATTATTTAGAGAACCAAACTATTGATATGGACCTCTTCTTTGAGTCACTTTTAAAGAAGAGAGTTTACTAGATCTATATTTTCCTGTTTAACTTCTGTACAAAATCTGGTTTTGTTACATATTCCATATAATTTACAGTACCATTAAAATCTAAATAAGCTTGATAACGTGCAAGTATAGCTGGAGCAGTAATTAAATCTAACACTTTATTTTTTGCCACCCAGCCACTTTCTGTTGTTTCATCAGAAGTACAAAGTTCTCCGCTAGTTTGCTTGCACAAAAAATCTACTATCAACTTAGTAGGGACATCCGTTTTATTGTCATACCATTTATGAATACCAGTATTTGAATAAATACCAATCATGCGAGAAACAACTATATCTATTCCGCTTTCTTCTTTTATTTCTCTACATAAGGCATCCATTAGATTTTCGCCTATTTCCACTTGACCGCCAGGAAAAACCCATCCCCCATGAAGTGTTCTCACTAACAGAATATCTCCCTTTTCGTTCTCTACTATTCCCCCAACTGCTAATATATGTGTTGGCATTTTCATTTTAAATTCCTCCTAAAATTTAATATGCTGTAAAAAAACTGTAGACTAAAGCCTACAGTTTTGTTGATTTTTGTTTTTCAGTTTGATGTAGCAAACGCAACTTTTCTTTTAACTGACGTTGATTCCATTCAATTGTGTCATCCGAAACAAATACAGCTTTTCTTCGTTTCGGAATGATTACTTGCCCACTCACTGCTCGCGTATAGCCCTCGATCATAGTGGCAACAGCTAATATAACGAGTGCGAAACAGATTGCTGGAGCAAGGGGCAGCCATGGAACACCTTGTAAATATCGAAACGAAGAACCAAATAGTCCAGCCCATTCATACGCTATCGATTTAGGTGGATCTCCAAACATCGGATCATAGCTCACATTTGTCCCCCCAATAAATAATTGAAGAAGTCCTAAATGTGTAAAAACAACTAATGTTTCAACCACTTGCTGACCATAAAGTACAAACAATTTTTCCCGCATCATTGGAAAGAGATGTCTCGTTATTATTCTTCGACGACTCGCTCCAAGTGTTCTTGCAGCTAAAATGTATTCCTGCTGATAAAGTAAATTCGCTTCATTCCCAATTAAAGCGGACACAATAGGAACGGTTATAATAGCCATTAACACAACTTGAATAACAATACGTTCCCATACCGTTGTAGAGAACCCTTCCATCGGCTCCCATAATACGGGAAACAACATGAGATAGGAAAATATGGTCATTGGCACATAATGTAGCGGATCAATAAAACTATTCAATAATGAACGTTTCTTTTGCCAATACGTACCTATGACAAAACCTAGGGGTACTGCAATAAACATACGGACTGCAGCAACTCCCATTGCAGCAATAATAGTATATTTTGCACCTAGCATAATTTTTGCAAACATATCATAACCGAACTGGTCTGTCCCAAAAGGATTAGCCCAACTAGGTGAAAGTGGGGCTGCTTCTACTAATTTACCTTTTTCGTATATAAAAAATGTTTGCTTAGGATCCGGTCCATTAATCCATTCGAATACAAAACTTCCTATTAAAAAGAATGCAAGAATGATAAATCCAAAAACAAAATAAGGTTGCTTCCAAACAGACTTCATAAGATAGCACCTCCCCGATTCAAACGGCGTAAAAAGTACCACTCACCAAAGCTGTACAGTATGAAAACAGGTAAAAAGAAACTGCAAACTGTAATTAAAAAAAGCTCGCCAGACATGTTTTGGCTCAAGTGAAACATAATACCTGGCATATTGAACATTCGTTCTAAAATAAATAAATTAGAAAGCATAAACCACATCGTCTTTTTCGATTGAAAAAATATACTAACAATTGCATTCCTAAATATATGTATAATTAAAATAATTAATTTATTAAAACCAAGCGACTTTGAAAGTTCTACATACATTTTACGTTCCTCTGCCTCAAATGTCAGCATGCTTAAGCGATACAGCTGTACCATCGGTAAAATCATCAAACAAAAAACAGGAAGCATATAAATCTTTTCTCCACCAGTGACGGCTATTTTAGAAAGAAAAATACCTGTATTTCTATGAATCATAATTACCGTTAACTGAACAAGCAAGATCACTAATATGTCTGGAAAGGATTCCAAAAAGAAAAAGATCGTTTTAATTCGCTGTCTTGTTCGTTCTTTAAACAGCATTGTTAGAATCGTAAATAATAATGCTAAAAATATTGCAACTAGTAATGCCAAAAATAATATCTCTAAGGAATAGGTAATATACTCCCCTATATGTGGACCATAGTATTGATCCATAAAATTAGAAATTGGAAATAGTGCAAGTATATGTTGCGAATATTCCTTTCCCCTAAACTCCCCTTGTTGTATACCTGTGATCAATATAGGTAAGCCACTTATCAGTAAAATACCTATAAAAGCTACCGTCAATTGAAGCAACCATTTTGATAATTTCTTCACAAAAAATCCCCCTGCTGTCTGAAAACTAAGATGAAAATATCATAACATAGTAAAATATAAAAAAAAGAGAATTTTAAGTAATTTGAGACATTTCTCCATTTAATCCAATTTTCAGCCCTCTTAAATCGATTGGAACAAGCGAATATAAAAAAACAGGCTAATGATAGCCTGTTTTTTATGTCTATTAAAATAAACGGCTTAAATTCGCCATTTCAATTGCAGATACTGCTGCATCATAACCTTTGTTACCAGCTTTTGTACCAGAACGTTCAATAGCTTGCTCGATTGTTTCCGTTGTCACAATGCCGAACATAACTGGCACACCCGTTGTTAACCCCACACTTGCAATACCTTTTGCTGTTTCGTTACATACATAATCGTAATGTGTAGTAGAGCCTCGAATAACAGTTCCTAAACCGATAATTGCGTCATACTTTTTTGTTTCCGCCATTTTTTTCGCTAAAAATGGTACTTCAAATGCTCCAGGTACCCATGCTACATCTACATTATCCAAAGAAACACCGTGACGTTTCAACCCGTCCATTGCACCATCTAATAATTTTCCATTGATAAACTCATTAAATCTACCAACTACAATACCTATTTTCAAATCTGTTCCGATTAATTGTGCTTCAAATATTTGTCCCATTCTTTATCTCTCCTAAATTTTTAATTTTATAAGTTAATATTTCCTCTTAATTAAAGCTATTCACCCATCACTAATTTTTCATGTGCATTTCGATAATTTACTAATGCTTCAATAGTGACAAATTTCAATCCATGAAGATTTGCTATTTCTTTTAATTCTGGTACTCTAGCCATTTCCCCATTTTCACTCATAATTTCGCAAATGACACCAGCGGGTTTAACTCCGCAAAGTTTTGCAAAATCAACCGCTGCTTCCGTATGACCCGGACGTTCAAGTACACCATTGTCTTTTGCTATTAGTGGGAACACATGACCAGGTCGACGGAAGTCAGAGCCTACTGACTCAGCATTCAAAAGTTGTAATATCGTTTCAGAACGTTCAAATGCACTAATACCGGTCTCTGTTGTTTTATAATCTATACTAACAGTGAAGGCTGTTTGATGGTTATCCGTATTATTTTCGACCATAGGAGATAAATTTAGATAATCAGCTAAATTCTTCGTAATAGGTGTGCATATTAATCCACGACCATACGTTGCCATAAAGTTAATATTTTCGGGTGTAGCGTAATCTGCCAATACTAGAAAGTCTCCTTCATTTTCTCGACTTTCGTCATCCACTACAATAATGACTTTACCTTTTTTTAAATCATCTATTGCTTCCTCAATTGTATGAAACATAGTAAAAGCCCCTTTATTAAAATCCATTTTGTCTTAAGAAATCCATCGTTATTGTTGAGTTCGTTGATTTCTCTTGTTTTTGATCTAATTGTTGAATAACATATTTCCCCAATAAATCATTTTCAATATTTACAATGTCTTGCTCTCTTTTAATACCTAAGATTGTCTCGCTGAATGTATGTGGAATAAGCGATACTGTTATTTGTGTGGGCTGCACTTCGAAAATAGTTAAACTAATTCCATCGATCGCTACCGAACCTTTTAGCATGCAATATTTACTGAGTTCTCTATCAATACCGATATCTACGTACACCGCATTTTCCAGTTTTCTTTTTCTTAAGATGACACCCGTTCCATCCACATGACCAGAAACAAAATGTCCACCAAACCTTCCATTTGCCGCCATCGCTCTTTCTAAATTGACTTCATGGCCAATTTGCAGTGAACGAATATTTGTTGACTTAACAGTTTCTGGCATTATTTCTACAGTGAAATGATTATTAGAATAAGCAATAACTGTTAAACAAACACCATTAACAGCAATACTGTCACCTAAATGAATGTCTTCAACTATTTTAGAAGATTCCAATGTTAACTTCATACTGTTCGCACCACTTTTAAGGGCCTTAACTTTTCCTAAGTCTTCTATAATTCCAGTAAACAACATAAACACCTCTATTCAGAAATATTTTATTTAATTCAGAAAACCTCCTGTCTTGACAACAAAATTCTCTGATAAACAAAAGAAAACCCCTTAGAAATTAAGGGGTTTTGGGATTATGTAATTTAAGCAATACTTAATAAACCTTTTTAAATCCAGAAAATTTAAAAGGCTTCTTGCTCTTACATCCTTCTCCCATCCAGACTTTAACTGTCGGCTTTGGATTCGCACCAAATCCTGCCTTAAAAAAGGCTCACGGGCTTAGAATTTCTTCATCACCGTCGATTGGGAATTTCACCCGACCCCGAAGGAATATAATATAAAGTTGTAATTGGTTTTTCATTTTAAAAAAAGAAAAACCCATAGAGAATCTCTACGGGGTCGTTAGAAAAGTTATTTTCATCAACAAATAAACCTATAGAAGAAGTTTTTCTCCATAAGTAAATAAAGTTGTTCAAACGTCCTTCTCCCATCCAGACTATACTGTCGGCTTTGGATTCGCACCAAATCCTGCCTTAAAAAGGCTCACGGGCTTAGAATTTCTTCATCACCGTCGATTGGGAATTTCACCCGACCCCGAAGGACTATTCATCTATGCAATTATAATACCACGTAAAGAATAATTATACACGTAACTTGTCTTTCCTATATTTGTTAATATATCAGATTGCTCAATCAGTCAAGTATACACAAGTGTATATTCTGTATTATATCTACTTTAATACCAGTAGAGAATTACTCTATAAGTTGTGTTTTAAACAGTTTCTTATTGGTCTATTTGTTTAAATGTTTAAAGAAGGGATATATTTTTTATTTAAAGAATAATATAAAAGGATTCTGTACATTTACTTCCACTTTACTTATGAGTATTAAAGAAATTAATAATAGCAACATTTTGTATCAGATCTTAGAAAGGAGACCTTATGAAAATGTATAAATCTATAATTTTAGAAAAGGTTTTTAATAAAACTATGGTTAATAAGCGCATTCATGAAGGAATTGTTTATATGGAAGATACAAGAGGTGAATTTTCTTGGTACAAAGGCTATGGTGGTAAGGAATTAGATTCACCATTGCTTATGGCAAGCATAACAAAGCTTTTGACCACTGCTTGTATCTTAATTTTGCAAGAACAAGGAAAGCTATCATTGAGGAATAAAATATCTGAATTTATTGACCAAGAACATTTAAGCGGACTGCATATATACAAGTCAAAGGAATATTCATTTGACTTACTTTTATACGACTTGTTGTTTCAAATTAGCGGATTACCTGATAAATTTGAAGAGAAGAAGAGTTCAACTAAAAGAAAAGTTATTAATCAAGATTTCAGCTTTTCTTTTCATGAACTTTTAAATTGGGCAAAAGAACTAAAACCACATTTCATTCCGCGTACTAATGGAAAAGCCTATTATTCTGACCTCAACTTTGATTTACTTGGTGAAATTATTGAAAACGTAAATGGAACGACACTGGCAGAAGCCTACCAGCAATTAATTTTTATTCCACTAGAGCTTAAGAATACTTATCTTCCACAAAGTGAAAATGATTTTATACCACATATTTACTATAAGGATAAAGTATTGAACCGCCCTATGTTTATTTGTAGTTGTCGTGCGAGTGGCGGTGCTGTTACTACTGCTAGAGAAATGATGATATTTATTAAAGCATTTTTTGGCGGTAAGTTGTTTAATAAAATTGTATTTGACGAACTAGCTAATTATAACAAGCTTCAAATCACAATGGGACCGATTAGCTATGGGGGAGGATATATGAGAATTACTCTTGGTGGATTATTAATGCCGTTTATGGAAAAGGGAGAATTACTGGGTCACTCCGGCTCATCTGGTTCCTTTGCATTTTACTATCCCCAGAAGGACATTTTTTTTGTCGGGGATGTTAATCAATTTGCTAACCCTAGTCTGCCGATTCGACTTTCTATAAAGTTAGCAATGGGAGTAAAGTAAGATATTTCACAAGCACTGATATGCTTAAAAACCAATAAACTGTAGAAAACTCACACGAATGTGAGTGGTTTCTACAGTTATTATTATGCTAAACGATTTTTAGCTTCATTAATTTGTATTTTAACTTGCTCAAATCCAGTTCCACCTAATGAATTTCTTCTTTTTACGGCCGCTAATGGTGAAAGGACATCGTAAATATCAGACTCGATTAGATTGCTTGCTTCTTGTAAATCTTCTAGTGGAAGATCCAATAAGAAATAGCCTCGTTGGATACATAGGAAAACCAACTTTCCTGTCACTTCATGTGCTTCTCTGAATGGAAGCCCTTTTGAAGCAAGATAATCAGCAAGTTCTGTTGCGTTAGAAAAATCTTTATGAACAGTATCGTGAAGTCGCTCTGTATGAACCGTCATTGTACGAACCATACCTTCAAAAATTTTCAACGATCCAACAATTGTATGAACTGTATCGAACATACCTTCCTTATCTTCTTGCATGTCTTTGTTATAAGCAAGGGGTAATCCTTTAATTACAGTCAGCAAGCCCATAAGATTTCCATACACACGCCCTGTTTTTCCCCGGATCAACTCGGCCATATCTGGATTTTTCTTTTGAGGCATAATACTAGAACCAGTAGAGAACGAATCATCCAGTTCAATAAAATTGAATTCTGAACTAGACCATAGAATAATTTCTTCGGCAAATCTTGACAGGTGTGCCATCAGCATCGAGGAGTTACTAAGGAATTCCACGATAAAATCTCGGTCACTTACAGCATCCATACTGTTAGCATATACATTTGAAAAGCCTAAATAATCAGCGGCCAATTTTCGGTCGATTGGAAAAGTAGTACCTGCAAGTGCACCTGCTCCTAGCGGAGAGATATCAATACGTTTAATCGAGTCATGAAAACGATCTTTATCGCGTTCTAGCATCCAGAAATAAGCCATTAAATGATGTGCAAACGAAATTGGTTGCGCTCGTTGTAAATGGGTGTAACCTGGTGCAAGAGTCTCCACATGTTTTTCTGCTTGTTCCACAAGTGTTTTTTGGAAGAGGTCAATTAACTCAATGATTTCACCTACTCTATTTTTCAGGAATAGATGCATATCAGTAGCTACTTGATCGTTTCGACTACGGCCAGTGTGTAGCTTACCGCCAACTGGACCAATTAGATCAATTAACATTTTTTCTAAGTTTAAATGAATATCTTCATTTGCAACAGAAAACTCTAACTCGTTTTCTGCTGCACGTTTTTTTAACTCTTCTAGACCAAACAATATTTGTTGGACATCTTTAGAAGGAAGGATTTTGCAATCTCCAAGCATTTTAACATGCGCGATACTGCCATCTAAGTCTTCCATTACTAGTGTTTGGTCAAAGCCAATGGAAGCACCAAATTCATCTACCCATTGCTCGGCAGATTTTTGGAATCTTCCGCCCCACAATTTGGTCATGATTGCACCTTCTCTGCTCCCTTATTCACCATAGCGTGAACTTTAGTTGGAAGACCCCAAAGTTCGATAAATCCAACTGCAGAAGCATGGTTAAATTCATCATCTTTTGTATATGTTGCAAGCTTTTCATTGTATAGAGAGTTTGGAGATTTACGCCCTTCGACAATTGCATGGCCTTTGAAAAGCTTCACGCGAACTGTACCATTTACATATACTTGTGTTTCTTTTAAGAAAGCCTCTAGTGCAGTTCTTAGTGGAGAGAACCAAAGTCCTTCATAAATAAGCTCTGTTAATTTTTTCTCCATCACTGGTTTGAAGTGAGCCAACTCTTTTACTAGAGTAATATCTTCTAACTCTTTATGGGCAAGTAATAGAGTATGAGCTCCTGGAATTTCATATACTTCACGTGATTTAATCCCAACTAATCGGTTTTCTACATGGTCAATACGTCCAACACCATGTTTACCAGCTAAATCATTTAATTTTAGGATTAACTCATATAATTTATATTCCACACCATTAAGAGCAACTGGGACTCCATTTTTAAACTCAATTTCAATAATATCTGGAGTATCAGGTGCATCCTCTAATGCAACTGTTAAATCATATGCATCAACTGGAGGTGCTGCCCACGGATCTTCTAGAATTCCACATTCATTTGAACGCCCCCAAAGGTTTTGGTCAATAGAAAATGGACTGTCTAAGTTAATAGGAATAGGAATATTTTTCGTCTTTGCATATTCAATTTCTTCCTCACGACTCCAGCTCCATTCACGAACTGGTGCAATTACCTCTAAACTTGGATTCAAAGCTTTAATCGAAACCTCGAAACGTACTTGGTCATTCCCTTTACCTGTACAGCCGTGAGCTACTGCAGTTGCACCTGTTTGTTCTGCAATTTCTACTAATTTTTTCGAAATCAACGGACGCGATAAAGCGGAAACAAGTGGGTATTTATTTTCATACCATGTATGAGCTTGAAGTGCTATAAGAGCGTATTCATTTGCAAATTCTTCTCTTGCATCGATCATATAGCTCTCGATAGCTCCAACTTGTAGGGCTTTGTTTTTAACAAACTCTAAATCTTTTCCTTCACCAACATCTAGACAAACAGCAACAACATCATATCCTTCATCCTTTAACCATGTGATTGCTACAGATGTGTCCAAACCACCTGAATAAGCTAAAACGACTTTTTTGTTCATTTTATATTCCTCCAATGTATGTTTATACGTTTTTTTAGTATTAATATACATAATGTAACATGCTTAATGTATAAATACAACTAATATTTTATGATTATGAGGAATATATTTCATTTTTTTATTTTACTAAAGTATCTTCTATTGTAGGTTTCTATACTTTATTCTTAATCATATTTCAAATAAAAGTATATGTGATTTGAGTTGTATTAAGCTGTCTTTCAATTTCGTCAATTGTATTCTTTATAACTTCTACCTGTGTATGCTAAATAAACTTTTGGATAGCATCTTTATTACCTTCATTTGTAATATACCGGTTATTTCATCTCAAAGTGAATACCCTAGGTTTAGGAAATGATATTATTTTGTATACCCCTAACTTTCCCCTCCATCTAGATATATTAAAATTTAAAAGCACATGATTTGATTACCAGAGAAGAAACAAAGATAATAATACGAAAGGAGTGTGTTAGAATGAGTCATTTATTTTCACCTATAAAGCTAAAAGGGCTTGAAATAAAAAATAGAGTTGTAATGCCACCAATGTGTCAATATTCCGTTGAAGCTAAGGACGGCATTCCAAATGATTGGCATTTTGTTCACTATGTTTCAAGAGCTGTCGGTGGGTCAGGTTTAATAATAGTTGAAATGACTGATGTGGAGCCTGATGGGAGAATTACGGACAATGATTTAGGACTGTGGTCTGATGAACAGATTCCTGCTTATGAAAGAATTGTCTCAGAAGTACATAAATATGGCTCGAAAATAGGTATTCAAATTGCTCATGCCGGCAGAAAAGCAACAGACGCCAAAGAACCTGTTAGTTCATCTGATATTCCAGTAGATAGTAAGTGGAAAAAACCGAGAGCTCTTTCAACTGATGAAGTGAAAGAAATGGTCAATAAGTTTAAAGATGCAGCAAAACGAGCAATTGTAGCCGGTTTCGATACAATTGAAATTCATGGGGCACATGGTTACCTAATTCATCAATTCCATTCACCTGCTATTAACAATAGATCAGATGATTATGGAAAAGATTTATCTAAATTTGGCGTAGAAGTTATTCAAGCAATTCGAAGTGTTATGCCTGATGGAATGCCGTTAATCATGAGAATTTCTGCTGTTGAATATATGGATAATGGATATGGTCTACAACATTCTTTAGAACTTGCTAAAAAATATAAAGAAGCTGGTGTTGATGTTTTCCACGTTTCAAGTGGCGGTGAGGCACCACCCGGTAAAGTAAAACCTGCAAATACACCGGGCTATCAAGTTCCATTTGCTCGTGCATTTAAACAAGCACTGGATTTACCAGTCATTGCTGTTGGTATATTAGAAGATGTTAATCTAGCGGAAAAAGTTATCGAAGAAGGCGATGCAGAATTAGTAGCCATTGGCCGTGGAATGTTGAAGGACCCTTATTGGGCACTTCACGCTGAAGAGTCAATCACAGGAGAAGTAGAGCCTCCTACACCTTATAAAAGAGGTTTTTAAATTGGCTTTCTTATAGAACAGACTTAGAACCTCCCTTTGCATATACATAGTGGAGGTTCTTTCATTTTCATCTTATTTTTTTCTCATTAAGTTGCTGCCATTAACATCTGTTGAAAATCCCCACTTTTCATAATAGGAAACTAATCGATCAGGACAGTAAAGTTCGACTCTATCAACATCTCGTACAAGTGGATGGCTCAAAATAGAATCCATCAAAATCTTGCCTATACCACTATTTCTGTATTCTTCTTTTGCAATTACATCGAATATAAAAGCTCGATAAACAGTATCTGTAATAACTCTTGCAAAACCAATTAATTCATCTGTTTCTTCATGAATAAGCCCAATAACTACATTACTATTTTCTAGCATTTTTTTTATATCTATAGCTTGTCTATTTTTCGTCCACCATTCATTTTTAAACAAAGCAAGTAAATGATTAAGCTGGTTCTCATTTAATTTTTCAATCACTTTATATGTCATTTTTATACTTCCCCTACTCTACTTAAATTAACTTAATAAAAAAATTCCATAGGATCATTACAAAGCTTATATCCATTCCTTTCGTAGTAATTTCTGCTGGCATCACTTGTCCATACGATAATGAATTCATATTTATTTTCTTTCACCCATTCATGTATCGTCTTCATCAATTTACTTCCGATCCCTTTGCTTCTGTATTTTTTAATCGTATATACATTCGTCATATAAGCAAATGGAAAAGTGATTCTTCCTGGACGAGGTACTTTTTGAATTAGTTCGATGTAAATATGGGATACGATTTTTTCGTCCTCCTCAGCGACCCAAATAAACCAATTCCCACTATTCAGCGCATTTTCTAAAAATGTTTGACACTCCAATTTAAACGAATCCATCTCGTTTTCACCGAAAGATTTCGTTTCATAATCTTCAATTGTAAAATCCCATCTCATTTGTATTAATTGGTCAAAGTCTTTTCTCTCTGCAAGTCTTATGTTCATAAGTAAACTCCTTCCACTAACCACACTATTATGCATTCGTAACTATATAATCTATTAACCATGTACCTTCAACGTTGATAAATTCAAAATATATGGTACTATGCCCTTCCAAAAAATATTTAGCGAATCCTATAGTCATCTTGTCATCCTCTAAATCATAAAATCGATACTCCAAGTTTTCTAAATTATGTACAGTTTTATCGGTAAGTTCGAGCCTATAGTTTTGTTGATCAAATAAAATAGAACTGTCTTGTTCATCAATTTGAACATTTGATGAAGCGATGGAGGAGATATATATAAAATCTTTTTTCTCCATAGCTGTTAAAAGTTTAAATGTTAAATTCATTGTCGTCCTTAAAGAATCTCTCTCTTCATCAAGAATCTTTTGCATTTCCGTTACTTGATCTTTCAACTGCTTCTTTTCTATTTCAAGCTGAGTTATTTGCGATTGCAAATCTTTTTCTATTCCATTAACTTCATTAACTTTAGTAGAATCATCCTTACATCCTGATAACAACAGTAAAAAAAGGAGAGGGATAACTAATTTATTCATCCATTTATACCTCCTTTTCCTATCCTCTTTTTAATAATATGTTCTTAACATAAAAGGACTCTACTAATTTTAATGACATGCCTTTTTTATATTAAGCACTTACTATTTTTGAAAAATATACCTGTATTTCATAATATTCTTCATCATGATAACTTAATCCTTCATCTAAAACATGTAAAACAATTACAAATTAAAAAAAGCACTTCTATACTATAAGAAGATGCTTCATACATGGAGTTCCTCCTTTTACTTAGGAACTTAATTCACTAAGTGATTTGTGCAATTATAAAGAGAACAATTCCATTCGTTTTTCATGTGTGTCAGTAAAGTAATCGATGCATTTTCAATATAAGTTGTTGTAAATTTCTCAGGAAGTAAATGTTGTAATGTGAGACCAATTAACGCACCATGACTTACAACTAAAATATGCTTATTTTTATATGTAGTCACTAATTCATCTAAAAATACCGACCCTCGAACAGAAACTTCTTCAAATTTCTCCATTCCGAGCTCCTGTTCTCTCCAATTGTTCCCCCATTTTTTTATCCTTTCTTCTTCCGTAGTTCCTTCGATATCTCCACAGTTAATTTCACGAATTCTTTCGTCAAAAATGCATGTAAGAGCATCTAATTTGCGAGAAATAATTTGAGCAGTTTCCTTAGCACGAAGTAAATCACTTGATACAATTATGTCCCATTTGCCTTCCATAGATAGTCTATCTGCTAGTGCATATGCTTGGTTTTCACCGGATAAATTTAAAGGGATATCAGTTATTCCATGGGCTTTTCCTAATACATTCCATTCTGTCATTCCATGCCTAATTAGTGCAACAGTAGTCAAATTAATCGTCTCCTTTAATTAGACTATACGTCCCAATTTTTTCATCACTTCTTCTAGTGATTCTTGTTTCATGGAATTCAAATGATAATCATGATTATTAAATGGTAGATTACTAGTCACATCATTTGGAACTATCACACATCTTATTCCTGCTTTTTTTGCTGCAGTTAATCCATTTAATGAATCTTCAAAAGCAATAGTCTCTGTCGGTAATAGCTCACAGTCCTTTAAGGTTTTTACATATAACTCAGGATGGGGCTTAACTTTGTTGACATCATCTCTTGTATTAATCACATCAAAATATTGTATAATACCTAGTTGTTCTAAATAAGTAGTTACCCATTGTTTGGATGAACTTGAAGCTAAGCCAATTATTAAGTTGTGGCTTTTTGCTTCCTCCAAATATTCTTTCACACCTTCTCTAAGAACTGGTTCTTGCATTTTATTTGTATATATTAATAATGCATCGTTTTCTATTTGCTCACAGTCTACTGTATTTCCAACCACCTCACGAAAATGTTTATATAAAACTTCATTACCAGTCCCTATACAATTAGCGTACCCTGGTAGCCCTAATTCAACAGAATGACTATTAAACAAAGCTTCTTTAAAAGCCTCATACCAGACTGTCTCTGTATCTACAATTAAACCATCAAAATCAAATATAATCCCTCTGAACATTTACATAACCTCTCTTCACTTCAATATAATTCTTATAAATTTTTTAATCCAATTCTTTCGTTTAAGTATGCCTTAAACATATAGAAAGCACTAGCAGTAAAAAGTTGATTAATTTCACCATTTGTAATCATAGAGTGCATATGATTGATGTCGACTAACTCCACATCTATAAACTCAGTGGTGTCTAGCTCTTGACCAAATGCTTTATATGTATCTTCTAATAAAAACGTCACTACTTTATTCGTTTGAGTAGCTGGATTCACATAAAACTCTCCAATTAAAATAGGATTTTTATCCGTAATATAGCCTGTCTCTTCTCGTACTTCCCTTACTATAGCTTGCTCATATTTTTCCTCCCCCTCTGGTTTGCCTGCAGGAATTTCTAAGAAGAAGTCTTCAGCAGCATACCTATATTGCTTAACAAGAATAATCTTATTCTCTTTTGTAAGAACGATGGCATTGACCCAATCCGCATATTCATTCACGTAATAATTGTTTATGATTTGCCCATCAGGTAATTCACATTGATCCGTTCGTAAATTTCCAAATTCTGTTTTATATACATATTGTGAGTTTAACTTTTTCCACTTTTTCATGAAAATCTCCTTGAAACCTGTATTTTATACTTTCATTTTATTGATCTACCTTTTGCTCTGTTTTCTTCTCTCCTCATGAAATGTATACGTTTATACGGGAAAATTGTTTCATTTACATTTCGGATTTCCAAAATTTTCGCTTCTTCGACTTTTATACATATAACTTATGACAAATTTGTGAACTTTCATTATTTTTCCACAATACGACAAATTTTTTAAATTGGATATAATACAATGTACTAGTTGCTTCCCTACATACTAAAAAAACTCGTCAAGAAATGAAGCGAAATATACTTTATGGAGGAAGAATTGTGAAAACTTTGTTGAAAGGTAATACATTATTAGTTCAGATTGAGATGAAAAGGAAAGTTATGTACAATATGGCTAAGAAGTTCGGATATAGCCATCCACTTGTCGTCTCCTGTAGTCAAGAACTAGACGTGTTACTCAATAAGTATTTTGAAAAAGTGTCTTAAAAACATATATATTATTTTAAAGACAGACGCTCATGTGTAGTGTTTAGCAAGCGCACATCCATGGTTTACTTTATAAGTTGCTTATACACATTAATCAGTGCCTTAATAACCATTTATTAAAACTGATCCGTACTTATTTTGAAATACGGATCAGTTTTGTCATTACTTATTGATAAACGTAGCTTTAGATTCAAAAGTTAAACCAGAAAATGATAGTTGTATTATCTCATGCATAAACATGATCTGGGTTTTCTGATTTCACAAGCGCTTTACTTACTCTTTTCATGATTAATCTAAAGGCATTTGCATCTTTGAAGTTCATGTCTACAAGCGTAAGGATTCGATCTATATGTCTGATATACACATATACAACTTCATGTATCATTACCTCGGCGATCAATATGCTTTCACTATGTTTTACACATTTGAAACAATTCTCATCGAATAAAATGCAAAAAACCTACCATCCCATAAAGAGACGATAGGCTTTCCCTAACGAACATGATCACTCTTCTTAACTTATGAAATAATAAGCCTACTTCTAATTTCTTGCTTACTGAAGTCAGCCGTTTAAACTTACATGACAGTCTAACCATTGTCCAGAAGACTACTCGTAAGCACATTGATTAGTGAATAATTTTTTCTAAATCGGCCCAGTTCTTCAACCTAGGTAGTTCCACCTGTTGGTTATAAGACTGGTCCATTATATACACTTTGGAAGCTACCCCACTTAGGGTTTCCAATACAGCTGGTTTATCATCAAAATAAAAGTCTAGTTCAAGTTCTTGAATTGTTGCTATTTTTTCTGCATCTTGCATCCCACAATAAAAATGCCCATCTTCCACTGGAAAACCTTTAGCTTTCATCCATTCACGTGTTTGCAGACAGTATTTTTTTGGGCGTGAAGTAATATAAAAAATTTCATGTCCATCTTTTTTTAGTTGCTGTAATGTTTCTAGAGCTCCTTCAAAGGCAGGACAATCAGTAAAATAAATTTCCTCCAATAAGTTATTCCACATAGTATTTCCTGCTTCTTTTTCCATCCCAAACGCTTCATGTATTTCCACAGTTTTCAATGCTTGAAATACATCCAAAGCTATATTTTGATTCAATTTTTTGTTATATAAATGAAAGGCATGCTCTCTTAGATTAATTAATGTATCATCAATATCAAAACCAAACTTCACGAATATCCTCCTAAATTAAGCCAAAACGACAAATTGTGAGGCAAATGATTGTTCTTTCTCAATTTGAATCGCTTGAATCTTTTCAACTTCTTTTTTTCTTTGCGTAGCACAACTTGTAAAATCAAGCTGAGATATATAATTTTCATCAATGAGAGATGCCAGTAAATCAGCATCTTTTAATGCACTATTTAAACCAAATGCACCAGTTGGTGTCATCGTGTGAACAGCGTCACCGATCAACACTACGCCTTCTTTACCCCAATTCTCACTTTTACTACTATACACATCTAATAAGACGAAGTCCTGCCAAGATTGAATATGCTGATGAACAGTTTCCTTAAGTTGTGGAAATGCCAGAATAAGCTGTTCAATAAAAGGAGTAAATGGTTGTTTTCTAAGTGAAGAAAATGAACCTTCCTCAATATTCCACCCAATTTGTATATATCCCTGCGCTTGAGTAAAGAGAGAAAGTTGTTTGTCACCAATAAGTGCCATTTTTATCGATGGCTCCCAGCTAGTAGGAGCAGGTATTTTAGCCCAAAGCAAATCATATCCATGTTTACGAAGAGTTGCATCAATTCCCGCTTTTTTTCTCACGGTTGAGTATCGACCATCTGCTCCAACTACTAATTGACTCTCTATGTTAACTTCTTCCCCATCTTTTGTTGCTTTGACACCACAAAAAATTCCTGAATCATCTTTTAATAGCTCCAATACTTTAGTATTCATCATACAGTTAAAAGCTGGATATTGTTGTGCAGCCTGTAATAAAACAGTTAAAAGATGACTTTGAGGAACATGAATACCAAGATGTCCCACTTGTGGGTCAGGTAGTATTGTTTTAAATGGTTTTCCATCATGCCAATACTCTAGCTTTTCCATTCGAAGTAATCCTAATTGTTCCACTGCATCAAAAAGACCGTGTTCTTTTAAAATTGCTTCGCCTTCTTCATTTAAATGTTCACCTCGAAATGCTTTTCCAACTTCGTGTGATCTTTCCAAAAGCACTACCGAAACATTTTTCTTCGCCAGTAAATAGGCAAGCAGCGCACCTCCAGGACCTGCCCCAACTATACAAACATCTACTTTATAATTCACTTCTGATCAACACCCTGATTTGGATACGCAGTAATCCTAATATCTTCACCAAAGATTTGCACTTCATCAAAAGATAAAAGGTGTGCCGCATTCATTGAATCTATATTACTTCCCGTAAAGGGTGTTAGCGAATTTCTTCCGCCTAACACTTTTGGCGCTATATAAACAAAGTATTTATCGATTAAACCTGCTCTTAAAAAAGAAGCATTAACCTCGCCTCCTCCTTCTACGAGCACGTCCGTAATTCCTCTTTCAAAAAGCTTTTTTAACATCTCCAGAATGTTCAATCCTTTGTCATCTTTTGATACAAAAATGAAGGAAACACCTTTTTCTTTATACGGTTTTACTGTTTCTAAATCTACACTATTTGATGTTACAATAATTGTATCGGCCTCATCAGTTTGTAAAACATGTGCATCTAATGGCGTTCTTAATTGACTGTCTAAAACGATACGGATTGGGTTTTTTCCTTGGCCCTCCGGTAATCTAGTTGTTAATGAAGGATTATCTGCCAACACAGTTCCAACCCCAACCAAAATAGCATCTACTTCATCGCGGAGCTTGTGTACATCTGCTCTTGCTTCCTCACCAGTAATCCATTTCGAATGACCTGTATGGGTAGCAAGCTTACCGTCTAACGTCATTGCAAATTTTGAAATGATAAAGGGACGTTGTGTAATCATGTTATGAATGAATCGCTCATTAAGTTTTTTTGCCTCTTCTTCTAGTACACCGACTTCTACTTCAATTCCAGCATCACGCAAAAGCTTTATACCTCTACCAGCAACTTCTGGGTTTGGATCCTGCATTGCAACAACTACACGACTTACATCTGATTCCTTTACAAGGTTTGCACAGGGTGGAGTCTTTCCAAAATGCGAGCAAGGTTCTAACGTTACATAAAGTGTGGCTCCTTTAGAATGCTCACCCGCCATATTAAATGCATGCACTTCCGCATGCGGCTCCCCTGCTTTACGATGTAATCCTGTTCCAACTATGACACCATTCTTCACAATCACAGCTCCGACAATTGGATTTGGGTTCGTATTACCTTTTGCACTTGCAGCTAAATTAAGTGCTAGGCGCATATAATCTTGATCGGTATTCATCGCCATGCACTCCTTAACTATTTATAGTAGATTCTTTGATATGACCTGATTTTTGCACTTTTGTTTCCAAATAAAAACGATTTGTATCTGTCATTCCACCCCATAAAGGTACATGATGATCTGCTAATAACCCGTGAGCTTTTAGTGCGTCAAGCTTCTTAGGATTGTTCGTAATAAGCGTAACTGGCTTTTCTCTTAAAGCTTCTAATACTCGAATAGCCTCTTCATAGGAACGAGTATCATCCTCAAACCCTAAAGCTTGATTTGCTTCCACTGTGTCATACCCATTTTCTTGTAAAAGGTAAGCCAAAGATTTAGAAAAAAGACCAATCCCACGTCCTTCGTGATCAGCCAAATAAAATATCGCCCCACAACCATGTTCTACGATCATCTTCATTGATTCATGTAACTGGTATCCACAATCACAACGCTGGCTTCCAAAAATGTCTCCAGTATGACAAATGCTATGCATACGAATGAGTGCATCATCCTCGTTTGCAAAATCACCATACACTAATGCAGAAGATTGCTGACCAAAAGCTAACCGGGAGTTTGTAATGGAAGCAATAACTTCTTCCTTCGACTCCATCGCATCTACTTTTAGCCAAGAGTACCAATTAAAAGTTGCAGAAAAATCTCCTTGTTTAATAGGTAATTTAACAGGACCAACTAAACATAAATTCTCTTGGTCCGAAATTTTTATCATATCCATTTTATCTTGTAAAACATTTAAAGTATCATTTAATATCGTCATTTCGATCTCACCATTCTTATAGATTAAACATAAGTACATGCTTTACAGTACTGTCTGTTTCATTTTTGTCTTGATAAATTTTATTTAATTCCACTTACCTATCGTAACCTAGTATATAATTACAAGTACCGAGAGTCAAATATTAACTATCATATGCCAAATACGAACAAATTAAAAGGCGCTTCGAATAAAGGGATTCGAAACACCAATGTTCTTCCTTTCATAACCTATTTACCCTTTTTTTAGAATGCTTTGTTTGCCATAGCAATCTGTATAACAAATGGAAAGCACATTCTTTGTAGAGTAACTCAATACTAATGTTTCATCTATTATTGTCGTTTTCATCGTTAATTTGTTTTTTTCCTGTCTAATAGGAATAAGCCCAAACTTATAAACCACACCGTAATCTTTAGGAACTGAGAGGAATAAGCCTTTTTCTTGTGTGATGCGCAATGACAAATGGCCATTATCGCTTTGATAAGTACCGCATATGAAATCCATATTAAATATGTTTATTTGGTTTAATGGTTGAGGAAGTTCAATTGGTTGTTCAAAAATTTTCTTAGCAATATCTCTTGTCAGCTTTTTAACAGGAACAATATTCATATTGGATAAAAAAATAATCGTGAGGTCTTCTTCAAAACAGAGTATTTCATTTACATAACCACTTATATCACCAAAATGAAAGTAGCAATCTCTTTCTGCTACTTGTTTTCTAAACCAACCACAAGCATAGGAGTCCTGATAAGCAGTTAGCATGATTTTAGTGGCTTCCTCACTTATTAATGTGGAAGATCTAATAGCTCTATCCCATATTAGTAGATCACCTGTTGTTGAATAAAGACCATAAGCGCCTAAGGGAAAAGAAAGATCTGCATATGGGGCGTGAACTGGCTTACCATTGTATGAATATCCCGCTGCAAGGTTTGGTACGATTTCTATTCCATTATCACAGCCAGTATTATACATTCCAAGTGGATTCAATATGTTTTCCTTTAAATATTCAGCATACTTAAATCCAGTAACTTCTTCAATAATTGCGGTTAATAACAAATAGCCTGAATTGCTATAATCAAATTGTGAGCCAGGCTCGAATTCTAACGGCTCATTTTTAAAAGAATTAATTATCTCCTCTAAACTGGAAGAAAGGCGCATCGTATTACTCCAAAAATCTGGATAACTTGTGAAATTCTTTATCCCTGCTGTATGTGTTAAGCATTGATAAACAGTGATTTTGTCTCCATTTGGGAAATATGGCAAGTAATTATTTATTGTATTATGTATATTAATCCTGTTTTCCTCATGTAATCGGAAAATAGCCAATGCAGTAAAACTTTTAGTAATAGAACCAATTCTAAATTTGGTTTCAGATGTATTAACTATATCATGTTCAAAGTTTGCCATCCCATACCCATTGTTTAATAACATTTCTCCTTTATATGCAACCAACAATGATCCATGGAGATAATTATTCTGCATGTAAGCTTTTTCCCAATCCTTCAAAAGCTGTTGTAAATAATCTGTCGTCATCAGAACTCCTCCAAAAACCTTCTAGCATTATATGGAATAATCATAAATTGATTGAAAGCATTCTTCAATACTTTATTTCTTCTGACTTAAACTTTTTATTAGGTTTTCCATGATTTCTATATTGTTAAAATATAAAATTGTAATTGCGATCATCATGAAAATAGAAATAACACACATAATTATAAAAATCCCTTTAGATTTCTGCACATAGTTAAAAGCAAGAGAAAGTAGCAATAGTGGAAAAATGATTAATAATATTATGCATATTGTCTTAAATTCTTTCAAAACCGATTTTAACAACACGATTGTTAATTCATTTGCTTCCGTAACCTCTACAGTAAATTCATTACGCAAGATGCCGTTTTCTGAAATCGTAACCTTTCCGTTACCATCTTCTTGTAAAGAATAACCGAAAGGAAAAAACATAAAAAGGATGATAATTATAAATATACCTGATATAGCAGCTACAAGAGCCTTTTTTGGTACTAACCCATTTCGTTTAATCACCAGCTATCTCCTTTCCTTTTAGCAGTTGTTGTATACATCCACTCTATGAGTAAAATAGAATTCATATTAATTTTTCATTTGTTATATTTTTTAGAATTTTTACTTTTATTACAATTATATTAAATAGAACCATTCCTACACAACTAGACAAATTTCGCAATTTATCTATCGTACAATTGGACAAGTTGCTTCATTACTAGTAAAAAATTACCCTCTTGGTGGAAGCTAAATATAAAATATTATTTGGAGGAAGAATAGTGAAAAGTAAATTGGATAAGAAGGCTTTAATGGTTCGAATCGATATTAAGCGTAAAGACATGTATAGAAAAGCAAAAAAATTAGGATTATCGCATCCCCTTGTTGTATCCATTAGCCAAGAGCTAGATCAACTACTAAATAGATATCAAGAAAAATATAATAATCAGAATATAAATTCACTAAAAAACCGATTAGTCTCCTAATAAGGGAACTAATCGGTTTCAATATGTACTTTAAAATTTTTTTCTTTCAATATAAATCATCCCTGGATCTCAGTTATACTTCTTCCACCTAAATAAGCATGTCCCGTTTTGAGCTTTTCTACTGTTTTAAATCCGTATCTTTGATATACTTTTTCAACTCTTTCGTTGATTGGAAAGACCCATAGGTTTTCATAACATCTTTTTTCTATTTCAGTTTGAATAAAATGAATTAGCTCCCCAATCAATCCCCTACCTCTAAACTCTTCTAAAGTTGCTACACTCTCCATACGAGCTTGTTTATCATTTACAAAAATACAGGCAGTGGCACAGGCAATCCCATTATATCGAAGTATATAGTGTTCAAAACTTGGATGATTAAACTCTAGCTCAAATGCTTTTTCTCTCACTTCTTTACCTCCAAGCTCTTTTATACTACATTCAATTTGAAGGGCTTCAAAATAATTATGTTTATCGACACGTTCAATCACTATATTCTCGTTTTTCTCTTTTTCTAAAAGCTTTTTATCCCATAATTGAACTGGACTAATTAACTCCTCATACCCAAAGCTATTCTCAAGTAAAATAGAAATTAGCTCTTTTTGTAGATCTAAATTGTATAGATAAAATCTTGGTATAATATTTTTACTATTATAAAATTTCACTACTTCTTCCATTATGAAGGATGGATTTTCACTTAATTCACTAATATGTGCATGATTTGCATCATAATATGATGGCTGATTCTCATTATAAAATAATGATCCCCATTTAGTATCCTTACGCATAGAAAAAGTTTCTAAATAAGCAAAATCCAAACTAATAATATCTTGTAAATTCATCTCGTTTTCCTCCAGGATTATAAACATAAAAGCTACTTTTTATTAAAAAACCCTTTTCCTAGAGTCTCCACGCTTTTTGGAAAAACTGCATATAGCTTACTAGTCAGGCCCATATACGAAGGCAAGTTAACTTCTCGCACAGGATAATCTATTGTTTTAATAATAGAAGTCACTACTTTTTCTGGTTGTAATAGATGTTTACTAAGTTTCCCTCTATAAGTGCCTGTCTGATCGGCTAAATCGAGGAATGGTGTATCAATTGGACCGGGATTGATCGTAGTTACCTGTATACCGAAATCTTTAAGCTCCATACGAATGGCATTGGCAAAACCGAGTATGGCATGTTTGGAAGCAGCATAAACAGAGGCTTTTGGTGTGGCAACCTTCCCAGCTTGAGATGCGATAAAAATAAAATGGCCGCTACCCTTTTCTTTCATTTTATCTGCAAAGTATTTTGTAAGTAACATCGGAGCAGTAACATTTACATTCATCATTTGTATCATGTTTTTCTCTTCTAAATCAGTTAAATATGCAAATGTTCCAACACCGGCACAATATATGATTGTATCAGGTGTCTCCATTTTCTGAAAAAGTTCCTTAAAAGATTGTTCTTTAGTTAAATCTGCATAGATGGAATGAACTCCAAGTTGATCTAATTCCTCAAGAACATCCATGTTTCGACCAGTTGCCCAAACGTCGTGACCATCAGCTTTCAGTTTTTTTGTGAGTAACAACCCAACCCCACTTGTTGCCCCAGTTATAAAAATTTTTTTAGGCTTGCTCATATAACAATATACCTTTCTCATTTTTTTGTTCCTTGATGTAACCCTCTTCCAATAAATAATCAATTTGACCAATTGTCTCTGACAAAGTCAAACCAAGTTCTTTTTCATATACTTTTGGAAACAGCTGTTGAGTAAGTTCAAAAATAGTTTTTTCTTCCTCTTTCATCATATCTAAAACTTTTAATGCTCTTTCTCTTTGTTTTTCAAGTCTATCCGAAATAAGTTGATGCACGTTAAATACCTCATTTCCGTGACCACTAAAAATCTTTTCAACAGGTAAATCTTGAATTCGTTTTAATGAAGCATTATATTGGATCATTGATTTGGATCGTTCCGAATTTTTATCAAGGGGTGGTTCAATCAATGGATTGGAAGAAATTTTTTCAAGAACTAAGTCCCCTCCGATTAATACTCTATATTTCTCCGACCAAAAAGAGAGATGGCTTTGGGCGTGCCCTAATGTCTCTAAAATTGTGAAATCAGGATGACCTGGAAGAGAATCACCTTCTCTTAAAATCTTTTGTAGAGGTCGATTTCCAATAAAGTGAATAGGTCTTTTCATCTTTTCAACCCAATGAAAGTATCTTTCTGGAACACCCTCTTCCTTTAAACATTGTAGATAAAAATCATCATGAAAGTGAAAGAATTCTTCATCTCTCGTTAGCCATGGTTCGTTATAAGCATGCCCTAATAATGTTGCTTGTTCAAATGCTTCTACCCAACCCGAGTGATCTGGATGATGATGGGTTAGCAGTACTTGCTCGACATCTGAAAGCGAATATCCCGCTTCTTTAATTCCAGCCTTAATGGCTACTAATGCTTCTTCTGTTTTTGGACCCACATCTATTAAAGTGAGTGCATCGCCTTTTAATAAATATGCATTAACATCACCTACAGCAAATGGCGTAGGAATAATAATTTTATGTATAGTCATATGTAAACTCCTTCTAAATGAATGATGATTCATTATAATTGTACATTTTTTTAAAGAAGACGTCACTAAATTCAAGTTGACTTTTAGTTAGAAGAGCCATATAATTTCATTAATTCAGAAAATAAAAGCTAAGATGAAGAATAGTACATATATGATGGAGTCAAGAGAGTGAAATGACCTGCTGCAATTTTCATCTCCCGCTCATATATCGAACCTACTTCGGAGCTACTATGCAAACATAGTCGTGACCTTCACGATATGAAGGGATAAGCTGTGCCGCATTGCGGCAAATCTAGGTGGTACCGCGGAGACATGCGTTTTCGTCCTTATTTATTAGGGACGGGAACGCTTTTTTTATTTTATAAGGAGGAGTTTTTATGACGAAAATTGTATTTGTCGGTGCTGGATCAATGGCAGAGGCTATTATTAATGGACTAACGAAGGAAGAAAAAGTTGCTCCAGAATTCATACATGTAATGAATAAATCAGATGTAGATCAGCTTCAGTTATTAAAAAAAACATACAATGTACAAATTGTATGTGAAGAGAAAAAAGCCCTTACGGATGCAAATATAGTTTTTTTAGCAATGAAACCAAAAGATGCAAAAGTTGCGTTTACTGAAATTGCTCCTTTTATTAATAAAAATGCAACAATTATTTCAGTTATAGCTGGTGTAACCATCCAAACTATTACAAATTATTTAGGGAGACGTCCGATTGCACGTGTAATGCCAAATACATCTGCAGCTATTGGCTTGAGTGCAACCGCCATATGTTGGAATGACTTAGTTACCGAGGAAGAAAAAATATCCATCATACATTTATTAGAATCTATAGGAACAGTAAAAGCTGTAGAGGAAGAGGATTTACATGTAGTTACCGCACTATCAGGTAGTGGTCCTGCCTACTTTTACTACTTTGCAGAACAATTTGAAGCTGCAGCAATAAAGCATGGTATGGATAAATCGGACGCGCGTCATCTATTTGTTCAAACGATGGAAGGCGCTGCTCAAATGCTTAAAACTGGTAATGCAGAACCTTTAGAGTTACGGCGAAGAGTAACTAGCCCAGGCGGAACTACTGAAGCTGGTTTAGAACAATTGATACAACATAATGTAAAAGATGCTATTTTTGCTTGTATCGATGCAGCTCAAAATAAATCCAGAGTGCTTGGTAAACAATATGAATAAGATGAAGAAAGATTCCGATTGATTATTATAATCACTCGGAATCTTTTATTTTTATTAAGGAACCATTTTGCCATTCATATTCAGAAAAATCATCTGCTATAAATACTGGAAAAGAAAAATGATCAACCTGTGCTAACATTTCTTTTATATCTGATGGCATAAATCGCGCACTAATATGATTGATGATTAAATGCTTAGCATTCGCTTCCTTACATACATTTGCAGCATCCAAGATAGTTGAGTGACCATATTCCCTTGCAAGATTAGCCGTTTCATGATCAAACGTTCCTTCATGAATGATAATATCAGAACCATTACTTAGCAAAATAGAATTATCACAAAACCTTGTATCCCCCAAAACAGTTACCTGAAAACCATTTTTTGGTGTACCTGTCACTTCTGCACTCTTCACTATTCGACCATCTTCAAGTTCAATATCTAATCCTGCTTTTAATAACTTTAATAATGGTCCTCTTGGTACACGAAGCGCATCCGTTTTACTGATAAGTAGCTCGGGTGGTAGAGGCTTTTGCGTAATTTTATAACCGAAGCATGGAATGACATGTTCTAGTAATTTTGCTTCCACAATGAATTGCTCGTCCTCAAATACAATCCCTTCCTCTATCTCTATTATCGTTAGTGGATATTTGATATATGTTTTGGAAGTGGTGAGTGTCAACTCTACCCATGCTTTGATACCTGATGGACCATAAATAGTGAGTTCTTCTTCTCCACCAAGGAAAGATCGAGACCCTAGCAACCCTGGGAGTCCATAAATATGGTCACCATGCAAGTGAGTAATAAAGAGTTTCTCTAGTTTTCTCGGTTTAAGAGTAGTTCGTAGAATTTGATGTTGAGTCGCTTCCCCACAATCAAACATCCAAAAAGTTCCTCTTTCTTCTAATAGTTTTAAAACTGTTGATGTTGTGTTGCGTTGTTTAGAGGGCATTCCTGCTCCTGTTCCTAAAAATAATAATTTCATCTATCTCCACCTCAACTTCTATTCCATTCATCATAATGTTTGAATAAAATAACTGCAAACTTTTCCAGCTTTATTAAGTTTTCGTTACATTAAGCTATATCCATAACTTTTTAATTTTATTTCTGTATACTGTTTATTGTTATACATATACAAATTATTCGAAAATTTGTACAAACGACTTAGGAAAAATGAGAATAAGCTACATTATTACTATTGTTAATGCATGTATTTTTTATTTCAGCTAACAATAAATAGACACCTAGAAGGAGCGAACCACCCTTATGAATTTAGATTTATTGTTAAAACCATTAGGTATTACAGTAAGCGACAAGGATCAATCTTTAGTAATTAATGGATTGTCTTTTGATTCTTCCAAGATCGATAAACATTTCATATTTATAGCAATTGCTGGCACGAATACGGATGGTCACCTATTTATAAATGATGCTATTAAAAACGGCGCGGCTGCAATAATAGGGGAAAAAGATATACAAGATTTAGCTGTACCATACTTTAAAGTCCCTAATGCAAGGAAAGCGTTAGCAGTTTTAGCTAGTACTTTTCACCATAATCCAACTCAAAATAAAATAATGATCGGCATAACTGGTACAAATGGAAAGACAACGACCTCTTATATGCTCAAGCATATTCTTGAATCACATGGTATATCCTGTGCGTTGTTTGGAAGTGTATCAACTGTAATAAATGGATTTGAAAACACGTCTACTCATACGACTTTAGATCCTTTAACTTTTCACCAACTATTATCCTTTAGCCATGATGAGGTTGTGATTATGGAAGTATCCTCCCATGGCTTAACACAATTCAGAGTTGAAGGCATTGAATTTGACTATTGTATTTTTACAAACTTAGAACCTGAACACCTTGATTATCACCAAAACATGGAGTCTTACTATTTAGCAAAACAATCCCTATTTGATCATTTAAACTTAAATGGTGTCGCTATCGTAAATTCTGTTACTGAATGGGGCGAAAGATTAAGTTCCTATGTTTCATCTAAAAACAAAAACGTACTAAAAGTTAATGGTAAAGACTCTGCTTATTTTATTTCTGGAGAAGAGCTTTTAACAACTTCAAATTCGGAGACAATATCCTACCCTCTTACAACATGTATGAGAGGTCAGCATAATGTTGAAAATGCCTCTTTAGCTTTTTTAACTTCTATTTCATTAGGTCTTGAACCTTCCTCTATTGTCGAAGCGCTTACTAATTTTGAAGGTGTCCCTGGAAGATTTCAGTTATTCTCTCACCCTTCTGGTGCTAATTTTGTAATAGACTACGCACATACAAGCAATGCTTTTTATCATATTCTGGATACTGTTCATTCTTATAAGCCTCGAAAAATTATACATGTATTTGGATTCAGAGGAAATCGAGATGTCCAGAAGAGAAAAAATATGATTGACATTTCAACAAGCAATTGTGATGTAAGCATACTTACATTCGATGATCTAAATGGTTTAACTCCTGACCAAATGATAAATGAACTAACTCAACTCAATTTACAGAATAAATGCATCGTAATCCCTGATCGTACATTAGCTATTCAACATGCATGGGAACTAGCACATGACCAGGATTGGGTAGTGATTACAGGAAAAGGCATAGAAGATTACCAACAAACGTTCTCTTTACCAACTAAGTCTGATATGGACACACTACATTTTCTAAATCATTCTTTATCCTTCCAAAAGGAGCATTTATAGAATGCTCCTTTACAACTTATGATCATCTAAAAAGTCTTTACTAAAGCTTGTTTTCGATTCTAAAGAAGGATTCTTTTTTAATTTAATCCCTCTCTTGATCGTGTCTTTTCCGAACTTTTCCTGTAGCTGTTCAACTAGCTTCAAGATTGGTTCTTCTTTAGCATGTTCTTCAAAGTTGAAAATCGATAATTGTTCTACATAATCACCTTTATCATGTACATTATTCACTGTCACACCTAAAAGTCGTATAGCCTCCCCATTCCAAGTAGAGTGAAATAAGGACTTTGCTAACTGATATATCTCACGTTCTTCGAATATACGGTTCTGTACAGTTTTGCTTCTCGTCTTATTTTTCCAATCAGCATCGCGAATATGAATGTTAATAGACTGTCCAGCAAGATTTTTAGCTTCTAGTCGGGAAGCCACTTTTTTAGAGAGTTTCAAAATTACCTTGTTTAGCTCGTCCGGATTGGTTTCATCATAAGGTAGGGTAGTGGAATTGCCAACGCTTTTTGTATCAAAAACGGAAGTTGGATCTACATCGCGATTATCTACACCATTTGCTCTTTCCAAAAGTCGCAAACCAACTTTACCTAATCTTTCTTTAATAACTCCAGTTTCGATAGTCGCCAAATCACCAATGGTTTTAATGCCTAACTCTGCAAGTTTGTTTGACGTGCTTTCACCTACCCCATGCATTTCAATAACAGGTAGAGGCCATAGCTTTTCAGCAACTTCTCGTTTACGCAGAACGGTAATACCCATTGGCTTTTTCATATTAGAAGCAGTTTTTGCTAGAAATTTATTTGGAGCTATTCCGATTGAGCTAGGTAAATCCAATTCACTTACCAATCTATTTTGAATGGATTCTGCTAAACTTACTGCGTTTCCTGAAAGATTCAATTCACTTACATCCATATACCCTTCATCAATCGATACAGGTTCCACAAGAGGTGTATATGAACGTAATATATCAAACATAGCTTTAGAAGCAATACGATATCTTTCAAAGTTGGGAGGAAGTAAAATAATCTCCGGGCATTTACGTTTCGCTTCCCAAACGGACATCGTCGTGTAAACACCTTTAGCCCTTGCCTCATAAGAACAAGTTACAAGGATGCCTCTGCGTTCCTTTGGGTTTCCAGCAATTGCGATTGCTTTTCCTTTTAATGAGGGATCATACGCCTGTTCAACAGAAGCATAGAAACTATTCATATCTATATGAAAAATTATTCTATTTTTTCTCTTCAACTAAATACCCCCTTTAAGGAAAAAAAGGCAGCTATAATTAGCTACCTACTTCCTCTTTTTTTGCTGATTCTAAATAGGACTGAATATCTTTGATCCCGTCCAATGTTCGAACTAAAATGGATGGTTCAACAATTGTAATCATTCGATTTTCTAAATTTGCAACACCAGTAAAGTACTGTGTTTTTGTATAGTTTACTAAACCAATTTGCTTAATATCTTCTGATGGAATATCTAGTATTTCTTTGGCTTCCTTCACTAGAAGTCCAATGGACATATCTTGTGTATGCATCGTTATAACTCGTGAAGATTCAAAATCTGCACCATTACGATTATATAAAATTTGCTCAAAATCGATAATTGGCACAAGTTCGCCTCGGATTTTCATTAATCCAATTAAATAATTTGGTAAATGTGGTATTGGATTAATATGCTCTAATTTTTCAATAGAAATAACATGTTCAATAGGTACAGCATAATCTTCATTCCCACATTGAAAGACAACTACTTTCTCACTACTCAATAATAGACACCTCCTGTAAGAATTATTCTGCAGCTACTCTTACAATTTCGACAAGTAAATCTGCAAGCTTTTCTAGCTCTTCTACTGGCATACGCTCGTTAGTTGTATGAATTTCTTCATAACCAACCGACAGTATAACCGTTGGAATACCAAAACCAGCAATTACATTAGCGTCACTACCTCCGCCACTTCTCTTAATATCGGCAGTTCTTCCTATTCTTTCAACTGCTCGTTTCGCAACTTGTACTACATGATGATCTTCCTCAAAGTGGAATCCAGGATACATTAACTGGGTTTCAGTCTCAGCCAAACCACCGTTATTAGCTGCAATCTCAGCAAAAATTTGAACCATATGTGCTACTTGAACATCAAGTTTTTCTTTGTTGATGGAACGTGCCTCGGATAAAATGTGAACTTCATCACAAACGATATTAGTAGCTTGTCCACCTTCAAAACGCCCAATGTTAGCAGTGGTTTCTTCATCAATGCGACCTAGCTTCATTGCTGAAATTGCCTTGGAAGCTAGTGTGATTGCTGATATTCCTTTTTCTGGAGCTACTCCTGCATGTGCAGTTCTACCCTTTATAGTCGTCCAAAGCTTCGATTGAAACGGTGCTGCTGTTACGATACCACCGACAGTTCCATCGCTATCAATTGCATAGCCATATTTGGCTGTTATCATGGATGGATCCAATTCTTTTGCACCAACTAAACCGCTTTCTTCTCCAGCAGTAATAACTACTTGAATATCTCCGTGTGCGATGTTTTCCTCTTTTAATCGTTTGATTGCTTCAAATAGAGCAGCGATTCCTGCTTTGTCATCAGCCCCTAAAATCGTAGTTCCATCTGAATAGATATAGCCATCTTCTTTTAAAACTGGTTGAATTCCTTTACCAGGTACAACTGTATCCATATGAACGGTGAAATATATACTATCTACTTCTGATTTTTGACCTTTTAAAGTTGCTATTAAATTTCCTGCACCGTGTCCATTTCTAGTGTGGGCATCGTCTTGGACAACGGAAAATCCAAGTTTCTCTAATTTATCAATTAAAACAGGTGCTATAATTTCTTCGTGTTTTGTTTCTGAGTCAATTTTAACTAGTTCAAAAAATTCTTCTATTAAACGATTCATCTTGTATTTAGACTCCTTTATAATGGTATATTTCCATGCTTTTTCTTCGGTCTAGTTTCTTTTTTATTTCGCATCATTTCTAATGCTTGAATAAGTTTAATACGAGTTTCACGAGGATCAATTACATCATCTACCATTCCCATCGATGCCGCAACATATGGATTCGCAAATTTGGAACGATATTCCTCTATTTTCTCTGCGCGAACTTGTTCTGGATCTTTGCTATTTGCAATTTCCCTAGCAAAAATAATATTTGCTGCTCCCTGTGGCCCCATAACTGCAATTTCAGCATTTGGCCATGCATACACTACATCAGCACCAATTGATTTGGAGTTTAACGCAACATAAGCACCACCATAAGCTTTACGTAGAATAACTGTCATTTTCGGGACAGTTGCTTCTGAATAAGCAAAGAGTATTTTAGCACCGTGACGTATTATCCCACCATGCTCTTGTTTAATGCCTGGGAAAAACCCTGTCACATCTTCGAAGGTAATAATCGGAATATTAAATGCATCACAGAAACGAATAAAGCGTGCTGCTTTATCAGATGAATCTATATCCAGACCACCAGCCATTACTTTTGGTTGGTTACAAACAAGACCAACTACTTCCCCTTTAATACGAGCTAAACCGACTACGATATTTTTAGCAAATTCTTTTTGAACCTCTAAAAAAGAGTCAGTATCTACTACTTGCTCAATCACTTTTCGAATATCATATGGACGAATTGCTTCAAATGAGACGATATCAGCTAAATCAGGTCTGTCATCATTTTCACTAGTTACTTCCACTATTGCTGGTTTCTCTTCAAAATTTTGCGGTAAATAACTTAGAAGTAAACGGACACTTTCTAATACTTCTTCTTCCGTTTTCCCACGGAAATGCGCATTACCACTAATTGTATTATGTACTTTAGAACCTCCAAGATTTTCTGCTGAAATCTTTTCACCGGTAACCGTTTCAATCACTTTTGGCCCTGTAATAAACATTTGACTTGTTTCATCCGTCATGAAAACAAAGTCTGTAATTGCTGGAGAGTAAACTGCTCCACCTGCACACGGGCCAAGAATAACGGAAATTTGAGGGATTACACCAGAATAAATAGCATTCCGATAAAAGATTTGTCCATATCCATCTAAGGAAACAACACCTTCTTGAATACGAGCTCCACCTGAATCGTTTAGACCAATAAACGGCGCACCATTTTTTGCAGCTAAATCCATTACATTCGCAATTTTTAATGCATGCATTTCTCCGAGTGCCCCACCGAAAACAGTAAAGTCTTGGGAGAATAAATAAACTGGTCGACCATTAACTTTTCCATAGCCAGTAACTACCCCATCACCTGGGCCTTCCAGCTTGTCCATACCAAAATCAACCGTTCTGTGTTGTATAAAAGGATTTAACTCCACAAAAGAATCTTTATCAACGAGTAAGTCTATTCGTTCTCTTGCAGTGAGTTTCCCTTTTTCGTGTTGCTTTTTAATGCGAGCGTCTCCGCCACCTAATTCAATTTTTCGTTTGCGATCATATAAATCATTAATTTTATCATAAATATCCATATCTTTATTTCGCTCCCCCTGTTTTATCACATAATTCATATAAAACGCCACTTGAAGCTTTCGGATGTATAAAAGCTACTTGTGCCCCATGAGCACCGGCTTTAGGTGTTTCTTGAATAAGCCTTACCCCTTTTTCTTTTAGCTCATTTAAACGTTCTTGAATATTGGATACACCGAAAGCAATGTGATGTATTCCTTCTCCTTTTTTCTCAATAAAGGAATGAATTGTGCTTGTTTCATCTAATGGTTGAAGTAATTCTAGATTTACATTACCACTATCAATGAAAGCAACACGAACCTTTTCAGTAGGAACTTCTTCAATATGTAATAGTTTTAACCCCAGTGTTTCTGTATAATATGGTAGAGTTGCTTCTATACTCTTAACAGCAATACCAATATGATCTACTTTCTCCATTGTCTCACACCCCATATTTTGACTATATAATCTATTGTACATATTTCAATAAGAAAAGCGCAAGCGCATATGTTGCCCCGACAAGCAACGTTCTTCTGCTACGAGCTTTGCATAGGAACAAATGGTGAATGGTGAGGAGGCAGCTTATCAACCAACATTGCCTATTAAGATTTTACCTCGAGGTGCAATGTGCTGAAGACTGGACATTTACTAAATAGAAAAGTTTTGCCTTCTCATCGGTAAATTAAACGCTACCTCTTGTGATTTTTTTCGAATTTGTTAAAATATAAGTAATTGTAAAAGGAGAGAAGTTCATGCGTAATCAAACATTTCGTAAAATCGTAATCTATTTAATGATCTTTGCAATGGTCGCTTCATCACTACTTTTTGGATTAAGTTTTATCTTATAATGTTCATAAAAAAGAGCGGAGGCAATCAATTGCTCCGCTCTTTTCGATGACATTATTAAATTTCTTCGCAGTGCTCTTCAAACAATGCTTGAATATGAGTGATAACAGACATTGGATCATGTCCTTCTATTTCATGGCGGCCTACTTCAGCTACTGCCTGACCATCTTTTAATAAAACAAACGATGGAGAAGATGGTAAATGATCTTCACCAAATAGATTGCGGGCTTGTTGAGTTGCTAATTTATCTTGTCCTGCAAAAACTGTTACTAAATGATCCGGTCTTTTATCGTAATGAATTGCGTTTGCTGCTGCAGGACGAGCGATACCTCCAGCACATCCACAAACCGAATTCACCATAACTAGTGTTGTTCCTGGGCGCGCAAAAGCAGAATCAACTTCTTCTGGAGAAGTTAGTTGCTCATATCCGCTAGCTTCCATTTCTCCACGAGCCTGCTGAACCATATCATTCATTAATAAATTAAAATCCATCATATTCATATCAAAACACTCCTTTTCAATTAATTTTATATTAGCAGATTATTGCTTAGAATTCGAGGAAAATAACTCTTCAACTGCTTGCGAAACTGTTACTTGCCCATCCCTTACTAAACCTTCTAATTTAGCCATATTTTGTTTTTTATCGGTAGAAGAAAAAAAGTCATCATATAATCGATCCACAATCATTGTTTTAAACCAAGCGACTGTTTGTTCTTTTCTACGATTTTGCCAAACATAATTCGAAAGCATTTCTTTCTTAAACGTTTGGATGGTTTCCCAAACTGTTTCTAAGCCTGTTTTGTACAACGAAGAGACTGCTAAAGCTGGTGTCGTCCAGTTAGGTGAAGCTGGTGCTAAAAAATGCAGGATTTGTTTATATTCCGATACAGTCTTTTTAGCTAGTTTTTCATTTGACCCATCTGCCTTATTTACTACAATGGCATCAGCCAGCTCCATTATTCCTTTTTTCATCCCTTGCAACTCATCACCAGCACCAGTTAATGCAAGTAGTAAAAAGAAATCTACCATCCCTCGAACGATTGTCTCGCTTTGACCAACACCTACTGTTTCTACTAAAATTACATCGTATCCTGCAGCCTCACATATTAACATCGTTTCTCTAGATTTCTTATGAACCCCTCCCAATGTACCAGCAGATGGAGAAGGACGAATAAAGGCATTTGGATGTTTTGCAAGCTCTTCCATTCTAGTTTTATCTCCCAGTATACTACCTCCTGTCAAAGAGGAACTTGGATCAATAGCTAGCACGGCGACTTTATATCCTTGGTCACATAGCAATTTTCCAAAAGCTTCGATAAATGTACTCTTCCCTGCACCAGGCACACCTGTAATACCTATACGAATCGTATTTCCCGTATAGGGGAGTAGTTCTTTCAAAAGTTGTTGTCCTATTGTTTGTTGGTCAGCCACAGTGCTTTCAATGAGAGTAATCGTTTTTGCTAAATGTAATCTGGAGCCATTTAGAACTTCTTGAACATATTCTGCTTGATCTATGACAAATGGTTTCTTCTTTGAAAATTTTTTTACAGAAGCTTTTCCCATTCCATCGTGCTGTGACTTTATACCACCCATCACATGCATTGCCGATTGGTTTGTCTTATCCGTTTCAGCCATTAGCCCTCCACTTCCTCATAACCCAATCTTTTATAGATTTCTTCAATTACTTTTTGAGCAGCAACTGGAATTACAGTACCTGGTCCAAAAATAGCTGAAGCTCCGTTTTCACGTAAGAATGCATAGTCCTGTGCAGGTATTACGCCTCCTACTACGATCAATATATCTTCCCGACCAAGCTTAGCAAGTTCCTCTTTCAAAGCAGGAACTAACGTCATATGGCCAGCTGCCAATGAGCTAACGCCAACTACATGGACATCATTTTCAACTGCTTGTTGCGCAGTTTCAGCTGGAGTTTGAAATAAAGGACTAATATCTACATCAAATCCTAAATCAGCAAATGCAGTAGCTATAACTTTTGCACCTCGGTCATGTCCATCTTGACCCATTTTTGCGATTAAAATTCGAGGTCGTCTTCCTTCATTTTCTCGGAAATCTTCAGCCATTTGTTTAACAGCTTCAATTTCCTCGGCATCATTAAAGTTTGCACTATATACACCACTCACGGAACGGATCACCGCCTTATGTCTTCCTGCTACAACTTCTATGGCATCTGAAATTTCTCCAATTGTTGCACGATATCTAGCAGCAATTACCGCGGCAGCTAGCAAGTTATCGTTTCCAGTTCGAGCAGCTTCGGTTAATGCCAAAAGTGCCTCTTTTACAGCATTTTCGTCACGTTTTTCTTTTAACTGAGCAAGTCGTTCCATTTGCTTTTGGCGTACGACTGTATTATCAATGTTTAATATGTCGATTGCATCTTCTTGTTCTAATCTATATTTGTTAACGCCAATAATTATTTCTTTGGAAGAATCTATTTGTGCTTGCTTTTTTGCTGCTGCTTCTTCTATTTTCATTTTAGGGAGGCCAGTTTCAATAGCTTTTGCCATTCCACCAAGCTCTTCTATTTCTTCAATTAGTGCCCAAGCTTTCTCCATCAGTTCATTTGTCAATGTTTCTACATAGTAAGAACCGCCCCAAGGATCTATAACTTTGGTCATATTCGTTTCTTCTTGTAAGAATAGCTGAGTATTACGCGCTATTCGTGCTGAGAAATCAGTCGGAAGTGCAATCGCTTCATCTAATGCATTCGTGTGTAGGGACTGTGTATGTCCCATTGCTGCAGCATTTGCTTCTACTAATGTTCTTGTTACATTATTAAATGGATCTTGTTCAGTTAAACTCCATCCAGAAGTCTGAGAATGTGTACGTAATGCTAAAGATTTCGGGTTTTTCGGATCAAAACTCGACATCATTTGTGCCCAAATTCTACGGGCTGCTCGCATTTTTGCCACTTCCATAAAATAATTCATCCCAATAGCCCAAAAGAATGAGAGTCTAGGTGCGAAAGCATCAATGTCTATTCCTGCATTCAGGCCCGTTCTTACATACTCCAAACCATCAGCTAAAGTATAGGCAAGTTCAATATCCGCAGTAGCTCCCGCCTCTTGCATATGATAACCAGAAATAGAAATGGAATTGAACTTTGGCATGTTTTTAGCAGTGTAAGAAAAGATATCTGCAATTATTTTCATCGACATTTCAGGTGTATAAATGTATGTGTTACGAACCATATATTCTTTTAAAATGTCATTTTGAATTGTGCCTGCAAGTTGTTCTGGTGTTACCCCTTGCTCCTCTGCTGTTACGATATAAAAAGCTAATATTGGCAGTACTGCACCATTCATTGTCATAGAAACAGACATCTGATCAAGCGGAATTCCGTCAAACAATATCTTCATATCTTCTACTGAATCTATAGCAACCCCAGCTTTCCCAACGTCACCTGTTACTCGATCATGGTCAGAATCATAACCGCGATGCGTAGCCAAATCAAATGCAACTGATAATCCTTTTTGCCCCATTGCCAAGTTACGTCTATAAAAAGCGTTACTTTCTTCTGCTGTAGAAAACCCTGCATATTGGCGTACTGTCCATGGTTTCGCTACATACATCGTTGGATAAGGTCCACGTGTATTCGGAGCTATCCCCGGAAGATCTTGAATGTGCACTAAGTTTTCTATATCTGATTCATTATAAGTTTGTTTTAATTCAATACCTTCGTTCGTCAAAAAGTATATTGATTCATTTTTAAATTGCTTCGTTGTTCTTTCTAGAACTTTTACGATGTTCACATCTGAGTATTTAGGCATTTTCATGTGAAACCTCCTGTTTAGCAAGTGCTAACAATTCATTACCTTTTTCCAGTAGTGATTGTCCAGCATAAATTCTTCCAAAGAGTCCTACTTCTAACCAATCTTCATATTCTTCAAATTTTCCTGCAACATCGATAGGAACAGATAACTTCTCGTTTAATAATGCTGGAACTAGACCAGTAGTTTGCTCATCGTTTCCTACAAATACAACATAATCTATGTTCTGTTCATCAATCCACTGTTGCAAATCGAATGGTTTTAAGTTTTCCGGTGCTATCAAAGGTGAAATACCAATTGCTATTAAAAATCCACTTACAAAATCCATTCGAGCTTTGTATTCCTTGAGGATTCCGTATGGGATAATTGCTGTTTTCAAACTGTTTTGAAGGAAAGCTTTTCTCAATAATTCGAAAGGCTCTGCTAGGCGTAAATAATCCGTAGGTTTAATTGGATTTTCCAATGAATCATCTGGATTAGCATACACGTTTGTTCCAATGAGAGATTTTTTGCGAGTAGATAAGTTTTCTATTTGCTGATTCCATTTAGCCTCCGCTCTTTCTTTTAACTTTTGATTTCTTTCATTTAATGTATCTTCAGACATTAGCTCTAAGAAATATGCCCAGCTTTTTTCTACTAGTTCATGCGTAAGCTTTTCTATATAGTAAGAGCCTCCTGAAGCATCTAATACTCGATTAATGTGAGTCTCTTCTTTTAGAACTAATTGCATATTACGTGCAATACGTTTTGACGTTGATTTTGCTCCAGTCAAATAATCATGTGGATAAGTGGTAATACTGTCTGAACCTCCAAGAACTGCAGAAAGTGCACTATTTCCTACCCGAAGAATGTTCACATTAGAATCTAATGCCGAAAATGAACGTAGAGAAGTTTCGGAATGAATAGGAATCGGATCGATATCTAAAATTCCATGTGCTTCTCCAAAGGCTTTCCAAAGAATACGAAATGCACGAAGTTTTGCAATTTCCATAAAGAAATTTGTATCCACAGAAAATTGGACAAAAGCTTTTTCGCTAAGTTTATCTATGTCTATTGAGGCTACAAATGTATCTGCTTGTACTAGAACACTCGCAAGCTCACTTATAGCATCTCCACCTTGTTTGTGAACAGTAGAGGCATCCAAAAAATAAGTTCGAGCATTTGGAAAATCTTTTTCTTTTCCATCTGCACCTTTAATCATTCCATTTAAATCAGTAAAGTTATGTAAAAAAGATGGATTACTCGTAACATCGAGTAAAACAGTATGTTCCTTAAACAAGAGCTTTAGTTCCTCTAGTTCTGAACCTTCCCAACTATGTTGAGTATCTACTGTATAAAAAATTATTTCATTACCCTTTGAGATCGATTCTTTCAGGTCCTCTAGTATCTCCTTACTCGTATTACCTGTAACTGCTTGTGCAATCAGCCAGTCAGAGGAAATCTTAGAATCTCTTATTATAGAAGTTTGATTTGAAGGAATATTAGTTAAATCAGCTAAAGTATAAAGCGGTTTCAAAATGATATCTTCCAACGTTTTAGTTGATAAAGATTCAAATGGTTTATTTTTTAATGTTTTAATTGCTGCTTGTTCCCAATCCGTAATTGTAGCAGGATTAAATGTAGTTTCTTTCATTTTTTGTATTGTCATATAATCGCTTACGCTTCCCCCTTTGCAATCTAAACATTGCTATATATATTTTAACTGACTACCAGGGCATTATAAAGAAGAACTTCCTTAGTGATCACAAAACAGCTCTTCTCTATAGAAGAGCTGAAGTAAATCACTCGATTGTTCCTGTACTTTTTAATGCGACATCAACAGTTACATCAAAAGGTAATGTGGGATAAGCCTCTTCCCACTTTTTAAATGTATCTTTATGGTTAAGCTGCATTGTTCTATACCTCAGGCCAAAACCAAAAGGATCTAGGTTTTCTTTTTGAAGAGTAGTAAATAATTTCTCTAGTTCCTTTTTTATTTCTTTCGCAGCCAATTTATTATAGTTGTCTAAATTTTTTAGAGATAAATTTTTATTTGACTGGCTTATTACACCAGACATTTTAACATTAATCTTAATAGATGTAGGTTGTCCATTTTCCTTCATTATTTTATATTTCATCTTAGTGGAACGCATATTTAATACTAAATTTAACCCGTCAGTAGTTATTTTAAAACTATATCCAGATATACTGTTTGCAAGTGAATTGAAATCTCTTGTAAAGCTTGACGACAATTCTAATGGCTTAGTTTGTTCTTTTACTATCATTGATTTATTTACTATTAGTTGAGTACCTGTTTCGTTTGCTTCTACTACTGGCAAAATTGAATCAACACCTTTTCCAAAAAAATCCCTTCTAAATTCATAAAGATATGTTGAAACAATGTATGGACTTTCATTGCCAGTATTACCGAAAAATTTTATAAGTGGAGATGCTACCGGAGCTTCCCCTTTTGGCTCTGTTCGAAGAATTTCTTCTGCAGTAGGTTTAGCTGCCGCTATCCAAGCGATGAATTGTATATCACCTCTTCTAACTAAATAGTCCATAAAATCCTTTAATTCCTCTTCTAAGAGTGACTCATTTATTAATATTATTTTTGCGTGTCCAAACTCTAAAACTTTATCAGTATGTGTTTCTAATATTCGAATAGCTTCTTCTAGATTTTCACCATCATGAACTAAATATTGATAGCTTGGTTCTTTTTCTTGTTTGATTTGAGAAACAGGAATAGCTAATTTTAGGGTGATTCTATATTTACCATTTTCTTTCTCGGAAGGGTCAATTCCAATCCCAGTTACAAATATTCGATTATCAATATCTTTAAAGCCGCAGCCTGAAAGAAAGATTGTAACGACAAATATTATTGCTAGAAATTTTATATGTGCCATTAAGAATTTGACCTCCGTTTAGCAAATAGCAAAATACTGATTAATATGACATAAAAAATTGGTAAAGTGTTATAAAAATAACTGGAGTATTTAAATAATTGATATTCACTTATTTGTCGCGTGGAAATGATTCCCATCACACCAAATAAAAAAACAAATAAATAGGATGTAAGGTTCTTGCTTTTCCATTTTAACTTTTTAAAATGAAATATACTCTCAAACAATTTAAGAGAAACATGCCAGTGTATCAATAGGCTGATAAATGCAACCCCTAAAAATACAATGACAAACACGAAAATCACTCGTTCAATTATTCCATATCTCAAACGTATAGAATCACTAGTAGATACCCAAGGAAAGTTAAGATTTTCGATTTGTTCGAAGCCATTAAAACCAATTGGAATGAAATACGTTGTAAATAAACTAAAAATACCTATCAAGCCTAAAAATATTATTTGTTTTATGCCAATTCTTTGGGTGATATTCATAAACTTGTTAAAAATTATTATATTCACAGCCCCTATAAAAACATATGTAGACGCTGAAAAAGCAGTATAACTTGGTTCTTTATTGATGTTCATGATAGCTACTTTTACAAAATCCCATTCTAACTGAGGATCTGAATAAGCTTTTATTAACAAAATGAAAATGACAGGTAAAAATAAGACCAATACTAGCTCAGTTGTATAAAGAACGCTTTTTTCTTTCATTAACACACCAAAAGAGGCAATCAATATGAATGCAAGAGTGGTAATTGTGATGGAAGTTTCAAATGACAAAAACGTATTGAACAAAAACACATAAGTAATAAGTGTTATGAGACCTGCTAAATACCAAGAAACAGCAAAATAAAATAATACTGGATAATAAACCCATTTAGAAGTTCTTTGCTTTAATATTTCAGGTAAAGTCATACTAGGAAAATAGCTAAACAAGTTAATTACTACAGTTGTTAGGATAACTCCAGCGATGACCGCCATAATCATGGAGATTATTACTCCATTTTTACTCTCACTCATTAAAATTTTAGGTACAGAGGCTATGATATTCGTAACCATTGTGACAATAATTAAGTAATAGAGATAGCGGCTCATCCTGTTGTTTTCACCTCTTTTTCCTTCTTCTCACTCTTCCAATTCATTTTTAAGTAAGGTTCTCCAAAACTTCTTTTGTTTGTCAAGAACATTAATATCCCAAGAGAGCCTAACATTAACCCTATAGTTCCAAAAAACGTTGTAAAAATAAGCAACATATATCTGCAGATTCTAATAGAAAAACTCATTTCACTAATTGGAATGACAAAGCTCGTAATAGCAACAGCAGACACAATAATAATCATTATGTTAGAGGTTAATGCAGCTTCTGTAGCAGCAGTACCTAAGATTAATCCACCAACCGTTGTAGCAGTTGCACTAATAGCTTTAGGCAACCGTATACTTGCCTCAACAAGAAACTCCATAAATATAAGCATTAATAATACCTCAATAAAAGACGGATAAGGTATCCCAATTCTACTCCCTGCAACTGTCAGTGCTAATTCGGTCCTCAAAATGTCAGGAGTATAAGACGTCACTGCTACATACAAGGCAGGCAAAATTAGGCAAGCAATCAAACCAATATATCGGAGAATCGAAGTAAACGTAGTTATCCAAAAAGTATGATAATTATCTTCCATTGAAAGCATAAAATCGAAAAATACTACTGGTGCTATTAAAGCGTGAGGACTCCCATTTACCAAAAGAACAACTTTACCCGCAGCAAGATTATAGGATATCCGATCAGGCCGCTCCGTTAAAATGAGTGTTGGAAAAAGGGAAATCTTTGAACCATTTAGGTGTAGCTGTAAATCTCCTGCGGATTGAATAAGAGATACATCTATGCCTTTTAATCTTTTTTGAATATTTTGTAGGACCGATTGATTTACTGTCTTTTCATCATAAATAATTGCTACCGGTTGATGAGATTTATCCTTTAATTGATGTAATTCAAACTTTAAGGAAGGCTCGTGATAACGATGTCTGATAATGTTCAGATTTGTTTCTATATCCTCACTTAGAGCTAATTGTGGACCATAAACAGTTGGCTCCATTAATGTTTGTTGTACAACATTCGAATTAACAAATTTAATATCTAAAAGATAAAAATTATCCTGAATTGCAACTAAAACATGTCCTTTCGTTATTTCAATCATTAGTTCTTCCCCTGATTTCATTTCAATTAAGTCAGGTAAAGATTTAATATACGAATTATAATTTGTACATGATTTAATCTCAAAAAAAGGTTTAATGATCATTTCATGTAGTTTAATTCCATTGACAACTGTTTTTAAATAGAAAATGTATACTATATTTCCTTCCATTTGCAAAGGTATTAACATAATATCAATGGAAGGACTAAACTTATCTGATAACTGCTTCATTAACTCTGGCGGATTCGTTTTCTCATTTGTATTCAATTTATACACCTCAATTAATGAGAATCTGTAATACGTATAGGTTATCCGAAAGAACAAAATCCTATCCAAGTTATGAAATTTATTAAAGCAATAAATAGTAAGAAATCGTCGATTTCCGTTTCAGGCGCTACGCTTTCCACGGGCACGGCCTTCTCCCTAGCTCCTGCGCAAGCTCGTCGCAGAAAAAACGTTGCTCCTGCGCAAGCTCGTCGCAGAAAAAACGCTGCTCCTGCGCAAGCTCGTCGCAGAAAAAACGTTGCTCCTGCGCGAGCTCGTCGCAGAAAAAAATTGCTCCTGCGCGAGCTCGTCGCAAAAAAAAACGTTGCTCCTGCGCAAGCTCGTCGCAGAAAAAAATTGCTCCTGCGCAAGCTCGTCGCAAAAATTAATTTCGATACGCTCAGTCCGGGTGCTTCGGCTCGTGCTGTTGCCGTAGGAGTCTTTGCGCATTACACTCCAATCGACTAGTGTTGGCTAATTTAAAAAGTGTTGAGTTTCTAAATCTTCTAATACGTTGAGGTGTTGAATATCATTCTGACTAAAAACCAAATTAATGAACGTGAACAATTTGAAAAACGAAGCTGATTCAACGACACATTTGGGAAGGTTATGTGGAGGAAGCGGAACATCTACGTATTATGTGGAAGTTAAAGAGATATATGCTAAACGCAAAGAAACAATTGAACGAACGCGTCTTTGCTAATGTGAAAGAAAAGCATGGTATGCGTTGGACAACCTTACAGACCCTTAAAAAATTGTCAATGCAAGCGATGCTTACTTTTGTGCGATGAATTTGAAAAAGCTCGCCACTTTGATATGGCAAGCTGCCTAATGCGAGTTGAAAACGTCTCGTAGAGACGACTCACACATAAAATTCAGGGGAAATTTGCAACTTAAACCTTCAAAATTGACAAAGTACCCCGAAAGAACTCTCGGGGTACTTTGTCTACAGTCTGAACCCACTTCGAAAGAAATGGGTTAGTAATATAGTTCTTAACTAATATAATTCAAGTTTTTTTCATAAATAACCCTGCGTATACTAACAGAGTTCCAAACATAATTAAAATGCCAATATATACAGACATCATGGTAGGTATTAAAAACGCCCCTATGATTATTGTGGAACGGGCAATCAGATCTGCACCGCTAAAAGAAAAGTTCGTGAACGCAGAATAAGAACCTCTTTTGTCTGATGGAATCATATTCGCTTGCTCAGCGTTTCTAACTGGAGAATAGATTAATTCTCCCATAGTCGCTATCAAATTAAACAAGATTAGCACATAAAAGGTATTAGCTGAAGTAACTGTTACATAACCGATACCATATATGATCAAGCCAATCAATAAAACGTTTTTATTACTAAACTTATCCGTTAGTTTATTGATCAGAAACGTAAAACATACGACAAGAAGCATATTCTCAATATTAAGTATGCTTAACATTCGAACACCAGCAATTTCAAAGTTTCCTATATGTACAGTTTCAAACGTCTCTGCTAATCGAACACCTATATAACTGTTTAACGAAAACTCCGCTGCAAAAATGAACATGGATCCTATAACTACTTTCACAAAGGGTCTGTCTTGAAAAGCAACTTTGTAGTTTTGAATTAAATCCAAAAACACATTTTGATGCTGCTTTTCTCTTCTAATGGTATGTTCATCAATTAACCAAATTTGATAAGCAATTGGTAATATCGTTGAAGTAATCGTTAGCAATACAAATAATTCTATTTGATGATGCAAATATAACAAACCGCCTAATGCAGCACCTATAGCCATTGATAAATTTACGAGCCAGTAATCGAGTGCATACACCTCTTTTCTGTTTTCAGGAGTGGTCGAATCGATAATTATCGCGTGCATCGCTGGACGTCCAAGGCTACTTGTCACTATGTATAATGTGTAAGCAAAGGCAAAAATCGAAATGATGTTGTCTCCAGGATATAAACTAATTGTCATCAACAAAAAAAGGAATGCACTTATAGATGAAGTTAGTACTAATACTCTTTTTCGTGGAAAACGATCCGAAATATAGCCCCCGATAAGATTCACAAAAAAACTAATGATTACAGTAAAAACTAGAAAAAGTCCTGCCCATACCTTATTCATTTCTTGTGCAAAAAATAGTGCCATAAAAGGCATTACTGCGGAGGATACCGCGCGATTAAAAAATGAAGTAATGAGACGAACCTTAATATTTTGCGGATAGTTCTTCCAACCCATATTGTCCCCCTCCTCTGTCTTTAGTATATTAAACTAGACTAAGAAAAATAAAAACGGACAAATTATTAATCTATGTCCACTTTAATAGGAGTATAGAATGGATAAGAATTTATTAAAGCTTTGGCATTCAGTGTCTTCAGGACCAATAAAACAAGAAGAATTAGCAGATGTCCTCCAATTAAGCACAAAACAAACCACACGTAATATACAGAAATGGTCTAAAGAAGGATGGCTCACTTATACTTCTGGACGTGGACGTGGCAAGGTATCTAACCTACAATGGCTAAAAGATGTGGAAAGTATTTTTGAAGAACATGCTTTGAAGATCATTGATGAGGAAGCTGTTGATATAAGTAGCAAATATTTGTTATTCGAATGGTCATTGGAAAGTAAACTGCGGTTAATGAATAAATTTCGGTCAAATTTCGGTTATGTTCAAAATACAAATGATAAACTTGTCGTCCCAAGAAAATTTCCATTTTTAACAAAGCATCCTCTTGAAGCTGCTGATGTACATAGCGCAAATATTGTCGCAACAATTTATAACCGATTAGTTTTTGTGGATGAAGAAGGAATTGTATACCCGGAACTAGCTCATAGCTGGGACATAGGTGAAACTAAGCTTCGAATATATTTAAAAAAAGATATTAAATTCCATGATGGTTCCATATTAACTGCAGAAGATGTTACAGACTGTTTGGAAAGGATACGAAAGCATGATTGTTATAAAGATTTGTGGGAGCCAGTACAAAAAATTGTTGTAGCTGCTCCATTAGTTGTAGATATACATTTTCCGAGAGGTTGCAGCTATTGTTTACAAATGCTCGGTACAATGAATGCTAGTATTTATAAAGAAATCAAAGGAAACTTAATAGGGACTGGTTGCTTTTATCTCGAGGAGAACAATGATCACAAAACAAAATTAGTCGCGTTTAAAGAGTTTTACGGAGAAAGACCTTTATTAGACATAATTGAGTTTGTCCAATTACCAGTCGGATTTGAGATAGTGTATCGTTCTTCAACAGAAAATCAGCCTACATTTCAAGTGGAAAGTGATTCTGGCTTTGGATTGGTTGTCATGAATGTAAACCGTAACTCTGCTATTCAAAGAAAAGAAGTACGTGATTATTTACATTTTATAATCGCAAAGTATAGACATTCAATTGGTAAAGTGGATCAGAGAATTCTACCTAATCCTCATGGTTGCCTTATTGGTCATAGTAAGAAATACATGTTGTCAGAAGTGGAACGCCCATCATTTTCAGAACCACTTATAATAAAGTTAGTAAATTACACGGAAAATACTACTAATTGGTTGAAAACTATATTTGAAAGAGAAGGAGTTCCAGTTCATATAAAATGGGTCTCTTTTAAAGATACGATAGCAAATAATGTGAAGAACGAAGAAGTAGATCTCTTTATTCATGGTGAAGTTTTTGAAATGAATCAAAACTTTTCATTCTTTTATTTCTTAAGAAATGGTTTTTCTCCATTAGCATCTGTTTTGAAAGAAAATAATAAATGGATGGACTATTTAGAGGAATACGTAAACACTCCATTTGAAGAGTGGACATCATTAAATTTAAAGGTAGAGAAAGCATTGATTGACGAATCTATTTTTGTTCCACTTTATTATGCGAAACGTCAAATTCCTTTCTCCGTAGATTTAATGAATATTAATATAAAACATTTTGGGTATGTAGACTTTTCAAAGCTTTGGGTTAGACCTACTTGTAATTAAATTTATAGCACCGAATTTTCGGTGCTATATACAATATTTTTGGGGAAGTTACTTTTTAAAGTGCCTGACACATTTAATTTCTTAACTCGAAGTTTATAAGTACCCTTAAATCATCAATGACTATATCTGCTTTTTCTAATTCAATCGATTGAGCAAAATCAAAATTCACTCCTATAGAAACTAACCCGTTGTCCTTGGCTGCGTTAATATCCGATAAACGGTCACCAACAACTGATCCAGTACTAATATTATTTTCCTGTAGTACCTTCTTTACTAAATCAGATTTATGTCCTGAAGGTATTGACTGAATACTGTATATCTTTTTAATATACTTGTCTAATGTATATGTATGAACAATTGCTTGTAAGTAATCTTCTTGTCCATTGCTAGCTATGTAGAGATTATACTTCTTACTTAACAATTCCAGCACCATCTCCGAATAAGGATATAATGAACCCTTTCCTTTTTTAATTAATTCAATTAACTTTTCTTGGAAGAACTCATTGCTTTTTTCTCTTATCTCAATAGAGTGGTTTGGACATAATGTTTTCCAAACCTCTGGTAACGGCACACCCATAATTTCACGATACTTATTAATAGGTGTTTCTCCAGTCCATAAATTTTCCTTTCTTAGCATATTAAACGTTTTTTCTAATGCAGGCTCTAAAATTAAATTAGTTCGAAATAATGTACCATCCATATCAAATATAATTGCTTGCTCCATACACACCCACCTTTTAAATATAAGACGATTAGCAAAAGATTAAGTTCTTAGAAAAAATATTTTTCATAAAAAAGGACCAATAAATGATCCTTTTTCCTCACTCATCCATGTATATATTACTCAGTTATATATGTTTAATAACTGCCATTTCTTTTCCAAATCTATCACCATGATCAATAAATCCCAAACTGGCATACAAATTATGTGCCCCCAAATTTTCTGGATGATAACCAACTACGATTTTCTTTACATTTGGTAATTTAGCCATCTCATTAATCATTAGCATAGTTGCAGCTTTACCAATACCTTGACCCTGGAATTGCTTATCCACCATTATTCTATATACCCAATGTCCCTCAAGTTCTTCTGGAACAGAGTTATACATTAAAAAACCAACAACTTTTTCTTCTAAGTAAATACCATATAGCACTAATGTAGGTTCGAACTTAGACTGAGCTATAGATATGGCATTTGGTTCAATATAATTTCTTTGTTCTTCTGAAATCTCTAATTGACAACATTCATACCAGTTATCTTCATTTAATTCTACCAATCTTACATTCTTTGTTCTCATAAAACTTCCCCTTTTTTGTTTTGGGGAAACGCGTGTATTTTAAAAAAGCGTAATCCCCTTAATGTCATTTACAATATAAAGTCTTTTGTTTACCATAATGAACGCCCCCCTAGCAATAATACCTATCAACAAAATATAAGAATAATTGAATTTTTAGGCAAAATAAATTATACCATACTATTCCAAAATTAATTTCTCCCTAACAGTTATATTATGTAAATTCAGGACAAACTCGTTGTTTTGTTGCTTGTTCAAAAGCATAAGCAAGCTTTATTAATACGCCCTCACTAAATGCGGTACCTGCAAAAGTTACACCAAATGGTCTTCCACTATCTATGTAGCCAGCAGGAACTGCTATAGATGGATAGCCAGCTTTAGCACTTATTGTTGATCCTATATAAGATGGAAAAAGAATTGCTTCAAGGTTATATTTTTTTAAAGTATAGTCGATTCCCATCTCCTGTGAAAAATACAAATCTTCTAATTTTGCATTTAAATATTCAGGGTTTCTTAATGTGTTTGGCAGGCTTTCTCTAAATTCCAACTTATTTTGCCCATACTTTAATGTTTTCTGCTCATTTTGTTTATTGAATTGAATTAATTCGGTATCTGAATGGACTGGTATGTAGTGTGGAAGCTGTGATAAATAATTTCCTAAACTATGCTTCAGTTCATATATAGGAACTCCCCAACTCCAATCCCTTTTAAAAGAAGGAATTTCGATATTTTCAACAATTTCTGCTCCTTCTTCGTTTAATGTCTGAATAACTTTTAAAAACAGTTTTTCATCGTATTCCCCTGATGTATAAAAATCTTCAAATGCATTGTTAAATACTCCGATTCTTGCTCCTTTCAATCCTTTAGAATCTAGGAATACAGTATAATCATGCTTTGAAATACCTTCACTTTTAAGCGAAGCTGCATCCAATTTATCGACTCCTGTCATGGCACCCAATAAAATTGCTGCATCCGTAACTGATCTTGCAAAAGGTCCTGCAGTATCTTGAGAATATGTAAATGGTACGATTCCTGTTCGACTAATTAATCCAACTGTAGGTTTAATTCCAACTACTGAATTTTGAATGGCAGGACTGAGTATAGAAGCATCTGTCTCAGTACCAACAGATACTACCGTAAAATTGGAAGCAACCGCCACAGCAGAACCCGAGCTAGAACCACCGACAAATAGATCACTCCCATATGGATTTAATACTTGTCCACCTCTAGAACTATAACCTGCCCACATAGTAGAGGACATTCCATTAGCCAATTCAGTCATATTTGATTTACCTAAAATAATTGCACCTGATACGCGTAGTTTTTCAACAAGAAATGCGTCATGCTTACTAAGATGATTTTCTAAAGCGAGTGTTCCGGCACTTGTATGCATGAAATCATTTGTTTCAATATTGTCTTTAAGCAATACAGGTATTCCATGTAAAAGCCCTCTAGCTCCTTTTGTCTTTCTTTCATGATCAAGTGCTTCGGCTATAAAAATAGCATCTGGATTTATCTCAAGGACAGAATTTATCATCGGACCTTCTTGGTCAAACTTCGCTATTCTATCAAGGTAATACATAACTAACTCTTTGGAGGTTATTTCCCCTTCTTCTAATGCATCCTGTATTTCATGTATCGTTAATTCCTCTTTAAAAAAATGTTTGAACTTGATTTTCATTTAGATCCCCTTAAATTTTTCTAAATTTTTTTGCTATGCATTCGTTAAAAACTTCCACAACTAAAATGATTCATAAAATACGAATATGTGAGTTCAACAGGTTTAATCAATATTAACCGTGTCCAATAGCTCTACATCCACATTTTCTGTATCATTCCAACTATGAAACCTCTCTAAATGCCATTTATCCAATTGTCTTTCATACCCGTTTGCTTCCATCCAAGAATGTAAACGTTCGTAAGCATCTCTGATTTTAAGGTTTGGTCCCTTATGTCTCCACACAATATATTTTTGAGGTGGAACAGTTAAAGTAACCATCCCTTCTGGAATCTCCTCATACTCTTTAACCTGCATACATACCCAGTAGCCATCTTGATTTTCGGAAAGACTATCAACAACAAATGCTCCAAATTGTACAAATGGATTTAGAACATTTTTAATCTCACTTAATCGTTCATTTAGATGGTTAGCTACCTTGGGTATTTCGTTTACATATTGAGTACCCTCACATAATATACGAAAGCCAACTAACTTAATTTCATCAAGGCATTCAATAGATGGATTCTGTAAGAATTGTTTTGTCATAAATTTTCCCCCTTATCTATTAACACTCTTTATAAACTTCTATAAACACTAGAAATATTCCTGTTCATGAAGTAAAACTAAAATTTTTAACCGCTATTTCTTCGCGGAAACATCATCGTATTCAGAGCTTAGAAAAGGGTATATATCGAGAACATTTTACACTTATAAAAAATCCTATTTACAAGTTAAATTTATAGGAGTATTATTACTTGCAGTTTCATATTTCTAATTCGCTTAATTCAATAGAAACGGGGGAACCATTTGTGGCATTTATGCCGCGTGGGGTGAATCCTATGAATGTAGGTAGGGCTACTCTATTGGCCCAAATCCGACAGCTAACCTCGTAAGCGTTCTGAGAGAGGAATTGGAGCTAGTGAGAATGAAATAATGTCCACTAGGCTATTACCTATGCCTTGTGGACTTTTTTTGTACTTATTTTTCATTTTGTAATGTTATGTAATGAAAAGATTTTCGAGTTTTGTTTCTAAATTTACTCTTTGGGGAGTGTTCGCATGCGTGGAATGAAAAAGAAAAGAATTGTAGTATCACCTCCTGTTATTATTGCTGGAAGTTTCTTATTTTTAATAATGATTGGGACACTCTGTTTAAAGCTCCCCTTTGCTACAACGACGTATATATCATGGACGGATGCGTTATTTGTAGCAACGTCAGCAACTACAGTTACTGGGCTCAGTGTTTTTGACCCTGGTACTACGCTCACTTTGTTTGGGGAAATTGTATTAATGATTTTAATACAATGTGGCGGTATCGGCTTGATGACATTTGCAGTAGCTATACTAATTCTTCTTAAAAAGAAAATTGGGCTACAAAATCGTATTTATATGCAAGAATCTTTTAATCAAGAGTCAATAGGTGGCATTATCAAATTAGTTAAGCTGATATTATCATTTGTTTTATCGGTTCAACTTTTTGCAATAATCATATTGAGCATACACTGGATTCCTACTTTTGGCTTTAAGGATGCCGTGTATATAAGTATTTTCCATGTTATTTCTGCCTTTAATAATGCAGGTTTTTCCTTATTTCCAGATAACTTAATCGGATTTGCAAATGATCCTATTGTGAATATTGTGATAACAGCTCTTTTTATAATTGGTGGAATCGGTTTTACCGTTTTATATGATATTCATCAGAAAAAATCATTCAAGGAATGGTCGCTTCATACGAAAATGATGATTATCGGCACAATTATCATTAATGTTGTAGCTGTCTGCATAGTTTTCATACTCGAATATGATAATCCAGCAACTCTCGGCAATATACCTTTATATGAGAAAGTGATGGTTTCCTACTTTCAAGGCGTATCCCCTCGTACTGCAGGGTTTAATACGTTAAATTATGGTGATATGGAAGATCCTACAATTCTTTTGACGATGGTCTTAATGTTTATTGGTGCTGGAAGTGCATCAACAGCTTCGGGGATAAAGCTAACAACTTTTATTGTTATTATTCTTGCTACACTGGCATTCTTGCGTCAACGTGAAGAACCAGAATTATTTGGACGATCTATTCGTCTCGATATAGTAATACGATCTTTAGCGATTGCAACAATTGGGTTATTCATCGTCCTTTCATTTATCTTTTTGTTAACCATTACCGAAAATATTCCCTTCCTTCCACTTGCGTTTGAAGTGGTGTCAGCTTTCGGCACTGTTGGATTGTCAATGGGGATAACAGCTCAACTAAGCGACATAGGTGAAGTCCTTTTATGTATGGTTATGTTCGTAGGAAGAATTGGTCCATTAACTTTATTTTTCTTGCTGATGAAACCCAAAAAGGTTCATTATCGCTATCCATATGACCAAGTATTTACTGGATAAATTACCTTTTAGGTTACTATATATATCATGTTAGTCCCTATTAACTTTGTGATTGCGAATAATCAAATAACATTTTTTAGATGTCGACATATGAAAAGAGGAGGTAACAAAATGCCAAAACAAGAGAAACTATTTGCTGTTATTGGATTAGGAAGATTTGGAGGAAGTGTATGTAGAGAGTTATATACGCTTGGTCATGAAGTGTTGGCAATAGATCGTGACCTAGACAGAGTTGAAAACTTTATACAGTATTCAACCCATGCAATTCATGGAAACTCCACAGATGAGGCTTTTCTTAAGTCGATCGGGATAAGGAATTTTGACCATGTTGTAGTAGCAATCGGAGAGAATATTCAAGATAGTGTACTCACGACTCTCAATTTAAAGGAATTTGGGGTCCATACCGTATGGGTCAAAGCCCAAAATACGTACCATCAAAAGGTTTTAGAGAAAATTGGAGCCGATCGTGTTATACATCCTGAAGTGGAAATGGGAATTCGAACTGCTCAATCTATGTCCTCGGATCGATTATTAGATTATATTAACTTGTCCAAAGAATATAGTGTAGTAGAACTTCGAGCTACAAATCAAATACATAATCGATCATTGCTTGATTTAGATGTACGGGCAAAATTCGGCATTACAATTCTAGCAATTATTAGAAATGAACAAATTAACGTTTCTCCATTACCTACTGATATTATTCGAGAAAACGACGTACTAGTTGCAATGGGAAATAATAATGACTTAAAACGCTTTGAAGAAAAGATGTTGTAAACTATATTAATCGAAAAATTTAAAGAGATGATGAGCTTTGTTCTAATGAAAAATTCAGCAGCTCCCTTAAAATTTTATGCACTGTCTTCTTCAACTAAAACATTCTTTAGTTGAAGAAGACAGAACTGTTCTGTCAAAAGCCGAATGCTATCAACTAAACTATATTCTTCATTACTGAGGGACTATTAGTTTTTTATCATTTTATACTATAAGAATTAATCTATTATTACACTTTTTTGAAATTTACTATGACCGTCTTCTATCCCCACTAGTTCAAAGCCATTGCTCTTATAAAAATTATTTAGTTTTACATTGTCAGCAACACAATCTAGTTTTATACATTCTATATCTCTTCTAATATTCTTTTGAATCCACTCTAAAATACTAGATCCTATTCCTTTTTTCATATAATTGGGCTGGATTGCGAGTCTATGTAAATATAGCGAAGTTGATGTTTGATCATCCCCCCAAATATTCCTATCCCATTCACTTTGTTTGGATAGAAGTGTGAATGTTGCTACGATTTCATCATCTTTTAAAACAATATATGTGTTTCGATTATTTATGTCTTGCTCAATTTCTTTATCTTCACCGCTATCTAACAGAAATCTCCATTGGTTAATTTCTTTTTTTTTCAGCCATAGAGCAACTTGCTTTAACATGTCAATAAGAGTCATGCATTTATCGTTAGTAGCAATTATTATTTTAAAATCTTCCAAGTTATCGTACTGCATTTAATACCTCCTATAATACATTAATGTTTGCTTTCATTTATAAAAGTATTGGCAAGTATATCTCTACCTTCTCTTCATAATTTTCATTTTGATGATATGTTTCAACAATATAAGATTCTAAATCCCTTTGAAATCCTTGTTCATCTGCCCATTTTAATAATTCTTTATGTAGTTTTCCAATATCAGAAATTTTACCTCTCACATTAACGTAGTCCTGTGTAGTTTCAATATATTCCATACCGGTTGGAACTTCATTTAGAGTACCATTAACAATTAACCCCACATAATACTGACCCTCTAGATGGTTATCATTTCTTTTTGGTTCATATAGTGCAATTTCAGTTTCTGAACTATTTTTTATTTCATATGCTCGTCTCAAAAATTGCTGTGCAAACTTGGGAACCTCAGTCTCATAATCAGCAAAAACACCACTATTTTTCATACCTACTACTTTAAAATTCTTTTTTATCTGTTTGAACTCCATTTCCTCTTAGCCCCCTAATTGTATTTACAAACAACAATCCCAAGCACCTTTAATTCTTCTATCATGCAAGAGTAAAGATAAGCTTAACATCTTACAGTTACACTAAATGTAAAAATTTTGGACTTAATTCACTCCAAACATCAAACTTGTTACCGTCCAGATCATAAAATACAAAGTTCCTTCCTGCATGACCTCTGTTTTCAATTCCACCTACTTTTATCTCATTTTCTAAAAAGTCTTTATGAATAGTTTCTAAAGCAACTAAACCATTCACTTCAAATGTCATTGAAAAACGTTCTTCCCCGTTAATATCAAGGAAGTTGGAACTTTGGCCATCTTTTGCTCGAACAAGAAATAAACTTTGGTTAGCAATTTAGAATTGCTTTATCCTCATCCTTATAGCTAAGCTCTGCACCTAATTTATTTATATACCATTCTGATGAAAGCTCTACATTTGATACTGGTATATAAGTAGTTCCTACTCTTAACAATTTTTTATTCAAATCATTTGCCTCCCCCTTGTTAAATGTCACTAAATATATTCTATGTTTCTATGTTTATATCCTCTTTGAAAACGCTAAAAATTTTAAACATTTCCGAAAAGTTGATACCTTTCAAATGATGGTATAAATAGAAAACTAATATTTCCTATTTTTTCTTTAAACTGTTGCTATTAATTTATTTCTTTTTGGAATACCTAGAAAAAATGACTTTGAAAAGGTTCTGGCGAAGTATGAAACGAAGAGATCTTCCAACTGGAATTATTATTGCAGTGTGCAATTTTAGATGAAGGACGAAGGTAATGATTTTTTTAGGTGGATATCCTGTAGGTGGCTATGCATGAGAAGTATACAATATGCAATTGCTGGATGATTTTATTTCTACTAAAGGAAGGAAAGCTTGATGTTTACATTCTCATTTAAATAACGTGAAGTGCCATATACTTTAACATTATGACTTTGTGAAGCCATATAAAATAGAGTAGAACCTAAAAATCCAGTTGCTCCTAATATAAGTATTTTCAATATTCAACTCTCCGTACTATTTTTATGTAACCTATTTACTCCCTTATTCTACTGTTCAGTTGAGCTATAGTCTTTATCCATTAAATCTTCCCATAACTACCGTATTGTAAAATTCACCGTCTGAAAGGATTTTGTCATTTTGTAAAATTCCTTCGGTTCTAAAACCATATTTTTTATATAGATTGATCGCTTTTTCGTTTGCTTCCAAAACATTTAAGGATATTTTTTTTAGTCCATTTGCATCTGCCCAAGCAATAGATTCTTTTAATAGATTTGTTCCAATCTTGAACCCCCAGTAGTCTTTTAATACACAAACCCCAAATTCTACTTTATGCGCAAAGCGTTTCAAGGGATTACCCTCACACCTTGAAAAAGCAACAATCCGATTATTCACCACTCCAACTAAAAAAAGATTACACTTACTTTCTGTATCAGTTTTGATTAATTTTTCAAAACCAAGCGTATCTATGAAAGCTTCTCCTTTTTCTCTGTCCATATTTTCTGTCTCACTATCAATCTGTAATCTTAGTTCAGACAATTCTTTTGCATCCTGAACCATTGCTGATCTAACAATATAATATTTCCCATTAACATTAAACTCCTGTTTTTTTATAATCATTGTATATTCCTCCGTAGTAAATAGTTTTTAGAACAATTTAACACTCTACCATTATATTCCTTCAAGTTGAGTAAGAATATGAAACTCATAAATAGATCAATATCCCATATTATTATTTCTTTCTATTTTTATAACGAACTCATCTTTCATGCTGATAAAAGTACGATTTGAAGATAGATACCTTCTTTTGTAATGGGATGTATTTTGACAAAGAAAATGTCTACCAAATCTTTTACAATTTGATAGACAATGTGACCGTTATTGGTTCAGGTCGGTATAGTAATGGTAAAAGTTGTTCCTACTCCTTTTTTGCTTTGTACATCAATTTTCCCCTTCATCTTGCTTAGAGTTCCATAGACCATTAACATTCCAAGCCCGGTTCCCTCTTTTTTATTTGAAAAATACGGTTTTCCTAATTGAAGAATTTCATCTTTAGTCATTCCTACACCGCAATCTTTTATACAAATGATAATATTACTGCCTTGCTCCATTATTTCAACGTTTAAAATACCACCTTCTCCCTTCATTGCTTCAATTCCATTTTTCATCAAGTTGATAAAACATTGCTTTATTTGATTTTGATCATATTCCTTTTTTAATGTGTTCGAAAATTTAGTGACAATCTCAACTTTATTGTATAGAGCATAAGGACTTAAAACATTTTGGACATATTCCAGCTCTTCTTTTAAATTTGAGTAAACCATATGCTCCGATTGTGGTTTAGAAAATGCTAAATAATCATTTATAATATTTTCTGCTCGTAACAATTCTTTTAAAGAGTAATCTATGCATTTCTTATCTTGAGCTGAAATAGTTTTGGAGACATTCAATAACTGAAGAAACCCTTTTGTAACAGTGAGCGGATTACGTATTTCATGGGATACACTTGCAGAAAGTTCGCTCATAACATGTAAACGCTCTGTTCGTAGGAGGTTCTCCCGATTTTTGATGTTGGAAATTATCTTTTCAATCATCAGCATATTTAGCCCCATCACCATAATTGAAGTGATCAACATAAAAAACGCTGATGACCAATATTCATTCGTTAATACATCAAAATAATTAGACAATGCAATCAGATATATAATAACATTCAAGGATGCAACCATTATAGCTGTAATAATACGCCTTTTTGGACTATATTCATTGAACTGTTTAGATAATAAAGGTATAACAATAAAAGCCAAAGTCGAATGAATTAAAGATTGTAATGTACCTTCTCCTCCAATAATAAATCGATATATATTCAGTACTAGGTAAAGTGGAAATAATCCTCTATATCCACCATAAAGTCCAACAATTATAAATGCAATATAGCGCAAATCAATATTAAATCCCAGTTCCAATTCGATCGGATATAGCATGCAAAGAATCATTGATATAGAGAAAGAAAATATAACGAGAGAATAGCTATATTCCTTTTTATAATTATCAAAGAAAATCACAAACAATAGCACAGGAAAAATCATAAATAATATATTTATCAAAAAAGTTTCTAGCAATAGATATCCTCCTCTCTTCTGCATTAGCAGCAAGAGATTCTTAATTCATTAAAAATGCTTATTTTAAACGGTAATAATCTATTATACATGATATTACACTTCTAATTAATCTATTTATTCTTTAATTACACTCAATATAAGTTTATAAAATTATTAATGAGGTAGATAAATAGAAAGAACCTAATATTAGGAGGGATAAACAATGAAAAAAAGAACGATTGCATTACCATTAGCACTGTCTTCTATCTTCTTACTCGGAGCATGTGGAGAGGATGACAAAGATGTAGAAGAAATTGAAGTAAACGATCCTTTATTAGAAGATGACGGCCAAAATGACAGTGGTGTTCCAGATGAGAACAAAAAAAATGAGGATTCTGATACGGAAGACTCTGGATCATAATTTATATAAAGCAGAATCATCTCCCCGGTCTGTTACACTAACATTAGAGTAGCAAACGGGGATTTTTCTTTCTTTTTATTTTCAATATACCATTTAGAATGAACTAAATTGCATTAAATTTAACTTTGTAATTAGTTTTTGGACCATTACATTTTATAATTATTTTTTCTTCCAATATGTAAAAAAACTCAAAATCATTTCTAAAATGATTTTGAGTACTTTTTCTAAATTCATTTTTTCTACAGTTTTACCACTTTACTTGTACCATTAAGAAGCATCAATTGTTAAACTAGTATATTAAAATGGTCCCCAATTTATTGAAACCCCAATAATTAACGTTATTACAGCAATCACTACCCAGATAAGGAATAGTGGGAACATCCATTTAAACCATTTTGTATAAGGAATTCCAGCTATCGCAAGACTTGCCATTAACGGCCCCGATGTTGGAATTATACTATTGGTAAATCCATCACCAAACAAATAGGTTTGAACTGCAACCTGTCTCGTAATTCCTATCATATCTGCTAATGGCGTAATGATTGGCATTATAATGACAGCTTGACCACTTCCGGATGGAACTACGATACTTATGATAGTATTGGCAAGGAACATAGCCATTGTAGCCATTATTGGTGAAAGATCTGTAAATAAATTAGATAATCCGTACACAATTGTATCTAAAATTTGACCTTGTTCCAATACAACTAGTATTGCACGTGCTGCACCTACAACAAGAGCTCCATAAACCAACTTTTCAGCACCTTTTATAAAATGAATAATAAACTGGTTGTAATGAATTTTTCCTATTATACCAACCAATATAGAGATACCCAAGAAGTAGGCAGACATGTGATCGAGCGTCCACTTAAACTGTAAAGTCCCATAAACCATAAAAGTAAAAGCAAGTCCAATAAAAATCAAAATAGCCTTATGTTTTTTAGTAAATTCGCTTTGAAGTTCGCTTTCATCTTCATTTTCATCAAAATTTGGATTAGTTAGAATGCTATTATTAGGATCTTTTAATACTTTTTTTGCATAGCGCCATGTGTACCAGATAGTAACAGCAACAATTACAATAAATACAATGATACGGAAGAGTAGACCAGAGAATAACGGTAACTCTGTTATTTTATGAGCTATCCCAACAGAATATGGATTGATAAATCCAACATTAAAACCTGCGAAGGTGGCACCGAATGTGATAGCCACTGCTACAATTGGATCCAATCTTAAAGCCTTCGCTATAATCATTCCAATAGAAACAAATGCAATGACAGAGTTCGCAACGGCCCCAACTGCTCCACCTAAAGCGAAAAGAATAGTAATAACTGCAATTAAAATAAATTCATTTCCTTTTGTTTTATCAATCGCCTTCATTACCCCTGCTTTAATAGAACCAGTCGCCTCAATTACTTCCATTAATCCCCCGATAAACAAAACTAAGAAGATAATACTTCCAGATTCTACCATACCTTTTTGTAAGGATAGAAGAATATCCATCACTCCAACTGTACTTCCCTCTACACTTTGATAAGTCCCTGGTACTACCATCGTTAATCCATCGGCTACTTTTCTCTCAAACTGACCTGAAGGTACTAGGTATGTAGCAAGTGCTGCAAGTAGTAGGATTATAAAGAGTAAAACATAGGTGTCTGGCATTTTTAAAGCAAATCTTTTTAACTTTTGTGTTTTATTTTTCATACGCTCCTCCTTATTTCTAGTTAATCATTTTGATACAATAAACAGTCACATAACTTATATTTTCGTTAATTCAAAAGTTTAAAAGCTGCATGAACAAACATATTAATCCCGTTAGATAAAGCGTTTTCATCAATATTAAAACGAGGATGATGATGTGGATAGTCGGTTCCCTTTTCCTTATTACCAGACCCTGTAAAAAAATAGGTACCCGGAGCCTTTATCTGAAAAGCAGAGAAATCTTCCGCACCCATACTAGGTTTCATCAAAGCTAAAGCTTCGTCTCCCCATAGTTCACAAACTGTCTCTTCAATTACACGAGTCACTTCTTTATCATTAACTACAGGATGAACACCTTCATTATATGTAAGAACATACGAAGCACCATGAGCTTCCACTATCCCTTTTACAATCCGTTCCATGAGTCCATGAATGGTCGGTCGAAGTTCGGTTTTAAAAAGACGAACTGTCCCAGCAATTTCAACGGAACCCGAAATTATATTCATTGCGGAACCACCAGCAAATTTAGTAATTGAAAGAACTAACGTATCTAGTGGATCAACATTTCGAGATACAATGTACTGTAAGTTACTCACAACTTGAGCACCAATAGCAATGGCATCAACAGTTTGATGTGGAAGACCCGCATGTCCACCTTGGCCAGTGATATTAATTGAAAATGTATCTGGAGAGGCCATCACCGGTCCAGTTGCAACACCTATTTTTCCAATTTCGAGAGGTGACCAAAGATGAGTTCCAATGATCATATCTACTCCTTCCATCACACCCGCCTGTACCATTTCAACCGCACCACCAGGGGCTAACTCTTCGGCATGTTGAAATAGGAAGCGAACTTCGCCTTTTATTTGGTCTTGCAAAGTAGATAGAATTTGAGCTGTTCCTAGCAAAATAGCCGTATGACCATCATGGCCGCATGCATGCATGACACCTGGATATATAGAGGAAAACGAAAGTGAATTTTCTTCTTGTATCGGCAATGCATCGATGTCTGCTCGAATTGCTAGTGTTTTACCTGGATGTTTTCCAATTAGACGTGCCATCACACTTGTTTTAGTGGGACGTAAAACTTCTAAATTTTCGAAAGACTGCAGTGTTTCATAAATGAACTGAGCTGTACTTTCTTCTTGAAAAGACAATTCGGGGTATTTGTGAAGATGTCTTCTCCAAGCTATTACATCCTCCTGAATCTCCTTTACTAAATTACTAAACTCAGAATTTTTCATAACTATTTAATCCTCCTAATCTATATATGAACAATTAAAAATATAGATTATATTTTAGGTTCATTTACGGCTATGTCCAAAATTATATATTAATTTAGATATTTTAATCAAGTCCTAATTTTCAAATATTAAAAAATAGAAAAAAAAAAAACAAGATTACTTAGTATCTTGTTTTAAAATGATTTGATATATTTTTCTTGGTCTCCCTCTAGGATGAGGATTATCTTCACCTATGACTTGTGCCAAGCCTTTAGACTCTAATTCTGTCAAGATTCTTCTGGCACTACGCGGCATAATCCTCATATGTTGTGCAAGGTCATGGGCATTTATTTCTGTCTTTCCAGTTTTTCTTAATATTGACTCCAGTTTACTTAAGGTTGCTACACTAAGTGAGGTTTGCTCACTTAGTAATTGGAGATGCTCTGAAGCAAATCCATATTTAATTTGCTCGTGCTGTCCTAGCGGTCCTACAATCGTCTTATCATCAAAAACAACCATCGTAGAACCTTTGCCGAATTCTTTTGAATGGAGCAATGCGTTTCCAGCATTGATTTCAGCCTCATAGGCAGTTTGTCCAATCCCAATACCGCATGTGACTGCGTCATGACCTTTCAACTGAAGAATTGCATAATCAGGAACCATGGTAAAATCTTTGGTCATCTCTCGAAGAATTCCATGTGTAGTAAATATAACATAACGTCCAGGTCCCGCAGATTTAAGGGAACCGTTGATTTTTTTCGTGTATTCAAGCAGCTTTTCAGTCATTTTGATTTCGATTTTATAGATTTCATCAGTTGAAAAGGTATCTTTCGTTAAACTAGAAAAAGAATCGAATTCTATCATCTGTACTGCGATTTGTGTTTCCTTAAAATGCAGAGTTTCATGTGTCTGACGTATGAGTGCCAAAGTAGATACTACGGCTGATTGTGCTGGAAGGACTCGAAAAGCCGGTACGCCAAGCCTGTTAAGTTCATGCTGAGCATTTTTAAGACAAGTTACAGCTGCCATTGTCTTGCCACTTTTCCATAGTTCATAATGATAACGGACTACTTCATCTGTATGGATTTCCTCTTCATAGTGTTTTAAATACAAGGGCCTAGAAGCTATCTCCGATTCAAGAAAAACTCGTTCAAGTTCAGAAGGGTGAAACGTATCGAAGCTTATCTGATCGAAAGGTATCTTTTGATTGTAGGAGATATGCAACAACGTTTTATATAAACTAGATCCAGAAGAAGGAACATAAAACATCGGCTGGGAGATTCCTGCCCATTTTTTTGCAAAACCATACGGAATCTGACCAGAAAAAAGCCACATGTCCACGTCTTTCATGTGCATCGTCAATTTTTCTACAATCTCATCATCATCCCAGTATGAAATAGGTATGCAGCTGAATTCATGGTATTGCAATACTACTGATTCCATTATTTCGATAGAATCTTCCGCACCAAACAAGCCCAATCGAATTTTCTTCAATTTTTCTAATCTGCCTTTCTTTTAATAGTATCCGGTATTGTTATTTTTACATTAATCCATTCATGACATAAGTCTTCTCTACATAGATTGACTTCGGTTAAGCTCAACAACTGAATCCTGTATGATAAATAGTATCCCCGGTACAAATCACAACATTAATTCATTCTAGTTCTGAATTAACAAAGTTTTGTCGGACTTATTTCTCATTCTTACCAAAGTCAAATACTTTTAAGAAGAATATTCCTAGCCCTTATTATACCGATATTATAGATTTTTGCATTGAATCTCACGATTTTTTTAACAGAGCCATTTGTTCGTAAGTTATCTGATTTTATAAATTAGCTTTTGTTACATTAAAAAACTCAAAATCGTATCTTACCGATTTTGAGCCTCTTTTGTTAATAAACAGATGTATTTTCTTTAGAAATATTTTCTAAAATTTCTTTTACTCTAGCTAGGAAGCGACCACAAACTAGACCGTCAAGTACTCGATGATCTAAAGAAAGACAAAGGTTTACCATATCACGCGCTGCAATCATACCGCCATCCATTATTACTGGACGTTTCACGATAGATTCTACTTGAAGAATGGCTGCTTGCGGGTAGTTGATGATTCCCATCGACTGAACAGAACCAAATGACCCTGTGTTGTTTACAGTGAATGTACCACCTTGCATTTCCTCTGATTTTAATTTGCCAGAACGAACTTTTGATGCAAGCTCGTTTACTTCACGAGCTATACCTTTAATCGTTTTTTCATCTGCATTTTTAATAACAGGAACGAAAAGAGCATCTTCAGTTGCTACGGCAATTGATATGTTGATATCTTTTTTCTGTACAATTTTATCTCCTGCCCACATTGAATTCATCATAGGGAATTCTTTTAGCGCTTGTGCAACTGCTTTTACGAAGAACGCAAAATAGGTAACGTTAAAGCCTTCTTTTTGCTTGAACTCATTTTTAATGGAGTCTCGGTAGTTAACTAAACTTGTCACATCCACTTCAATCATTGTCCAAGCATGTGGAGCTTCGTGTTTACTACGAAGCATATTTGCAGCAATAGCTTTACGAACGCCTGTAACAGGAATCTCTATATCACCAACTGCTACAGGAATATTAGCTGGAGCAGATTTTGGTGCTGAAGTAGTTTGCACTGTTTCATGTACCTTTTCTTCTTTAGAGATTTCAGGAGCTGCAACTGGGATTTCTCCACTCTCAATAATTTTCAGTAAATCTTTACGAGTTATACGACCTTCATTACCAGTACCATTTACTAGTGAGAGATCAATACCATGTTCTTGAGATAGTTTTAAAACAGCAGGTGAATAGCGTGCTTTTGCACCTTTTTCCCGTTGAACTGGTGCAGGAGTATCAAGCTTTTGTAATTCAGCCGGTTTAACTGTTTCAGCAGTAGGCTGTTCAGGAGCTGCTTCATTTACTTCTTCTGAAGAGCCACCTTCTGTTTCAATTGTACAGACTACTTCTCCAACAGCAAGTGTATCTCCCTCGTTGGCGATAAGCTCTTTAATAACACCTGTAAAGGAAGAAGGTACTTCAGCTGTTACTTTGTCTGTATTTACTTCTGCAAGTGCATCGTATTTGTTTACGTGATCCCCTGGCTTTACTAACCACTTTTCAATCGTTCCCTCGGTCACACTCTCACCAAGCTGGGGCATTTTAATTTGTTCTAGAGCCATATGAATTACTCCTTCCTGTTAATATTCCGCTAGCTCGCGCATTGCTTTTTCGACTTTGTCTGGATTGATCATGAAGAATTTTTCCATCGTTGGTGCATATGGCATAGCAGGAACATCAGGACCAGCAAGACGCATAATCGGAGCATCTAAATCAAATAAGCAGTTTTCTGCAATGATTGCAGCAACCTCACTGATGATACTACCTTCTTTGTTATCTTCCGTAACAAGTAATACTTTTCCTGTTTTAGATGCGGCTTCTATAATCGCTTCTTTATCTAAAGGATAAATCGTACGTAAATCTAGAATATGAGCAGAAATTCCGTCTTTTTCTAATCGTTCAGCTGCTTGGAGTGCAAAGTGAACAGCTAGACCATACGTAATAACCGTAATATCTTCCCCTTCACGTTTTACATCTGCTTTACCAATTTCAATTGTATAATCGTCTTCTGGCACTTCACCTTTAATTAGACGATATGCACGCTTATGCTCAAAGAACATAACTGGGTCCTCATCACGAATAGCTGCTTTTAGTAATCCCTTTGCATCATATGGAGTAGAAGGAATTACAATTTTTAAACCAGGTTGGTTTGCAAAAACTGCCTCTACTGATTGAGAATGATAGAGTGCACCATGAATACCGCCACCAAAAGGAGCACGAATAACAATTGGACAGGTCCAATCATTATTAGAACGGTAACGAATACGGGATGCTTCGGAAATAATTTGGTTCACTGCTGGCATGATAAAGTCAGCAAATTGCATTTCTGCAATCGGACGTAAACCATACATAGCGGCACCTATTCCAACTCCAGCAATCGCAGATTCAGCAAGTGGTGTATCAAGGACACGGTATTCCCCAAACTCATCATATAGTCCATTTGTTGCTTTGAATACGCCACCTTTACGACCTACGTCTTCACCTAAGATGAAGACACGCTCATCACGAGTCATTTCTTCTTTCATTGCAAGTGTGATTGCATCGATATAAGACATAACTGCCATTATGCATTCCCCCCATCTTTTTCAGCATATACATGCTTCAATGCATCTTCGGGAGCAGCATAAGGCGCATTTTCTGCATAGTCAGTAGCTTCATTTACTTCTTTCATCACACGGTCGTTTATTTCTTTTTCTAAATCCGTTGATAAAATATCAAGATCTCTTAAATATTTAGCAAATGTAATAAGTGGGTCTAGGGCTTTACCTTCTGCTATATCTTCTGCTGTACGATATTGGCGATCATCATCATCTGAAGAATGGGCTGTCAAACGGTATGTTACCGCTTCAATTAAGCTAGGCCCTCCACCATTACGAGCACGATCCGCTGCTTCTTTTACTACTTTATACACTTCAATAGGATCTTTACCATCTACTGTAACACCAGGCATTCCATAACTAATAGCACGGTCTGCTACATTTTTACTTGCCACTTGGCGTTCAAATGGGACAGAAATTGCATATTTGTTGTTCTCAACCATAGTTATGCAAGGTAATTGGTGTACTCCTGCAAAGTTTAACCCTTCGTGAAAGTCTCCTTGGTTCGAAGAGCCTTCTCCAAGAGTTACGAATGTAATAAAATCTTTTTTCTCAATTTTAGCAGCTAATGCTACGCCTACCGCATGTGGTAATTGAGTAGTAACCGGTGATGAGCCAGTTAAAATTCTATTTTTCTTTTGACCAAAATGACCTGGCATCTGACGACCACCAGAGTTTGGATCCTCTGCTTTTGCAAAAGCAGATAACATCAAATCTCTAGGTGTCATACCAAAGTGTAATACTACACCCATATCACGATAATATGGTGCGATATAGTCTTTTGTATTATCAAGCGCATACGCAGCGCCTACTTGTGCAGCTTCTTGACCTTGGCAGGAAATAACGAATGGAATTTTCCCTGCTCGGTTTAATAACCACATACGTTCATCAATACGACGAGCCATTAACATCGTTTCAAACATTTTTAGCACATCTTCATTTGTTAAACCTAATTCTTCATGACGATTTGTTGTCATCAGAACTCCTCCTTTTACATATGAATAGCTTTTCCGTCAACAGCTAATGCCGCTTCACCAATTACTTCGCTAAGCGTTGGGTGTGGATGAATCGTATGTGCTATTTCCCATGGTGTTGCATCAAGAACCATAGCAAGACCAGCTTCAGATATCATATCCGTCACGTGTGGACCAATCATATGAACTCCTAAAATATCATTAGTTTCTTTATCCGCAACAATTTTAACGAAACCATCTGATTCCCCATAAACTAGTGCTTTTCCAATTGCTTTAAATGAGAATTTTCCTATTTTAACATCAAAGCCTTGTTCCTTTGCTTGTTGTTCTGTAATACCAACACTTGAAGCCTCTGGACTAGAATAGATACAACGCGAAACTAATTTATAGTCGATAGGTAATGTGTGGTTACCGGCAATATGTTCAATTGCATTAATACCTTCATGACTTGCAACATGAGCCAGCTGAAGCCCACCAATTACATCACCAATCGCATAAATATGAGATTCTTTCGTTTGAAAAGTTTCAGATACTTGAATAAATCCATTTTCAACAATTATATCCGTATTCTCAATTCCGATGCCCTCAACATTTGCTTGACGTCCGACTGAGACGAGCATTTTTTCAGCAGTAAAAGTTTTAGTTTCTCCATTTAGTTCAGCAGAAATAGTCACCTGATTATCCGCTGTTTGAAGTGTCTCTGGAAGAACCTTAGCACTTGTGGCAAAGGTTACCCCTTTTTTAGATAGAAGTTTTTGCATTTCTTTTGAAATATCTTTATCTTCTGTAGGAATAATACGATCGGCATATTCGATAACCGTCACTTCTACACCAAAATCATTTAACATAGAAGCCCACTCGATTCCAATTACTCCTCCACCAACTATTAAAATTGACTTCGGCAATTCTGTCATAGCTAATGCTTCATCAGAGCTCATAACATATTCCCCATCAATTGTTAATCCTGGTAGGGTACGCGGTCTAGAGCCAGTAGCTATTACTACATTTTTAGGGATAAGCATCTCATTTTCATCGCCGCTATTCATCTCCACTGAGATAGTTCCGCCTGGAGAAGGTGAGAAAATAGATGGCCCTAGCATTCTTCCTGTACCCTCATAGACATCAATTTTCCCTTTTTTCATCAAGCCTTGCACACCTTGATGTAATTGGCTAACAATCGATTCTTTTCTAGATTGAACTCGATTAAAATCAAGCGTAACTTCTGAGGTTTTTACACCAAATTCTGCAGCATGATTTTTCGTTGTAGCGTATACTTCAGCACTTCGGAGTAAAGCTTTACTTGGTATACATCCTTTGTGCAAGCAAGTACCACCTAAATTTCCTTTTTCTACAATTGCTGTTTTCAAACCTAATTGAGCTGAACGAATAGCGGCTACATAACCACCTGTACCGCCACCAATAATGACTACATCATATTCTTTTGCCAACTTTTACATCCCCTTATTAATCCATCTTGAAGGCCGCTTCACTGTTAAGAAAAACGGCCATTCTGTTATTGGATGAATTTAGTTGTTCGACTTATCTTCCTGTGATGATATGTTTTCCGTTTTGTAAGAATTGGCTACGTGATTTGCTTACGCGTGCAATACGCTCTTCTGCTAAACGGTCAGCCGCAACGTAAGTTGGAATACCATCACGTTTAGAAATTTCAAAAATTCGTTCGATTTTATCATAAATACCTGCAACTCGGTTCATTGCACGGTCATGATTATAACCATATAATTCATCTGCAACATTAATCACTCCACCAGAGTTGATAACATAATCAGGTGCATAAGCAATTCCCATTTCGTGGATCAAATCACCGTGCTTTGTATCTTTTAATTGGTTATTTGCAGAACCTGCAATAACTTTAGCTTTTAGCTGTGGAATTGTAGAATCGTTAATAATTGCTCCAAGTGCACATGGTGCAAAAATATCTGCTTCTTGTGAATATATCTCATCCACGCCAACTTGAACTGCTCCAAATGCATTTACAGCACGATCAACCGAAGCTTGGTTGATGTCCGCTATAATTAGTTTAGCACCTTCATTGTGTAAATACTCACATAAAGTGTATGCTACGTTTCCTACACCTTGTACCGCAACTGTTTTTCCTGCTAATGAATCTGAACCAAATGCTTCTTTTGCTGCAGCTTTCATTCCAACATACACACCATAAGCTGTAACTGGAGAAGGATTACCTGACGAACCAAACGCTTCAGAAATTCCAGTCACATAGTTTGTTTCTTCATGAATTAAATCCATATCTGCTACTGTTGTACCAACATCTTCCGCAGTAATATATCGTCCGTTTAAACCTTGAATGAATCGACCAAATGCACGGAACATTTCTTCATTTTTATCTTTCAATGGATCTCCAATAATAACAGTTTTTCCGCCACCTAAGTTTAAGCCCGCTGCTGCATTTTTATAAGTCATTCCCTTTGCCAAACGTAGTGCATCTTCAATCGCTTCTTCTTCTGTTGCGTAGTTCCACATGCGAGTACCTCCAAGTGCAGGTCCTAATGTAGTATCATGAATAGCGATAATCGCTTTTAATCCGGATGTTTTGTCTTGGCAAAATACCAATTGCTCATAATCGTAAGTCTCCATATATTTAAAAATTTCCATCTGTAGTTCCTCCTAGTAGTTAAGTTATTATTTATTTTTTCGAAAATATTATTTTCGTAAAATACATCCCCATGTAATTTTATGTTTGAAACCCCTTTGAAAAAATATCAATGGACATTCCTTTGATTTTACATCCCCATGTCATTAATCTAAATTATATTTTTCTAATTTGTAATATAAAGTACGCAATGAAATATTCAGCTTTTTTGCAGTTTGAGATTTATTTCCTCCACAAACTCGGAGAGCATTAAGTAGTACTTTTTTCTCCATAACATCCATTTGCTCTGCAAGTGTACCTATCTGTACTTCATCTTGTGCGTCATCTGAAATAGACAATATCGATTTAGGTAAATGATGTTCTTCTATTATTCGATCTTGCGCTTCCAGAAAAATCATTGCTCGACTAATAACATTTTCAAGCTCACGTATATTTCCTGGCCAATCATATAACAACAAGCTTTCCATTGCGGATTTTGTAAATCCTTCGATATTTCGACCGAATTCCTTATTTAATTTCACAAGTAAATGATCCGCAATATCTGGTAGGTCTTGTTTTCTCTCTCTTAAAGATGGCACATGGATCGGCATGCGGCTTAACTGAAAATAAAAGTCCTCTCGAAATGTACTTTCACGCATTAACTTTTCCAGATTAAAATAACTCGCTGCTATTATTCGGACATCGACTGGAATAGGTGTGGTACCACCTACTCTTACAATTGCATTTTCTCTAAGTACACGGAGTAACTTCGCTTGTGTTCTAATAGTTAACTCACCGACTTCGTCTAAGAAAATGGTACCCATATTTGCTTCGTCAAAAAGGCCAGGATAGCTAACTTCACCATCATCATAACCAAATAATTCACGCTCTAATAAGTGTTCTTCCTGAGAGCTACAATTTACTCGGATGAATTGCTTAAATTTTCTATTACTGGCACTATGAATTGCATGTGCGAACAATTCTTTACCCGAACCGACTTCTCCCCTTAAAAGCACGGTTACCGGAACACTTGCAGCAAGCTTTGCTTGATTGACTGCAAATTGAATGATTTCAGATTTACCGACAATATCTTCAAATGAAAAGCTAAACTCCAAGTTTCGAATGAGTGTACGTGCTTGATCGAGCTCTTTCATGAGAGATCTCATTTCGGTCATATCGTGTATAACACCTACACTACCTTTAAGTCGGTCATTGACAACAATTGGAGCAACGTTCACAATAACATCTTTTTTCTCCTTACCTACTCTTATATTAACTCCTCGAATAGGCTTGCGTGTTTGGAGAACTTTTAAATGTATACTCTCTCCTTCAGAAATATCCGCTGTCGCAGGTTTCCCTATTACTTCTTCTTCCTTCAATCCAGTAATCCGCGAATATGCAGGATTAATAAGTATCCCTTTTCCATCCTCATCTACTACGGAAATAGCATCATCGCTAGACTGGATAATTGCTTCCAACATCGTTTGTATTTCTGTTAAATTGGTGATTTCTTCTGCAAGTTGGACAACTTCTGTTATATCTTTAAAAACAGCAAATGCACCAATCTTTTGTCCTTCCTCATTAATCATCGGATATCTTGAGGTGACTATTTTGGTACCGCTTTCAAGAATTAGTTCTTTATTTAACTCAGTCTGTCCTGTATCGAATACTCTTGGTAACTCACTTTGAGAAATAACATTATAAATATGCTCTCCTATGGCATCCTCTATAGAGACATTAGTCATTTTTGAGGCGCTTTTATTAAAAAAGTTCACGATGCCATTTTCATCAATACCAATCATACCTTCTTCAACTGAATTAAAAATTAGTTCTTGTATTGTATTTTTGTTATCTAAAATTTGAATAAATTTATTTTTCTCTTCTAATAATGTGACGATTAAATTTGCAATTTCACCTGGAATTAAAACTGCCGTTGCCGGTCTATCTGCTAGAAGTTCTAAAAAAACTTCTTTTTTTCCAGTGACGTCAATAATTATTTGGATATCACCTTTTATAAGATCCTTCCAATCGGTATATGTAGGAATTTGCTGTTTTTTTGCATATTGCATGCCTAGAGCATTTTCGTCAATATCAACTACTGCTTTCACTTGAAGGTAGTCTGCCTCTTCAAATAACTTCAAAAGTGCATATCCGCCTTTACCTGCTCCAACGATTAATATGTTTTGCAAAAATATGCACACCCCCATTTAAACTCTGCAAGTAATTGCACTTCTTCATAATCATAACGTAAGTTCCATGAGTTGACAATAATTTTCTCACATGTAATATTAAATTATAAGTAGAAATGCGGAAGGCGTCTGTCTTAAGGCGACTTTAAATTTTGGACGGCGCATGAAGCTTATAAGATACAGGAGTGATAATGTTGGCTCGTTTAGCTGCTTTGATCGTATTATTGATTCCTGGAATTTTAGCTGCATTTGGGATTAAATTAATGAGAGATACCTTTTTCGGAATACATATTCTCCCTTTTGGTGCTTTATGGTTTCAATTTATTTGCGGAATAGTTTTTACTGTTTTAGGTCTTGGTTTCTTCGCAGGCTTTTTGTTGAACAGAGATCGAAAAAATGGAAAAGTAGCTCCTCGCTTTGAGAAGAAGAAGGACTAGCAATACAAAAAAGACGATGATTAAACAAATCATCGTCTTTTTTGTATGTTTAATACTTTTTCTGGATAGTCAGTAATCCAACCAATAACACATTCATGTGGATTTTGTAAGTATTTTTCATTTCCTTTTATATTGTAAAACCGCATAGGATAACCTGCATTCCAAATGGTGTTCATCAACTTAGTTCCATAAAACTTTTTATTCAAATGAATTGCATTGAACTTTTTTATAGAAAGGACATAATCCCAATCAGAATTTTTTTTCCCAATAAAAGCAGTTTGCACATCTAAATTCATAGCGTGTATCGTTTCTAAAATACTAAATTCAAAAGATGAAAAATGAACATCATTTACTGCCATGCTCTTTTCGACAACTTCACGAATCTTTTCACTTTTTCCTAGAAAGGATTCTTTCAATTCAATATTTAGCTTCATGCCTGTCGGAATGATAAATTGTAGGAATTGATCAAACGTTAAGACTCTACTTCCGAAAAACTTTCGAAAAAAACTACTTCCTAGTTTCAGTTGTAAAACCTCTTCTGCAAGCATGTCCGTAATTCTTCGTTTATTGCCAGCTAAACGGAAAAAATCGATATCATGCGTAACAAATGCAACGCCGTCAGCAGATAATTGCAAATCTAACTCAATGCCATCTACACGAACATCTACAGCTTTTTTAAAAGCATTCAAAGAATTTTCTACTGATTTATTGGAAACACCTCTATGCGCATAAACCGGTATGTTATACATTTAATTCCCCATTTTCAAGCTTAAATTTACCTTTTGTTGATTTTGTTAATAACGATGACTTATTGCTAATTTGAATAATAGTACCTGGACTTGCTTCTTTTGTAATATTAATAAAATAGTCAGTTGTTTGACGAAGCATCTTCAATATACGCTGAATCTCTATATCCAAATCCTTCATATTTGCTTGCAACACATTGTACTTTTGTTTTGTCTGTTCATAGACAGCAATTTGCTCTTTAGACATTGTATCTTTAAATTGTTGTAGCTGACTAACGGTAGCATTTAATTTTGTGGACTCATTTTGTAGCTTCATTAACTCTTCTGCTTTTATCTTTGCATTTTCTGTTAATATTTTTCGATCTATCCCTTGCACAATAAGTTCCGTTTTTCTTTCTAAATTGTTTCCTGAGTATGCAGTAGTGATGGAATTAATAGCAATTGCTTTTCCACCAATAATTTTGCCTTTTCTCTCGTCTAAAATAATTTCATTCCCGAAAACAGTGGAACCTAAACTATAAAGTCCAATATGAACGTTTTCCTTTGCTTCTAAAGAACATTCATTTGCATGTTTGATGAATATATTTCTAAAAGCCTCTACTTTCGTGACATCTTTTCCAAAAATACCACCTTTGATAAAGACATCACCTTCAGTAGACTTAATAAGCTCTGCGGCATTTACCCCATCTTTTGCTTCAATAGAAATATCTCCGGAAGCGACAATCGAATAACCCGGCATCACAGTTCCTTTCACCTGAATCGAACCATCAAATTTTAAGTTTCCGGTTTCTAAACCGACATCTCCATCAATAACTAGATGCTTCTGAACGGTGAGTGCTCCATTTACTTCTCCAATTACTCCATTTGTTTTGGAACGCAAAACGGTCTTCCCAACTTCTTCGACTTCATATGCAGTTTGCGGATCGTATTTTAATGGTAGATCTTCACCCATACTCGCAGCTATTTCTTGTCCAAATATATTTATACCATCTATACCTTTACGTGGTGGAATTTTTTCTCCTAGCCATGATCCTTCTTTTATTTCGACTAAAAAGTTCATATCAAAGTAATCTGCTTTTCCGTCTTCCTTTATTTCAGGTTTCTTTTCTGCCTGTTGTAAGTATGTTATTTGCGCATCAGCACCTTTTTTGGGGTGCAAGCCTGTTGCAACTATGTAAGGTTTTCCTGTCATAACTTTTTGAAAATCAATTGGTACTTGTCCATAAATAATTTGATGATCAGCTAGAAGTTTACGAATTATCGTTTGAATTTCTTGTGTATGCTCTTGAATATAACTTTGGGATTCATAAATTGTTACCAATGCTTGCATTTTATCAGGACTTATTTCCAGTTCAACACTATCAATCCAACTACCAATTTCTATCTGTTCGAGTGACTTTTTATCAACTGCTTTTTTTAAGGCCATAAAATTTGAAATTCTTAATCGAGCATATTTACGAGTCATTTGATCAAACTTTTTCAAATTAAAACTATTATTTTTAATTTCAATGAAAACCCTTCCATTTTCTTCTGAAAGAATAATTTCATCCGTTTCTTCTATTATCATAAATGCTTCACATCCTTCCTCTTACTATTATACTCACTTTTCAAAATATAAGGGCAACAATATAAAAAGTATCTTCATTTATTATAGCAAAGGAAGATACTTTGTAATGTATAACTTTTCAGTTAATTTATGAATTTCAGCTAGCCATATTCTCCATACGAATCTTGTCTGCAATCATTGCGATGAATTCGCTATTAGTTGGCTTGCTTTTCAGATGATGTACCGTATAACCAAACATTTTAGAAATAGTTTCGTAATTTCCGCGGTTCCATGCTACTTCGATGGCATGACGAATCGCTCTTTCTACACGAGATGGCGTTGTTTGGAACTTTTTCGCGATTTCTGGATAAAGAACTTTTGTAATAGAACCAAGTAACTCAATATCCGTGTATACCATTTGAATTGCCTCTCTTAAATATGAATAACCTTTTATATGTGCAGGAACACCAATTTCTTTTATAACATTTGTGATGATGTTGTCAATAACTCGTTTATTTTGCATTGCTTCTCTTTCTGGATTTGCTTTTGCTGGTACTTCTTGTATGCTTTCTTTTCTACCAGCCACTTGTTTGATCTGTGTAACTAAACGGTCAAATTCAAAAGGCTTTAGCATAAAATAAGATGCTCCAAGTTCAGCTGCTTGTTTCATTACATCCTCTTGACCAAAGGCAGTTAACATAATGACTTGAAGATTATTGATTTTGTCATTTTTTTGCAAACTATCCAATACAGCAATACCATCTAAATGAGGCATTATTATATCTAATAGTAGTACGTCAGGTTCAACTGTTTCGAGTAATTCTAAACAAAGTTTCCCATTGACAGCTGTACCAACTACTTCTATTTCCGAATGTTTGTCAAAATATGAATCCATTGTCCGAATTAAATCTTTGTTGTCATCCACTATTACAATTTTTATTTTTTCCATTTTGCCTCATCCACCTTTTGTAATTTTTCACTTAGATAGTATGTATTCGCTCTTTTTTGACTTCTTCCTTTATTTTTGTTAAAAATAAGTCTTTACTAATACGATTTCTTTGAATTACGACAATATGGTAATGGTTTCTACCCTTTTGTCGAATTTTCTTTATTTCATTGTATATGTTGTCATCAAAAAAGGCTACACCTAATTACGGTGTAGCCTTTTACATTTTTATCATGGATTTTTTTTCATCATTTCTTTTATGGACAAAGCTGCACCGTTTTTTGGTTTATCTACATACATATGCGTGACAACACCGATTAGCTTATCTTGCTGTATAATAGGACTTCCACTCATGCCTTGGAGAATTCCTCCTGTTTTTTCTATGAGCGTTTTATCAATTACTGTAAACTGAAAAAGATAGTCCTCAACAGTTGTAATTTCTATTGAAAAGTCCTGTACTTTTTCGCCATCGATTGAAGTTCGCATAATTGCTTTACCTGTCGTTATTGCTTCCTTGTCAGCTACTTCTACTTCTTGCATCGGAATATTTTCAATCGCATTTTTTTCAAGTTTTCCAAAAATACCGTACACATTGTTTTCATTTACTCCTCCGATGGGAGAAGTGTTATTTTGATGTGAGGTAATTTTGTATCCTGGCTTGCCTGGAATACTTTTCTTTATTTGAAGTATGGAAGACAAGTATATCGATCCTTCCGAAAAACTAGGTGTTAAACCGGATGGATGATCCACAATTTGATGTCCTAAGGCACCAAATTCATTCGTTTCCAAATCAAAATACGTTAATGTACCGATTCCTTCTGTAGCATCTTTCAAAAATGGAAGAAGTTTCAGTATTTGGTCAGAAGTGATTTCTTTTGTATACATTTTTTTATTTCGCTCATAATGAATAGTGATTTGTTCTTTCTCTTTTATATGGGTTTTAACGTCTTCCATCGTTCGAACATTTTCGGAATTGACCTGTTTAATTGCGTCACCTGTTCGCAACCAATAATCATCGGTTAGTAAGACATCATTGCCAAGTACCACAGCTCCGTACTGTAGGTCAATTTGAATGGATTGTCCTAATGGGACAACTGAGGAAGTAGTATTTTGTGCAAAAGTGGAGTTGACTGCAAAGAATAAAGTAAAGAAAAGTATTGTAATTAGCGACCATATACGATAGCTTGGCTTCATATTTCACCTCCTATACAAATACTATATCCTGTTGAATAAAGTCTATGTGAGGTAAATAATTGATAAAAAAAGAAGACCTCTATTCGCAAGGTCTTCACGCATGTCTTAACAATTTTTTTCTTTCTTTTGCCAATTTCAGCAGTTCTTTTGAATGCTGCAATGTAGTGCTTGTAATTTCAGCTCCTGACATCATGCGACTTAATTCCTCCGCTCGCTGATCATCAACTACTTCTTCCAGATTCGTGTATGTTCTGTTTTTTGAAACAATCTTTTTTATCATTAAATGCTGATCGGCCATTGCTGCAACTTGTGGTAAATGCGAAATGCATAATACTTGTGAATCTGTTGCAATTCCTGCAATCTTTTCTGCAATTGCTTGGGCTACTCGTCCACTTACCCCAGTATCTACCTCATCAAATATAATGGACGTTATACCTTGATGCTTGGAAAAAATGCTTTTTAATGCAAGCATCATCCTCGATAATTCTCCACCAGATGCGATTTTAGTTAACGCTTTAAGAGGTTCACCTACATTTGTTGATATATAAAATGATAAATCGTCTATACCATTTTCGTTATATGTTGTATTGGCATGCTCATGAAACATAACAGAAAAAGTCGCTTTTTCCATATAGAGTTCTTTTAATTGTTCCATAATAGCTTTACTTAGTTGTTTTGCAGCTATTTTTCGTTTATCCGTTAAATCTTTAGCTTCTAATTCTAAATCTTTTTCTATTTGTTTTATCTTTTCTGCAGTTTTTTGAATTTGCTCATCTCTGTTGACTAACTGCTCGAGACTATTTGATATTTTATTTTTATATTCTAAAATATCTTCAATCGATTGGCCATACTTCCTTTTTAAGGATTGAATAAATGCTAGTCGGTCTTCTACAATTTGAAGTTGATTGCTGTCGTACTCCATTTCGTCTAATTCACTTTTTAATTGGTATGCAGCATCTTGTAAAATGTAAAATGCGGATGATACATTTTCACTTAACTCGAGCATCTTTTTATCAATATCGGAAATATCCTGTAAGTCTGCCATTGCAGTTCCGATATAATCTAACCCTTTAGATTCGGATAGTATCGCTTCATAAGCGCTACTCATTTTGTCAAATACCTTATGAAAATTTTGGAGCTTCTTTTTTTCTTCTTGAAGTTGTTCCTCTTCCCCAACAATTAAATTGGCATCATTTATTTCATCTACTTGAAATGTAAACAGGTCTATTTTATGAGCGATTTGCTGTTCATTCTCAGTTAAAGTCGCTAAATCTTTTTTCAACTTTTTATATTTTGTAAAAAGTTCTTTATATGACTCTTTTACAAGTCTTATTTTTTCCCCTGCAAACTGGTCTAGTAAATAAATATGTGCTTTTTCATCCATTAATTCTTGGCTCTCGTGCTGACCATGTATATCAATGAGAGAGGCTCCAATCTCACGTAATATACCAATGGTTACTAATTTACCGTTTATTCGACATACACTTTTTCCTGAGTCATTAATATCTCTTCTTAAAATGATGGTTTCTTCATCTAAATCTATACCTACATCCGCCATTTTGTTAAAAACTACATGTTTAGGATTCGTGATTATGAATAACCCTTCTAATTCTGCTTTCTTTGTTCCATGTCTTATAAATTCTTGCGAACCTCTTCCACCACACAACAAATGTACAGCATCAATTATTATCGATTTTCCTGCACCTGTCTCTCCAGTTAACACTGTAAGTCCTTCTTCAAAGCTAACTGTTAATTCGTCTATAATTGCAAAATTTTTAATCGACAATTCTTTTAACACTAGCTTTCACCTCATTATAAAATTAACTTTAGGAAACTCCCTCATATTAAAAAATACGAGCTACGCTAAAGACATTATATTATAGCATTTCAAGTAATCGGTTTTTTACTTCTTCGGACTCCGATTCTTGTCTACATAAGATTAAACACGTGTCATCCCCACAAATTGTACCTAATATTTCAGACCAATCCAAATAATCGATCAAAGATCCGATAGCATGTGCATTACCTGGTAACGTTTTCATTACTAAAAAATGACTTGCTCCATCAATACTGACAAATGCATCCGTTAATGCACGACGTAATTTTTGAGTAGGATTGAATCTTTGATCAGCTGGTAAACTGTACTTATAACTTCCATTAGGTAGAGGTACTTTCACTAAATGCAATTCTTTAATATCTCTTGAGACAGTTGCTTGTGTGACATTGTATCCAGCATTCTTCAAAGAATCGACTAAATCATCTTGCGTTTCTATTTCATTATTAGCAATAATATCGCGTATTCTAATATGTCTTTGTCCTTTATTCATTTCTTTCACCTCTTCGTATAATTATACCGGTTAATTAATACATTAGCATTTCATTCCAAAAGGCACAAGAAAAAACGCGACTCTAATTATGAGTCGCGCTTACCTATAATAGAGAATGCGCTTCGTTCACTAGCTGTTTAAAATCTATTTGATGAGGAATTACTTCGCCTTCATTAACATTTACTAAATGAAACAGGAATTCAATATTTCCTTCTCCACCGGTTATAGGAGAATAGGAAGCGTCTTTAAGTTGGTAATGCTGACTTTCTGCAAAATCTGCAATATCGTTCAACACATCAATATGAACTGATTTGTCACGAACGACCCCTTTTTTACCAACTCGATCTTTTCCAGCTTCAAACTGAGGCTTGACTAACGCAATAACATCACCATTTGGAACAAGAATAGTTTTTAAAGTAGGAAAGATTAGTTTAAGAGAGATAAAAGAAACATCGATCGATGCAAATGAAGGTAACCCTTCATGAAAATCAGCAGGCGTTGAATACCGGAAATTTGTCTTTTCCATTACAGTAACTCGTGAATCTTGACGAATTTTCCATGCAAGTTGGTTACTACCAACATCAAGTGCATATGCATGTTTAACACCATTTTGTAATCCACAATCAGTAAAACCACCTGTAGAAGAGCCAATATCTAACATGATTTTGTCTTGAATTATCAGTTCAAATTGTTCTAATGCCTTCTCAAGCTTCAGACCGCCTCTACTGACATATTTCAATACTTGACCCTTCACAGATAAAATAGAGTTAACATCTATTTTTTCGCCTGGCTTATCTATACGTTCTTCTTTAAGATAAATTTGCCCGGCCATTATGGCGCGCTTTGCTTTTTCTCGAGTTTCAAATAAGCCTTGTTCAACTAATAATATATCTACTCGTTCTTTTGAAGACTTCGTCATGATGATATATACCTGTTATTTGACGCGACTGATTTTTCTACTAATTCAACTATATCATCACTCGTGATATTAATTTCTTCTAATAATTGATTGACGTCACCGTGTTCGATAAACATATCTGGAATACCAATACGATTAACATTTGCTTGTAAATTGTTGTCATTGAAGAATTCAAGAACTGCACTTCCGAAACCACCTTCGAGCATGCTTTCTTCTACAGTAATAATTGGTATATTACGTTGTTGTAAAGAACGAAGCATCTCTTCATCTAAAGGCTTAATGAAACGAGCATTGATCACTTCTACTGAAATATTTGCTTGTTCAAGTCGTTCTGCAGCTTGAAGCGCCATTGGAATTGTTGTACCAAAAGTTAAAATCGAAGCTTGAGTGCCTTCTTTCAATACTTCCCAAGTACCTATAGGAATAGACTTTAAATCCTCATCCATTGGTACTCCTAGTCCATTTCCTCGAGGATATCGAAGCGCTATTGGTCCATCTGCATATTCAAATGCAGTTTTAACCATATGCTGCCCTTCATTTTCGTCTTTTGGCATCATTAATACCATATTAGGCATATGACGTAAAAATGGAATATCAAATACACCTTGATGGGTCTCTCCATCTGCACCGACTAATCCTGCCCGATCAATACCAATGACCACATTTAAGTTTTGGCGACAAATATCGTGCAGTACTTGATCGTAAGCACGTTGTAGAAACGTGGAGTAAATGACTAAGAACGGTTTCATACCGTCTACTGCAAGACCCGCAGCCATTGTAGTTGCATGTTGTTCTGCAATACCTACATCAATCATACGATCAGGAAATTCCGAAGCAAATCCCTCGAGTTTAGATCCTACTGGCATCGCAGGTGTAATAGCAACGATACGCTTATCATCCCTTGCCAATTTACGTGCGGTCTCAGCGATTAAACCACTCCAAGATGGTGCTTTTGATGAGGATTTGATAAGGTCACCTGTTTCCATTTTATATGGACCAGTTCCATGCCAAGTTCCTATCTTATCATTTTCAGCTGGTTTGTAGCCTTTACCTTTTTTCGTTATCACATGAAGAAGGACAGGGCCTTTCATCTTTTTGGCATTTTTAAGATTTTCTTCTAATGCTTCAAAGTTATGCCCGTCTATTGGACCTAGATACGTAAATCCTAGTTCTTCAAAAAAGACACCAGATACAAGTAAATATTTTAAACTATCTTTTACACGTTCTGCTGTTCCTGCTAGCTTTCCACCTACTGCAGGTATTTTCTTTAATAAATATTCTAAATCATCTTTAGCTCTGTTATACGTACCATGGGTGCGTAATTTTCCAAGTATATTATGAAGCGCCCCAACGTTTGGAGCTATAGACATTTCATTATCATTTAAAATAACAATCATATCTGTTTTTTCATGCCCAATGTGGTTTAGCGCTTCAAGAGCCATGCCACCAGTAAGTGCTCCGTCCCCAATAATCGGAATAACGAAATTAGATTTTTTTTGTAAATCACGGGACTTTGCCATTCCCATTGCAGCAGAAAGAGACGTAGAACTATGACCTGCTTCCCACACGTCATGTTCGCTTTCTATACGCTTTGGAAATCCACACAATCCTTTAAATTGGCGTAGTGTATCAAACTGATCTGCTCTGCCAGTTAAAATTTTGTGCACATACGCTTGATGTCCTACATCCCACAATAGTTTATCAACCGGACTGTTAAATGCACGATGAAGTGCAATGGTGAGCTCTACTACTCCAAGATTTGGGCCGATATGTCCACCTGTTACAGATAACTTTTCTATTAAAAACGATCGGATGTCTTCACTTAATTCCTTTAATTGTTCGTTATTTAAACTTTTCAAAAAGGATGGGCTAGAAATTGAAGTTAAATCCATTGCCATCACACACCTTCTTTTAGATTTCCTTCGTAATACGTTAGGTAATATCATACCAATAAACTGTTATAAAACAAAATTATTCGCTATCAATTGGCCCTTTTCGTTATATAATTTGCGAGTTCCACTAATAGACCTTGATGTAAATTAATTTCCTGAAGAGCTTGAAAAGCCATATTATATTGGTTTTGCAACTCTTCTTTTGCCCCTTCTAGTGTTAAGATAGATGGGTATGTATTTTTCTCACTCAAAATATCTTTTCCAGCAGTTTTGCCTAATTGTTCAGAAGTTCCTTCTATATCCAGAATATCGTCTTGTATTTGAAATGCTAATCCTATATGGTATGCATATTTCATTAATGCTTCCATTATTTCATCGCTTGCATTAGCTATGATGCCTCCTGCTAAAATACTTATTGTAAGGAGTGCACCAGTTTTATTTACATGAACTTTTTCTAATTCCGCTAGTGTTAAAGATCTTCCTTCTCCTAGCATATCTAGCACCTGCCCACCGACCATTCCTTCTGCACCAGCTGAAAAACTTAACTTGTCAATCAATTTTACTTTTTGTTCTGCAGTAAGATTCGGTAGTCGTGCAATTATCCCGAAAGAAAATGTCACAAGTGCGTCACCTGCTAATATTGCAAGTGCTTCTCCAAAGACTACATGATTCGTCGGTTTACCACGGCGAAGATCATCGTTGTCCATTGCCGGTAGATCATCGTGTATCAGTGAATAAGTATGAATCATTTCAATCGCACTGGCAACAACAAGCGCATCCTCATTATTTGTTTGCAGTTCTTTTAAAACTGCTAATGTGAATAACGGTCTTATTCTTTTACCCCCTGCTTGTAAAGAGTAATCCATTGCATCTTTCAGTTCCTGGGGTGCTTTAAGGTCATTTATTAATATAGACATCTTTTGCTCAATAGTTGGTAAATTTGAATCGATAAAAGAATGCAATAAATTATTCATTACTATTACCTTCTTTTTCCGTATTATCCCCTATATAAGAGACTAGCTGTTTTTCAGCACTTTGTAATTTTTCACTACATAATTTTGATAACTCCATCCCTTTTTGATAGAGTTCGATTGCATTTTCAAGTGGTACGTCGCCTTGCTCCAATTGACGAACGATATTTTCTAATTGCAACATCGCCTCATCAAACGGGATTTCTTTTTTAGCCATGAAAATTAGTCCCCTTTCCCTCTCTTCTCAGCATCTTTTACAATCGCTTCAACTTGGCCATCCGGGAGTGTAACAAAGATGGAATCTCCTTTAGCTACTTCTTCCACCGAATTAACCACTTTTCCATTTTTATACGTAATACTAAAACCTCGATCTATTATTTTCAATGGGTTCAAAGCTTCTAACGTACGAATCGACCCATGAAAATGCTGTCGATGTTTTTCGTATGTAGAAACAGTTGCTTGATTTAGTTGATTTGTTAAGACTTGGACTGACTTATACTGCAAATCAATCAATTTTTTTGGTGAAAGTTGGAGCATTCTTTTTTCTACTTGCGTAAAGTTTCGTTCTTTTTCACGATACAAGCGATTAGTTTCTCTTTGTAATTGCTGCTCCACACGTACGTATCTTTCTATAAAAGGACGATATAGTTTCTCAGGAGTTGCAAGTACAGGAGATTGTATAGCTCGGTTATATCTATTTTTTTCATCCTGTAGCTTCTTAGAAACAAAATTCAAGCAAGCGGATTGGAAGGAAAAAATATTTTTTAATAAATTTTCTTTACTAGGAACAGCCATTTCAGCAGCTGCAGTTGGTGTTGGTGCTCGTAAATCGGCAACAAAATCGGCAATTGTTGTATCCGTCTCATGCCCAACAGCACTTATAATAGGAATAGCACTATTGGAAATAGCCCTTACTACCGCTTCCTCGTTAAATGCCCATAAATCTTCGATAGATCCTCCACCTCGACCAACAATTAAGACATCAATGTTTTGCATATTATTTGCTTGCTCAATTGACTTTACAATGGATGGGGCAGCTTGAGGTCCTTGGACAATAGTTGGAAAAACGACTACCTCACTTATTGGATACCTACGTTCTAACGTTGTCAAAACATCACGAATAGCTGCTCCGGTTTTAGAAGTAACTACACCTATCATTTTAGGAAATATAGGAATCTGTTTTTTACGACTAGGATGGAATAAACCTTCCTGCTCCAGTTTCTTTTTTAATTGTTCAAATGCTAAAAAAAGCTCCCCAATACCATCCGGTTGAATAGTGGAAGCGTATAATTGGTATTGCCCAGCAGCTTCAAAAACGTTAATATCACCACGAACGAGTACATTCATCCCGCTTTCAGGTTTAAACTTTAACGATCTTGCGTGCATGGCAAACATAACGGATGTTAAACGTGCAGTATCGTCTTTTAAAGTGAAGTAAATATGTCCACTACTGTGAACCTTCACATTTGATAGTTCACCTTTTACGTATACGTCTCGTAAGTGAGTATCTGCGTCAAATTTACGTTTTATGTATTTAGTTAAAGCTTTTACCGTTAAGTATGTATGTGTTTGTGCAGTCACAAGAACAACTCCATTATGATTACAAGGTAAAAGCTGCCTTTCTAAACAGATTACAAAGTAGTTATACTTTACTTTTTACCTGTCTAGGCTTCGGCGCCTATGTCCTCTCAAGAAGAATACATAAGTCACTTTTGCTTTTCTAGAAAAACAGCTTATAGCTTATTAATTTTTAGATGTATTTTCGGCTGCTAAGCATGTGTTTTCCATTAGCATAGCAATCGTCATTGGACCTACTCCACCTGGTACTGGGGTAATTTTAGATGCGACTTCTTTTACAGAAGCAAAATTTACATCCCCACATAATTTGTTATTTTCATCTCGGTTAATTCCTACATCAATTACAACTGCACCTTCTTTTACATAGCTAGCATCGATCATTTTAGCACGACCAGTTGCCACTACTAAAATATCCGCTTGTTTTGTAAATGCATGCAGGTCTTTTGTTCTGGAATGACAATATGTAACAGTTGCATCTTTTTGGAGTAAAAGTTGTCCCATTGGCTTACCCACAATATTACTTCTACCAATAATTACAGCATGTTTTCCTGCAACATCAATATTACTGTATTCTAATAATTTTAAAATACCAAATGGGGTACATGGAAGGAAGGTTTGTTGTCCGATCATCATTTTACCAACACTTACGGGGTGAAAACCATCAACATCTTTAAGTGGTGAGATTTTTGCGATCACTCGATCTTCATCAATTTGTTTTGGTAAAGGTAGTTGAACTAGGATTCCATGGATGTTTTCATCGTTGTTTAATAGCTCCACTTGTTTCAATAATTCAGCTTCTGAAACATCCTCGTCCAATTGGATAAGGATTGAATACATCCCTAATCTCTCACAAGTTTTAGTTTTGTTATTTACATATGTTTGAGAAGCAGGATTATTTCCAACTAACACAACAGCCAATCCAGGTGTAATACCTTTTGCTTTTAAAGCTTCTACTCTTTTTTGGACTTTTTCTGTAACTTGTCCAGCAATTTGTTTACCATCAATTAAATTGTCTAACACCATTAACTCTCCTTCACTCCGGACCATTATTGATCTGTATATTTAGATAATACACCATTTACAAATCGGCTAGATTTCTCATCTCCGAAAACCTTACAAATTTCTAAAGCCTCGTTAATAGCTACTTTTGCAGGGGTTTCTTCTGTAAACATTAGTTCAAAAACAGCAATACGTAGAACTGTGCGTTCAATTTTTGGTAGTCGAGAAAGCGACCAATTTTCTAGCTTTTCTGTTAATGAAGCATCAATCTGCTCTTTATGCTCAATCACACCTCTAACTAACATTGTTAGAAAAGTATCTTGTTCATCTGTAACATGACCAATTGCTTCCTCTATAGAAATTTCATGGTTATCTAACTGAAATAGCGCTTGTAATGCTAGCTCTCTTGCTTTTCTTCGTTTCATTATTTAGTTCTCCTTTAAATGTAACTATCTAAACAATCATAGCATATTTCTCTTTAGATTGCGTACTAGAAAGCAGAAAATATAAAGAAAATGCATGGAGAATACATACTAAATATAAAAAGAGCCATCCATGGATGACTCTTTCTTTTTATTCGGCTGAATCGAATTGTACACCTGTAATATGAACATTCACTTCTTTTGGCACTAAACTAGTCATATTTTCAATTGCTTGTCGGATTTGAGATTGCACTTCTCTAGCAACCGTGGGAACGGAAGCACCGTATTTTACAAGGCAATATACATCGATAAACAAACCATCAGCTGTTATTTCTGTCTTAATACCTTTGCCATGCACTTTTTTACCCAGACGCTCTACAACTCCCGAAGCAAGGTTTCCGCGTGTTCCAGCGATACCATCTACTTCATTTGTTGCAATGCCTGCGATTACAGTAATAACTTCAGGTGCAATTTCAATTGTCCCTAAGTCATCTTTTCCTTCAGGAGTCATTTGAACAAATTTTTGTTCGTTTGTTTCTGACATTTTTTTCACTCCTTTTATGAATTGATTACATCGTACTTCTCTAAAAATTTTGTGTCAAAATCTCCAGAAACAAACACTTCGTGATTCATCAATTTTTCGTGGAATAAAATAGTCGTTTCCACACCATCTATGACAAATTCACCTAATGCGCGTTTCATTTTTGCAATTGCTTCTTCACGAGTATCTCCAAACGTAATTAGTTTAGCTACCATCGAATCATAAAATGGTGGAATACTATAACCTGGATACATTGCAGAATCAACACGAACACCATACCCACCTGGAGCAAGATACATGTCAATTCTCCCTGGAGATGGCATGAAGTTTTTAGCTGGATTTTCTGCATTGATACGACATTCAATTGCCCATCCCTTAATTTGAATATCTTTTTGTTCAAAAGCTAATTTTTCTCCAGAAGCAATTTTTAACTGTTGTTGAATCAAATCAATACCAGTAACCATTTCAGTAACTGGATGCTCTACTTGAATACGCGTATTCATTTCCATAAAGTAAAATTTTTGATTGATATGATCAAATATAAATTCTACTGTTCCAGCACTCTTATAGTCTACAGCAAGCGCAGCTTTTACAGCTGCCTCTCCCATTGCAGAACGAATTTCTTCGGATAATGCTGGAGATGGTGCTTCTTCCACGAGCTTTTGCATTCTACGTTGAATAGAACAATCACGCTCACCTAAGTGTACAGCATTTCCTTGTCCATCTGCCAATACTTGGATTTCAACATGTCTAAATTCTTCTATAAATTTCTCTAAGTAAACTCCTGGATTACCAAATGCAGCAGCGGCTTCTTTTTGAGTAATTTTAATTCCTTTTACTAGTTCTTCTTCATCCCTAGCAACACGAATTCCTTTACCGCCGCCTCCAGCAGTTGCTTTAATGATTACTGGAAAACCAATCTCATTAGCAATTTTCAAACCCTCTTCTTCATCTGCGACAATTCCAACAGAACCTGGTACTACTGGTACTCCAGCTTTTCTCATTGTTTCTCTTGCAACGTCCTTAGTACCCATACTAGAGATGGCAGATGAGGATGGTCCGATAAATGTGATAGCACATTCTTCACATAACTCTGCAAAGCTTGCATTTTCTGCCAAAAATCCGTACCCAGGATGAATTCCATCACAACCAGTTAGTTTAGCAACACTAATAATATTAGAAAAATTTAAATATGAATCCTTCGATAATCTCGGACCGATACAATAAGCTTCATCCGCTATCTGAACATGTAACGCGTCGCGATCTGCTTCTGAATATACTGCAACTGTCTCTATATCCATTTCTTTGCAAGCTCGAATGATACGAACCGCAATTTCTCCACGATTGGCTATTAATACTTTTTTCATCAATCTTGCCCCTTCCTCCGTAATTAAAAAGCAAATTTTTTCATTAAACCGAATCTACCTTGTTGAAGATAGCGTCTGCTTTTTAAACTTCTTTTACAAGGAACAAAGGCTGACCATATTCTACTAATTGTCCATCTTTTACAAGGATCTCAACCACTTCTCCATTTACTTCTGCTTCAATTTCATTGAATAACTTCATTGCTTCTACAATGCACACAACAGAATCAGTCGAAATCTTCGTTCCAACTTGAACGTATGCATCAGCATCAGGAGATGATGATTGATAGAAAGTACCTACCATAGGTGATGTGATTTTATGTAATGAAGTTTCTTCTACAACTTCTTCCACTTTTTCCTCCACTTTTTCTTTAGGAGTTTCACTTACCTGTACTTGTTTTTCTTCCACTACTATAGGTTGTTCTGAAACAACAGAACTTTCTAATGCGAATCCAGTAGAAGTTACAGAACCTTTATCATTCTTTTTTAATTTGATTTTAGTTCCTTCTGATTCATATAAAAATTCATCTAGTGTGGACTGATCAATTAATTTAATAATTTCTCTAATTTCTTGGATCTTCATTTTACCTGTCTCCCTTTTGTATACATAATTATACTTACTCTTCTCATTTTAGACGTTTTTATGATAATTTTAAATAGCTAGAGGATAAAACTTCGGAAATAATAAAAAAAAGCGCCAGTATGGCACTTTTTTTTTGACAGAACCTATAATATATGTTATTGACCGTCAAACTTAACTTCTACCTTATAAGCTTGTGGCCACTCTCTTTTTACAGCATAAATGATCTCATCCGCTTTTTGAGAGGACTGCTCATTTGACACAACATCTATTAATACAGATTCATTTTCAATTCTTACTAGCGCATCATCATAACCTAATGATTTGATAATTAGCTCCAGCATAGCCTCTGTTGAATCTATTTTCACTAATTCTTCAATTTGGTTATATGCTTCATCTTTTTCTTCTGCAGTGAAATCGTTACTACCTACTTTAGTCGTTAATTGCTCACGAAGTTGACTTCTTTTCCCTTGAACTTCCATTCTCATTTCTTCAAAGGCATTGCTACTTGAAGTAAATGATTGTTCGTTTGTGGAAGAAGTTTCAACTAGGTCTACATCTTCTATTGTATCATTTGAGAATAATGCTATTCCATCGAATGGCGATGGTCGATCTGTTACATAAAAAACAGTAATAACAGCTACTAAACTAATTAAAGTTAAAAACCAAATAGATCTCTTTTTTACATTCATGTTATTATTCCTCCAATTCCATTTCTTCAATCACAATTCTATGTGGGGATATTTGTAAAACAGATGAAAGTGTTATTACAAGCTTGTTTTGAATGCGTTTATCGCTCGCTCCTTCCGCCACAACTAATACTCCAATTAGCTCCTCCTTGTCCCTTTTGCTGTCACTTGTCCATTGGAAAAATGATACATCACTCTCCGTAGCTTCCTCAGATCCATTTGAATAATGATAATAAACAGCTACTCGACCAACGCCTCTAATTCTTTCAAGAACAGAAGCTAACTCATCTGGTGTTTGAAGTTCTTCTACATTCGTTTCTGTTTTACTAACATTATCCATATTGAGAAGACCTGAAAAAAGTAGACTTATGAAAAGTACTGCTCCTCCTATAACAACAAAACGAAAAGTGGGTTTTTGTTTAAGTGTGATAGTGCTTCACCCTTCTTTTCATTATGGATATAATACTTTATGCATCAAAAACTATTTATATGAAGAGATTAGACAGAATCCAAAATATTATCGCAATTTTTACTATAAAGCTCGATTTCTCTTTATCTACATGTTCTAATAGAATTGAAATAAGCTCCCCAATCACGACAATGATTAATATGCCAAATAAAATTGTTTGAATGATGAGAGTTATCCTTTCCCACTAACTAATAGTTTTGCAAAGAGCATCGTTAATATAATCGTGAAAAAGAACGCAAAAGCAATCAATACCGAAATAATAGATAGTACAAAAAGTGTTCTTCCAATATCATCTAGAAGCCCACTTATCCCTGAATCTAAAAACGGTTCCAAAATTGCAGCTAATAGTCTATATAAAAAAGCTATTAAAATTGTTTGAATCGTTGGAATCGAAACTAAAACTAATACGGAGATTAGTAATGAATTTCCAGTTATAACCGAGGCAGATGAAGAATACGTTTTCATCGTGCTAATACTTTCAGTTAATAAGGACCCTACAAATGGGATAGAGTTTTGTATTAATCGTTTAACAGATTCATTAACCGCTCCTCCTACCGTCCATGTAATCACACCATTGACTGTTATGAAGAAGCTATATAATACAAGGATTACTGACGTAATACCAATTAATGTCATCCTAATGAGATCTGACAGTTTCGAAAAAGAGGTTGCTGGATGTATTCGACTGATCAAATCTAGAAGAAAGGCAGCCATAATTGATGGTATCAATACTTTCTCTGCCATAAATGCTGTAAACGTTGAAAAGAATACTACCGCTGGATTCCATAAAGTTACTAGCAACGCTCCACCAGAAACAGCAATACCTGCGGTTAGTACTGGATACATTCCTAAAAAAAGTGTAACTAACTGGCTAGTAAGGGTTTGAATCATTTCTAGCGTTCGATAAGCAGGTTCTAAACATAAGAAGCAAATAAGATAAATAAATAATAACTTTAACAATCTTTTGCTCTTTGGAATGAGCCATTCTAAGCAAAGAAAAATAAAACCAAATAGCAGGATATACGTAAATGTTTGAATGACTTCTTTTACTGGGAGTAGCAAATTCGTGAGCATTTCATCCATTTTGATTCATTCCTTCAAGAGAGTAGTCCCATTATGGAAAAGAATTTAGAGTAAAATTGTTTCATATGATCGAGCCAGGCAAGTAGCAATATTGCTTTTGTTGTAAAAGTTAGTATAGTTGCAAGGCTTGTATACTCATAATCCGTCAAAAGTTCCTCAATTATTTGAGAAACTATTAAAAGAATGACAGAGAACATAAGTAGCTTAAATACTGGTAAGAGATTAGTTGGTATAACGGAGATAAATTGATTTGTATTAGGGATAATATAAGTCATTAATAAGTATGTTAAGAATAAAAATATAAAAATTGTATAAATAATAGAGTGAAGTCGTGGATAAGTTTCATCAATAAATTGCAGCAAAATGAATGCGATTATAATCGTTATGTATACTATCATTTGCTAACTCGACATAATAAGCCATTCAAGGAATGTGGATATTTCATAAAAAAATACCCTCAGTAAACGAAGCAGCTCAATGGTCATATAAATATATCCTACAAAAAATAAAAAAAAGGCAAACTCTTTTTTTCCGGTTGATTCAAAAAACAAATGAAGTATAGCAATTAATAACCCTATACCAGCAACTCGAAGTACATCGTGAAGTTCCACAATGCCTCCCCCTTCCATATCTTCAGCATATGATACAAGTTCTTCAAATATGAAAAAGAGTCAGGCTTTTGCGTGACTCTTTTATCTTTAGATAAACCTGAAGTTTATTGTTTCTTTTGCATTAAAAATTGAAACTATTGATTTTCGTTCCAGGCGGACGCTTTCCGCGGGCTTGGCTTCAGCCTCCTCGGAGCTACAAAAACATTTGCTCCTGCGGTTACTCGTCGCAAAGACACTGGCCAAATAAAGTTCGGCCAGCGTCTTTCCTGCGGGGTCTTCAGCTCAAGCTAATCCCGCAGGAGTCGCCGCCTTCCGCTCTAATCAACGTAATAGAACTCTATATAAGTGAATATTCGTGTTTTTAGTTACAAGAAGCAATTATGAAATTTATTCATTAAGATATAATTATATGATGCGGCAAAAAAGGCAGTTAGAATGAAATCATTCCAACTGCCTCTATTTCTCATTAAGGAGTCACATTTTTGCATGACTCTTTATTGAAATTAAACTATATAACTATTTTTAAATTAAGCTCTTGATACGTATGATCCTTCATCTGTGTTGATAATTAGTCGATCTCCAACATTGATGAAAAGTGGAACAGTTACAACTAAACCAGTTTCAAGAGTTGCAGTTTTAGAACCACCGCCAGAAGTATCCCCTTTAATACCAGGTTCAGTTTCAGTCACTTCAAGTTCAACTGATTTTGGTAATTCCACTCCAAGTGTTTCTCCTTGGTACTGAATAATATGAATTTCCATGTTTTCACGTAAGTATTTTAATTCGTATTCGATTTGTGTTTCGTTTAATTCAAGTTGCTCATAAGAATCTGTATCCATGAAAATGTGTTGATCTCCACTTGCATATAGATATTGCATTTTTCTGTTATCAATTTGAGCTTTCTCTACTTTTTCACCAGCACGGAAAGTTTTCTCATTTACTGAACCATTTCTAAGGTTTCTAAGTTTAGAGCGAACAAACGCTGCTCCTTTACCTGGTTTAACGTGTTGGAAATCCAGTACACGATAAAGTACTCCATCTACTACTATTGTTAAACCTGTTTTAAAATCATTTACAGAAATCATTATTTTTCCTCCAAATATTAAGATAAAATGAGTAATTCTTTTGTCGAATGCGTAAGTTTTTCTAGACCATTTTCAGTTACAATTGCATCGTCCTCTATACGAACTCCACCGATATTCGGTAAGTAAATTCCCGGCTCAATTGTAATAATCATCCCTGGTTCTAGTGTAATATCAGATCGGAAAGAAAGCCCTGGACCTTCATGTACTTCAAGCCCAATTCCGTGACCTAAAGAGTGACCAAATGCTTCACCATATCCTTTTGAAGCAATATAATCACGTGCAATTGCGTCTGCTTCTTTACCTGTCATTCCTGGTTTTATTTTTTCCAATGCAAGTAATTGTGCATCTAAAACTACTTGATAAATCTCTTTTAATTGGTCACTCGGTTCCCCAACAGCAATTGTTCGAGTCGTATCTGAAATATACCCATTATAAAGTGCACCGAAGTCAAGTGTCACAAAGTCCCCTACTTCAATGACTTTGCTAGTTGCTACGCCATGAGGAAGTGCAGATCTTACACCAGAAGCAACGATCGTATCAAAAGATGAAGACGAGGCACCAAGTTTTCTCATGAAGAATTCAAGCTCATTTGACACTTCAAGCTCTGTCATCCCCGGTTTTATGTATGTAACAATATGGTTAAAAGCCTCATCCGCAATACGACAAGCCGACTTTATAATACTAATCTCTTCCTCAGTCTTAATCAAGCGAATTTTTTCCACTAGTCCTGAAAGTGGTACTAAATCTGCTTGGATAGCTTGTTTATACAATTCATAGCCACTATACGTTAAATCGTCTTTTTCAAATCCAATAGAATTAATGCCCATTTCTGTAACTTGGTTAGCAACTTCTTCTATTAAAGTTTTTGTATGCTGTACAATACGGTAGTCCTTTATCTGACTAGCCGCTTGCTCTGTGTAACGAAAATCTGTAATGAATACTGCATCGTTTTTAGACACAATTGCTACACCAGCTGTACCAGTAAAACCAGTCATATAACGTCTGCTATAACCGTTTGTAATCAGTAAAGCATCCACACCTTGTTCTTCTAAAGCAGCACGTAACTTCTCAAGTTTCATCATTATACCCCATCTCATTTTCTATTTATATCTTCACTTTATTTTATCATAGGAAGAGACGCGGGTAAATTTTTCATTTACTAAGAGGATTATCCTGTGCATGAAAAATAGCAGATTCCATCATAAACCTTACTAACATTACAACGATACAAATAAATGGAATCGACAAATGTTTAATTGTTTTCGCAAGCGTATCCTTATCTAAAAATATCCATTCCATAATAATTGCAAAAATGATTCCAAGTGCCAAGCTAGTAATAGAGGCAGGAATTTTAATAAAAATCAGACTTATATAATAAAATACAAAACAAATAAACCATACTACAATAAAAAGAATGACCCATTTCCCTAGAGGACGGACTGATTCGAACATTTGTAATTTGTCTGCATAACCAATTGGACTCCACTTGATCCAATGAAACAAATCGATCACTTTAAGCAAAAAAGTGCAAATTAATGCAGCTACAAAACTAGTACTAACCGATAATCCCTTTTCTTTCATAATCATCTCTCCTTTTTGCTTCAGTTTGATGCTGAAAGATGAATATTAAACAAAAAGGAATAAAACTTCTAAAAAAACAAAAAAACACATACCGAGGAGTTACTCTCGAGCATGTGTTTTTTTACGCATTTATTTTATAATCCGCACTTTAATTGCGCATTACAATTTGTACATGTGTTACATCCGCCCATTTCTTCCACAGTTCCTTTTCGGCAAACTGGACAAGTATTACCAACTTCAGAACCGATTGTAACATTTGTTGAACGCAAATCCTGAATCGTATCAATTAAAACGATTGGTCGTTTTTCAAATACTTTTTCTTCTTGTCTTTGATCGTCAAGCGTATTTTCTTCTGCTTTCAATGTTAAAACCTGAGAATCTCGACTTCCATCAACATAAACAGTTCCACCTTTAGCTCCGCCACGGTATAGACGTTCATATACACCTTCTACTTGTTCAACCGTATAGCCTCTTGGTGCATTAACTGTTTTAGAGATTGAACTATCAATCCAGCGTTGAATAATACATTGAACATCCGCATGAGCTTCTGGCGCTAACTCCATTGCAGTAACAAACCATTCAGGTAAGTTGTTTTCATCTGCATCATTGTTTGCTTGCAAGTACTCTTGAACGATATCCGCTTTTACTTCAATGAACTTTCCTAAACGTCCACTTCTATAATATGTGAAAGAATAATAAGGTTCTAAACCAGTAGAGACTCCTACCATAGTTCCAGTAGATCCTGTTGGAGCAACTGTTAGTAGATGTGAGTTTCTAATTCCATTTTCAACGATAGAATTTCTGATTTCCTCTGGCATAGATTGCATAAAACCAGTCTCTGTAAATGCTTTCCGTAGACGATTTGTTTCTTCTTCTGTTTCTGCAGTTAAAAATGGGAAGCTTCCTCGTTCAATTGCTAAGTTCGCTGAAGTTTCATAAGCAGCAATTGCAATCGTTTTAAATACCTCGTCAACAAGAATATTTCCTTCCTCAGATCCGTACTCTTTTTCGCAGTAGATTAAAAGATCTGCTAATCCCATAACTCCAAGACCTACGCGTCTTTCACCTAAAGCTTGTACTTTATTTTCTTCTAAGAAATATGGAGTTGCATCTATTACATTATCCTGCATACGAACTCCAACACTCACTGTTTCTTTTAGAGCTTCAAAGTTAACCGTTTTAGTTTCCTTGTTAGCAAATTGAGCTAAATTAACAGCTGCAAGGTTACAAACTGAATATGGAGCAAGCGGCTGTTCCCCACATGGATTCGTAGCAACTACTTTTTGTCCATATGCTTTTGCATTCGTTTTTTCATTCGCATTATCTATAAAGAAAATACCTGGCTCTGCAGAATAAGTAGCACAAATATTAATTAAATTCCATAACTCTTTTGCTTTTACAGTGCGATATGTTCGAACAGCATAACCCATTTTCTCCCATTCACGAACATCTCCAACTTCATGCCAATGTTTGTTATAAAATACCATCTCTTCTGGAGAATAGGTTTCAATCGCTGGGAAACGTAGTTCGAAGTCTGCATCTTCTTCGACAGCTTTCATAAAGTCATCTGTCAACGTTACAGAAATATTTGCACCTGTTAAAAATTCAGGATTGTGAACAGTAAAATTACCACCATCACGAAGTTTTGTTTCTGCTTCACGAATGATATCATCGCTGAAGCCACCTAATCCAGGAATCGCTTTATAATTTACTATTCCCTGGTACATTGCTTCTTCTTGATTGGATAAAGGGGTAAATTTAAGCTTGTCCTTAGCTAATTGTTTAATCGTCTCATCATTCGTATTTTCAATTAAAAAACGAAGAATTCGAGGGTTTTGCATTTTAGAAATGATAAATTCGGCAATATCCGGGTGCCAGTCAGCAAGCATTATCATTTGTGCTCCTCTTCGTGAACCACCTTGCTCAACTAAGTGAGTTAGTTTAGCAATATCATCTAGCCATGATACCGAACCAGAAGATTTACCATTTACACCTCTAGCTAATGTATTACGCGGGCGAAGCGTCGAACCGTTCGTTCCAACACCACCACCACGACTCATAATTTCCATCACTTGCTTACGATGGTCACTGATTCCCTCGCGTGAATCGGGAACAAATGGCATTACGTAGCAGTTAAAGTAAGTTACGTCTGTACCTGTACCCGCTCCATAAAGAACTCGTCCAGCTGGAATAAATTTTAAAGAAACTAATTGTTGGTAGAACTTCTCAAACCATTCCTTGCGTTTTTCCTCTGTTTTTTCAACAGAAGCAAGTCCAGTAGCATTGCGTTTGGCAATTTGCTCATAATACACTTCCAACGGTTTCTCAATAACATTAAGAGAACGTTTTACAATTCCTGATTCAAGTTCATCTTGATCATCAATTGCACTTCTATAGTCTTCTTCAATAAGCACTTCTGCAGTTTTTGTCGATTGGTCGATTGAAACGATATGACCTAAGCCGCGTGCAGGAAATTTCGGGTCAGCTTTTACAGTAAGAACGACAAAATCTCCTGCTTTTAGCGTTTTCTTTTCCGTATCTTTAAATGAATAACGGTCAATCATTACTAGTCGGGAAACACCTTTGTGCGTCAATTTCATGTCTTCTGTAATTGGATGTACTTGTGGAAATAGTTGAATGTCTTTGTTTAACTGATCAATGTTAATGGTTGCATTATTGTTCTGAGATGCTAATACCATCATATTGCCTCCCTTTTATTTAAAAATAAAACACACCATATATGGTGTATGGTTATTTTTAAACCATACTATATGTTGTGTTTTTTTGCAAATATATGAATTTCTTCAAAAGTCATATGTAGCAATGGTCAATGGACTAATTTCCTAAAAAAATAAATTTTATTTTTTAAAATTCCATTGATTATTATCATAACGCTTTTTTTCAAGCGCATTTACGTATAATTCTTGTTCTTCTGATAGGGCAAATTCTACTAATTCAATCTGCAACGCATCTTCAAATCCTTTTTTGAATGCTTTTTTGCACTCGTCGATTGTTACAGGATTTTGACTAATTTTGTTGATGGCCACAGCTTTTTTAGATAAACTTGCTTTTACTCTCTCACGTAGCGCTTCAGAAGAAAATTTAAACGTCTGGATAAGTTTATCTTCATCCAGATCTAATAAGATTGCACCATGCTGTAAAATAACACCTTTTTGACGTGTTTGGGCACTTCCTGCAACTTTCTTTCCTTCTACTACTAATTCATACCAACTTGGCGAATCAAAGCAGACAGCAGTTTTAGGCTTCTTTAGATTTTGCTTTTTCTCTTCTGTGTCTGGAATAGAAAAGTATGCATCTAAACCTAGATTTTGAAATCCAAGCAATAACCCTTCACTTATCACACGATAAGCTTCTGTCACGGTTGCTGGCATATCAGGATAACTTTCAGTCACAATCACGCTATATGTTAGTTCATGCTCATGTAGTACTCCTCTTCCCCCAGTAGGTCTACGAACAAACCCAAGGCCTAAACGATTTACTGCATCTAAATCTATTTCTTTTTCAACAGATTGAAAATAACCGATCGATAGAGTCGCTGGATTCCATTCATAAAAACGAATTACTGGTGGAATCAGCCCTTCACTGTGCCAATCTAGCAAAGCCTCATCAAGCGCCATGTTATAAGATGGACTACAAGGTCCAGAATTAATAAAGTACCATTTTTTCTTTTCCATCAAATCTTCCCCCTAACAACCTTATTCATTTTATCAAATAGATTGAATTGTATCTAGTGAATCTTTTATAATGAATATGGAAACATAGAAAGGGGAAAGACCGTGTTAAATATTTTATACACTCTACTTGTAGTAATTATTGTTTTACTAGTTTATGCTGGTATCCAAGCTCTCCGTTTAAAGAAGACCGTTACAAACCTTAATCAGGAGCAATTTATCGAAGGCTATCGTAAGGCACAATTAATTGATGTGAGAGAACCTAAGGAGTTTGATTCAGGTCATATTCTTGGCGCAAGAAATATCCCTTCCACACAGCTTCGTCAACGTTATAAAGAAATTCGTCCAGATAAACCAGTTTATCTATATGATCAAAACGGCGCAAGAAGTGCACGTGCAGCAATGTTCCTAAAGAAAAAAGGATATACACAATTAAACCAACTTCAAGGCGGATTTAAAACTTGGACAGGTAAAATTAAATCTAAATAATACATAAAGGTTCTTCTTACCGTAGAGGAACCTTTTTTATTTCAACACTCACTAAATTTTCTGGAGGTATGGAATGAAAGAGAAAACGTTATTTTCACATCACGAGGATTTTAGAAATACTCTTCCTAATTATGAGGACTTTGCGCTTGTTTCAAAAAGGATCATTCGGGCCTTAAATGAAAGAAAACAAGGCGATTGGAAAAATATTTCAATTGGAGAAACAATATCTCAACTTGATGCAAACTTATTAGAAATGATGGAGAAGAAATTATTAGCTTATGAAACACTGAGCTATATTTTTGAAACACAGCCTCTAGGTAAAATTATGAGTAAATCTACATTAAATTTAGGCACAGGTTTAGAAATTACGGAAACCTTTGAAAATAAATTGATCTACTTTCCAGAATATGATGTAGGAATGACATTGTCTTTTAACTATTCTTCTAGTCATAGTTGGCCGGAATATCGTTTCTTTTCTACGTCAGCAGAAAAAGCGTTACTATTTTTAAACGAAATCAACGAAAAGTTAAGACAATTACTTATGCAATCGATTACTTATTTAGTTGATACAGAAAATGGAGTCCAACGAAGAAATTATGGCGAGCAAGCTGTTGTGAATCGTGAGGACGTATTATTAGCACATAGCATAAAGCAAGATATATTTCGTTCTATTGATGAATTTTTTAAAGAGGACGGTCATTTTTTCAAAGAATATGGCCTACCCTATAAACGAGGAATTTTACTATATGGTAGTCCTGGGAATGGGAAAACAACTTTAGTTAAGTCTATCACAGGCTCAACGAAAGCACCTGTTGTTTATTGGCAAATTACCGAATTTACTGGAAGTCATTCTATTCAAGAAGTATTCGGTATCGTGACAAGACTTGCTCCTGCAATTCTCGTTATTGAAGATATTGATTCGATGCCTGAATATACGAGATCCGTTTTTTTAAACACGCTAGACGGTGTTCAATCTCGAGAAGGGTTATTTATCATCGGAACGACAAACTATCCGGAAAAAATAGATCAAGCGCTTATAAATCGTGCTGGTCGGTTTGACCGTGCATACGAGATACCATCTCCTTCGGATAAAGTTCGAGAGCAGTACTTACGAAAGTTAGATATTAAACATATTTTTACGGACGAACAATTTACAGATATGGCGAAACGTTCAAAAGGGTTATCTATGTCCCAGCTTAACGAATTGTATATGTCCGTTGCATTAAATTGGCACTATGATGGGAAACTGGCATATGAAGAGCGTATTGAAGAGTTGTTAAAACAAAATAAAAGATCTATGAAAAAAGAATGGGAGAATGACGAACATTCTATTGGATTTTGAATCGAAGAAGTTAATAGCTTTTATTGGCTATTTTAGACTGTGGACAAACGCGAAGAATTTCATGTTTGCTCTACGGTCTTTTTTCTATATATAGTCGGCGGACGCTTTCCGCCGACGGTCCGTGAGCCTCCTCATGCCGACACGCTGTTCCCGCTGGAGTCGCTGCCCTCCGTTCCAATCTACTGAAGGCTCCATGATTATAGAATTGAATAAGCACAACATTCATTGTGATGGGCTATGATGACTAATAAACAAAATTTTGCCTACAGACTTTTTCTAATAAATAACAATATCGTTGTTTCCACTGCGGACGGACGCTTTCCGCGGGCGGTCCGTGAGCCTCCTCGTCGCAAGCTCCTGCGGGGTCTCACATGGACACGCTATTCCCGCTGGAGTCGCCGTCCTCCGTTTCAGTCCACGAATAATACAAACTACACTAATTATAGAAATGAATAAATAGTACTTTCGATTTGAGATTTCTTAATGTTGAAAAACAAGTTACGCGGTATGCAACATTACGAGGTATAAAGAATGACCTGAAAACAATGCTTACTTTTACTCTTACTACATATACAAGGTAAGATTCCCCTGTATATGTAGCAACTCTGCTTTTCTATTAAAATCAAAAAAATGACAAAAGGTATCGAGAGGACATCCTCTTGATACCTTTTGTATATAATTAGAAATGCGATTATCTCGAATCTCTTTTCAAGTTTTATGCTTTTGTATAGCGTAATACTGGATGACGAGCAGCTTTTGTTTCGTCTAAGCGATTGATTACTGTCGTATGTGGTGCGTGTTGAACGATTTCTGGATTTTCTTCTACTTCTTTTGCAATTTGAATCATTGCATCACAGAAAGCATCTAATGTTTCTTTTGATTCTGTTTCTGTTGGTTCGATCATCATACCTTCTTCTACATTTAATGGGAAGTAGATTGTTGGTGGATGATATCCGAAGTCAAGAAGACGTTTTGCCATATCAAGTGTACGGACACCTAATTTCTTTTGACGACGACCGCTAAGTACGAATTCGTGCTTACAATGGCGGTTATATGGTAGATCAAAATATGCTTCTAAACGTCTCATCATATAGTTTGCATTTAGAACTGCGTATTCAGTTACAGCTTTTAGACCATCTGGACCCATTGAACGAATGTATGTGTATGCACGGACGTTAATTCCAAAGTTTCCGTAGAATGGTTTCACACGTCCAATTGTTTGAGGACGATTATAGTCAAATTTATATTGATCATTTTCTTTTACAAGAACTGGGCTTGGTAAGAAAGGAATTAGATCTGCTTTAACTCCAACCGGACCTGAACCTGGACCACCGCCACCATGAGGACCTGTAAATGTTTTATGCAAGTTTAAATGAACGCAGTCAAAGCCCATATCTCCAGGGCGTGCTTTAGACATAACCGCATTTAAGTTAGCGCCATCATAGTATAGTTTTCCACCTACACCGTGAATGATTTCTGCTAATTCTAAAATACTTTCCTCAAATAAACCAAGCGTATTTGGGTTTGTAAGCATTAGAGCTGCTGTATCTGGACCAGCAACGCGACGAAGATCCTCTAAGTCTACTAATCCATTTTCGTCTGATTTTACTGTAATCGTTTCAAAACCTGCAACTGTAGCTGATGCTGGATTTGTACCATGTGCGGAGTCAGGAACAATTACTTTTGTACGCTGAGTATCTCCATTTGCCTCATGGAATGCACGAATCATCATTAATGCAGTCCATTCACCATGGGCACCAGCTGCTGGTTGTAGTGTTACTTCATCCATTCCAGTAATTTCTACTAAATGTTGTTGTAGATCATACATTAATTCCATAGCACCTTGCACAGAAGACTCATCTTGTAATGGGTGAATATTTGCAAATCCAGGGAAACGTGCTACTGATTCATTAATTTTTGGATTGTACTTCATCGTACAAGATCCAAGTGGATAGAAACCAGTATCTACTCCATGGTTACGATTCGATAGAGCTGTATAGTGACGCATAATATCAAGCTCTGATACTTCTGGTAGCTCCGCTTCTTCTTCTCGAAGTAAGCCCTGTGGCAACAAAGAATTAATATCTACTTCTGGAACATCGAGCTCAGGTAGACTATATCCTACTCTACCTTCCTTTGTAATTTCAAAAACTAATGGTTGATTATCCTTATGCATAAAGAGCCCCCATTTCTTGCACGAGTGCATCTATTTCTTCTTTTGTACGTTGCTCTGTAACGGCAATTAATACATGATTTTTAAGGTCAGAGATAACACGACCTAAGTCGAAACCTCCAATAATTCCTTTTTCAAGAAGTGCTTTGTTTGCATATGCTACAGATCCATTTACTTTAACTACAATTTCGTTGAAGTGAGGTCCTTGGAAAGGAACTTCAAATCCAGCTTTTTCAAATGCTTGTTTTGCATAATGAGTCTTTGTGATATTTTGAATCGCCATTTCTTTTACACCTTTTTTACCAAGAGCAGTCATTGCTACTGATGCGGCAAGTGCATTTAACGCTTGGTTTGAACAGATATTTGAAGTTGCTTTGTCACGACGAATATGTTGTTCACGAGCTTGTAATGTTAAAACATACCCACGTCGACCTTCTTCATCTGTTGTTTCCCCTACTAAACGTCCTGGAACTTTACGCATAAGCTTAGATGATACAGCAAAGAAACCACAATGAGGTCCACCAAATGCTTCCGAGATACCAAAAGGTTGAGCATCCCCAACTGTAATATCTACACCAAACTTTCCTGGAGGAGTTAAAGCTCCAAGAGCAAGTGGATTTGCAGATACAACAAATAATGCTTTTTGAGCATGTGTTAGTTGCTCCACTTTTGCTAAATCTTCAATTTGTCCGAAGAAATTAGGATATTGGACTAAAACAGCTGCTGTCTCTTCATCTACTAACTCTTCTAATTTCCCTAAATCAGTTACACCATTGTTAGTAGGAATCGTCACAACTTGAACGTTTTGACCTTTTGCATACATTTTTACTACATCAATATACTCTGGGTGTACAGCTTCCGAAACTAATAGTTTTTTTCTACGCGTGTGACCAGCTGCCAAGTTACCAGCTTCCGCAAGTGCAGTACCACCGTCATACATAGAAGAGTTTGCTAGATCCATTCCAGTAAGCTCACAGATCATTGTTTGAAATTCAAAAATAGCTTGTAGTTCACCTTGAGAGATCTCCGGTTGATAAGGTGTATAAGCAGTGTAAAATTCAGATCTTGAAATAACGTGATCTACGATTATCGGTTTAAAATGATCGTAAACTCCTGCACCAAGAAAGGAAGCATACTTTTTACTATGTGCATTTTTATCAGCAAGTACAGATAATTCTTTTAACAAAGCAGACTCCGCTTTAGCAGGTTTAATATTATACTCACCTTTAAAACGCACTTTCTCCGGAATGTCTGCAAACAATTCATCAACGGAAGAAATGCCTATAACATCAAGCATTTCCTTTTGATCTTGTTCAGTCATTGGTAAATAACGATGCTTTATCAAATGGACAACCTCTTTCTGCGATTATTTTTGTTTTTTATAAAATGGCGTAGCTACTGTGACAGCTTTCAAACGCTTATTTCTAATTTCAACTTCTAATTGCGTGCCGATTTCTGTAAAGTCGGCATCGATCAGTGCAAGGCCAATATTCTTTTTAAGAGTAGGAGATTGTGTTCCAGTAGTTACAAACCCAATTTGTTTTTCACCAGCGAAAACTGGATACCCTGTACGAGGAATTCCTTTATCAATCATTTCAATACCAACGCTTTTTCTCGGTACACCATTCTCTTTTTGTTCAACTAGTACAGATTTACCGTTGAAGTCTTGCTCTTTTTTGAGCTTCACAACAAATCCGATTCCAGCTTCTAATGGAGAAATATCTTTTGAAAGCTCTTGCCCGTATAAAGGAAGACATGCTTCAAAACGTAAAGTATCGCGTGCTCCAAGTCCACAAGGAAGTAATCCTTCCTCTTTACCTGCATTTAAAATGCTGCTCCATAATTCGGAAAGATCCGTACTAGCTGCATAGAGTTCAAATCCATCCTCACCTGTATAACCAGTACGAGAAACAAGAACCGATTTTCCAGCTACTTCGACATGATCTGCAAATCGGAAAAATCCAATTTCCTCTAGATTTTTAGAAGTTAACTTTTGTAAAATACTTTGTGCGAGTGGTCCTTGTAACGCTAACAGTCCATAATCATCTGATTTATTGACAAGTTCTACATCACCAGATGCATTTTGCTTCAGCCATTCAAAATCTTTTTCAATATTAGATGCATTTACGACTAAAAGATAGTGGTTATCTTCCATCTTGTAAACTAATAAATCATCTACTATACCACCGTCTTCATAACACATAGCAGTATACTGAGCTTGGTTATTTACAAGTTTAGAAACATCATTCGTCATCACTTTTTGTAAAAAAGACTCGCTTTGCGAACCGGTTACAAAGATTTCTCCCATATGAGAGACATCAAAAAGTCCTGCTTTCGTTCTTACCGCTTCATGTTCTTCCTTAATACTAGAAAATTGCACGGGTAATTCCCATCCACCAAAATCAATGGTTTTCCCACCATAATTGGCATAGTCTTCATATAGAGGTGTACGCTTCAACTGTTCTGACACAAAATTCTCCCCCTTTATAATTTTCACACAAAAAAAGACAGAGTGACCCCTTTAAAAAAACAGGGGTTCTCTGTCCTGGCACCTGAAAGTTTACCGAAAACGGCTTTCCTCTTTGGTGGCTTTGCGTGATACTCAACGAAAGCACTCTCCAGAGTTGCGTCCTATACGAGTTCTTTTGCCTGAGAGATTCATAAATTTCTTTACTTGCTCCTTCGGCGACGCACTTTAGGCGTTCTCTCCCCGTATCCTCATCCGCTAAATCTGTATTTATCACTCGCTTTGTCTATATCCTAACATTGAACGCAAAAGTAAGCAATCCTTTTTAATAAATTAGTTTAAAGACGAACGTTTTATGTTAATTATATAAAATCATTCGCCTTTCAACCTATTTACTTGATAGCCAGCATATTCTGTCACTTGTCGTAAATGACGATTTTCCGTAAGAATTGTAATGTGTGCAGCTTTCTTATAATTTTTACGTCTTTTCATATATAGTTGCTCTAATTCTTCCCTCGTACTACTTTGAACGACAGGCCTGTTTTTATCATTCTTTACTCTCATCCAAATATCTTGAAAAGTAGCATCTAAATATAAAACCAGTCCCGTCTTACGCATAATTCGAATATTTTCCTCATTCATCGCAACTCCGCCACCAGTGGAAATAATACAGGACTCATTACGAAAATTTTGAAGAAACTCTGTCTCAATCTTACGAAAATAGGCCTCTCCCTCCTGCTCAAATATTTCAGGAATCGACCTTTTTTCTTTTTTCACAAGCTCTTTATCCATATCATAATAGGGCATCTTCAATAAATAGCTCAGTCTTCTACCGACCGCACTTTTTCCACTACCCATAAAACCGACTAAATATACCTTGTACACGATTCACCAACTCACCACTACCAGAATTATTGTTCGATTGTATTAAAAATTTCTATTCTTTTGATAGTAGCATTAATATTGCTCAATTCCAACGAATCATATGTTCGATATTTCGATTGATAAGCAGTAGTGATAGATAAAATAGTTAGAGAAACAAATAACAGAAGTAAAATTGAAGCCGGCAATAGTACACCTCTCTCACTCTGAATTATACGTAACATAGAATGTATGCTCCTTATCTATCCCATTCTCAAATTCTACAGAAAAATATAACAGTTGACCTTCCATACTTACGTTTATAGATTTCACATGGAGTAACATTTGCTCATGTCCTAATCTATTTTTTTGTTTTCGAATCAAATTTTGATAAATTTCTATATCAAACTCATCTTCTTCCTTAATAAAACGTATACCAGTGTTTCTTGTTTGTACCATTATCATATCCAAATCATTCAAATAGTTTTCTACATCTTCTATAAACAAAGCCCACTCTGTTTCGGTAGGATTTGTCACCTGAACCTCCATCAAACTCAACCAACCGATAGTTACAGCGAATATATGAGAAAAAATTAGAAGTACTGAGAGTTGAAATACTGATTCGATCAAGGTATATCCTTGTTCATTATTTTTGTTCAATAAGATATAGGTAGGCAATTCATTTTCTCCTCACTCATTCCTTCATAATTTACACATATTTGTTGATTTTCAATTGTAAACGTATATTCTATCTCATCAATCCACAAGGAACCATGTAGCAAACGTTCTGCAAAGTACATTTTTACACCTTCATTTATTACAATCGAGGAATGATATTGCCTTTTTTTCTCTTCCAGTTGAACTACCATATTACTTAATATAGGCAGTAACATAGTTGCTATTAGAAATATTACACTTAAAGACACGATAGTCTCTGGCCAGGAAAACCCCTTGCTGTTATTCATATTTTAATTTTCCTTTACCTATATAAACGTAAACTTCCTTTAATCCATTGTCTGTTTCAAACAATAGAGTTCCAAATTCTTTGACGGTTCCATTTGGGTGAAAGACTATTTCTTTCAAGTAACTATTTTGAGATAATCGAATTCCTTTTGGCAATTCATATTCCAAATATATTTCATTTGAATATCTTACTTTATATTTTGTCCCATTCTCAAAAAAGTTTAAATGAGTATAGATTCCATCTGCCAAAGCAATACTCTGAAGACTTTGTACATCCAAGTGAAACTGTTTGAAAAAACGCTTCTCTTCCATCTTCTCAAACTTAGAAGAGGTAACAAAAATTATAGAGACCGACATTATCATTACTATAGCCAGAACAAGAAGCATTTCGATAAAAGTAAATCCTTTTTCATGTAAGAAATATCGTTTCATTTCTAGCAGCTACGTCTCCAGTAATCGTTACACTTCCATCATTCTCATCAATGATGATGTCTGTTCCATTAGGGCAACTCTCAATTCCTTTAAGATATCCCTCTTTTGTTAAATCCTCTACTTTTGGAATCTTTTTAAACTCTATTTTGTACGCTTGAATTTGTCCTTCCACCATTTTAGCAAAAGCCTTGCAACCCTTATCATCTATGGAGGCTGAATGCTTCGTCACATTTGGTATTGTTATTAAAATCAGAATAGAAATAATTAGTAACACTATCATCATTTCTATCAAAGTAAATCCTTTGTTGTTCCTTATCAGTTTTATCAATAGTTCCTTCTCCTTTTATACAATATTGATCATTTTATAAATTGGTAACAAGATTGCCAAGTATGCGCCAATGATAAAAATAGCCAGTATTAAGAAAAGTGTAGGTTGAAGAATACTTAAGTATTTGGATAGCTTTTCTTCTATTCTTTCTGTTACGAATTCGCTATACAGGCTCAACTCTCTACCTAGGTAACCACTTATTTCCCCGTGAATAACAAATTGATGGAAGTCTTTAGTAAAATGATTTAGCAACAATAAAGCATCTGAAAAAGACTCTCCATGTATTATTTTCTCTTTCATTTGAATCGAGATATATTGAAGTGTTTTATGTTCTTCCTGTTTGATCAACGAATCAAATGCTTGCTGAAGTGACATGCCGCTATCTATCAGCACTCCCATTTCTCTAGAAAATACTCTTGTCAAAAAGAGTCGATACCATTTATTTACTAACGGAATTTTTAAATAGAAAGCTATCTGAAACTCTATTTTCTTATTACGTATCATTTTTATAAGAACTAACATAGCAAAACAAAGAAATAGGAAACCAATCAAGAAATAATTAGGCAATTGCAGTAGTATACTCGTCCAAATTAAAGAATTGTCAGTATCTCCAGAAGATCTTGTATGTAGCAACGATTCCATATTTGGCAGGAAATAAATCTTAAATACAGTAAAAAGTAGGAAAATTACTACAAACAAAAATAATGGATACATCAATAAACTATTTAATCTTTTTCTAGCCCTTTCAAAAATAGACGCTTGGACACTTAGTACAAATATAGTATCTTGAAGTTTCCCGTGGTTTGTTGCCAAATCGATTGGAAGCAATAGCCTATTAGGAAAGCCTAATAATCTAAAAACTTCCGTAACACTTAAACCGTTTTTGTGCACTTCCGTCATTTTTTTAATTACCAAATCAGAATTTTTCACATGAAATGGTAGCAACATAGAAACAGATTCATGAAAGGTATAACCTTCTTGTAATAGTTCGCTAAGTCTTTTTAAGAAGGAAGGTTGTATATGCGATGGGATCGTTTCCCGTTTACGCGTACAATAGTCATTAATTTTTTTGAATAACACCTTCACGCACACCTCTCTCTATTTGATAAGAAAGTGTTAACGAATGAGGAATCTTAAAATCCGTTCCAGATATTAATGAGTTTAATGCTTCCATCAAAAGGTCTTCGGAAATAATTTCAAATATTGCCGATAAATCTGGCTGTTTCGTGAAGGAAACCGTCACTAGTCTCTGCGCAACTATACCAATTACTGTTTGCTTTAATTCCTCAGCCGACACTCCAAGATCCATCAACCGATATAATGAACCTACAGCATTTTTGGCATGAATAGTTGAAACGACCAAATGACCTGTCAAAGCAGCTTGAATAGCAGCTTTTGCAGTATCTTCATCACGTATCTCGCCGATCATAATGACGTCTGGTGAATGCCTTAATATCGCTTTCAATCCTGCTGCATACGTGACGCCTGAGCGTTCATTCACTTGAATTTGCAATAAGTGAGATTGACTATTTTCAACAGGATCTTCTAGCGAGATTACATGTCGATTTAAATTCTCCGAACAATACTTAGTGAGTGAATACATCGTTGTAGATTTGCCTGAACCAGTAGGACCAACAAAAAGGACTAATCCTTGACGATTAGTAGCAAGCTCCATTATTTTGTCCGAAGCATCTTGAAATAAGGATAAGGAATGCAATAGTTTCGCATTATCGTGTTGTTGGAGTCGAATAACTAATGACTCTCTTCCGAAAATGGATGGTAATGTAGAAACACGAAATGAAAATTTTTGAGAGTTAAAGATTTGTTGAAAGGAACCACTTTGTGGTTTTCTTTTTTCGCTGATATCAAGAGAGGATAAAAATTTGAAGAATGAAATAAACCGTTCTCCCATGTTTAGGGGAAGCTTCCCTGCTTCAAACATTTGAGAATTTTTCTTAAAGTAGTAATAGTAATTTTCTTCGTTTGGAATCATGTGCAAATCTGAAGCACCAAAACCATGAGCCTTCTTAAGTAGCTGAAAGCATTTTTGTTCGATAATATTTTCTAATTGCTGCATGCATCTTTCCTTTCTCCAGTTACAAGTTGTGACCGCAAAACAGCTTGTACAAAACTAGTATACTTGGAAATAAATTAAAAAGATAGATATATTATAGAATTTTCTAATAATTATATCGAATTAGTGAAACTCCTTTGGTAATTACAAAAGATTTATTATAATAGAGACAACATGTAGAAAAGAGGGAAAAAGATGCCGAATACATTACAGCTTACTAGTACGTTAGCCGATGAAACAAGGTATTCTATTTATCAATATATTGTAAAAGAAGCAAAAGTAGTTTCGGTACAGGAAATAGCCGATCAATTTGGTATACATCCGAATGTTGCGAGATTGCACCTATCTAAACTAAATGATTCCAATTTTTTGCGTTCTGAGCTTATCAAGAACAGGAAAGGTGGAAGACCTGCAAGAATTTATAGTCTTGCTGAAAATCCTGTATATTTAAGCTTTCCAAAGCAAGAGGATCATCTTCTTTTACAGTGGTTAATAGATCTTGTAAGTTCTCTTGGTGAGCAAGCTATTGTAAAAGGAAAAGAAATTGCATATGAAAATGGGAAAAAGCTAACGAGCAGTAAACTCACCTCTCCAGCGTCCTTTGAGGAAAAAATACAAATATTAACGGCAAATGCGGCATCTATCGGTTATTTTCCGACTATACAAGAGAAAAATCATAAAAAAGTGATTACGTTCGCCATTTATAATTGCCCGTACAAAAATCATTTGAAAAGTCAATCCGAATTAATTTGTGCATTACATGAATCCTTTTTAAGAGGACAATTTGATGCATTATTTCCAACAAATGATTTTATTCAATTGGAAAGCATGCAAGATCAATGTCAAAATTGCTTATATCACATAGAAGTTTTATAATGAGAATTAATGAACGAACATGTAACACTCAAAGTTACTTCTTTTAAAAACTTATAAATGGAACATATTTGTGACAAAATAAAGTGGAATACAAAGAAGAAATATTTTATACGGTTTACATGCGCGAACACTTTCATTTATAATGAATATGAGAATATTTGTGTCGTTGCAAAAGGAGGGACTACAAATGGGCAATATGTATAAAGTAATGGCTTTCTGGACAGGGATTTTTGCAGTTATGTTTTATTTAGGTGATATGACAGAAGCTTCTTTACTATTTTTAGCAAATACGGGGATTTTCCTTCTTTTAGGGTTCTTAAACCTTTCTGAACGTATGTATATGTACATCTTTGGAGCTTACCTAATGTTCTTCTTCGCTGGTTTTACATACTACACAACGTTTATTCACGTACCAGGAGCTGGACATTAATAATGTTCACAAAAAAGGCAGTTAGAATGATTTCATTCTAACTGCCTTTTAATATGGATTTTGCTTATGGTTTACCATTAACTTGTTGGAGCGTTCGCTCGACTCCTTAGGGGTTCATGTAATAAAGGGTAAGAACGCCACATCCTCATGCTATACAATACAACATCGTGTTTGCCCCAGTGGCTCTGCGCTCGCCCACGGAAAGCGAGTGGTTAGCTTCGAAACTGTCTACTTTTCTATTGTTTCAGTCAAAAACCATTTAAAAATGGATTGGATTCCATTTCATTTTCTGGAGTTGTCTCTGGACCATGACCAGGGTATAAAATCGTTGTTTCTGGCAAGGTTAATAATTTTGTATGAATAGACTTCATTAATTCTGCGTTGTTTCCTCCGGCCAAGTCCGTTCTTCCTACACTATTTTGAAAGAGTGTATCGCCTACAATTGCAAACGACTCACTTTCAAAATAATACGTTAAACTACCTGGTGAATGGCCAGGTGTATGAAAAAGCTGAATGGAGAAATCCTCTATTTCTAAAATGGATTCGTTTGACAATATAACATCCGCTTCTTTGCATGTAATAGATGTAATTTCAGCATATTTACCAGAACCGTTTTTGGAAGGGTCCATTAACCATTTCTTTTCAGCATTATGTATATAGACAGGAACCTTAAAAGCATCTCTTACATGGTCTACCGCACCTATATGATCAAAATGGGCGTGTGTTAACAAAATTGCGACTGGTTTTAAATTCAATCGTTTTAGTTCACTTATTAATTTTTCCGCATCACCACCTGGATCAAATACTAAGCATTGCTTAGATGCGTTTGATACGATATAACAGTTTGTTTGTATATATCCTAATGGATAAGATCTAACATTTAATATAATTATCACCTCTTTCCTATTCTAATCGTTTCTAATTCTTTGTTCAATTATTCGCCACTTTTATCTCTCGACAAAAATGGCGAATACAATTACAATAGAAGAGGAATATGTAAAGCGACATTCATTTTCTGATGTCGAAAGGAGTGTCTTTCATGAACTTATTAATGGTTATTTTTGGACTCGTTACAGTTTTAGCTGTAATCGGCACTTTCCAAGCTTTCAAAGAAAAGAATGTGCTAGGAGTTCTATTTAACTTTGGTACATTTGCTGTTTTTGGCTTCTTTACAGTCATGACAATCGTGAACCAAGGTTTTCCACCAAGCTTACACTAAAATGTTATGAAAAAAGCTGTTGTACAAGTTGTACAGCAGCTTTTTTCTATTCTTCTAGTTGTAACCATCGCTGTTCTTTAAAAGGATTTGTCTGAATCCAATGATCTTTCTCGTATCCTGCAAGACAGGTTTCTCCGTTTGGTGAACAATCAATTGGTTGAGCGTTTACCTCTCCCAACTCTTTCTCGCCTTCCAATGAATAAATTGAAAGAACTCCTCTTTGATCAATCTCATCCATATTCCCTGCTTCCACCGGTTTAATAAGAAATAATGAATTTGTATCTACAATAGAAATGGTTGGAATAACCCATTCCGAATAATTGCTAATAGCAGGCGTTGTCCATTCAAAGGAATTTTCATGATTTTTATCTTGCAAGCGATATTCAAATATATTTTTCAGTTCATTGATTTGAATATATAACATACTTTCACCTAAATTTTGAACATCCACTAAATGAGTTTCCCCTGTTTCTTTCAGTGTCTTCTCTTGAACAGAATATAGCATTAATTCATATCCATCTAAACCACTTTCAGACCCTCTAAACACCATCAAATGCTCATCATCATACCATTTAACGAATGGATTTTCTACCTCAATTGATTGTAATTGTTGAGTAGACCCATCATAAACAAATGTATTAAACGTCCAATCATCATAAAAAGCCGTGAATACTATTAGATCTTGATTTGTTGGATGCCAATCCATATATAATTCATCTGATTCAAAAGTTAAACTTTGTACTAAGAAACCATTCTTATGTATAATTTGCACTTCTGCTGAAGAAGAATTATTTGATGTATGTAATAATATCAATTCTTTGTTTGGATGTATGGTTGCTTGAATAATTGGTAGTGTAGAAGTATAAATAACCTTCCATGTATTTTTTGAAACTGAATAAGATTGCACAGTCCATTTTCCTTTATCTATAAGTACAAAAGCAATCTCGTCATTAGAAAGCCAACCAATCACACTGTGAAAGTTTGAGGAAGCCATTGAAATGGAAGGGATTTCTTGAGAAGGTGATATGGACGTATTTTCTGGAACTGAAATTTCATCTGTAACTGGGGTTTTAACTTCTTCTCCCCCGGGAATATTGATCTCTGTACAAGCTTGAAGCAATAGAACAAAAACAATAAGAATACCGATTCTCTTCAACTGACTCCCCCCTTCACCTTTATAATATTAGACGCACGAGTTGCCCTTTTGTTTCATACGAAAAGCACAGACTTTAATTTGTCTGTGCTTCTTTACTACTGCTCTTCTTTTTCAGCTTCATCAATTAATAGGTTTCCTGTTTTCAAATCGTAGAAACGGAGTAAATCTCCATTAATAATTTGATCAGAATAGCCTAGTTCTTGTGTTGCTCGATCTATATAAGGCTGGCAGCTAGCTATATCAGTTTCTTCTCCTGTTTCATTGTCAAAACAAGTGTTTCCAGCGTAAACCAATTTATCTGTAACAAATCCACCGTCTCGGAAAATAACAAAATCCTCATGGTCGTCAGAGAATACATCTGCTCCTAATTGCATATCTTTAGCAGTTTCTACACCAAGTAAATGCAATACTGTAGGTCTAATATCAATTTGACCAGCTGTTTCTGTTACTTCTTTTCCAACTCCACTATTAGGAATGTGAACAAAGAATGGTACTCTTTGAAGTTTTGCAGATTCATATGGTGTAATTTCTTTTCCTAAATATTGAGACATTGCAGCATTATGGTTTTCAGAAATACCATAATGATCCCCATACATTACAATGATTGAATTGTCATACAATCCTTGTGCTTTTAAATCTTCAAAGAACAACTTCAAGGCCTCATCCATGTAACGTACGGATTGGAAATACTTGTTTAATGTACGTGAATTAGAATTATATGGAGGGATGAGTTGATCCTCTTCATCTAAATCAAATGGATGATGGTTTGTTAATGTAATTAGTCTAGAATAGAACGGCTGTGGCATTTGTGCCATATGATCAACTGATTGTTCAAAGAATGGAATATCCTTCATACCCCAGTTAACAGCATCGCCTTCTTTTACTTCATAACTATTTACATCATAAAATTTTTGAATAGAAAGTGCTTGATACATCATATCACGATTCCAGAAGCTTTTGTTATTAGGATGCATTACGTTTGTGTAATAGCCTTCTTCGTTTAAGCTTTCTGCCATGGAATGAAACTTATTTCCTCCATGGGTAAAGAATACAGCTCCACCACCAAGTCCGTAGAGTGAATTCTCCACAATAAACTCTGAGTCTGATGTTTTACCTAGACCAGTTTGATGATAAAAGTTAGAGAAGTAAAACGTATCTTTATCTTTAGTCAAAGAATTTAAGAATGGGGTAACTTCATATCCATTCATATCATTATTAATAACAAAGTTTTGTAATGACTCCATGGAGACTACGATTAAATTACGACCATCTGCAAGCCCAAACATTTCAGCCTTAGGTTCTGCTTGGTTAGATCGTACATAGTTATTTACTTCTACAAGTTCACTACCATCAGCAAGTGCTCGCTGTGCATGAGACTTAGACTGAATATATATATCATATAAATGATAATTGTAAGGTCCTAGATTTTTCACTAACATTTCACGGTCAAAGCTTCTTGTAAGAAGCTGAGGTCTTTCTATTTCAGCTAATCCCAAATTTAAAAACAACACTGCAGCAGAAAGTACAAAGTATGCTTTTCTTTGTGCAGGTTTTACAATCGATATTTTGTCACCAATTTTCAACCATTTTAAAGCAGCTATAATGATTACCACATCTGTAAAGAAGAATATATCTGTTATGTAGATACTTTCCACAGCAGATGAACCTAAATCACCAAAATTACTTGTTTGGAATAATACTGGTAACGTTATAAAGTCTGTAAAGAAACGATAGAATACAGCGTTTGCATACAGAATAATTGCAAGTATTAAATTTGTAATGACAATATATCTATTTCTTGCTTTTGGACTTTTAAAGAAAAGTGATAGCCCATATACAAATAAAAGAAAACTTAACGGGCTTATAAATAGTATCGCTTGTTGCATCATATTCTCGATTTTCATATCAAAGCTAGTATGGTAAACCACATATGTTTTAATCCATGTTGCCACAATAGCTATAACAAGAATAGAATGTGTCGGCCAATTTTTTTTCTTCATGCCTACATCCTCCCCTTTTGTACTCTTAATAGTAGGAATAAAAGTAACAAAATATATCTTAATCCTTTCTTAACAATAAATCAATATAAATGATATTTACATTTGATATAATTTTATAGGTCCATAATTTTGCTACCCTCTATTAAACGTATTAAAACCAAAAAAGTTTCCTTTTTTAGTAAAAAATATAAAAAAGCGATTAATTTACGTAAATTAATCGGCTTTATTTCTGTCTATTATGTTCTTGTCGAAGTATGAGCAGTGCAAGTTGAAAGTCTTGTGCTTCAATCATTTGCATTTTATATAGTTCTTTTATTTCGTCTTCCATTAGTTCAAGATCTGCCAATCGATCTTTTGTATAAATGTACGTACCGAATCGTTTTAATAACTGCATAACATCATATACTGTCTTCATATTGTCCATCCTCATCCCGGTATAAATGACATTTTATCATTTGCTCATTAGTAATAATCAAATCTACTGGGAGGTCAAAATGCTCCTTTTCCAAGTCATCCCTTAATTGAAAATCAAACGCTAACGAAACTTTATGCCCTTTATAATTCATTAAAAAGCGATCATAATATCCTCCACCATATCCTATTCGATAACCAGATAGGCTATAAACAATTCCAGGAACAACTAAAAGATCAATGTTAGTTGGAGCTACTGGAGTTGTTAACAATGGATTTGGCTCTAATAATTGCATATACACGGTTTCTAATTGATCGAAGTTCTCTATCTTATAAAAGGTCATTGTCCGATCTTTTGGGGAGCATTTTGGCACAACAACGGTTTTACCCTTTTCCCATAATGCACGGATAATCCCTTCGGTATCCACTTCTGGAAAAGCCGAGATGGTTATTCCTATAGTAGATGCTTGTTGTACAGTTCCTAGTGTGAAAAAGCGACTCATGATTTGCTCTGATAATGTATGATAGGAGGACTGCTCTAAAGACGAAAGCTGTTGTTTCATTTCTGCTCTTAACTCTTTCTTTTTCATGCCATTTCCCTCCAATTTCACATAGAAAAAAACCAAAACCGAAGTTGGTTTTGGCTTAGGTTATTATTTAGTTTCTCTATGAAGAGTCATTTTCTTTTCACGTGAGCAATATTTTTTAAGTTCAAGACGTTCTGGATTGTTACGCTTGTTTTTCTTAGAAATATAGTTGCGCTCTCCGCAATCTGTACAAGCTAATGTAATATTAACGCGCATGGTTGTCCCTCCCACTCTTTTACAGGATGAAATATAAATTCTGAGCATGATTTATACGACTAACCCATTATAGCATATTATCCAAGAAAATCTACTATTTAATAAAAGAATTAATTCAAAGTTTTTTGGTATATGTTAGTATTATAAGAAGAAGTAATAATTTTGAGGTGAATTAGATGAGCTATACAATTATTATCATGATTATCGGAATTTTACTAATCATCGTTTCCTTTTTTCTTAAGGATTCCACGAAAAAAATGGAGTCAGAAGTAGAGGAACTCTCCATTACATTATATCAAGAAACAAGCGCTATTAAACGGAGACTAAAAATAGTAGAAGAGGAATTATTACTAGAAGGTTCTAAAATAACGGTTCCCAAAAAGCAAAAAACAAAACCTGTTATACACGAAATCATTAGAAGCCAAGTGCTTGAGCTGCATAAACAGGGCTATTCTCTACCAGAGATAAGTAAAAGGTCTTCCCTATCTATAGAAGATGTTAAATATGTAATTGGCGGTGGAAAATAAGATGAAAAGGACATCCATCCGTTCATTTGGTATCGGTTTGTTTATAGCAGGTGCTGTTCTCCAATTACAACATTTAACGCAAGAGGATGAAATCACATCGAAGCGCTCCATCACGGAGGAAGCATATGAAAAGTCACAAACAGAACTAAAAAATGTAAAGCAGCAATTAGCACAACTTCAGATGGACTTAGAGAATGCCCAAAAAGGACAACCTGTTACAGACGAATCGAAAGAAGAAGAAAAAGCAAAAGAGGAAGCAACACAGAGCGATACTTCTAGCGGTAGTACTCCATATACTTTAATCGTTCAAGCAGGCATGAATAGTAAAGAAATTAGTACTCTATTAGAGGAAGCTGGAATTGTCCAAAATAAACAAGATTTTGAAGATTATTTGGTCTCTCAAGATTTAGCTGGGCGTATTCAAATTGGTGAGTATGAGCTCGACTCCTCTATGACATTGAAACAGATTGCTGAAAAGTTAACTGGAAAATAGAAAATGAAAGAGGTCGTCCAGAAGATTTAATTTCTAGGCGACCTCTTTTGTTAGTTATTTAGTTCATAATGCTTCCCTTTTAATAAAAACAATAATCGTTCTGCCATATTTGTAGCGTGATCAGCAGATCTTTCAAGATAGCGACATACAAATGATAACTGCGTCACTTGACTTAGTTGTGCAGGTTGTTCTACCCCAACTGAAAGAAGTGTTTTAATTGCATGACCATACAATTCATCTACCTCATCATCAAGTTTTGCGATATTCTTAGCTTCTTCAATGTCTTCATTTCTAAAAGCATCTAAAATTGATTTTAACATTGCGATCGTTTTGTCACGCATCTCTTCTAACAAATGAATTGGAGCGATATGTTCATCTTTTCCTATACGAATCGTTTCTTTAGCAATGTTTACTGCATAATCACCTATACGCTCCATATCGGATGCAGCCTTAACAAGCACCATTAATCTACGTAGATCTGTTGCAACAGGCTGTTGCTTAGCGATCAGTAAAATTACACGGTCATTAATTTCTTCTTCCATACGATTAATATGAATATCATTATTAATGATCGTTAGTGCACCTTCAATGTCATTTGCAAACAAATAATCCATTGCTGAATTCAAGGTATTAATCGCCGTATCACATAATTCATACATTAAATTCTGAACTTGCTGTAATTCCGCATCAAATTTCTCTCTTCCTACCATCCCTAACTGCCCCTTTCCTCATCCGAAACGTCCTGAAATATAATCCTCTGTGCGCTTATCTTCTGGAGTTGAAAAAATTACATCTGTATTATCAAACTCTACCACTTCTCCGTTTAAGAAGAAAGCAGTTTTGTCCGAAATACGAGCTGCTTGTTGCATATTATGTGTAACAATGATGATAGAATAATCGTTTTTCAATTCTTGAATAAGTTCCTCCACTTTTAATGTAGAAATTGGATCTAAAGCTGAAGTAGGCTCATCCATTAAAATAACGTCTGGTTCAATTGCAAGACAGCGAGCTATACAAATACGTTGTTGCTGTCCACCAGAGAGGCTATACGCATTCGTAGATAAGCGATCTTTTACCTCATCCCAAATTGCTGCACCACGTAAACTTTTTTCTACGATTTCATCCAGAATTTTTTTGTTTTTAATTCCATGTATTCTCGGACCATATGCAATATTATCATAGATGGATTTTGGAAATGGGTTTGGTTTTTGGAAAACCATTCCAACTTTCGTACGTAATTCTTCTACTCCATAATCTGCATCAAAAATATTGCGGTCACGATACAAAATTTTACCTGATGTTTTTACTGTTGGAACTAATTCTACCATACGGTTTAAAGTTTTAATGTACGTAGATTTACCGCAACCAGAAGGTCCAATAATTGCTGTTACTTCATTTTCTTTAATTTCAAGGTCAATATTTTTTAAAGCATGATGATTACCATACCATAAGTTTAATTGTTGCGTGTTATACACAATATTTGAAGTTGAATTATTTACTGATGTATCGTTATTTAAAGATTGTACCATCATTACTTCCCCCTAATCACAAATTAGCTTAGTACCTTTTTTGAAATTTATTTCGAATAAATATAGCGATGGAATTCATGATCAATAAGAATACCATTAGAACAAGAATCCCTGCTGAAGCGACATATTGAAATTCTGCCTGTGGTCTTTTAGCCCAATCGTAGATTTGCATTGGTAGTGCAGTAAACTGACTAAGTAAATTTTCAGGTAAAAACTGAATAATTACAGGAACACCAATTACTACTAATGGTGCCGTTTCACCGACTGCACGGGAAAGAGCTAAAATTGCACCAGTAAGAATACCTGGAATAGCCGAAGGTAGGACAACTTTAACAATTGTTTGCCACTTTGTCGCGCCCATTCCATATGAAGCTTCTCGAACATCTTGAGGTACAGCACGAATTGCTTCCTGAGAACCAACGATAATAACAGGTAATATTAACAAACTCATCGTAAATCCTGCAGCCAAAATACTATTTCCTAAAGCTAAAGCCCGAACAAAAATTGTTAATCCCAGCAAACCAAATACTACTGAAGGAACACCTGCTAAGTTGGAAATGTTCATTCGAATAAAATCATTTAATTTATTTTTTTTAGCATATTCTTCTAAATAAATTGCTGTACCTACTCCTAAAATTAATGATATAGGTGCAACTACACACATTAACCAAATTGACCCTATTAACGCAGCCTTTATTCCGGCTTTAGCAGGGAAACGAGATCCATAGTTTTGGAAGAATTCTGGTGTAAGATATCCAACACCTTGAGTAATGATTCGATAAAACAAGATTCCAAGAGCAATTAAAGCAAACAATGTAGCAAAAAGGAATATTACTTTAAAAACACGATTTACATTTAATCGACTATTCATTTTTTTTATGACTGATTCTTGATTAACATATTTCATATTAATATTCCTCCCGGAATTTTTTCGAAATCGCGTGAGCAATAAAATTCATCAATAATGTAAATAGGAAAAGAGTAAATCCTACTGCATAGATGGAATAATAAATCGTTGTTCCATATCCCGCATCACCTGATGAAACTTGTACAATATATGCAGTCATAGTTTGAATAGAGTCCGTTACATTTAAATCGAATTTAGGAGTAGATCCTCCTGCTAAAGAAACTATCATCGTTTCTCCAATTGCACGAGACAATGCTAGTACTACGGACGCAATAATTCCTGATAGAGCAGCGGGTAGTACAACCTTGATCGCTACTTCTAATTTTGTTGAACCCATAGCTAAGGCACCTTCACGTATTGAATTAGGTACAGAGCTCATTGCATCTTCTGATAAGGATGCGATCATTGGTAAAATCATAATACCTACAACAATACCCGGGCTCAATGCATTAAAGATTTTCAAGTCAGGAATAAATTGTTGTAAAAGCGGTGTTACAAAAGTCAATGCAAAGAAACCATAAACAATTGTTGGTATACCTGCTAATACTTCTAATATTGGTTTAATAATTCTCCGAGCGTTATCACTTGCATATTCACTTAAAAATATAGCTGAACCAATACCAAATGGAACTGCTACAATAGCAGCTATTAAAGTTACTTTTAATGTACCCGCTATTAATGGAAGAATTCCATATAACTGTTCCGTATTAGCAAATGGAAACCATTCTTTTCCGAATATAAAATCTAATATCGGTACACGAGTGAAAAATATTCCTGTTTCTATAATAAGAGTAAAGACAATACCCAAAGTAGTTAATACTGAAACACATGCAATTAGTAGGAGAATAATTGGAATTATTTTTTCTACTATTTTTTTCTGTTTCTTGCTACTTGATTTTGCAATTAGCTCTTGTACTGATGGATGACCAGTCGCATTCTTTTGAGCCATAGTGAATCCCCCTTTTACCAAACGCAAGAAAAGAGTAGCAAGCCCTGCTACTCGTCTCTTACTTTTTAGATCAACCTATTATTTTAAAGCTTCTAAATCAGCTAAACCTTTGTCGTAATTTTCTTGTGGAAGACTTACATATCCAACTGCTTCAGCCATTTCTCCTGCATTTTCAAGTGTATATTTCATGAAATCATAAAATGCTGGATTTTCTTTAAGCGCACTATTTTTTGCATATACGAACAATGGACGAGAAAGTGGTGAATATTCACCTGATTCAATTGTTTCATTTGTTGGTTCTACACCGTTAACTTTAACAACTTTTAAAGTATCTTGGTTAGCTAAATAGTATGCATAACCGAAGAATGCTATTGCATTTTTATCACCTTGTACACCTTGAACTAATACGTTATCATCTTCAGATAGAGTTGCAGATTTTACTAAGTCAGCTTCATCAAGAATTACTTCATCAAAGTAGTCATATGTTCCAGAATCAGTACCTGGTGAATAGAATACGATTTCTTCAGCTGGCCATTCTGGATTAATGTCAGACCATTTTTTTGTTGTTCCATCTTCAATCCACATTTTCTTTAGATCTTCAACTGTTAAATCTTCAACCCAATCATTGTCTTTGTTAACTACTACTGATAAACCATCATTAGCTACTTGGAATTCAGTAAAGTCAATTCCAGCTTCTTCAAGTTTTGTTTTTTCTTCGTCTTTAATTGGACGAGATGCATTAGCGAAATCTGTTTCACCTGCGATGAATTTTTCGAATCCGCCACCAGTACCGGACACACCAACTGATACTTGTACTTTATTTTGAACGCCTGCATATTCTTCAACAAGTGCTTCCGTAATTGGAGCAACTGTACTAGATCCATCTCCAGCAACCTTACCTTCTAGAACTGCCTCATCTTGTGTATCACCAGCAGTTTCTGTCTCTGTTTCTTCTGTTGGTTCTGAACTTGTATCGTCTCCACAAGCTCCAAGTACTAATGCTGATCCTACCATTGTTGTCATTAATAAGTACTTCCAGTTCTTCATCAGGTAAATCCCCCTAAAGTTTTGTTTTCTATTTTTCTTACAATGTTTACTATAAAGGCTTCATGTTGAGTCGATATGAATGCATTGTAAAGCTTTTGTAAATAAGAAACTAAAGAATTCCAATGTTATTTACATAAAAAAACAGGTCTCCTAAATGGTTTCTTTAGGTTGACCTGTTTTGAATTAGTTGTTCGTTTCTTCTTCATCTATTTTTTCATTTGTAAAGGCTGGTTTTATAGTTGGAATCGGCATTGCCTCTTCACTATCCTTTAATGCACCATTTTTAAGTTGTATTTCAAAATACTTATCTACTAGCTGACGTGCAATACCAGTAGAAACATTCGTTTTGTAACTGGACTCTAAGGATGCATGAGGAATAACAAGAGCATATGCAATCTCTGGATTATCATATGGCGCAAATCCTATATGAGTTAAATTTACTGTTCTAATATTACGTTCTTTAGGATTTTTTATAGTAACATCATAAAAGAATGATTGAGCTGTACCTGTTTTTCCGGCGCCATTAAACGGTGCTGTACCAAAGGCTGAACGAGCTGTTCCTTTCGCTCCGGAATATACTCTTTGCATACCTTGACGCATACGATTGATTTCCTCTTGCGAATTATCAACTGTATTTAAAACATTTGGTTGAAACTCTTTTACTACTTTCCCCATTTTCACACCATCCGCAGATGGTTCTCTAATTTCTTTTACAACACGTGGTTGTATACGTTTGCCCCCGTTTGCAATAGTGGAGACAAATTGTGCAAGTTGTAATGGTGTATACGTATCGTATTGCCCAATACTTAAGTCAAGTAATTTCCCAGCTTCTACTCCACCAATTACACCAGTCACTTCTCCAGGTAAATCTATTCCTGTCGGGACACCCAATCCTAATTGTGCATAACCATTGCGCATTTTTTGAAATGCCTCTGGACCAAAACTAATAGATTGATTTTCCTTATAAGTCCGTCCTGCTAAACCATATGCAGTCTTAAACATATAAACATTGGATGAACGTTCAATCGCTTCTAGATCATTTAATGGGATTCTACCAGAACGGTTGAAGACAGAACTTTTTGGCGCAGAATCTTTTATGCGAATCGGTTCATCTACTAATACATCCCCAGGTGAAATAACATTTTCACGATATCCTGTAAGCAATGTTCCAGGCTTTACTGTAGACCCTACTTCATACGCTGTTGTAAATGATCCGAAAGCATAATCCTTTATTTCGTACTTTCCTGTTTTAGCGTTTTTTTCTACCCTCTTACCAACCATGGATAGAACTTCTCCCGTGTTAGGGTCCATCATGATAAAGAAAGCCCTATCTAAATACTTTGCAGATGCTCCATTTCCTGTTTTTAATTCAAGTAGTTTTTGCCCTAAAATTTCTTCTTGCGCTAATTGAACTTCACTATCCATGGATAAAACTAAATCTTTTCCTGGTTCCCCATCATAGACAGTTTTAATATCAATTACTCGCCCTTTACCATCTGTGATATTCTTTACTACACTTTTTTGACCTTGTAAAACATCCTCATATTGCTGTTCAATATAGCTTTTTCCTACCCGGTCATTTCTAGAGTAGTCTCTTGATAAGTAATAATCTAATCGGTCTTTTGGTATACCTTCTTTCGGCAATGATGCAGTTCCTAGTATAGCAAGAGAAGATGTTTTTACTCTACGCCAATCAGTTGTTGTATTAACGCCGTTTAGATCCCCTAGCCTTTCGGAAACTCTTGCAAATTCCTCATCTGTCACATCTTCCCCTTTAATAATTTGAGGAGACAGTGCGTATCCTGATGCCATTTCACGATAGATGGCAATAATTTCTAATTCTTCTGGAGAGAATGCCTCTAGTTGCTCCTCAGGTATCCGACTTCGAGTTAGTCGATTAATCTCAGCATTTATTTCTTTCTCTTCAAGCTCTTCATTTTTCTCTATTTTGTTTCGTTCTTCTTCGGAGACTAACTTTAAAGCTTCCTTTGGATATTTACGAAGCCAAAAATCTTGTAAATCGCTTTTTGTAATTCCATCTGCTTTCTTTTCAATTAATAAACTAAGCTCTTTCGCAATTTCGAACATTTCTTCTGACTTGGTCGTCTGCATTTTCGTATAGGTAATCGCAAGTTGAGGCTCATTGTCTACCATGATACGACCTTGACTATCAAAAATACGACCACGAGGAACGCTTGTGTTTACAGGAACTTCCTCCGTTCGTTCTATTGCCCTTGTATAATCTTCTCCTTTGACAATTTGCAAATAGCCTAATCGCAAGATTAATAATGTAAATAGCAGGAAAATAGAAAAGAAAAGAATGTTCATGCGAAATGTAATATTGGCCCTTTGTTTAGCCTTTACACTTTGTGCACGTTTATTAGGAATTTTTCGCATGAGTTTCACCTACTTTTTTGAATTCTAATTGGCTTTAGCTGCCAAGATTTGCATTTAAAAAAATTTGTTTTAATGGCCACAGGCACTAACATCATTTAAATACAGTTAATAATTTAATCTACCTATTAGTGTAACATAAAAAGCACACACTTTTAGACGAAAAAGTGTGTGCCAGGTTTCTTTTTTATTAAGATCTCAAAAAGAATTATTTTGCTGCAGCGTAGCGTTTTGAAACTTCATCCCAATTTACTACATTCCAGAAAGAGCCGATGTAGTCTGGACGACGATTTTGGTAGTTCAAGTAGTAAGCATGCTCCCAAACATCTAAACCTAATAATGGAGTTTTACCTTCCATGATTGGAGAGTCTTGGTTAGCTGTAGAGGAAACTTCTAATTCTCCATTAGCAACTGATAACCAAGCCCAGCCAGACCCAAAACGAGTTGTAGCAGCTTTTGCGAATTCTTCTTTGAATGCATCAAAGCTTCCAAATTTAGAATCGATCGCTTCTGCTAATTCACCTGATGGATTTCCTCCACCGTTAGGAGAAAGAAGTTGCCAGAATAATGAATGGTTAGCATGTCCACCACCATTATTACGTACTGCAGTTTTGATATCTTCTGGTAATGCATCTAAGTTAGCAATTAACTCCTCAACCGATTTGTTCTCTAAGTCGGCTTTGCCTGAAACCGCATTGTTTAAATTAGTAACGTACGTGTTGTGATGTTTAGTGTGATGAATATTCATCGTTTCTTTGTCAATGTGTGGTTCTAGTGCGTCATACGCGTAAGGTAGTTCTGGTAATTCGTAAGCCATTTTTTGTTTCCTCCTAAAGAATATTTTAGAAAATTCTTTCCACGTATTAGCGTATCAAATTAATGAAAAACGTTCAATTAAAAACGACTCGATTACTTTTCATACTTTTGACTGAGACTAAACAAAAATAAGAAAAATGACCAACATCACCGCAAGAATGATAATCTTGACTATGGATGAAGTAAGGAAACCGATAAGAGAGCCTACCCCTGATTTTATAGCTTGTTTTATCCCTTCTCTTGTAACAATTAGTTCCGCTAACACCGCTCCAAGGAAAGGTCCAACTAATATTCCTGCTACAGGAATAACAAATGGACCAACAATTAAACCAATAGTACTTCCCCATAAACCTGCTTTTGTTCCACCAAACTTCTTTACTCCAAAAGCGTTCGCAACCATATCTGCACTAAACAATAGGACAACAAACAATAATTGAATGACCCAAAACAGCCACGTTAGTTCTGAAAAAGAGAAGAATAAACCATAAATAATATATCCTAATATCATAAATACAACCGAAGGTATAATAGGATAAAAAGTTCCGATAAAAGCAACAATGAAACTAGCTATTATTAAAATCCATCCAATAATTTCAATCATACTCGTTTCCCCAATATGGCATCTGCAATATTTACTGCATGATCACCAACTCTTTCTAAATTACTTAACATATCAACAAAAATTACACCAGCATGACCAGTGCATAGTCCTTCATTCAATCGTATAAAATGATTTTTTCTAAATTTACGTTCCATCCGGTCTATTACATTCTCTTGTTCTGCAACCTCTCTAGCTAACTGATCACTATTTAAATCTAAAGCTTCTATCGCTTTTTTAACTGTACTTATCGTTAGTTCAAACATCTCAGATATATCCTCCAATGCATCCTCGGTTAGTTGGAAATGATGTTCGTCTTGGTAATCAATCAGCTCGATGATATTCTCAAAGTGATCTCCTATCCTCTCAACATCACGAACAGTTGCCATTAACATTAGATGCCTATTCGAATCCTGACTGGATAGCGGTTGGCTAGAAATTTTTACTAAATAATTAATAATTTTTGTATCTAAATGATTAATTGCGTCTTCTATTTGATTTGCCTCGTCTGCATCATTCTTATTTCTATCTTTGAGATAAGAGAATGTTTTCTCTAAACCTTGTACACTTAAATCACCCATACGTAGAATTTCCTCTTTCGCTTGCCCAATGGCTATGGATGGGGATTCTTCTATAAAATCTTCCTCTAAATGTTTCGGTTTATACTTCGTATTGAAATCTTCCCCTGGAATTAATTTGGTTAATAGAAAAACCCATGCTCCTATAAGAGGAAACTGAAGGATTACATTTACTACATTAAAAGTTCCATGTGCCACAGCAATTTGCATTTTATTTTCAATTGAAAGAGCTTCTGAAATCCATTCAATATATAAAGTAAATGGGGTTAATAAGATAAGAAAGACAAGTGTCCCTACTACATTAAAAAGAACATGTGAGAAAGCTGCTCTTTTTGCACCTGCAGATGCCCCTAAAGAAGCAAGGATCGCGGTAATGGTTGTCCCAATATTATCACCAAACAAGATGGGTAAAGCACCTTTTAAAGAAATTAAATGTTCTGCGTAAAATCCCTGCAATATTGCTACAGAGGCACTAGAACTTTGTAGAAATAAGGTCATTACAGTTCCAGCTATGACTCCTAAAAGAGGATGATTACTTACACTCAATGTGATATCCGTAAACGATGGAAGCTGTTGCAACGGACTCATACCACTCATCATTAAATCTAGACCTAAAAACAGTCCTCCAAATCCAAAAAGGACTTCTCCTACATTTTGCAATATTTTACGTCTGAAAAAAAAGATTAAAAATGCGCCTGTTGCCATAATTGGCAGAGAATAATCACCTATTTCAAATCCAATAATAAATGCTTTAATCGTAGTACCAATATTAGCCCCCATAATTACACCTATTGATTGGCGTAATGTCATAAAACCTGCACTTACTAAGCCAATGACGATAACGATTGTTCCCGCACTAGATTGGATTAAAACAGTAAATAGTATACCAGCTAACACACCCACAAGTGGATTTGTAGTATAACGATCCAGTAAATCTCTTAATCTATCCCCGGCCGTTTTCTGTAGGGCATCCCCCATATATTTAATGGCAAATAGGAAGATTCCTAATCCGCCAAAAAATTCGAACAGCATTTCTTGCCAATTGAGATTCACCTTGATAGTCAACTCCTATTTCGACATATTTCACATATCTATTATGGTTAATATATAAAGGAATTGTAAAGAGAATAAAATCATTCTTTCATTTTTTTTAATTTAAGCCCCGTATTACTTTGTTTTTCTTTCTGAAGAGGTGATAAAATGTAAATGAAAGGGTGAATTTAATGAATTTGTTACAGCTTTTTAAAGCAAGCTTGCATAGTCCTAAAAAAATTGCAGCATTCCGACTTATTCCAATTGGAAAGGTTATGCAATACATATTTATATACATACTAGTCATCACATCTATATCATTTGTTCAGTTTATAAATGGAATATCGATTCAACAAGCTAATATGGAAGGTCTCTTAGAGTATTTTCAAGAGATACAATGGTTGCTTTATCCTTTTTCCTTTATATTTTTATTTGTCTTAAACACTTTACTTATATTTGTGCGTATTAGTATTTTTGCTTATGTGGGAGTGATTATACTCTCACTTTTAAAAAGAAAAGGAGAATATAGGCATTTGTGGAGAAGTACCCTTTTTGCCAGTACTATTCCAATGTTAATTTCAGTTGTGGTTGCTTTTTTCAATATATCAACTGGGTACATACAATTCTTCATCTATTTCGTTACGTTCGTTTATCTGTTTTTAGCATGTAAACATTATCCTATCAAACGGTAATCATAATTCCTCCTTGCTCACATATAGTGGGACAAGGAGGTTTTTATATGAAAATATTCGTAGCAACGATCACCATTCTAATCACACTTTATATTATCAAAGTAGATATGTTCGAAGGAACGATTCCTCTTGCATTTTATCCACCAGAAGAATGTGTGGAAACAATGGATTATGTAGCAGTAAAAAAACACCCAGGAGATACTTTATATACTCTTTTTTCCATGTACCCTGCTGAAAAGGATATTACCTTTTCTGAAAGAGAAATGGACTTTTATGCTTTAAATCCACATCTGATCAATCAAACCATTACAGACGGCGAACTGATTTTTTTACCGATATACACATCATCTGAATCTTGCAAAAATGAAAGATAGAGGTTTCCTCCTTGTCATTTCAATCCTATCACTGATAAAATGAATGATAGTGATGGCATAAAGCCTCAAGAAGGAGAGAATTTCATGAGTGAAATAATTCATCGTTCCAAAACTCGTCCCGTTCGAGTTGGAAACTTAACAATAGGTGGAAGTAACGAGCTATTCATCCAAAGTATGACAACGACCAAAACGCATGATGTAGAGGCAACAGTAGCCGAGATTCTGCGCCTGGAAGAAGCAGGTTGCCAAATCGTACGTGTTGCATGTCCAGATGAACGAGCGGCTTATTCTATTGGTGAAATAAAAAAACGTATTAATATACCACTTGTAGTGGATATCCATTTTGATTATAAGCTTGCTCTTATAGCAATTGAGCAAGGTGCAGATAAAATTCGTATTAACCCAGGGAACATTGGGCGCAAAGAAAAGGTAGAGGCTGTTGTAAATGCTGCAAAAGCAAAGGGTATTCCAATTCGTATTGGTGTAAACGCAGGTTCACTTGAAAAGAAAATCCTAGAAAAATATGGTTATCCAACTGCTGATGGTATGGTTGAAAGTGCATTACACCATATTAAAATTCTCGAAGATTTAGATTTTCACGACATCATTGTATCTATGAAGGCTTCAGATGTAAATTTAGCTATTGAAGCATATACAAAAGCTTCACAAGCATTTGACTATCCCCTTCATTTAGGAATCACAGAATCCGGAACGTTATTTGCTGGATCGATTAAAAGTGCAGCAGGACTCGGAACTTTACTAAGCATGGGTATTGGAAATACATTGCGTGTATCGCTAAGTGCAGATCCTGTTGAGGAAATTAAAGTTGCTCGCGAATTGTTAAAAGTATTTGGACTTTCATCTAACGCTGCAACGTTAATCTCTTGTCCGACATGTGGACGAATTGAAATTGACTTAATCTCAATCGCAAATGAAGTAGAAGAATATATTTCTCATATTAAAGCGCCAATTAAAGTTGCAGTATTAGGATGTGCTGTTAACGGACCTGGTGAGGCCCGTGAAGCGGATATCGGAATTGCCGGAGCACGAGGAGAAGGTCTGCTATTTAGAAAAGGTAAAACTGTACGAAAAGTTCCAGAAGAAACAATGGTAGAAGAACTTAAAATTGAAATTGATAAAATTGCAGCTGAATACTTTGCTCAACAAGAACTAGAGAAGCAAGAAATAGAAAAACAAGAAGTGTAAGGAGTAATGCAAGATGGTAATTGCTAGATTCGGAATTGATATTGACGGGACAGTAACATGTCCTACTTCTTTACTTCCACATATTAATAGTGCCTTTAATTGTAACTTGCAATTGGAGGACATTAAAGAATATGACTTAACAAAAGCTTTTTCTGTAGATGAGAAAGAATTTTATGAGTGGTTTAAAAAAACAGAATCTACCATTTATGCATCATCCCCTATTCAATCTGATGCACATGCTGTATTGTCTGCTTGGAAGGAAAAATATGAGCTATATTTTATTTCTGCCAGAGGAGAAAATGTGCGGGATGTTACGCTTAACTGGTTCAAAGAACAAGAATTACTGTACGATCATATTGAATTGATTGGAACACATAACAAAATTGAAACGGCTCGAAAACATGGTGTGCATGCTTTTTTTGAGGATAAGCACGACAATGCCGTAGAAATTCATGAAGAGCTAGATATCCCAGTAATTCTATTTAACACACCTTATAACCAACAACCTGCTCCAAAAGGAGTTATTCGTGTTAACAATTGGATTGAAGCAAATGAATGGATTGAAAAAGAATTTGCATTGCAACGAACGTGAAGAGTAATCTTCACGTTTTTTTGTGGTAAATGATAGTTAGAAAATCGAGTTTGGGAAAAGCCACTCTCTTTCAGCGGACTAATTAACGGACCTCACCCTTCGCTACGCTGAGGATCTTCGGCAAACGCTATTCCCACAGGAGTGTCGCTATTTTCAACGATTTTCTATAAATACTGAATTTAAGTGATACAAACTTGCTCTATCTTGCTCTATTAATGGCATGATAGTTTACTAATTGGGAAGCGGCTGAAGCCTTGTCGACGGAACGCGTCCGCCTGGAATGGAAAGATGAAGCACTTATTGGAAGTTCGCTCTTTTGTTTATAATATAACTAAAAAAGAAAATCCTGCCAAAGGTTAATTTGGCAGGAAATATTAATGACATTCTGGACATTTACCGTAGATTTCAAATTTATGGCTATCAATTTGATAAGCTGGAATAGCATTTTGAAGTACTTCCATAGGACAATAATTTATTTCTTTTATGTTACCACATGACATACAAATAAAATGATGATGATGGTGATCCATTTCACATTGCATACGAAAATGTTTCTCTCCACTTAACTCTGTCTCTTCTAAAATTCCAAGGTCCACGAAAGTACTCAAGTTACGATAAATAGTATCGTAGCTCATCCCTGGATGTTCCACCATCATAACATTCAAAATATCTCGAGCTGTAATATACTTCTCTGTTTTCGAAAAAATATCTAATATCTGCTCTCGCTTATCTGTTTTTTTATACCCTTCATTTTTGAGAATATCCCATGCTCTTTCAATGTTCATTGTGAAGTTACTCCCTTCATCGATATCTTTTTCAATGTAATAGTAAGCAGTAAGATAACTATTGACGTAACAACAATTGTTCCACCTGGAGCTATATTTAAATAAAATGCACTTACCAATCCAATGATGACGGCAAGCTCTCCAAATAGTACTGAAAGTATTATTGCTTGCTTAAAACCTTTCGCTATTCTCATAGCAGCAGCCACGGGCAAAGTCATTAGGGATGAGACTAAAAGAATACCAACTATACGCATAGAACCTGCAATAACTAAAGCCGTAACAATCATAAACAAAATATGAATCCATTTTGCAGGTAATCCAGAGGCTTTTGCATATTCCTCATCAAAAGATAGAACAAATAATTCCTTGTAAAATAAAGTTAAAAATACAACAACAACAATGGCTATACTGATTACGATATAAAGATCCTGACGACTAACAGCAGAAACAGAACCAAATAAATAACTAAAAAGGTCGGAGCTAAATCCTTCTGCAAGTGACACAAAAATAGCACTAAAACCAAGCCCAGCAGACATGATTATAGGAATCGCAAGCTCTTCATAATGTTTATAAAGTCTTCTTAATCTCTCAATAAATAGTGAACCCGTCACAGAAGCCACTGTTCCTAAATATAGCGGGTTAAGAAGTGCCAAAGCACCAACCGATTGACTTAAGTAAAGACTACCTGCTATTCCAGCTAAGGTTACATGACTAAGAGCATCTGCTATTAAAGAAAGCCGTCTAACAACGATAAATACTCCTAGCAATGGAGCAATAACCCCAATTATTAAACCGGAAGTAAATGCATTTTGTAAAAATTGATATTGTAATATTGATTCAATCATAATTGACCCTCGTTTCGGTGGTTCACTTTACGAACGGAGTGACCATACCAAGCTTCTAATTGCTCATCACTCATCGAATCCATTTCGTTTTTATAACCATGAAAATGAATTGTTTGATTGAGGCATGCAACATGGCTAATGCTCTTCGATACAGCATCTACATCATGTGTAACTAATACAATCGTAATTTGATGTTCCCGATTTAAATGAGATAACATATGATAAAACGAGCGAACATTTTTACTATCCACTCCTACAGTCGGTTCATCTAAAATAAGGATTTTTGGATCGCTAACTAAAGCCCTAGATATAAATACACGTTGTTGCTGTCCACCTGATAAATCTCCAATATTTTTTTTTGCAAACTTTTCCATACCTACAGAAGTAAGTGCTTCCCTCACCTTATTTTGCACATTTTTAGGGTAAGAACGAAAAAGTCCTGCCTTTTTTACTAACCCACTTTGCACAACTTCTTCGACTGTTGCAGGAAAACCAGTATTAAATGCGTTGGATTTTTGAGAAACATAGCCTATTAATTCTTTTTCCTTAAACAAAGGAACCGGTTTGCCAAAAAGTAATACCTTTCCTTTAGTAGGCTTTAAGAGTCCAAGAATTATCTTAAGAAGTGTAGACTTTCCTGATCCATTAGGTCCAATAATTGCTAAAAAGTCCCCTTCTTCAATTTTTATAGAAATATTTTTTAGTGCTTCAGTTTGTTCATATTGATAATAAACATTTTGTAACTGAATTAAGGGTTTACCCATCATTTTTCCTCTATTCTAATTAATAATCATTACGATTTACAAAGTTAAAGTATAGAGGAAAATATAGAAAGTGTAAATAATTTTAACTTGAGAGGATGTTCAGATGGATATCGCACGGTTTATTAATGAATTACAAACTTGTTCGATAAAAGATTTTAAAAAAATACTTAGAGGGTTTGATATTAAGTTATCAGATAAAGAGATTAAAGAAGTATATCCACTTCTACAAGAAATCTCATTAAGTTGGCTATTACTTGGTGTCCCTATGGCAATACAGCAAAAATTAATTAGTATATTAGGTGAGCAAAGAGCAGTAGACTTATTTTATCAATTAAAAGAAAAAGCCCCCTCATTTTTACGTGAAAACTGAGGGAGCTACTTACTTAGTATAATATTTTATCTTAAAGCATCTATTGCTTCTGGTGTAAAAGTATTTGAACGAAGCATTTCAATTTCTATTTTATATGGGGCTTGTTTTGATTTTGCATCTACCCCTACAAATGGAGTTTCCAGTATTTTAGGTAAATGTATTAATTGAGGATGGTGCACAATATACTGCAGTGCCTCGAAGCCAATTTCTCCAAAGCCAATATTTTCGTGTCTGTCTTTTGCAGCTCCACGAACATTTTTACTATCATTGATATGAAGTACTTTTAGACGGTCTAATCCAATAATTTTATCAAATTCATTCAAAACACCATCAAAATCATTCACAATATCATATCCTGCATCATGAATATGGCAAGTGTCCAAACAGATTGAAATACGGTGATTGTTAACCACCCCATCAATTATTTGTGCTAATTCATCAAAAGTTCGACCGCACTCTGACCCTTTTCCAGCCATCGTTTCGAGTGCAATTTGTACCGATTCTTCTTGAGTCAATACCTCGTTTAAACCCTCTACTATTTTAGCAATGCCTGCATCTGCTCCTGCTCCAACATGAGCACCAGGGTGCAATACGATTTGTGTTGCACCTATTGCAGCTGTTCTCGTCACTTCTTTTTGTAGAAAATCTACACCTAAAGCAAATGTCTCAGGTTTTGTCGTATTACCTAAATTAATAATATATGGAGCATGAACAACAATATTGGATATATCATTTTCTTTCATATGTTCTAATCCAGCTTCAATATTCAATTCTTCAATTGGTTTTCTACGTGTATTTTGAGGTGCGCCTGTGTAAATCATAAATGTATTTGCACCGTATGATGCTGCTTCTTTGCTAGAAGCAAGAAGCATTTCTTTCCCACTCATGGAAACATGTGAACCTAAAAGCAACGAAAAAGCCCCCTTATTTTTTACGATTTTTTATACGTCGTTCTCTCTTTTTAATTTTATCCATTTCCCATTTCATATTGCGCTTATAGCCTGGTTTCACTTTTTTAGGCTTGCGAACCATGGACTTCGCTTTTGCATCAATCTCATTTTCATTTTTTGTACGATTTTTACGAGCATGTCTTTCCTTTAAATCTGACCATTCTCCATTTATAACGTCTTTGTGTACTAACGGTATACCCATTTTTTCAATGCGGACTAAAGCATCTTCATCCGAAGGTTCATATAATGTAATTGCAATACCAGTCAATCCAGCACGTGCTGTTCTTCCTACACGATGAACGAAAAACTCTAGATCGTCGGGTATTTCATAGTTAATCACATGACTAACACCAGGAATATCGATTCCACGAGCAGCAAGATCTGTTGCGACGATGTATTGATATTCAAGGTCGTGAATCTGTTTCATTACTCGCTTACGATCACGTGGTGATATATCACCATGAATAACTCCTACCTTTACACCGTTTCCTTGTAAATAGTTTGCAACCTCGTCTGCATTTTGCTTTGTGTTAGCGAATATAATAGCTAAGTATGGATTAATTCCTTCCAAAACATCCAATAATCGTTTCTTTCTAGATTTACTACGGACCGGTGTAACAATAAAATCAATACCCTCTGCTACTGGTCGCTTGTCACCAATTTTTATATGGATCGGTGAATCCATATACTTTTTCAAAAATGGTTGTAATTTTTCAGGTATCGTAGCTGAGAAAACAAACATCTCTAGTTGTTCTGGCATACGTGAAGCAAATTGATCAATTTCATTGATAAAACCTAAATCAAATGCTAAATCTGCTTCATCTACTACTAAAATGTTAGACGTATGCACTAGCAATGCTTGTTCAACTGTTAAATCACGAATACGACCTGGAGTACCTACAACAATATGTGGTTGTGTTTTTAGCTTTTCAATAGAACGAGCTTTATCTGTTCCACCAATGAATAATTTAGTTTGGATTTCTGTACCCTCAACTAGCTTATTTAACTCATTATAAATTTGAGTTGCTAGCTCTCTAGTTGGAGAGGTAATAATTGCTTGTACATCGTGTTTACTAGCATCTATTTTTTCAACAATTGGGATCAAAAAACTATGTGTTTTTCCTGTTCCTGTATGCGCTTGACCAATCGCACTTTTCCCTTTTAAAACTAAAGGAATCATTTCTTTTTGAATTGGCGTTGGTTCTTGAAAGCCTAGTTTTTCAATTGCATTTTGTAAAAAAGGCTGAAAATTATAATCTGTATATTTGGACATTTGAGTCCCTCCCTCACATTTCTTTATTGTACCACGATTGTACATAAAACGTATAATTTGCATAGAATAGAAGGACTCACTTTGATGAAAGGAGATGATTAAATGCGCTATGAGTCTTTTTATCCGTTCTCACAAACAAGATCAAATTTTAATAGTCCACCACCTGTAAATTCTCCTACCCCAACACAAAATCCATTCGGTTTTGGTATGCCTCCAACTCAACAAGGAGCACAACCAAACAATTTCTTACAAGGAGTTCTCGGAAGCTTCCAGCAAAGAGGATCAGGAGGATTTGGAGGACAGGGTAATTTAGGTGGCCAAGGTGGATTTTCACAAGGACCGCCTGGAGGAAATAGGACGATGTCGTACTTGCAAACAGCAGATAAATTTTTATCCACAGCTCAACAGCTTACACCTATGGTAAGACAATATGCACCGATGCTCCAAAATGTGCCTGCTCTTTGGAAGCTTTACCGAGGTTTCCAATCTGCTCCTAACGCAACTTCAGCTGCAACAAATGCAAGTGCTGCTGGTCCCCCTTCTATTTCTGGAGCAGCCCGAGCTGCAGCTTCTGCAACTACAAACGCAAATCCAACTGGAGCTTCCTTACCTAGAATATTCCAGCCACCAATTTAATGTTTTGAATTAGAGTAAGAGCTCCGTTATAATATGAGTATGCTCGTATTGAAGGGAGTTCTTTCAAAAATGATTGTACAAAAAATTTCGCCAAGAGGATATTGTTATGGGGTTGTTGACGCAATGGTTATTGCACGTAATGCAGCTTTAGATACTTCACTTCCTCGGCCAATATATATTTTAGGAATGATTGTTCATAACAAACATGTAACAGACGCATTTGAACAAGATGGTATTATTACGTTAGATGGTGAAAATCGTTTAGATATTCTCTCCAAAGTGGAAAAAGGAACAGTTATATTTACAGCTCATGGTGTATCTCCAGAAGTTAAAGAGCTAGCACGAAAAAAGGGATTGGTTTCGATTGATGCTACTTGTCCAGATGTGACAGTTACCCATGACTTAATAGAAGAAAAAACGGCTGAAGGCTATGATATTATTTATATAGGAAAAAAAGGTCATCCTGAACCAGAAGGAGCTATTGGCGTAGCACCTACAAAAGTACATCTTGTCCAAACATTGGAGGATATTGAGAACTTACAACTAAAAACAGAGAAACTGCTTGTAACCAATCAAACTACGATGTCTCAATGGGATGTTGTACATTTGATGAAAAAATTAGAAGAAAAATTCCCACATATCGAGGTTCATAAAGAAATTTGCCTTGCTACGCAAGTTAGACAAGAAGCTGTCGCGGAACAAGCTGGAGAAGCAGAGTTATTAATAGTTGTTGGTGATCCAATGAGTAACAACTCTAATAGATTGACTCAAGTTTCGGAGGAGATTGCTGGTACTCCTTCTTACCGTATTGGTGATGTATCAGAACTAAAGCTGGAATGGTTAGAGAATATTAATCACGTAGCAGTGACAGCAGGTGCTTCCACTCCTACTCCAATAGTTAAAGAAGTGATTCAGTTTTTAGAAAAATACGATCCAAATGATCCTTCTACTCATGATACAACCAAGAAGGTATTACCTGAAAAAATTCTACCGAAGATTAAAGTTCCTAAACCAGTAGTTCGTATTGAGCCACACCCAATATCTGAGTAAATATGAAGGGGCTGTCCAATAAGTCCCTAAAATAAAGCAGAAGGAGAAAAACGACTCGTTTTTCTCCTTCTGCTTTTGTGGTTCCATCTAATATTGTTGATTGAGTGAATAATTGATTGGAGTGAAAGGCGGCGACTCCTGCGGGAAAGTGAGACAGTCCAAGACCCCGCACGTAGCGCTAAAGAGGGAGGAAGGCTAAGGCCGCCTCTTCCTGAGGCAACGCCTTCATGACCAACATCGTGTTGGCCTGAGGAGGCTCGGCGCTCGCCCGCGGAAAGCGTCCGCTTGGAACGGAAATCTATCTTAATAGAAGCTAAGAAGAAAGAGCATGCCCTTAAGATTTTCAGGACAGCCCCTTCTATTATACAAGTTGAAATGGTTCAGTAGAAAGCTCCGAAGGAATAAATTCAACCAAAAGGTTTTTATTATCACAAACTGTTTTCATATAATCTGAAACACCTGTTTTCATAATTTGCTCTATGTGATGCCCAGGATCAATCACTGCAAGATTGATTGCTTCAGCATCTTGTGCAACATGAAAGTATAAATCACCTGTAATAAATACATCAGCACCAGCTCTTTTGGCAGCGTGAATATATTTATTCCCATCTCCCCCTAGAACAGCAACCTTATGAACATTACTATCTAAATTTCCTACAACACGTACAAATGGAACTTGAAGTTGGTCTTTTACCGTTTTAGCATAATCTGCAAGGCTAACTTGCTGTGGTAATTCACCAATTCTTCCTAGACCTTTTTCATTCACCTCTGACTCTAGTTGGAACAAGTCATACGCAGGTTCTTCATACGGATGTGAGGAAAGTAAAGCTTTTAATACTCGGTTTTTTATAGAAATCGGAAATACAACTTCTATTTTATCTTCTTCTACAATCGATAGCTTATTGACTTGTCCTATATATGAATCTGCATCTTCAGTCGGTTTAAACCTTCCTTCTCCAGCAGATGTAAAACTACAGTTTGTATAATCTCCAATTTCTCCTGCCCCTGCATTTCCTAAGGCAACTCTAACTTGTTCAGTAGATTCTTTAGGGGTAAATACAGCTAACTTCATTAAATGTTCCGAAGTTGTTTTTTCTAAAATTTGTACATTTTTTAATTGTAATCTATCAGCTAAAAGATCATTTACTCCTCCTGAGGCTATATCTAAATTAGTGTGTGCTGCATAAACAGCTATATTATGCTTAATCAGCTTTTCTATTAGACTTCCTTGGGGTAAGTCAGTTCGAACATTTTTTAAACTACGATATATTGGCGGGTGATGGGCAATTATCAATTCACATTGTTTTTCAATTGCTTCATCCACTACTTTTGAGTTTACATCTAATGTAACAAGCACCTTGGAAACAGGTTTATTGAGCGTTCCTATTTGTAGACCGATTGAATCGCCTTCAACTGCAAGAGATTTAGGAGCCCATTGTTCAAATAGAGATATTATTTGTTGACCGTTTGTAGGTTTCACGCTTTCAAAGCCTCCTCTACTAACGCTATTTTATGTTCTAATTCTTCTTTTTTCTGTTTCACTTCTGAAGTTATATTAATTTTATTAAATTGATTTAATATTCGACGCCATTCCGCAATCTCGTTTACCCATTTTTTCGTAAATACAATAGACTTATGATGGATTAAAATAGGACCAATTAATAACTCTTTATCGGTGAGAGTCATCTGTCCTCTTTTCAGTACTAAAATTTCATAAATCTTTCCGTGCTCTTCCAATATTGTTTCGTCAACAATTTTCCAATCATTGTTAATGGCCCATTCACGTATAGCCTTCGCGTGAATATTCGGCTGTAAAATCAATTTTTCTACAGTATGGAGTTTATCTTTACCCGCTTCTAAAATAGATGCAATGAGTGGCCCCCCCATTCCTGCGATCGTAACGGTTTGGACACCATCTGTCGGTTGAATCACTTCTAATCCATCACCAAATCGTACATCTATGTGTTCCTCTAATCCTTCACTTTTCACTTGTTTTAGAGCTGATTCAAACGGCCCTTTTACTACTTCCCCAGCAATTGCTTGTGTAATTATTCCAGAGTGCACTAAATAACATGGTAAATAAGCATGGTCACTTCCAATATCCGCTACTATAGATTTTTCTTCAACAAATGAAGCTACTGTTTTTAATCGTTCAGATAAATTTTTTGCATTCAATATAAACACCTCTGCCAACCATTATATCAAAAATTGAAAAAGACCTCGATTCTTTTAAAGAATCTGAGGTCTTTTTAAAAATATTATTATTCACCTAAAGATTTAACCCATGCCGCCATAGCGTCAAGATTTTCTTCTGGAACTAGTCCACCAGGCATAGCGCCCTTACCATTAGCTAAAACATCTTTAATCTCATCTTCAGATAATTTTGTAGCTACTAGAGAAGGGAAAGCTCCTTGTCCTTCATAACTGTTACCATGACAACCGATACATTTTCCTTGAGCAAGAGCTTCCGGATCAAAGTTACCAGCTGCTGCTTCCTCGCCACCTTCAGCAGCACCTTCTTCACCGCCTTCAGCATGTTCTGAAGCAATTTCTTCTTTGTTATTTACGCCTTCAATAGATAAGAAGAAAATTAGACCAATACCAAATGCCATTATTAAGATAAATGGAATAATTGGATTCTTTTTCATTAGTTAACCCTCCCTCTTGATACATTCATTCTAATATAGAATTAGTCAACACTAATATTGTACTGCATTCTAAGGAAAACGAAAAGTCTAAAAGAGGAAGTTTTCTTTCTTTGTGACAATTTAGACATAAATTCGACTTAGCAACCAATTTGTCTAGCTATAACCATACGCTGAACTTCTGAAGTACCTTCACCGATTTCTAGAAGTTTTGCATCTCTCATATATCGTTCAACTTCATATTCTTTCATATATCCATAACCACCGTGAATTTGTATTGCTTCGTCTGCTACTTCCATTGCAATTTCCGAAGCATATAATTTACACATAGATGCTTCTTTACTGAATGCTCTACCTTGATCTTTTAACCATGCAGCTTTATGAACCATTGTTCTAGCTAATTCTATTTTCATAGCCATATCTGCTAATTTAAACTGAGTTATTTGAAACTCAGATAATGTTTTACCAAATTGCTTACGTTCTTTTGAATAACGAAGCGCACGATCAAAAGCTGCTTGCGCGATACCTACCGCCATAGCTCCAATTCCAATTCTCCCACCATCAAGTGTAACTAAGAACTGTCTGAAACCATTTCCTCGTTTACCAAGTAAATTCTCTTGTGGAACTCGAACGTTTTCTAAAACTAATTCAGTAGTGTTAGAAGCATTTAATCCCATTTTTTCATAATTATCGATAACGGAGAAGCCCTCAGCATCTGTTGGAACAATAATAGCTGAAATTTCCTTTTTACCATCTTTTACATCAGTAATAGCAGTTAATGCTAAATGCTTCGCATAACTTGCATTTGTGATAAAGGCTTTATTTCCATTAATTACGAAGTCATTACCATCTTCTTTTGCTGTAGTTTGAGTTCCACCAGCATCGGAGCCTGCATTAGGCTCTGTTAAACCAAAAGCACCGAATGATTCGCCAGTACATACTGGAACTAAATATTTTTGCTTTTGCTCATCAGTTCCAAATAGATTTAAAGGAGCCCCACCTAATGAAATATGAGCTGAATAAGTAATACCTGTAGAAGCGCATGCACGACTTAATTCTTCTGTTACGATAGCAAAACTAACTGTATCTGCTCCTGCCCCACCATATTCTTCAGGAAACGGTAAGCCCATCATCCCCATGTCGGCTAACTGTTTGAAGATTTCTTTTGGGAACTCTTTTGTTTTGTCTCGCAGGATAGCACCTGGAGCAACAACTTCGTCCGCAAATTCACGTATCGTTTTGCGAATCATTTGTTGTTCTTGTGTTAAATCAAAATTCATTTCTCCATCCCCTTTGTAAATAAAAACGCTTACATTCTTATTATACTAAAAATAAAATAAATTCACACGGAAAATAAAAAATCTACTATTACTATCCTATTAAAAGGACTGTAACAGTAGATTTCTTAAGGTTTTATACTTTTACATAAATAGACTAAGAATCAATACAACTGCAAGACCGACAATAATAGTATGACATATTTAATATTCATAAAAAAAATGCCAGCTGGTTTAACATACCAGCTGACATTGTAAATACTAAAAATAATATCGAAACATATAAAACAATATAAATGCAATTCCTATTACTCCAGATATACTAAAATAAACTAGTTTAAGCAGCAACCCAGAAAAAAGCCAAATCAAACAATTACCAATGATTAAGCCTATTAATACTGAAGGATATTCAACAAAGTAGACATCCCATACTTTAAAAGAGGCACCTAACAATAAAAGAGCAGAGCAAACCATTAATATCGGTGTCATAATAGATTTGTTTTTCGCTAATTTAAAACCTATGTATAAAAAAGAAACTATAACAATGCCTGCAAGAATAATAGGGATAAATACTAATGTCGTAAACAAAGTTAAAGAAACTATTAAAATAAAAGTAATTATAGCTAAAGTGGAATAAGCCAGTCGTCTCTTACCTTTTTCTTTTGCTAGTACTGCCTTAGTTGATTTCTCCTTCACTTCCGATTCTCCATCTTCCCCTTGTGCATATAAAGCAGTTAGGAAGTCGCAATAATGTTCAGGAAGTAGTTTATTTTGTTTCCAAAATGCTATTTCATTCAAAATTATTTGCTTACGTTGAAGTGACATTATTCGGCCTCATTTCACATGCAATTATTTCTATTATAACATTGTCAAAGCCTAGAAAAAAAGACATCCTTTATATAAGGATGTCTTTAAATTATTCTAAGAAATCTTTTAGACGCTTGCTTCTAGATGGATGGCGAAGTTTTCGTAATGCTTTCGCTTCAATTTGACGAATACGCTCTCTCGTAACGCCAAATACTTTCCCAACTTCCTCCAATGTTCTCGTACGGCCATCGTCTAGCCCAAAACGTAAACGTAGAACATTTTCTTCTCTATCTGTCAGCGTATCTAATACGTCTTCTAATTGCTCTTTTAAAAGTTCATAAGCCGCATGATCCGAAGGAGATTGAGCATCTGCATCCTCAATAAAATCACCTAAATGTGAATCATCCTCTTCCCCAATAGGAGTTTCTAAGGAAACCGGTTCTTGTGCAATTTTTAATATTTCTCGAACTTTTTCTGGAGGTAAATCCATTTCTTCTCCTATTTCTTCTGGAGATGGTTCACGTCCCAAATCTTGCAGTAATTGACGTTGTACTCGAATCAACTTATTGATCGTTTCCACCATATGCACTGGAATACGAATTGTTCTTGCTTGGTCTGCTATTGCACGTGTAATTGCTTGTCTAATCCACCAAGTAGCATACGTACTAAATTTGAATCCTTTTCTATGGTCAAATTTTTCTACTGCTTTAATAAGACCCATATTACCTTCTTGGATTAAATCTAAGAATAGCATTCCTCGTCCAACATAACGTTTAGCAATACTAACAACTAGTCGAAGGTTTGCTTCCGCTAGACGCTTTCTAGCTTCTTCATCTCCTTGCTCGATACGTTCAGCAAGTGCTATTTCCTCTGATGCTTTAAGTAGATCCACACGACCAATTTCTTTTAAGTACATACGTACTGGGTCATTGATTTTAACACCAGGCGGAACACTTAAATCGTTTAAGTCGAAAGTTTCTTCCTCTTTCCCCTTCATCAAACGATCTAAATCTTCTTCATCTCCGTCTTTACGACTAAGCTCAATTTCTTTTCCTTCCAAATCATCAATAAATTCCTCAATTTGATCGGATTCTAATTCGAAGTGAGCGAGCTTCTCAGCGATATCATGATAGGTTAATTCACCATTTTTTTTACCTAATTCAATTAGTTGTTTTTTTGCTTCTTCTAATGAGATTTCAATTTCAGTTTCTTTTGTACGTTCAGACTTGTCCGCCATAAGAATTTCCTCCTTTTGCTACCGGTTTATTTCTCAAAAGCCGCTAATGATTTTTTTAACTGGATAGCTTCCTGAGCAAGTTGTAGAGCCTTAACCATATCAGTCATTTTCTCTGCTTCTTTTGCTTCGTGTAGCTTTTGTTCTATTTGCTGCTCTACCCGGTATTTTCTAATATGGCGCAAACAGTCCATGACTTCCTCTTTTTCATGATCTGGATCACGTTCTGAGAGCGCTGCTTCCATAACTATATTTCTAATATCTGCATCATTTATTACTTCTAAAAATCGTTGAAAATCTCCTTCTGGATAATCTTCATAAAATCCTGTTAACCTTACATAAGCAGCCTCATACACATCTCGAATGAAGCATTGCTCACCATTTATACTTCGAGCAATATCAAGTACTTGTGAATTATGAAGCATATGGGAAAGTAAAATTCTTTCCGCTCGTTCATCCGCTGATAAAGTTTTTTTCTTTTTCTTCATCTCTGGATTCACTTGAAGAGATACAGGATGTTGATCTTTCGATTGCTTTGCTTTATTACCTTGTAGTTTTCTAAGATGTTGATAAATTGCTTCCTCAGAAACGTTCGTTTCCTGAGAAAGTTGTCGAATATATAAATCACGTTCTACAGAAGAATTTCTTTCACTCAGTATTTCCAAAATTTCTTGAATATACTGCAAAGTATCATTTTCATTATTAAAGTTCTTGTCTCTTTTGGAGACAATCATCATAAAAGATAAGTAGGAATGCGGTTTTTCTATAATTTTCGTTCTGAATGCTTCTTCCCCATAGTTTTTAATATAATCGTCTGGATCCATAGCATCAGGAATTATTGCGACTTCCGTTTGAATATTTTGAGCTTGTAAAGCAGATGCTGCTCTTTTAGCTGCCTCCATACCAGCTTTGTCGCCGTCATAACAAAGCGTCACATTGGATGTTAATCTATTTAGCTTTAATATATGTTGTGACGTCAAAGCAGTACCCATTGTTGCAACACCATTAGTTATACCCGCTTTTGATGCAGCTATAACATCTAAAAATCCTTCAAAGACAATAACATTGCGCTGCTTTCTTATATCTAGTCTGGCTTTATCTAAATTATAAAGTACTTGGCTTTTTTGAAATATGGGAGACTCAGGACTATTTAAATATTTTGCTTCATTTTCTGATTTATGAAGAACTCTCCCAGAGAAAGCAATAACATTACCACCTTCATCAAACACTGGAAACATAATTCTCCCTCGAAAACGATCAAAATACTTTAGTTCATTTTCTTTTCGGATAATGAGCCCAGTTTTCTCAATTTCTTGTAAATCCATACCTTTACGTTCTAAAAGCGTAGTAAGAGCATCCCAACTTGTAAGGGACCAGCCAATTTTGTACTTTTCAATGATTTCCTTTGAAAACCCTCTTTCCTCTAGGTAATTTAATGCATCTTCCCCTTCCACAGTATGAAGTAATAAATGATGAAAATAATCACTTGCAAACTCATGTGCTTTTTTCATAATTGTTACTTCTTTTGAGACTGGGGCTTTTACTTCTGAACTATCAGAGGAACTTTCTTCTATCGTTAATCCAATTCGACTTCCGAGTTTACTTACTGCATCCTGGAACGATAGATTTTCGATATCCATTACAAAAGTTATAACATTACCACCTGCACCACATCCAAAACAGTGAAATATTTGTTTTTCCTGTGTTACAGAGAAAGATGGTGTTTGTTCGCCATGAAAAGGACATAACCCAAAATAGTTTCTCCCTCTTTTCGTAAGCTGAACATATTCGCTTACTACATCGACAATATCATTGTTATTCCTAACTTGTTCGATAATCTCTTCTTCTATACGATTTGTCATTATTTCACCATCTTTACTTGCTATTTAACTTAATTCGAGAGAATCAATAAAATTCCTGCAAGAATCGACAAAATAATTCATAAAAAAAGTTTCATAGAGAATAAATTCTTTTTTCCACAAATAACAATTATAAAACAATTATTCATATTTATCTATTACTTTATTCGATAGACAATACAAAAAAACCTTTTCACAAAACGTGAATCGGTTTTATTTCTTATAATTTATTTTTGTTGAGTATGATTAATGACTTCATTTGCTGTTTCTTCTACAGCTCTATTCGTAACATCAATCACTCTGCAGCCTATTTTTTTAACAATCTTCTCAAAATGTTTTATTTCATCATTTATACGTTCTATTTTAGCATAACTAGCATCATCATTTAAACCAATTGCGATTAATCTTTCTTTTCGAATGGTATTTAACTTCTCAGGTGTAATTACCAAACCAAAGCATTTATTTGGATCAACTAAAAATAATTCTTCTGGTGGCTCTACTTCAGGAACTAGCGGAACATTTGCCACTTTGTATCTTTTATGTGCTAGATATTGAGATAAAGGTGTTTTAGAAGTTCTTGAAACGCCTATCAAAACTATATCTGCTTGCAATAAGCCTCTCGGGTCTCTTCCATCGTCGTACTTCACTGCAAACTCAATAGCTTCAATTTTTTTAAAGTAATCCTCATCTAGTTTCCTAACTAAGCCTGGCTCTTCAAAAGGTTTTTCGTTCAGGTTTTTTTCCAGTAATTGAATAACTGGGCCAATTAAATCAACTGAGTCGAGTTGATACTCATCACAATATTGTATCAATGCATCACGCATCTCTTTTTGAACAAGCGTATATAAAATTATCGCATCTTGTTCTTTTGCAAGTTCAGTAATTTCTTTAATATGATCCAATGAATCAATATGAGTAAATCTTTTCAACTTTGTATGTTGAAGACCAGGCCTAAATTGGCTAACTGCAGCTTTCGCAACTAATTCACCAGTTTCTCCAATAGAATCTGAGATAATAAATAGGTTAAGCATTTTCATAGTTTTCCCCCTCACAGATCATGGTCATCGGCTAATGATAGGAAAGCACGCGTGATATTCGTCTTCGTAATTCTTCCAACTACCTCTAAACCATCTTTTCTTTCTCTTATTACAGGTAAAGAATCAATTTGTCTGCTCATCAATTTTTTTGCTACATCTATAATCGTATCTTCTTTTAAGCAGTACGTAATATTTGGCATTCTTGTCATAATCATATGTACCGGAATTTTATTTAAATCCTGATTTCCTATACTCGTCCGTAGAAAATCTTTTCTAGAGAGTACCCCAGATAAAAGTGAATTTTTATCCACTACGAATAGGGAACCTACATCTTCTAAAAACATATGACATATCGCATCATATACCGTCATGCTCTCTTCTACTACGACTGGTATGGATTGAAAATCCTTTACAAGCATTTGTGCAATATTATCGGATATAGCTTGACTTGTTTTCTTACCTGAGTAAAAATAACCAACTCGCGGACGAGCATCTAGAAAGCCTGCCATCGTTAAAATTGCAAGGTCCGGTCTTAATGTAGACCGAGTTAAATGAAGTCTTTCTGCAATTTGTTCACCTGTAATGGGGCCGTTTCCTTTTACAATGTCCAAAATCTCGTTTTGCCGTTTGTTGAGTTCGATTGGACTCACCGCCTCAAAGTGTTATACTTAATACTTATTAATTATATACGATAATGTCTTTTATTGCGAAGAAAACTGGCTCATGTTACAATATCAACAAATAATAAAGCGTTGAAGAGCATTATAAGTACTGTAGAGATAGCGAGTGGTGATGGTGAAAGTCCACAATACAGGAAAAGGCAGCTTGGAGCTTATGCTTTTAAAGAGGATTGTAATTACAATCAATCGGGGTGGAACCGCGGGTATAAAACTCGTCCCCGGGCTATAATGGCCCGGAGACGAGTTTTTTTGCATTTACACCAAAAAAGCATTTAGAAAAATGGAGGTAATGAAATGGCATTTTCAATGGAAGAAGTAGTAAGCTTAGCTAAGCAAAGAGGGTTTGTATTTCCCGGATCAGAAATTTACGGTGGACTTGCAAACACTTGGGATTACGGTCCACTCGGTGTTGAGCTTAAAAACAACATCAAAAAAGCTTGGTGGAAGAAATTTGTCCAAGAATCACCTTACAATGTAGGATTAGATGCAGCTATATTAATGAATCCAAAAACTTGGGTAGCTTCAGGTCATATTGGTAACTTTAATGACCCGATGATTGACTGTAAAAAATGTAAATCACGTCATCGCGTAGATAAAATTATTGAAGATGCACTTGATAATAAAGGAATCGAAATGGTTGTAGACGGCCTATCTTTTGAAAAAATGGGAGAAATCATGAAGGAACACGAGATTGTTTGTCCAACATGTGGCGCTTTCGACTATACTGAAATCCGTCAATTCAACTTAATGTTTAAAACGTTCCAAGGTGTGACGGAATCATCTACAAATGAAATCTATTTACGTCCAGAAACAGCACAAGGTATTTTTGTAAATTACAAAAACGTGCAGCGTTCTATGCGTAAAAAAATGCCTTTCGGTATCGCACAAGTAGGTAAAAGTTTCCGTAACGAAATTACACCTGGTAACTTCACTTTCCGTACGAGAGAATTTGAACAAATGGAATTAGAATTCTTCTGTAAACCTGGTGAAGATATGGAATGGTTTGAGTTTTGGCGTAACTACTGCCGTGATTGGTTATTAAATTTAGGTGTGGCTGAAGACAGCATTCGTTTAAGAGACCACTCTGAAGACGAACTTTCTCACTACTCTAATGCTACTACTGATATCGAATATAAATTCCCATTTGGTTGGGGTGAGCTATGGGGAATCGCTGATAGAACAGATTTCGATTTAAAACAGCATATGGAGCATTCTGGAGAAGATTTTAACTATATTGATCCAATCACGAATGAACGATATGTTCCATATTGTATCGAACCATCTTTAGGAGCAGACCGTGTAACACTTGCGTTCTTATGCGAAGCATTTGATGAGGAGCAATTAGAAGGTGATGATACTCGTACTGTTTTACGATTCCATCCTGCTTTAGCTCCAATTAAAGCAGCGGTTTTACCATTATCTAAAAAATTGTCTGAGGGAGCTACTTCCTTATTCTCAGAATTAAGTAAACACTTCATGGTAGATTATGATGAATCTCAATCAATCGGTAAACGTTACCGCCGCCAAGATGAAATCGGAACACCATTCTGTATCACATATGATTTCGATTCTGAAACAGATGGTCAAGTTACTGTTCGTCACCGCGACTCAATGGAACAAACAAGAATGCCTATTGCAGAAGTTCAATCATATATAGAAAAACAACTACAATTCTAAGTATAGAGGACATTTTTGAAAAGTATAAAATTTTCACATGCAAAGAATATAGTTACTAAAAGCCCTACTCTTTAGTAGGGCTTTTTAGGTTTAATACGAAGAACGACGGATCCAGTCGAAAAATCGGGACAGTCATGAGCTTCTACCAGGATCGAAATCAGCAGTACAAGAGAAAAAATATTCTTTTATTGACAAGTTGATTTTTGAAATTCATTCATCGTAAAAATACGGATCAATAGAAAATCCAAGTGAAGAAGATTTATTCTTCCTCACTTGGATCTTTTTTTGGTGTATAAAATTCAGGTGTCTTTTCCATTTGGTCCAAGAAGGACTGTGACTTTAATCGGATGCCTACCTGCTCACTATATATAGTGCGTACAATTTTTTTTATAAATCCCTTGGTCTCTTTTTTAAGCGAAAGTTTCCCGACTTGATCAATTGGTACTGTATAAAAAGTACGGATTAGCTTCACTTGTGATGGCGTCAGTCTGATAATATAAGGATCGATGGAAAAACAACGATGACATAAAAAACCTATTTGTTGAAATGAAAAGGAAAATTCCCCATCCGTTGCGCCACAATTTGCACATTGATGTAAAACGGGATATATACCAGCTATCGGCAACATCTTCCATTCCACAAATAAACTAATTGCTTCTGGATCATACTCGTCAGAAATGGCTTGTAGTGCCTGCTGTAACATGTCAAAAAGTCTTGGCTTTGGTGACTCATCATCGATTAATTTATCCACTAATTCCATTATAAAGCTAGCATAAGCAGTAGTAAAAATGTCTTCTCTTATGGCTCTCATCGAATCGATAATTTCTCCCTGTTGAAGAGTTCCCATTCCCCTACCCTGCTGTACTAGAAAATAAGCATATGTAAAGGGCTGAGAAACGGACGCTAAACGACTAGTAGGCTTTTTAGCTCCACGAGCAAGTGCTGCTCTTTTTCCAAGCTCTCGAGAAAAAATTGTGACGATTTTGTCAGACTCTCCATAAGAAGAAGATCTTAAGACAATCCCTTCAACTTTTTGGAGCAATTGTCTTCCCTTCCTTCTGTGCTTATAAGATTAATTTGATTAAATCAATACTCATCTTCTCTAAAGCCATAATCTCTTAAATGAGTAGATTTATTACGCCAATCTTTTTGTACCTTTACCCATAGTTCTAAGAATACTTTTGTACCTAGTAGCATTTCAATATCGTGACGTGCTCTAGTTCCAACTTCCTTGAGTAAGGCTCCTTTTTTCCCAATGACAATCCCTTTTTGCGAATCTCTTTCCACGATTATCGTTGCCATTACACGAATCATGTCTTTCTCGGTATCTTCTTCTTTTTTTATTTTATCGATAACTACTGCAATAGAATGTGGAATCTCTTCCCTAGTTAAATGCAGGACCTTTTCTCGAATTAATTCTGAAATAATAAACCGTTCTGGATGATCTGTCACTTGGTCCGCCGGATAATATTGAGGACCTTCAGGTAAATATTTTTGAACAGTTTCAAGTAGTCTTTCTACATTATTTCCTTGTAAGGCAGAGATTGGAATAATCTCAGCAAAGTTGTATTTATCTTTATACGATTCAATAATTGAAATTAAATCGTCTGGATGAACTTGGTCAATCTTATTGATAACTAGAAAAACCGGCGTTTCATTATTTTCAAGCATTTCAATAATAAATTCGTCGCCTTTTCCAATTGGTTCCGTTGCATTTACCATAAACATGATCACATCTACTTCACGTAGTGTATTTTTGGCGACTTTCAACATAAAATCTCCAAGTTTGTGTTTTGGCTTATGAATTCCTGGCGTATCAATAAAAATCATCTGACTTTCATCTAACGTCAATACACCCTGTACCTTGTTTCGAGTAGTTTGAGGCTTATCACTCATAATAGCGATCTTTTGGCCGATTACTCTATTTAAAAATGTTGATTTACCTACATTTGGTCTTCCAATAATTGAGATAAACCCTGATTTGTAGCCTTTATTGTTTTGCTCCATATTCCATGTCCTCCGTTGTAAATGCACCCGGTAATAGTTCTGCAACCGTTGTTTCAAGCACATGTCCATTTAAATTTGTTAAATATACAGGCATATCTCTTTCACAGAATTCCACCAGTACTTGTCTGCATGCACCACATGGTGATACAGGGCCTTCGGTATCCGCTACCACTGCAATAGCGGCAAATTTTTTCTTTCCTTCAGAAACAGCTTTGAATACAGCTGTTCTTTCTGCGCAGTTTGTTAGACCGAACGATGCATTTTCAATATTACAGCCATGAATTACTTCCCCATCTACTGTTAAAAGCGCTGCTCCAACCGGAAACTTCGAATATGGTACATACGCTTTTTCTCTTGCAGCTTTAGAAGCTTCCATTAACATTTCTTTATTCATCTTTTCACCTCTAGAATAGTATTCCCCACCACTTAGGGATAAATATCATCAACCCGACAACTGCGCTACAAATAGCGTAAACTAGGCATGCACCTGCGGCTAAGTCTTTCGCTTGTTTAGCAAATTCATGATAGGCTGGTGATGCTAAATCGACAACTCGTTCGATTGAAGCGTTTAATAATTCTACCATGAACATGCCACAAATTAACATAATTATGATTATCCATTCATTTTTAGATAATCCAGTTGTTATACTTACTATAAATACTACGATTGCAGCAAATAAATGAAATCGAAAATTTTGTTCACTTTTTAAAACATGTAAAATTCCATTGGAAGCATATATAAATGATTTTATAAATTTACGACTGTCCATGGCCTTCACGTTTCAATCCAAAAGCCTGTAGTATCGTTTCCTGTATGCCAAACATTTCTTGTTCTTCCTCTCTTGTACCATGATCGTATCCAAGTATATGTAAAAAACCATGGACCGCTAGAAAACAAAGTTCTCTCTCAAATGTATGACCGTAGGAAGCAGCCTGTTCACTTGCACGTTCTACTGAAATTATTATATCACCTAAAAGAGTAGGAATATCAGCATTTTTTATCTCTATCTCTCCTTCACCCATTTCCTCCATCGCAAATGATATAACGTCAGTAGGAACATCTTTATCTCTGTACGTACGATTAATTTCTTGAATAGCATCATTCGTTACAAACGTTACACTTACTTCGCTTCCATTCTTCACAGCCTGCTGATCAGCCGCAAATTGCAATACCTTTTCAACCAATTCGATTGTTTGTTCTGATAATGTATTTGTCTCATCCATTAAATCGAGTTCTAGCATAGTCGTTCCACCTTAGTTTTTATTTTGGATATTCTATTCGTGAATGGAATATCCCATTCAAAGTTGTACAAAAGCTTTCTTCCATTTTCTTAATTTCACGCAAAGATAAATCACATTCATCAAATTGTCCATCTTGTAACTTATCTTTAACAATAGATTGTATTAATGCCTGTATTTTATCTGAGTTGGGCTCTTTCATAGACCTGACTGCCGCTTCTACACTATCAGCAACGGAAATAATAGCATTTTCCTTTGTTTGTGGTTTTGGGCCTGAATACCTGAAATCTTCTTCGCTTACCTTATCATTTTGTTCTTTTGCTTTATAATAAAAGAATTTTAGAAGACTTGTCCCATGGTGTTGCTCTGCAACATCAATAATTTCTTTCGGCATCTTATGCTTTCGTAAAATATATGCCCCATCTATAGCGTGTGCAGTAATAATATCACGACTTGCCTCAGGGGGTAAATTATCATGCGGATTATAGCCGTTGATTTGATTTTCTATAAAAAAACCTGGTCTTTTTGTCTTACCAATATCATGATAATAACAACTTACTCTTGCTAGTAAACCATTTGCCCCTATAGCTTCACATGCCGCATCTGCTAAATTGGCAACCATTACACTATGATGATAGGTTCCTGGTGTTTCGGTTAAAATTTTCTTTAGTAGTGGATGGTTCGGATTAGATAGTTCAATTAACTTCATAGTTGATAGAATACCAAATAAGGATTCAAAAAAAGGTAATATCCCTATTGTTAATGCCCCAGATAGTATACCCGATAATATAGCAGCTCCGAAATAAAAGAGTAAATCTCCTATCCCATACGTCGTTTTAGTCATGAGCAAGTAAAAGAGAATAAAAATTAAGTTAACCGAGGCAACGATTAGACTTGAACGTAAGATTTGTGAATTGTTGCTCATTTTTTGTAACGCAAAAATGCCTGCTATTCCACCAAATAAAATATACAAGGATACTTCCATTTGAAATACATTTGTATACCCCTCTTGAAATATGAATCCAGCATATGCAGCAATTATGATAGTAGATATAAAAGCCATTCGTTCATTTACAAGTAGGTAAACTAACATAGATACAATTGCTGTCGGAAAAATAAATGCAATGACAACATCAAAATTATAGGCAACAAACTGCAACACTTTCATCATTAATATGGAAATAAGTAAACTAAACAAAACAACTAATAACGATTTTGAATTTTCTTTCGTTTTTTCTTTTCTATTTACAGTTTGAACATACAAAACCCACATAGTCAAAATGACAAATAATGCCACACCAATAATTGGTTTGTATGAGGATTTGTTTGTTAACATTCCTAGTAATTTTATTTGCCTATAAACTTCTCTATCTATTATTTCTCCTTTTTGTACAAGAATTTGACCTTGTAAAATTCTAATCGGTTCGACACTAGCTTTTGCCTGCTCTATGCGAATTTCTGTTTGTTCTTCATTTTCAATCTCAGTTTCTACAATACTTGACCGAGCCATCGATGACAAAACATTCATATAGTTATTTGAATATTTTAATGAGGCCCTTACTTGATCTTCTATGTCTTTTTTCTTATCAGAAACGTTTTCTAATCGAACTGGTTGATCCAACATATCCTTCACAAGGGTGCTAATGGTTTCACTTGATTTTTCAAGAACTGCTGGACTTTGGCCCAATAAAGTCGTTAATGCCTCATCATTTAACTGCACCATACTTGCATTATCAACAATTTTATCTATTTCCTTTTTCAATTTTTCTAGCTGGCTTGTTCTATTTTCTACTTCTCCCTCAGGAATCACTTCTTTTTTGATTTCAATGACACTATCAAATATGGAACTGATGATGGCAGCTTGGTTGTCTGCAGTTTCTTCTTGAAATTGATAATATGGTTGAATCTCTGCTGCTACCCTATCACGTTCCTCTTCTGTTTTAACGGTATCTTCTATCGTTTTAACTGCACGAATAGTTTCTGGAGATAACTGAAACTCTTTAATATCATATGTATTTTCCTTCACATTGCCGATCAATAAAAAAAACATAATTATAGCCGTAATAAAAATAATAACTAATGGGAGATGCTTATAATTACTCCATTCCTTCATTTTTAATAAAATTGAATTCATAACATATTCATCACCCTTCTAAATGGTACATTCATTATACCTTATTTATTGTATGTTTTAAAAATAATTCCAAATTTAAGCATTTAGGAAAGTGAAATGTCCTTTTTGTTTTTATCAAAAAATCGGATTCAACAACTTATAGAGTACAGACGGATGTGCGCTTGCCGCACGCTTCGCATGAGCCTCCGTAGGATGAGTCGCTCCTTCGTCGCTCGTCCATCCTTTACGGGGTCTCATTCTTCGCGCTCCTGCGGCGTGTAAGGCGCACATACTAGAAATAAGCCTATGAAATAGATACAATTCAATGAAAAAGAAAGTTTACATCCTTTTTTAAAAATTGTTATTCAGTAATCTAATATTAGAATAAAGAGACTACACTGGCATTCGCGCCTTGCAAGCCTCATGATGTGGAGGGCACTGAAAAAAAGCATATTATCTCTATGGCACAACGATATTGTAAATCCCCTTGTATGGACTACTTAAATCGAAGGTTTTTTGGGTTGAAATCATGGGGAACACCTGCCTATATTTCCTTTAATTTATTTGTAAGCATACAATAGTTGATTGAAGTGGAAGGCGGCGACTCCAGCCGGAATAGCATGAGCTGAAGACCCTGGACTGAGCGTAGCGAGGGAAGCGGCTGAAGCCATGCCGGCGGAAAGCGTCCGCCTAGAACGGAAATCAACGGGGCCTATATAAAAACTAGAATCCGTAAAGTATATATATAACCCAATAAAAAGGGGATACCTTCGTACCTTGCCATCCGCATTAATAAAAAAAAAGCAGCCCATTATGGCTGCTGTTCTTCGTATGCTTGTATTATTTTTGCAACTAATGGATGACGGACGACATCCCCTTGTTCCAAATACTGAAAATGAATACCTGAAACATTACTTAAAATTTTCTCTGCAATGATCAATCCTGATTCTGCCCCTCTAGGTAAATCAATTTGGGTTTTGTCTCCAGTGATAACCATTTTAGAACCAAATCCAAGGCGAGTTAAAAACATTTTCATTTGTGCTTTAGTTGTATTTTGAGCTTCATCTAGAATCACAAATGCATCATCAAGGGTTCTTCCTCTCATATATGCAAGAGGCGCTATTTCAATCGTTCCACGCTCGATTAAACGCTCAGTTTGTTCCATTCCAAGCACATCATGTAACGCATCGTATAACGGTCTTAAATAAGGGTCTACCTTCTCTTTTAAATCTCCGGGTAGAAATCCTAAACTTTCGCCGGCTTCCACTGCAGGACGTGTTAAAATGATTTTTTTGACGTGTGCATTTTTTAAAGCTTGTGTAGCCATTACAACAGCTAAATAAGTTTTACCAGTACCTGCTGGTCCAATTCCAAATGCCAAATCAAATTTTCGAATACCTTGTATATATTCTCGCTGACCAATAGTTTTTGCCCGAATTGCTTTTCCTTTTGTATTTCTAGCGATTTCTTCATCATACAAGCCAGAAAAATATTCAATAGTTCCATTCATACTCATTTCAATCGCAGAAGATACGTCACGCAAGTTAATATTAATACCTTTATGAATGACCGATAAAAGTTGCTCCATTAACTTTTTTGCTTCATCTACATTTTTTTCTTCACCAACAATACGAATTGTTTCCCCTCGAGTAATCAATTGTACTTTCAGTTCTTCTTCAATAAGCTTTACATTTTTATCTGATATACCTAGAAGCATTACAGCCTCAGTTGGGTCTTTTAAAATAAGATCTAATTGTGTAATTTCGCTCATGCTTCGTCTCCTTGGGGTATTACTTGTGGAATCGCAATATTTTCATTTATCAAAAATAATACTTTCCCTTTTACTTTATCATTTTGAATGGTCACCTGTAAAATTTTATCCTCCAGTATTTGAGTATCGGCAGGTAACTCGTTAATTATCTTTTGATAAAGTAGTGGGCGTATTAATTTTTCCATCGATTGTTCATCCAATAAAAACTTATTTTCTTCCGAAAGTTGCACATAACCTACTTCCAAATATTTTTGTAAAGGTTTAGGTAGAACAACCTCTTTCCAAAACGTCGTTTTTTTCTCACTCTTTTTTTGTATTACTAGCTTTCGCTCACTGGGTTTAACGATACTTACTTGTTTTGGTAATTCAAATTCAAGCTCAATCCAATAACTTGCAAATACCTTACCTTCTGCACTAGTAATAATTCTTTTATCTCCCTGCGTTACAAAACCATTAACTAAAATGTCTCCTTTTTTTACACTAACATTTTTTTCTATTGCCCTTACCCCTTTTATTAACTCAAAATCGGTTACGACTCCACTTCTTTTTGCTATTAAATGGATAGAGGGAGCATCTTTAATAACCCGCTCTGTCTGAGTAGGTGCTAACATGGGCGTTACAGTTAATTTTGATCCTGATTTTGTAAAATGCACCCAAGAGTATTCTTTATGTTTTAGTAATAGTTTTTGCCTAATCTCTTGCTCCGATGGTATTTTAGAAGCAAGCATTCTTTCTTTAATGCTTATTTCCTTTAATTCTTCATAAATCAGTACATTGTTTTCTGGAGATTCAGATTCAATTTGTATCGTCCAAATGAATTGCGCAAGTATAACAGGAATCAATAAAAATATAATCACGCCTACTATAGAGATAGCATATGGTTGAATGATTCCTTTTTTTCTTTCATCTACTAAATAAACAGGAAGCTTTAATGACCTCCTTACTTTACGAAATACTGGTAAGTCCTTTCTACGAATAGAAAAATAAAAGTACTTTTCTGTACTGTAGACTTGATACACGACAATATTAACTGAAAATAATCGTTGAAATAATAGATGCTGATCTACTTTAATCGGCATCCTTACTTGAATTAGCTGCTGCATTACATTTTTTCCTTCCTCGTAATTTTGAAATGACTAAGATCTTCTACTTGCAAACATAGTCGCTCCATTGATATTGACTTTATCTTTAAAGTAGTGGCTTGAATTTCTAAAAGGAAATCATCGTATGCACAGACTAAATTATTTTCTTTTAAACGGAGGATGGTAAATTCATTATCTAACGTAATCTCACTGAAATCTTCCATCATAATACTCGCATGGAGTGGAAATAATTTTTTCAAAAAAACACCCCTTTACATGATTTTATGCATGTAAAGGGGTGTTCATGAGTTATCTTCTCGATTTTGGTGGTGCAAGAATTTCAGAGAACACAATTGCTTTAACTAAATCATCTTTGGAATTAGGAATTATATTAATATCCGGTCGTGATACTTTTTGTTCCTTATTTTCCTGATGAACGGAAAGTCTACCCGTAGATCGAGGTTTGCCCTGATTTCTCATAACTTCTCGTTCTACTTTTTCAACAAGGACAGGTGCCTTCTTTACTTCTGGGGACTTTCTATCCAATTGTTTTTTTTGATCATCCATAAAATCCTTTGCAAAATCGCCAAGATCCTTAAACGGATTATCTTTTACTGGTTTCATTGGTTGTTGAGTTTGTTTGACAGGCTTTTGCTCTGGTTTCTTTTTCTTTCCAACCAAACTACTAATGATCGCCATTATAATGATGACAATAATACTTTCCAAGGAGAAAACCTCCTATCCATTGTTTCTTAGTCTTTCAACTCATCCGTAGAAGTTTTTTCTCCTCCGACTTTACTTATGGAATCTCTCATCGTAGTATCTGCTTGAATATTTTTATAGTTCATATAGTCCATCACACCAATATTACCTTCGCGCAAAGCTTCAGCCATTGCAAGTGGTACTTCTGCTTCTGCTTCAACTACTTTCGAGCGCATTTCAACTACTTTCGCTTTCATCTCTTGTTCAGAAGCTACAGCCATTGCACGACGTTCTTCTGCTTTAGCTTGTGCAATTTTCTTATCTGCTTCCGCTTGCTCTGTTTGAAGTTCAGCACCGATGTTTTTGCCTATATCAACGTCCGCGATATCGATCGATAGAATTTCAAATGCAGTTCCTGAATCTAATCCTTTAGCTAACACCGTTTGCGAAATTAAATCTGGGTTTTCTAGAACACGTTCATGACTAGTGCTGGAACCGATCGTACTAATAATACCTTCCCCTACACGTGCTACGATTGTTTCTTCCCCAGCTCCCCCGACTAAACGGTCAATGTTTGCTCGCACAGTAATTCGAGCTTTTGCTTTTACCTCGATACCATTCATAGCAACCCCTGCAATAAATGGAGTTTCAATAACTTTTGGATTTACCGACATTTGTACTGCTTCTAAAACATCACGGCCAGCTAAGTCAATTGCAGCCGCACGTTCAAATGTTAAAGCAATGTTCGCTCGGTGAGCAGCGATTAATGCGTTAACTACACGGTCAACATTACCACCAGCTAAATAGTGACTTTCTAACTGGTTTATCGCAACATTCAAACCTGCTTTATGTGCTTTAATAAGCGGATTTACGATACGAGAAGGTATAACTCGACGTAACCTCATACCTACTAATGTAAATATGCTAATTTTAACTCCAGCAGCAAGTGCTGAAATCCATAATGCGATTGGAAAAAATGTAAAAAATACAGACAGCACTATGAATGCCAGAACGATTACAATTATTAAAGAAATCATACTTCCACTAATCATTCTATTTCCTCCCCTTCAGATATTTCTCGTACAACTATACGAGAACCCTCTACTTTAATAATAACAACTTGTTTGTTTTTTTCTACAAAACTTCCATCAGAAACTGCATCTATTCGCTCATCACCTATACGTATCGTTCCGGCAGGTCTAAGGGGAGTCATTGTTACTGCTACTTTACCAATTAACTCAAGTCTATTTACATTGGAAACATACCCTTGTTCAGTAGTTGTAGCATCCGAGAGAATTACTTTATTTAATACTTTTAATTGTTTACCAAAAAACTTCATTATAATCACCATTCCCACTATAGCTACTGTTAAAGCAATTAAAACAGATATACTCATTTGTACAATATTGCCTCCTGCTAGTATTATACTAGTAATAATAGCAGCTGCCCCTAATATACCACTAATTCCTCCGGGCAAAAAGAATTCAGCAATTAATAAGATTACTCCAATAACAAAAATGATAATCGTTTCGTACCCAGCAAGTCCTGCAACTAAATGTCCAAAAAAGAAAAGTGTTAATGATACAAGTCCCATCGTTCCAGCAACACCGAAACCAGGAGAATACAACTCTACTATTAGTCCTAAGCTTGCAATAGATAAAAGAATAGGTACTATAATCGGGTGAGTAATGAACCTAGCAATTGTTTCAGTAATCGTTTGCTCCGTTTCAATAATCTGTGCATCCGCTAGTTTTGTCACTTCTAGTAATTCTTCCATTGAACTAACTGTTCCATTCGAGTACTTTACTTTTAATGCATCTGCAGAGGTAAGCGTTAACAATTCACCTTTTGGAGCATTAAACTCTGGTAAGTCAACACTTTCATCTGCCATCGCTTGTGCATATATTGGTTTTTTTCCTGTTCGGTTAGCTGCATTGATCATTTTAGCCTTCCATGCACTTCTCGCTTTTACATCTGCAGCATTTCCACTGCCGTCAATTACAGCTGCCGCACCCATCGTCCCATTTGGAGACATGTATATTTCATCTGTATGTAGTGCTAAATATGCTCCTGCTGAAAGTGCTTGTGAATTAATATAAGCTATTTTTCGAATAGAGGTTGAGTCAAGTAAATTCACAATATCTTCCGCAGAATCTACAAATCCTCCAGGAGTATTAATCTCAAAAATAATAGCATCTGCACCTGCTTCTTCCGCATCATTAATGGATCTTTTTAAAAAAGCATATAAACCTTTTTCAACTTCTTTATATACAGGAATTTTATAAACTTTCGGAGCGTCTGCAGTAATAGAAGGAACAATCATGAAAAATGATAAAAGCAATAAGCAAATTGAAGTAATATATCGGAACAATTTCATCCTTAAACCTCCCTTCTTCTATATGTATATAATACTTTACGGAGTAGAATGAAAAAAGTTTCAAAAAAAAATAAACCGAGAAAATAAATTTTCTCGGTTTACATACTTGTAAATTTTAATCATAATGTACGTGTTTTGAACGTAGGGATGGTTGGGATTAATTTACCACTTACGTTTACGTGCAGCTTCTGATTTCTTTTTACGTTTCACGCTTGGCTTCTCATAAAACTCGCGCTTTCTTACCTCTTGAATTGTACCACTTTTAGATACAGTACGTTTGAAGCGGCGAAGAGCATCTTCAAGCGATTCGTTTTTGCGAACGACAGTTTTTGACATCTCTCTTTCCCTCCCTCCGAACACACGTCAAGTACATAACCAGTTGTTATGTACTAAAAAATTATATCGTATTGTTTACAAATGGTCAATACATACAACTAAATTAATAATCAGAATTACTTGTTAGACCTTGCATAATTTCTACTCCTGAACTTGCTCCAATTCTAGAAGCACCTGCATCCACCATAGCTTGTAAATCTTCTAGGCTACGAACACCGCCAGAAGCCTTGACACCAAGGTCTTGACCAACAGTATCTCTCATAAGTTTAACAGCTTCAACTGTTGCTCCACCAGTTGAAAATCCGGTAGAAGTTTTTACAAAGTCTGCTCCAGCTGCTTTAGATATTTCACTTGCTTTTACAATTTCTTCATTTGTTAATAAGCAAGTTTCTAAAATAACTTTCACAATTGCTTTTCCTTTAGCCGCTTCTACCACTGCAGCGATATCTTTTTGGATAAAGTCATAGTCTGCATCTTTTAATGCACCTACATTTATAACCATATCTATTTCTTCTGCACCATTCTCAATTGCATTTTTTGTTTCAAATGCTTTTACTTCAGTAGTGCTTGCGCCTAATGGAAACCCAATCACTGTACATACTTTAACTGGACTATCCTGTAAAAGTTTTGCGCTTAGCTCAACCCAAGTAGGATTTACACATACTGATGCAAATGTATATGTTTTAGCTTCCTCACATAATTTTTCAATTTGATCTTTTGTAGCATTTTGTTTTAATAATGTATGATCAATTAATGCTGCAATATTTTGTGTCATTTGTATTCCCCTCTCGGCAGTTGTCCGTACCTCTCAATCATAATAGAGATTATGAAAAAAAGCCAGTGAGATAAAATTCACTGACTTTTTTTATTATACTAACTCTTCTATTTGGTCTAGCACACGTACAAATTGTCCTTCGTTATAAGGATAGCCAGCCTTTGTAATTTTTACACGAACTAATTTTCCAATCAAATCTTCAGATCCAGGAATGACAACTTTTAAATAATTATCTGTATAGCCTTCATACAAATTTGAATCTGAATCCAATTTATATTTTTCTTCTGGGATAATCTCTAATACTTCACCTTCAAATCGAGAAGCATATTCTACTGCAAGTTGATCATTTAATGTAATTAAACGATGCACACGCTCATTCTTCACTTCTTCTTCTACTTGATCTTCCATTCTTGCAGCAGGTGTACCTGTCCGCTTAGAATACGGGAAAACATGAAGTTCAGAGAATTTTTGGTCACGAATAAAATTATATGTTTCCATAAATTCTTCTTCTGTTTCACCTGGAAAACCTACAATTACATCAGAAGTAATAGCTAAATCAGGTAAAGCCTCTCTTAATCGGTCTAAACGATTTGCGAAAAACTCCATTGTATATTTTCTACGCATTCTTTTTAAAACAGTATCTGAACCGGATTGTATAGGGATATGCAAATGTCTCACAACAATTTTTGAATCTCTCAACACATCAATTACTTCATCCGATAATTGGCTTGCTTCGATTGAACTAATACGAAGACGTTTTAATCCTTTTACATTATTTTCAATGTCTCTTAAAAGCTGTGCCAAATTATAATCTTTTAAATCTTCTCCATATCCACCTGTATGAATGCCTGTTAATACAATTTCTAAATAACCTGCATCCACTAGCTGTTGAGCTTGGTGAACTACTTCTTCTGGGTTACGTGATCTCATGAGGCCACGAGCCCATGGGATAATGCAAAAAGTACAAAAATTATTACAGCCTTCCTGTATTTTAAGGGAAGCACGTGTGCGATCTGTGAATGAAGGGACGTCCAACTCTTCATATACTCGATTCTTCATTATGTTTCCTACTGCATTAATAGGAGTTCGTTCAGACTTATATTGTTCAATATAATCTAGCATTTTTGTTCGTTCTTGTGTTCCCACTACAATATCTACACCAGGAATTGCCATTATCTCTGCTGGTGAAGTTTGTGCATAACAACCAGTAACACAGATTACAGCATCAGGATTTTGACGAATTGCTCGACGTATTACTTGACGACTTTTTTTATCGCCTGTATTAGTTACTGTACAAGTATTGATGACATATACATCTGATTGTTTTTCAAAATCAGTGCGTTCATAACCATTTTCTTTAAATAATTGCCATATAGCCTCTGTTTCATAATGATTAACTTTACAGCCTAATGTATGGAATGCTACGGATGACATATCCTTACACCTCTTTCATTCATATTCATAGGAAATTGCAGCAAGCGCATATAACGGGGCAGTTTCAGTTCTTAAAATTCTTGGTCCAAGTGAAATTGGTTGAAAATCATTTTCTAGTAAGACTTTTACTTCAGAGCGATCTAATCCACCTTCGGGACCAAATACAATAAGTATCGATTTTTTATCATACACCTTTTTTAATTGCTCAGCAAACTTTTGACGTTGCTCGTGTTTTGCATCTTCTTCATCTGCAACAAACTTCACATCGTATTTTTGGGCAATTTCTAAAAGTTCATTTAAGTTAATAGGGCTATGTATAGTTGGTATTCTAGAACGATGCGATTGTTCAGCTGCTTCTTTCGCAATCTTTTGCAAACGAACGAGCTTCTTTTCGTTTTTTTGTTTGTCCCATTTCACAATTGACCTTTTCGCTTCATATGGATAGAGTGTATGCATTCCAAGTTCTGTTGCTTTTTGAGTAATCAATTCTAACTTATCACCTTTAGGTAAGCCACATACTATGGAAACTTTAATAGGCATTTCGTTTGAACTAGTTAGCTTATCGACTATTTGCAATACGACTGCCTTTGAAGTCCCCTCCATGATTTTCATCGTATAAGTAAAGTTTTCCGCGACTACATATACTTGATCTCCGGGTGACATGCGCATCACTTGTATCATATGATGCGCATCCTCGCCGGTTATTGTAATCAAATTATTATCATTTATTGGTTCATCCGTAAAATAACGTTGCATAACAATCTCCTTATAGAAGCGGTTTTTTTGAAATGATTGTTACCCAATCTTCCATCATCATCACTTCTTCAATTTCAAAGCCAGATTTTTGCAAAGCATTTTTCACATCTTCTTTTTTGGCAGAGATTATACCTGAGGTAATATACAAGCCTCCATCTTTGACAATAGAAAAGGCGTCATCTGTAAACGTCATAATAATTTCAGCTAAAATATTTGCAACTACAATATCTGCCTGCTCATTTACACTATCAAGTAAATTACCATGCGTTACCTTTACCACATGGTCTACATTATTAATTGTGATATTTTCTTTTGCAGAAGCTACAGCCACTTCGTCCAAATCAAGTGCATGTATAGATGTTGCGCCAAGTTTAGCTGCTCCAATTGAGAGTACCCCAGACCCAGTTCCTACATCTATCACTTTTGAATTCGGTTGGACAGTTTTTTCTAAAGCTTGAAGGCACATAACTGTTGTAGGGTGAGTACCTGTTCCAAAAGCCATTCCTGGATCTAATTCAATTATTAACTCATCTGTACTAACTCGTTCATAATCTTCCCAAGTCGGTACGATTGTAAATCGATTGGATATTTTTACAGGATGATAGTATTTTTTCCAAGCATTTGCCCAATCTTCCTCATCCACTTCTTGCACAGTCACAATATTGTGTCCAATATCGATATTGAAATTTTGTAAGTTAATAATCGCAAGCTTGATCTCTTCTACCGTTTCTAATAGAAAGCTAGTCTCTGCTAAATAAGCTTTTACACGAACCCCGTCAACAGGGAAATCTTCTGGATTTAAATTATAGATTTCACCGAATCGATCTTCTCTTTCTCTAACTAATTCCTCTGAGTCTTCAATGACTACCCCACTCGCACCAGCTTCATGCAAAATATTACTCACAGCGTCTACTGCTTCAATTGTCGTATGAATAGATAGTTCAGACCATTTCACCCTGCGCACAACTCCTTTATTCACCTTTTATCGTTCTTTTTATTTTATCAAATAACGAACTACCTTGCTCTTCTGGAATGTCCCCACTAATTTCAGCAAATTCACGAAGTAGTTGTTTTTGTTTTTCTGTCAATTTTTTAGGAGTGATTACTTTAACGATAACGTGTTGATCTCCGACTCCGTAACCATGAACATTTTTCACGCCTTTTCCTTTTAAACGGAATTTCGTTTGTGATTGAGTTCCTGCCGGAATCTTTAATTTCACTTTCCCTTGTACAGTAGGCACTTCAATTTCATCACCTAAAGCTGCTTGGGCATAAGTTAATGGTAATTCATAATAAATATCATCGCCATCTCGTTCGAAACGAGGATCAGCTTTAACACGGAATACAATATATAAGTCTCCAGCAGGACCACCATTTACACCTGGTTCCCCTTGACCACTTACGCGAAGTTGTTGACCATCATCAACTCCGGCTGGAATTGTGACTTTAATTTTTTTGCGTTTATTGACAGTACCTTTTCCATGACATGTTGAACATTTATCTTTAATCATCTTACCAGTTCCATGACAGTGATTACATGTACGTTTAGTTTGTATACGGCCAAATGGTGTATCTTGGGTCACATTCACTTGACCTGCACCATTACAATGCGTACATGTTTCAGGATGTGTTCCTGGTTTTGCCCCAGTACCTGAGCAAGTATCACAATTTTCTTCTTTTGAAATTTCTATTTCTGTTTCTTTACCAAAAACTGCTTCTTCAAACTCGATGGTCATAGAATATTGAAGGTCATTTCCTTTTCTTGGAGCGTTTGGATCACGTCGGCGAGAGCCACCCCCTCCAAAAAATGAACTGAAAATATCTTCAAAGCCAAAACCGTCTGCTCCGCCACCAAAACCACCAAAGCCTTGGTTTGGACCAGCATGACCAAATTGATCATATTGCGCACGTTTTTGATCATCACTTAACACTTCATAAGCTTCCGAAATCTCTTTAAACTTTTCCTCTGCGTTTGCTTCTTTATTAATATCAGGGTGATATTGTTTGGAAAGCTTACGATATGCTTTTTTAATCTCATCTTGTGAAGCACTTTTTGATAAACCAAGTACTTCATAATAATCACGTTTATTCATAGTTCACTCTCCTGCTCTGTTAACCTACACATAAAGATTATTGTAACACGGACAAAATCCGAATAGCAAAAAACTTATTTGTCGTTTCTAAGCTAAACAGTAAGAAAAGCCAAAGCCGAATTCGGTCTTTGACTTTTCCCACCACTCACATTACTTGTCTATCTAGTCTTACTTATCTTTATCGTCTTTTACTTCTTCAAATTCAGCATCTACTACACCATCGTCAGCTTGACCGCTATCTGCTTGACCTGCACTAGCAGCTTCTGCTTGTGCTTGTTCGTAAAGTTTCATTGTAAGTTGTTGAACGATTTCGTTTAATTTATCTTTTTTAGTTTTAATGTCTTCTAAGTTACCAGCTTCTAATGCTGCTTTTAACTCTTCTTTTGCATCTTCGGCAGATTTTTTCTCTTCTTCAGATACTTTATCTTCTAGATCTTTTAATGTTTTTTCTGTCATGAATACTAGTTGATCTGCTTCATTTTTAACTTCTGCTTCTTCTTTACGAGCTTTATCTGCTTCTGCATTTGCTTCTGCTTCTTTTACCATACGTTCAATCTCTTCATCGGAAAGTGAAGAATTAGATTGAATTGTAATGTTTTGTTCTTTTTGTGTTCCTAAATCTTTTGCTTTAACATTTACGATACCGTTTTTATCGATATCAAATGTTACTTCAATTTGTGGAACTCCACGTGGTGCTGGTGGAATATCCGCAAGTTGGAAGCGACCAAGTGTTTTGTTATCTGTTGCCATTGGACGTTCACCTTGTAAAACATGAATATCAACAGCAGGTTGGTTATCAGCAGCTGTAGAGAAAACTTGAGATTTTGATGTTGGGATTGTTGTATTACGTTCAATTAGTTTTGTGAAAACTCCACCCATTGTTTCAATACCTAATGAAAGAGGTGTAACGTCAAGAAGAACAACGTCTTTCACATCTCCAGTTAATACTCCACCTTGAACAGCAGCACCCATTGCTACTACTTCATCTGGGTTAACACCTTTATGTGGTTCTTTACCAGTTTCTTTTTTAATTGCATCTTGTACAGCAGGAATACGAGTAGAACCACCTACAAGAATAACTTTATCAATTTGAGATGAATTTAGACCAGCATCTTTTAGCGCTTGGCGAGTAGGTACCATTGTACGCTCTACTAAATGAGCTGTTAAATCATCAAATTTTGCACGTGTCATTGTTACTTCTAAGTGAAGTGGTCCAGCTTCCCCTGCAGTAATGAAAGGAAGAGAGATTTGTGTAGATGTTACACCAGACAAGTCTTTTTTCGCTTTTTCTGCAGCGTCTTTTAGACGTTGAACAGCCATTTTATCTTGAGATAAGTCAACACCATTATCTTTTTTGAATTCTTGAACTAAATAATCCATTATTACTTGGTCAAAGTCATCCCCACCAAGACGATTATCACCAGCTGTAGCTAATACTTCAAATACTCCATCACCAAGTTCTAGGATAGATACGTCAAATGTACCTCCACCTAAATCGTACACAAGTATTTTTTCATCATGATCCATTTTATCTAGCCCATAAGCTAGCGCTGCAGCAGTTGGTTCGTTAATAATACGTTCAACTTCAAGACCTGCGATACGACCAGCATCTTTTGTAGCTTGACGTTCAGCATCATTAAAATATGCAGGAACTGTAATAACAGCTTTCGTTACTTTTTCACCTAAGTAATCTTCAGCAAAACCTTTTAAGTATTGAAGAATCATTGCAGATACTTCTTGTGGAGTATATTCTTTATCTTCGGCAGTTACTTTTTCATTTGTACCCATTAAACGTTTAACAGATGAAATTGTATTTGGATTTGTAATAGATTGACGTTTAGCTACTTCCCCAACTTGTTTTTCACCATTTTTAAATGCTACAACAGATGGAGTTGTACGATTACCTTCTGGATTCGGAATTACTTTTGGTTCTCCGCCTTCTAGTACAGATACACATGAGTTTGTTGTTCCTAAGTCAATACCAATAATTTTAGACATATATTTTTCCTCCTAATTTATAACTGATATAAGTAAGTATCGATTATTATTCGTTTACCTTAACCATAGTAGGTCGCAGTATTCTATCTTTTAACTTATACCCTTTTTGTAATTCTTGAAGCACGATTCCTGACTCTTTTGAATCGTCCTTTTCTTGCATTACCGCCTGATGGAAGTTTGGATCGAATGGAACACCTTCTGCCTCAATTACTTCAAGGCCTTCTTTCCCAACTGCATCAAGTAAAGTGCGATATACCATTTCTACACCTTTTACTAAAGACACAGCCTCTTCCGATGTTACGTTAACTGCAAGTGCACGTTCAAAATTATCAAGTACCGGTAAAATATCTGTTAGAACAGATTGAGCGCGGTATTTATAATCTGATTCTTTGTCTAATTGAACTCTTCGTTTATAATTTTCGAAGTCTGCTCTTAAACGGATCGCTTTATCTTGTTCTTCCTCTAATTGTTGTTTAACAAGTGTGAGTTCGTCTACTTCAACTACTTCTTCCACACTTTCTTCGTTAGCTACTTCTTCGTTATTTTCATTTGATTCTACTTCTAGACTTTCTTCTACGATTTCATCTTTTTGTTTTGACATGTCCACAACTCTCCTTATCCATGATGACCACGTAATATTCTAGATAGTTCTCTTGATAAATCAGTACTCATTACATCCAGTAAAGAAACTACACGCTTATAATCCATACGTGTAGGACCAATAATTGCGATTGATCCCATCTGTTCATCTCCTATTCCATAGGAAGCTGTTATAACGCTACAGTCCTCCATTGCGAGGTGATTATTTTCAGATCCTATTCTTATCTGAATTCCTTTTTTATCAACAGGAAAAATACTAGGTATTTGGTTTACATGATCCATCAAGTACATTATACTACGAGCTTTTTCTAAATCATTAAATTCTGGTTGATTTAACAGTTGCATTTTTCCACCGTAGTATACTTTATCCTTCTGCTCTATCGTCATCGCTTTGTTCAATGAACTAAGGAGATTGTTAAAATGCCCGACTCTTTGTTTTAATAACGTGCTTGTAACAGCCTCTAATTTCATAGGAACTTCATGTACATGTACTCCTATTAAGCTGTCATTTAACAAATTAACCATTCGTTCAATGTCCGATGTATTATAGCTTTCAGGAATAGAAAATACTCGATTTTCAACGTGTCCGCTATCTGTGACGATAATGGCAACAGCCGAATCTTCTGAAAGTGGCACAATTGAAAAGCGTTTTACTCGATGCTTTCGAACATCCAACCCTAATAATATGGAGGTGTAATTCGTCAGTTCAGACAAGATATTTGCTGACTTCCGAATGATTTGCTCCGTCTCCACCATTCTTTCTTCAAAGACCGAACGAATTTGCTTAATCTCATCTTTCGATATTCGTTGTGGAGTTAACATATTGTCTACATAGTAACGGTACCCTTTTTCTGACGGTACACGACCAGACGAAGTATGTGTTTTTTCTAAATATCCCATATCTTCAAGATCTGCCATATCATTTCGAATAGTAGCAGGACTATATGGAACTTCCTCCTTTTTCGAAATCTGACGAGATCCAACTGGTTGAGCGGTTTCAATAAAATCATCTACCGTTACTTGCAATATTAATAATTGCCGATTAGTTAGCATGATTATCACCTCTGTTAGCACTCGTTCTATGAGAGTGCTAATACTCATATAAAAGGTATCAAATCTAAAGAAAACTGTCAATGAATATGATTTGGTTTATTGAAGAAAATACTGAAATACTTCATTTCCAACAAATCGTCCACGTCGTGTTAATTTCACATGACCATTTTCAATAATGATGAATCCTTTTTGTTTTAGTTCCTCTATTTCTTTTCCATATACCTTTTGAATTGATTGACTATATCGATGATTAAATCTATCTATCGAAACTCCAGCATTTTTTCGTAAACCTAAAAACATTTCCTCTTCCATCTTTTCGATAGAAGTTACTTCTTTTTGCAACATGATAGGTTTTTCATTTTGTTCGATCATATTCATATATTTTTTTAGTGGACCGTGGTTAGAGTACCGAATGCCATTTGCATAACCATGTGCTCCTGCTCCAAGACCAATGTATTCATCATTATCCCAGTAAATCAAATTATGATTAGATTCTTTTCCTTCCTTCGCAAAATTACTAATCTCATATTGGTTATACCCTTGTTTCGTCATTTCATCCAACAAATACCCATACATTTTTGCTTCCAGGTCTTCTCCTGGTAATGAAAGTTTGCCTTTTGACATCAAGTTATAAAAAATCGTTTTAGGCTCTATCAATAAAGAATAGGCCGAAATATGTGGAATGTTAAGGCTGTTTGCCAGTTGCAATGAATTTTGCCATTGCTCCATTGTTTGATTTGGCAATCCATACATCAAATCAATACTAATAGACGGAAAATCAATTTTCTTTGCATTTTCTATTACTTCATAGACATGTTCGTTAGAATGAGTTCTTCCAAGGACCTTCAATAATTCTTGATCAAACGTTTGGACACCCATACTTAATCTATTTACTCCAAACTGTCGCATGAGTTGCATTTTCTCAAAAGTTAATTCATCAGGATTAGCTTCTGAAGTAAATTCAATTACTCCATCCATTGGAATGTATTGATGGATGAAAGTAAATAATCGCTCTAATTGAGATTCAGATAAAGAGGTCGGAGTTCCTCCCCCAATAAAAATAGTTTCAATTTGGGATCCATTTAATTGTTCTTCCCATAAGTGCATTTCTTTACCTATGGATTCGATGTATTCATCTACTGGTTGGTTATGAAAGAAAAATTTATTAAAATCGCAATAATTGCATATCTGATGACAGAAAGGAATGTGGAGATAAACGCCACGTACCATAGGATACACCACTTTCTATAAAAGGAAAAAGGAGGCAAAAGCCTCCTTACCTTTGGTATTTTTATTTGGCTAGTCCATTTAAAAAAGCCATAAATGCTTCATAGACGAGCACTTTCATATTGTATTGTATCGTATTTTATTAAATCTAACAAACCGTAAGAACTAGCGACACGTCATGTTCGTTTAGCGCATGGAATGGTTCATGAACACATATTGAATGAATGTCATCTTAAATAAGATTACTTGGTCGACACTAGGACGATCGTATTTGGAACTAGTTGGTTAATCGTTAGCAATTCTAACTGTTAACGTCATAATCCATCACTACTCAAGTATTGTGTGTTTTTAATTAGATCCTTAGCGGAGGCGGCGACTCCAGCGGGAAAAGCGGGACAGTCGAGACCCTGGACTGAGCTTTGCGAAATTAATTTTGCGACGAGCTTGCGCAGGAGCAAAGGAAGCGGCTCGGCCCCGCCCGCGGAAAGCGTCCGCCCGGAGCGGAAATCCTATTACTATTTATGACATTTTTTATTTTAAAAGAAAAAAGACTATAGATATACTCAAAAACCTTAGAGTTTGTCTACAGTCTGAATGAACCTTATTAAGTCCTTTTTTCAATGCATATGTTTATTTATTCTAAAATGAAAAAAACTTACCACCGAAAAATACAAACGGTGGCAAGTTCATTGAAAAATATTAATTTCAAAAGAATTTTATTCTTATCCCTTTAATCAATTACTTATTAGGTTCATCCATCTTCAGAACAGCCATAAATGCTTCCTGTGGTACTTCTACTGAACCTACTTGTTTCATACGTTTTTTACCTTCTTTTTGTTTCTCAAGAAGTTTTCGTTTACGTGAGATATCTCCACCATAACATTTTGCTAAAACGTTTTTGCCGATTGATTTGATCGTTGAACGTGCAACAATCTTTTGACCAATCGCTGCCTGAACTGGAACCTCAAACTGTTGTCTAGGAATAAGCGCTTTTAACTTTTCAACAATTACTTTTCCACGTTCATAAGCAAAATCTTTATGAACGATAAAACTTAATGCGTCGACTTTCTCGCTATTTAAAAGAATGTCCATTTTAACTAGTTTAGATTCTTTGTATCCAATCAGTTCATAATCAAAAGATGCATAACCCTTTGTACTTGATTTTAAAGCATCAAAGAAATCGTATACAATCTCAGATAGAGGAATTTCATAAATAATATTAACCCGAGCTTTAGATAAGAAATCCATCGTGATAAAATTCCCACGTTTTCGTTGACATAACTCCATTACAGATCCCACATAATCTTCAGGTACCATAATAGAAGCTTTAACGTATGGTTCTTCAATTGTATCTACTTTTTGGACATCTGGCATCATAGATGGGTTGTCTACTTTAATCGTTTCTCCATTGGTCAACTTAACATCGTAAATAACACTAGGTGCTGTCGTGATTAAATCTATTTTAAATTCACGCTCAATACGTTCTTGAATAATTTCCATATGAAGCAGTCCTAAGAATCCACAACGATATCCAAATCCAAGTGCTTGTGAAGTTTCTGGTTCAAACTCTAAAGCTGAGTCATTAAGTTGTAATTTTTCTAAGGCATCCCGTAAATCAACATATTTTGCGTTATCAATTGGGTATAAACCACAGAAAACCATAGGATTCATTTTTCGATATCCAGCAAGTGGTTCAGAAGCAGGGTTCGAAGCTAAAGTGATTGTATCCCCTACACTTGAATCGCCAACATGTTTCATGGACGCTGTTAAGAAACCTACGTCCCCAACAGTCAACTCTGAACGCATAGTAGATTTTGGTGTAAAAACCCCTGTTTCAACTACTTCGAATTCTTTACCAGAAGACATCATTTTTATCGTATCTCCTGGTTTTACAGTACCTTCCATAATACGAATATAAACAATTACACCGCGATAAGGGTCGAATAACGAGTCAAAAATAAGCGCTTTTAATGGGGCTGCAGGATCTCCAGATGGTGCTGGCACTTTTTCTACTATTTGCTCCAGAATATCTTCTATACCTATCCCTGCTTTAGCAGAAGCTAGAACAGCTTCGGATGCATCTAATCCTATAACTTCTTCAACTTCATTTCTAACACGCTCAGGATCAGCAGCAGGTAAATCGATTTTATTGATAACCGGTAGAATCTCTAAATCATTGTCTAATGCTAGATACACATTCGCAAGAGTTTGTGCTTCGATACCTTGAGCTGCGTCCACAACTAAGATGGCTCCTTCACAAGCAGCTAAGCTTCTAGAAACCTCGTATGTGAAATCGACATGTCCTGGTGTATCAATTAGATGAAATATATATTCTTCTCCATCTTTTGCATTGTATGTCAGTTGCACCGCATTCAATTTAATCGTTATACCTCTTTCACGCTCCAAATCCATGGAATCGAGTAACTGGTCTTTCATCTCGCGTGAAGTTAATGTTTGCGTCTTTTCTAAAATACGATCTGCCAAAGTTGATTTTCCGTGGTCAATATGGGCTATAATCGAAAAGTTACGAATCTTTTTTTGTCGATCCATTCTCTGTTCATGATTCATCTTGTTCACTCCTAATTAAACTACTAAGAATTATAACAGACAAAACCTTTTTCGTAACGAATTACAAATATGTCTGTTAAATAATTATGTATTTCTTGTATGTAAACTTTCCAAAGTATAAATTCAATGGATATGTTACCTTTAAAATTATTTTTGCCAGAATATAATCTTATCAAAAAGCTGTTAGTAAAACAATCAAGTAAAAAAGAGATTAAGCTATAAGCTCAATCTCTTGGTACTTTAAGATGCTATCGGTTCGTAAAACATATTAGAAATAGCTTTCGCTAATATAGCGATAGAACGATTAATTTCTTGTTCATTATTATCGACGCCTCCAAGTTCGACTACAAGAAGATTTTTGGCAAGGTCTTGGTTGTAAACGCCATCTACACCCTTCCCTGATTTAACCAAAACCCCTCGTGATATTCCAGGAACTAATTTATTTAATTGATCTGAGAGATTATTAGCTAACTGCTCATTCCATCGGTAGTTGTCATGCTCCGCTCCAATTACAAAAATAAATTTAGCATAGCTTTCTTCGCCGACCTTAAGAGTCGTTACATTCGCTTTCATTGAGTCTCTGTGAATATCAAGAATAATATCATACTTATTATGAGCTAAGGCATTTTGAACAAATGGGCGAATCGTATGATAGTCTTTTATTTCTTGCTTATTATAGTCATCCAAAAACTCTGATTCTACTTGGTGGAATGCAAATTGAGCTGTGAGTTGTTCTTGAAAGGTAGTTATATTACTTTCAGGATGATAAACTGAAACCTTCTCTCCTTTTGCCGCAAGTATAGGCTGGTATGCTTCTTGGTAATGAGTAAAATACACAAATGCTTTTTTAGGATCAGTAATTTCTGAAACAATTGGTGGTGATTCCAGCTGTGCCGCATAGACAATTGGTGTTTCCTCTTTTTTCTTTTCTTCGGGTTGTTGCGTAACAAGAGGTGTTTGGATTGTAGCGATCACAATGGGAGCTAAAAATAATAGTATTAAAATGCTTGTTAAATTCTTAAGGGAATTAGCCATAATTTCCACTCTCCTCAAACAATCGTATGTTGAGGAGAGTATTTTTAGAACTACTATACAACTGTAATTAAGAAGATTCCTTAAGAATAAAAGTCGCGCTAATTATCTGCTTGAAATCCAATTTTCAATTCCATTAGATAATAAATAAGCGTACTGCTCAACCCATGCGTCCGTCTCTTTCGGAGTCACAAATAAAGAAGAATTTTTTCCTACGAACACTTCTTCAAACAATTTTCTTTTTTCATCCGTTGACCATGTCACCCATTCTCCAAATATCGGTTGTAAAACAGTTTTATCAAGAGTCGATTTTTTGCTAGACACCATAGGGGTAACAGCAAGTGCTGAGGAAGGTCTACTTTTTTCCTCTACTTTAGATGCAATATAATGTATAACATTTTCCATCGCATCTGCATATAAGACTGGACCATCGACCACCATTGGTATCCCAATTGCAGTTACAGGAACACCATAAACCTCTTCTGATACTTCTTTTCGTTGATTACCGACTCCCGATCCAGGATGAATACCTGTATTCGTCAGCTGAATCGTTTTGCAAAGTCGTTCGCTATTTCTTGCTGCAAGTGCATCTATCACAATTATCAAATCCGGCTGAAATGCTTTGCTAATAGCTTCTATAAAGTCACTTGTCTCAAAACCTGTCTGACCAGTTACTCCTGGAGCATACATTACTACCTTTACGTTTTCTGATTTTTGGGATAGAGAGGAACCTTGTAAGTATTCAATTGCCTTTGGTCCAATAGCATCTGGAGTTATCGTAGAATTTCCTAGTCCAATTATTAACACTTTAGAAGAATTTGATAAATTTAATCCTTGATGCATCTCGTCAAGCTTCTCTAAAAACATTTTTTCCAAGGCTTCAAAACTTTCCTCAACTTCTGGATTCACCGTCAGATCTGTAAGCGTAATATATTTTCCTTTTTTCTTGCCTATTTTTTTCTCACCTTGTTCATTTACTTCTATTGAAGTTATTAAGACTGCGCCGCTTCGACTTTCGTCAAACTTTATTCCTTCTGAATTACTTAATGTCTCTTTTTGAGTTTTCGTTTTGTGTTGTACCATTTCTTCCGTTTCATCTAAAAGATCTGTTCTTCCCCACATATAAATCACCTCCTAAATAGTTTGTACGATGTGTCAAGTAAATATTCTTTGCATTTATATATTGCAATTTGTTTTTTCGTTTGTTAAAATAATGCTTGTTGTATTAGACAGTTTTCAACACATAAAAGTATCATCTCAGACCTTATTAGGAGGTGAAAGGTATGCCAAATATTAAATCTGCTATTAAACGTGTTAAGAAAAACGAGACGTTAAACGCTCAAAATGCAAAAGCAAAATCAGCTATGCGTACTGCTGTAAAAAAAGCTGACACTGCTGCACTTAATAACGACGAAAACGCAAAAGAACTTATTAAAACTGCAATTCAACAAGTTGAAAAAGCAGCTTCTAAAGGTTTAATTCATAAAAACGCAGCTACTCGCAAGAAAGCTCAATTAATGAAAAAAGCGTAAGTAAAAAGACTGGATCCGATTCATCGGCCAGTCTTTCTTTTTTATTTCATCAAAAACATTTCTAAAATTCTATCTCGATTAATATTTAATGTTTTTAGTTGCAAGTCTACTGTTGCAAGATCATTTAAAGTTGAAAGCAATTTTTTTTCATTTTGGAGATTAGGATTATCAAATAATAACTTCACTCGATAAGGGTGTACTTTTAGTTGATTTGCAATTTGTTGTGCGTGATATCCTCTTTTCTTTAAGTGCCCTACCTGTATCATTAAACGTACCTGAGTCGCTATTAGAGCATTTAGCTTAAGTGGGTCTTCTTTTCGTTTTAATAAGTCATGATATATTTCGATTGCTTCCCCTTTGTTTCCTGTTAAATAGGCATTTCCTAAAGAAAAAACATCTTGTTCTAATGTTCTAACGAGAAGCAACTTCACCGTATTAATATCAATTTCTTCCTGTTCCCCTAAGTAAGTCGTAATTTTCATTAATTCTGTTTGTAAATGAACTAAATTTGTTCCTCCGATTTCTATTAAACCTTCTACTGCCTCATCGGAGATTGTTTTCCCAAGATTAGAAACCTCATGCAAAATCCAACCTTTTAAGTCATGAGCTTGTAAACTAGAAGCTTCAATTACTTCAGCATGTTGTTTCATCGCTTTTGTTATTTTTTTTCTTTCATCAAGTTTTTCATAAGGCGCAATAAAAACCGTAACTGAAGTTGGAGATGGACTTTGAACCCATTTTTCTAATACTACTGTATCATGGACAATTTTCTCTTTCCCTTTTTCAGCAGCTTTCAAAAAGAAGGCATTTTTTGCAATTACTAATTTACGATCAGAGAAAAAAGGAATAGTATCTGCTTCATAAATAACTTCTTCTATATTGTTTTCTTCCAGATCAAAATTTATAACTTCTACTTCTCCACTTTCACTTAATTGTCTCTTAAGTTTTTTTAAAGTTTCTTCGATAAAATAGGCTTCCGTTCCATATAATAAATAAACATCTGCTATTTTATTATTTGCTATTTGCATCCATTTTTCTGAAATCATTTATAAATCCCCTTGTTTAACTTTAATAATCTTATTATACAGTAGAATAAATGAATAATTTGTGACATTATAGTAGTGAATAGAAAATTGACCGTTTCCATGTAGATTTTTTATATATAATACTTTATAATTAGGTGGAAATAGGAGGGGTATCAATGAATCAGTTTGAACAAAATGTACAGTCGAAACGTAACGACGCTATCGACTCAGGCGTAGGTTTCGTAGTCTCCTTTGGATTTTTTACAATAATGTTCGCTATCGCAGTAATTATTGAGTTTATCGCTCGATAAAGCAGAGAAGGGGCTGTCCTGCAAGTCATAAAAAATGACTTCTAAGGGCAGCCTCTTTCTTCGTACTTCTATTAAAAAGTGCGATAGATTTTCTTTCCAGGCGGACGCTTTCCGCCGGCATGGCTTCAGCCGCTTCCCTCGCTACGCTCAGTCCAGGGTCTTCAGTTCATGCACCTGCCGCTTCGCTTTCGGTGCAGAAAACATTTGCTTTTCCGGCTGGAGTCGCCGCCTTCCACTCTAATCAACTATTATCCGCTTTTCAATTAGAAAAACGTCATACCATTAATAGAGCATGTTTTCATCACTTAAATTTTATAAATTAGTATTTATAGAAAATTGTTGAAAAAGGCGACACTCCTGCGGGAATAGCGATAGCCGTAGACCCCGCAGTTGTGGGGAAGGCAATCTAAGTTCGCCGCATCCTGCGGCAACGATTGCATGACCAACATCGTGTTGGCCTAGGAGGCTAAGGCAACGCCCGCGGAAAGGGAGCCGTTTCAACGATTTTCTTATTTATTGGAAGAGCTTATTTAAAAAGTCAAATTCTATAGACTTTTTCAGTGTCCTTGCTAAGCTACGTGCGGGGCTGTGACTGTCTCGTTTTCCTTCAGGAGAGTCGCCGTCTTTCATTTAGGGACTTATTCGACAAAACTCTTTGTCTTTTATGGTGTAGAAATCATTATTTTTCCATTCTTTTTTATTTCTACTTGAATCGTCCCATCATTTCCAGTTTGTATATAAGGTAGATTTAACCTGTTTAATCTCTCTACTACTTCTAGATGGGGATGTCCATAACGATTATTATATCCAGCTGAGATTATGGAGATGTCAGGCTCAGTCAGCTCTAAGAAAGATTCAATGCTAGATGTTTTGCTTCCATGATGTCCTAATTTTAATAAAGTAAGCTGTTTAATTGCGCTTGCATAGCTTGAAATAAGCTCCTCTTCCCCCTCCTTCTCTAAATCACCCATAAACAATCCATGAAAATAGGCATTTTTCATAGACAATACGAGTGAGTCATTATTTCCCTCATACATATTATCAAACGGATAAATATATTGAAGTTGAAAATATTTAGACTCTATGTGATCACCTGCAATCTTTTCAAGCACAGGTATATTTTGTTTCCTTATTTCCTTTATTAAATCATTCATCACTTCTTTTTGAGTGGAATCAGGGGTAATATGAACTTGTTCTATTTTTATTTCTTCTAAGACTTCCTCAGCACCTTCCATGTGATCTGCATCTGCATGCGTTATAACGAGAGTGTCAATCTTTGTTATTCCTCTCCCTTTTAAAAAAGGTACAACAATTTGTCTTCCAACCTCATATTTTTCATTAGTCTCTTTCCAAGAATCCTGTTCGAACCTTAACAGTCCTCCTGTGTCAATCATGATCACTTCTTTTCTGTAGGGCATTTCAATGATAATACAATCCCCTTGTCCAACATTAAGAAAGCTAATCCATGTGGACGAATTCAAATATGGTTTGATATGCATAAAAACTATCGGAATAAGTAGTGTAATTGTTCCAATAATTATTCTCTTTCTCTTTTCCAAGCAAACAAAAAAGAAAAACACAGTTAAATAAGCAAAAAACACGATTGATAGTGAAGGCCTCATTGGATTCCATAATTGAAATGGTAGATGACCAATATATAAGATGAATGTTTCCAACTTAACACGAATAGGCTCGTACATTGAAAACATAAACCCACTAATAGAAGTTGAGAGATAGGTTAAAAATAAGAGGAAGATATTTATTGGTAGAATGAGAAAAGAAAATAAAGGTACAAAAAGTAGATTTGCTAAAAAGGAGGATATCGATACCTCGTAAAAATGATAAAGTAGAATAGGATAAACGATTAATTGACATACAGCTGTAATCATGAATGATTGCGTTAAATAAGAGGAGCTACTATTTAAAAGTACAGATGAATAGATTAGTGAAAAAGCAGCTAAGTATGATAATTGGAAACCAATTTGATATACAATCCAAGGGCTAATGAATACAAATCCGATAATACTTAGCGAAAAAGCATCATCCATAGCAATTTTTTTCCTATATGCCATACTTATTAATACTATCTCAGTAACGGAAACAGATCTCCATACGGATGGTGCTCCTCCAGCTAACAATGCATAAATAGGAAGCACTAAAATTAACAGCCAACTTGCGGATTCTTTTCTAACTCCAATGCGAATGAGTAGTTCGTACAAAATGAGGGTTATTAGTGCAACATGAAGTCCTGAGATAGCAAAAAGATGTGTTATACCCAAGGTTTGATAGGCCACTTGTAAATCTGTTGGCATTTGTTCACGACTTCCGATTAGCAATGCTTCCGCTTCAGATTGTAATGAGTGTGGAAATGTCGACTGAATATGTTGTTTCATATCAAATCTTTTTTCCGCCATAAAACTGACAAAGCTTTTCTCATTTCCTACAAACTGATATTTCTGTACCTCTATTTGTCCGACAGCTCCATTACTTTTTATATATGCTTCCATATCAAAAGCATACATATGAGATAAAGGGGCTTTTAAAATTTCTTGCGACTCAATTAGAAAACTTTTACCAGCAATCGACTCGTTTAAGAAGTCGTTTTTTTGTTGTTCTGATTTAATTTTAAATTGAACATACCACTTTTGTTGATCATCTCCAAAGGCAAATCCTCGTAAATAGCTACCGTTGATCCTGTAGCTATCTGTCCAGGTAATTTTATTCACAGCAACATTTTCAGAAGGTGCTGGAATGCTGTAAGTAAAGTACATGTAGGAAGAACTACCAAAAATGACAACCAGCACAATTAACAATAATTGTTTTCCTTTATATAGTAGCCAAAATACGATCAGTACTAATAAAAACAAAAGCCTTATCGATTCATAAGTTGCTATGGAAGCAACAACTACTGATAAGGCCATATAAATAATATTTCCTTTTATATTTAAAGACCGAATAACTCTGCCACCTTCGTTTCATAAGGTACCAATTCTTCTTTACTCGCTCCTTTCTCACGAAGTTTTGTAAGAAGTTCCATATATAATTCAACTTTTTCGTCACTTAAGAAGTCGATTTTTCGATCATCAAATGGCACATGGATGATTTGTACACCGGATTGCTCTAGAAGCTCTACTGCATATTGGTTATTTTTATAATCCTGTGCATAGTAAAGACGAGAAACTCCAGCCTGAATGATAGATTTCGTACAAGGTAAGCAAGGAAAATGAGTAACATATAAATCTGCCCCATTCACCGAAATACCATACTTAGAACATTGCAAAAGAGCATTCATCTCAGCATGAATAGTCCGAACACAATGATTGTCGACTACATAACAACCGTGATCGATACAATGGTCTCCTCCGGAGATTGACCCATTATAGCCTCCAGCCATAATTCGACGATCTCGAACAATTGTTGCTCCTACTCCTAACCGTGTACATGTACTTCTTAAAGCAAGTAAATGGCTTTGTGCCATGAAAAATTGGTCCCATGTTATACGCTCCATATAACTACCTCCTAAATAATAATACTTCCTTTAGTTTAGTAGTTTGTCCAATCACACGTCAACAACACAAATTTTTACTTTATAGTTATTAAAGACTCTAACTTTTCAAACGTTTTAGTACCAATACCTGTTACTTTCATTAAATCTGCGGTTTCTTTAAAGATTCCTTGTTCATTTCGATAAGCTATAATCGATTCTGCTTTTGCTGGTCCTATACCTGGTAACGTAGTGAGTAAAGCTATATCTGCTGTATTAATGTTTACAAGGTTAGAGGATTCACCAGAAGAACTCAAGAGAGATTCTACTTCTTCGCCTTCTACCGGAACATAGATAACCATCTCGTCTTCTACTTTTTGCGCATGATTAATACCTTTGCTATCACTTGTTGGCAAATAACCTCCTGCAAGCTCAATTGCATTTAATACGCGATCCTCAGGTGCTAGTTCATATACACCAGGCATATTGACTGCTCCTTTTACTTCGACAAATATTCGATTGTCCTCTAAGAATTCAATGGGTGATTCTTGTGGTTGAATTGCTTCATTTATAGGGATAGGTTGAATTGAATCCGCTGTGGAATTAGCGGAGTTAAAGTGGGATTGAATGATAAAAAAAAGGAATGCTAATGCAACTGAAGTTGGGAGCAACAGTTTTTTCTTGTTTTTCTGAAAAATAGAAAGTACCAGAAATATCATCCTCTCATAGGAAGAGGTAAATTATATGGAGTTACCCAAACTATACTAAATTTACCTCTTAAATGAAAGACTTATTTTACAGCGTGGATAAAGAATCTTTCAATCTCATCTTGAGATTGTTCTCCAAATATAGAAGTGGAGTTAGAAATGGAAGAAAAACCAATTTCTTTTAATAGATTTATATATGTTTCAACTGGAAATGTTCGTTGGTAATGTGACTCTTCAAATCGTTCGTAATAACCAGCCTCGTCACGAACAAAAAATGTAATATCATGATAAATAGAATGGCTCTCTTCGCCTATTTCAGTATTCCAAATATATGCCACTTGCTCATCCTCATATGTAAATGGGCCATTCGGATATATTTCATCCATTTTGAATAGTGAATGAACATCGAAAAATAGTTGTCCACCCTCTACCAAGGAGTGGTAAATATGTTGAAAAGTTTGTTTCACTTCATCCAGTTTCTCTAAATAATTTATAGAATCAATAGCGATCACTGCAACATCTATACCTTCGAAACCATCCATTTCAGACATAGACTGACAAATAAACGAGACTTGGACATTATTATCCAAACTACGATTTTGAGCAACTGTAAGCATCGATTCTGACAAATCTACACCTATTACATCATATCCTGCTTTTGCAAATTGGACGCTTAATACTCCTGTACCACATCCAATATCAACCAGTTTTTTCCCTGCAGAATGGGGTGCTTTTGTTTGCACCCATTCCGCATACTTTGCATAAGGTATATCTGACATCAAACGATCATATATAAATGCAAACTGATCGTACATAGCCATTATGCATCAAGCCCTACTTCAATCAATGGTGCATCTCCCCAAAGACGCTCTAAATTGTAATAAGTACGCTCATCTTTATGGAACACATGGGCAACAACGTCTCCCATATCAACTAAAATCCAACGTGCTTCATCAAAACCTTCTAAACGTTTTACATTAAACCCAGCTACAGCTGCTTGTTCTGAAAGTTCTTTTGCAATTGCTTGGACTTGACGATCAGAACTTGCGTGGCAAATCAAAAAATAATCTGCAAGCAAAGATATTCCTTGCATATTCAGTACGACAATATCATCTGCACGTTTGTCGTCTGCTGCTTTATAAGCTATTTCTAGTAATTTTGAAGAATTCATTCCTTCACTTTTCCTTTCTATTTAACAAATCATTGTAACAATGAAATGAATCCGGATAAACCGGTTGTTTTTTTTCAATTAAAAATTTTATACTATGTGTCACACAACTGATCATGGCATGATCTAATTCAATTTCTGCCTTATCACGTAAGACTTCAATGCCTGGGAAACTTCGACTTGGTTCAATCATATCTGCAATATAAATAATTTTTTCCAAATTGGACATACCTGCTCTACCCGTAGTATGAAAGCGTATAGCATGAAGTATGTCTTCGTCTTCAATAAAAAATTCTTTTTTTGCTACGATACTTCCAACAGGACCATGCCATAGTTCATGATGAAAAGTTAGTAGCATCGGGTCCAGATGTTCAGATAAGATATTCTGTTTCAACCAATCTTTATCCGCAAATTTTACTACGTCGTGTAAGATCCCAGCTATTTCTGCTTTTTCTTTATCTTCCCCGTATTTCTCTGCTAAATGTATTGCCGTTTTAGCTACACCTTTTGTATGTTCAAAACGTTTAGGAGGCATACGATCTCTAATCTTTTCTAGTAGATCAACGTGCTTCATATAACTTCTCCTTTTGAATGAAATCTTTAACAGATTCTGGAAGGAGAAACTTCGTTGTTTTTCTATTCTGTAGACGATTCCGTACAATCGTGGAAGATAATTCGATTTGTGGGATATCCAATTTAATAATAGGATATGCAGTTTCAAATGTAGTATTTGGTCTAGGTACTCCTACAATTTGCACTTTTTTTACTAACTCTTCTACACGGTGCCATTTCGGTAAATATTCAACTTGATCTCCACCAATAATGAAAAAGAATGTAGTCGATGGCTCCCTTTCTTGCAAAAGCTCCATTGTATCAAACGTATAGGAAGTACCACCACGTTCTAATTCAATTGTTTCTACATTCATTTTTGGCATATCCTTTATTGCTAGTTTTACCATCTTCAGTCGATTAGCTTCTGAAACGTGTTCATCTTTCTTTTTATGTGGTGGGGTAGCATTTGGCATGAAACGTATTTCATCTAAGTTCAACGCATGTAACACTTCGTTCGCAATGATTAAATGACCCATATGTGGAGGATTAAAGGTACCACCTAAAATTCCTACTTTTTTACTCATGCACGACTCGCTTTTGGAAGCTCGATTCGCTTATTGTTCTTAGAAGGTTTGTATAATACAACTGTTAAGCCGATTAATTGCACTAATTCTGCTTTTGCACCTTTTGCTAGTGCTTCTGCTACTTCATGCTTTTCGTCTTCACAGTTTTGTAAAATACTAATTTTAATCAATTCGCGAACTTCTAGTGCTTCCCCGATTTGTTTTATCATTGCATCATTTACTCCGCCTTTTCCCACTTGGAAAATAGGTGATAAATGGTGTGCTTCACTTCGTAAAAATCTTTTTTGTTTACCTGTTAACATAATTTCCTCCTAAATTTTCTGTTAAACGATCTATCATATCTTCTGACTTTGGATATACACCATTCCAATAAGAGAACGCGATTGCTCCCTGATGTACGAGCATTCCTAACCCATTAATAGTTCTAGCGTTATATTTTGTTGCTTCCTCTAAAAAAGGAGTAACTAAAGGATTATATACAATATCCGCAACAATTGCATGCTGTTTTAATTTATTTAGTTGTATTGGTAATGTATTTGCTTGATTTTTCATCCCTTGCGGAGTTGTTTGTACAACTATATCAAATGAATTCAATTGTGCTTCCGCTTCGTTTAAGGTGATGAAATGACCAATTTGTAAGTCATGGATCATTTTTTCTGCATTCTTAGCTGTTCTGTTCGCTATTGTAATATTAGTAAATCCACCTTGTTTAAATGCATTTACAATACCTCTAGCAGCCCCTCCAGCACCAATAATTAAAATGTTGTCCTCCAAATTAATGGGACCAAGTGATTTAATAAATCCAAAACCATCTGTATTATAACCAATAAATCGATTATCTTTTGTTTTCACTACAGTGTTAACCGCTCCTATACCCTTTGCAGATTCATCAATATCATCTAGAAATGGAATAATCGCTTCCTTATAAGGAACTGTCACATTCCATCCACTACAACCAAGAAGCTTTAGCCCCATTATTGCTTCTTCTAAGTTGTCTTCTTCGACATGAATAGGTATATAAGAAGCGTCTATCTCCAGCTCACTAAGCCATTTTTCATGCATAAATGGGGATAGAGAGTGAGAAATAGGATTCCCTATAACTGCAAACCATTTTTTCATTGTGTTTACACTCCTAAATAAGCGATGGACGGATTGAAACTTCTACACCAGCTGGAGCATGGGCAGCTACAATAGCGTCGCCATGTTGTACCGTTATCCATCCTAAACCAGAAAAAACAATATCTGTTTTCGCATCCTTAATTTTAAATTCATGTCTTACCAATGGAGGTAGCTTGTCCGCAAATTGCTCGGATGGAGGAGACAATAACTTTCCTTTATGCTCTTTATATAAATTATCTGCATTTTCCAATTTTGTGCGATGTATCGGAATATCATTCGCAATATGACATGTAAAAGCAGATCTATCACCCTTAATAAAATCAAAGCGAGATAAGCCACCTAAAAATAATGTTTGTTCACTATTCAGTTGGAATACTTTCGGTTTTATTTCTTTCTTAGGAGTAATAAATTTGAGTTCAGTCGGATCTAAATAATGCGCCATCTGGTGGTGATTAATAATCCCCGGCGTATCAAATAAAGCTTTTGAATCGTCTAAAGGAATCTCAATCATATCCAGTGTAGTCCCAGGAAAATGAGAAGTTGTAATAACTGCATCTTCTCCTGTTGCATGTTTAATGATTCTGTTTATAAAGGTTGACTTCCCAACATTTGTACAACCGACAACATACACATTTTCCCCTTTACGGTAATGTTCAATTGCTTCGATTGCTTCGGTCATTCCAGTCCCTTTATGCGCACTAACAAAAAGAACATCGATTGGAGAAAGTCCCAACTTCTTCGATTCTTGCTTCATCCAATTTATCACTTTATTTTTCTTTACTGATTTAGGTAGCAAATCAGCTTTGTTTGCTATTAATAGAATTGGATTATTTCCTACAAAGCGATGTAATCCTGGAAGCCAGCTACCATTAAAATCAAATATGTCTACTATTTTAACGATTAATCCTTTTTGTTTACCTAGACCATTTAATATTCTTAAAAAATCATCATCCGTCAAAGAAACTGGCTGTAATTCATTGTAGTTTTTTAGACGAAAACAACGCTGACAAATGATAAAATCTTTTTCTAACGAAGATGCAGGTGCATAACCAGGATCCCCAATGTTTTCTGTTTGAATAGTTGTACCACAACCGATACATTTTGGTGTTTCTGTCACTCTTCTTCCTCCCATGTAACTTGTCCTTTTTTATCCAAATAACGAAAAATTCTTCGTTCCACTAAACGGTTAAATTTCGTAAAGAAACCATCCGATTTTGCTACAGGAATAACTAATATAGTATGTAGCTTTTGTTTGTTTCCACCAAACACGTCCGTTAATAGTTGATCGCCTATAACTACTACTTCTTCTTTTTTTACAGACATTATTTTCAATGCTTGCTGAAAAGCTTTCCCAAATGGTTTTCTTGCTTTATATATAAAGGGAATTCCAAGTGGATCCGCGAAAGATTGAACTCGCATCTCATTATTATTAGATACAATTGTCACTTGAATACCAGCAGCCTTCATGCTTGCAAACCATTCAATTAGTTTAGGTGTAGCATCTGGACGATCCCATTCTACTAATGTGTTATCTAAATCTGTAATTATGCCTCTAATACCCTTTTCCTTTAGCAACTCAGGCTTAATATGGAAGACGCTTCTTACAAATTCACTCGGTATAAAATTTTGATACAACTAAGAACACTCCAATTCGATGCATTTTCTTTATCGATTATAGCATATTTGCTACTAACTCACCCATTCGTATAAAATGACCTTCACGAATCGTCGTTGCAAATTCAATACTTTCTTCTGAAAAGAACATTACAACCGTAGAACCAAAAGAAAAATATCCCACTTCTTCTCCCTTTGACCATTCTTTAGTTTTATTTGTCAATTCAATTGAATTCACAAACATAGCCCCTACTTTAATAAAAAAACATTTTTTATTATTTGGCATTTCTAACTCAGTTAGTAAACGATAGTTTCCGCTAATTGTATTTTTGCCATACATAAGTCCCCACTTGTTTACTGGGTATGATTTTTTTCCAAGAACATACTGGCGAAGTACTTTCCCATTTACAGGCGCATGGATACGATGATATTCAGCCGGACTCAAATATAATACAATATATTTTCCATTCACATACTCTTCTGCTATTTTCTCTGTTCCTAACATATTGTGAAGAGAATAAGTTTTTCCTTTAACATGGAATACTCCATCAGCTGTTATATCTCCAATTTTTTCTACTGTAGCGTCAACAGGGCTTATAATCGCATTTTCAGAGCTCATGATAGGTCTAGATTCATCCTTCACATGACGAATAAAAAAATCATGTAATGAAGAAAAATCATCCATCTTACTAGTTATTTCTTGAATTGATATATCAAAATATTTAATATAAGATGGTATGAGCCTTTTACTAAGTTTGGATTGGGCAAACCCTTTAAGGATGACCGAAGACCATTTTCCATTTGTTAACTCAATCAACGATTGGTATATTTTCTCTTTCATTTTTGTCTCCCTTTGAAAAACTCTTACAATTTTTTCTTATCCGAAGTATAATGAACAAATATATTATTTGTAAAGGAGTGATTTGCAATGTATTTACAAGACGTTATGACAAATACAGTAAAAAAATTGAAATCACATGCAGCAAACATGATTACCATTGGTAATCTTGCTTTTGGTGGAGCAGCAATTATGGCAACAATGAATGAACTATACACATATAGTGTTTTATTTATATTTGTAGCCGGTTTATTGGATCGGTTTGATGGTATGGTAGCAAGAAAACTTCAACTTGAATCTGAATTAGGCAGGCAGTTGGATTCAATGAGTGATATTATATCTTTTGGAGTCGCTCCAGCACTTCTCATTTATTCATTGGTTTTACAGGAATTTAGTGTTGTTGGAATGGTTATTACAGTTATTTATATAGCATGTGGTGCTTTTAGATTAGCACGCTTTAATATTTCAGAATCCAACGGATATTTTACAGGGCTTCCAATAACAGTAGCAGGAGTAATTCTAACTTTGTCCTATTTTGCTATTAATTATATCCCTTCCGTCTCTTATATGTTTTTATTTATCATTCTAGCATTATTAATGATTAGCACTTTTACTTTAAGAAAAGTATGAAATTAAGCGCCTGCATTTGCAGTCGTTTTTTTTTATGTTCATACAATGAGCACCTATTGTGTGATAGAGACATGCTATGGCATATCTTTTCATATTTTGGCTTAATTCGACATATACTAAACTTATCAACAGATGGAGGTGAACACTATCTCTGGTCTTTTCACTGCTTTTATAAGCATGGTCGTTGAACTTCCTCTAGTTCTCGGTTATCTAAAAGGTCAGGCATTCCATCAACCATTCACACCTGAAGAAGAAAAAGTGATGATAGAACGATTTTTAGCAGGAGATCTATCTGCTAGAGATGAACTAATAGAACGAAACATGCGATTAGTCGCACACGTCGTAAAAAAATTCCACCCAAAACATGAGCTTTTAGATGATTATATTTCAATTGGAACTATTGGGTTGATGAAGGCAGTAAATAGCTATACACCAACAAAAAAAACAAAGCTAGCCACTTATGCGGCTAGATGCATTGAAAATGAAATTCTTATGTATTTACGTTCCTTAAAAAAAGTTCAGAAAGATGTGTCCTTACATGAACCGATTGGTATGGATAAAGACGGACATTCTCTTGAAATTACCGATTTACTACAAGGAATAGAAAAAAGCACAGATGAACAACTTGTTGATCAGGAAGACATGAGTCGACTTTACAAGCATCTAGGCAATTTGGAGAAAAGAGAGTTAGAAATAATTGTTCGACGTTACGGATTATTAGGTCATCTTCCAATGACACAAAAAGAAATTTCAAAACAATTAAAAATTTCTAGGAGTTACGTTTCTCGAATAGAAAAACGTGCACTAGTCAAACTATATCAGTCCTATATCCATGAAAAAAACTCTCTTGATGCTACTAACACCAAAAGAGCTTAGAGGATTAATCTTCGCTAGTCTCCGAAATCATAATAAAACTTAAAACTGCAGTAATCAAAATAGACATGGCCATCAGAAAAATCATATTATCTCCTCCTAATGCATAATGAAATCGTTTATTATGCTTTCATCATACCATAAGAATAAGTAAATATAACCAATTTTTTCATTTATAAGTTGTCAATTTCATGAAGTTTTAAAGTTTTTCAATAACATTCAAAACTATTTCTGTCGAATGTTTTGCTGCTACCGGTAAAAATTCGTCAAAACTAATAGAAGACTCTTTTCCTGCAATATCAGATAAAGCACGGATAACCACGAATGGAACATTGAATTGGTGACATACTTGAGCAACAGCCGCTGCTTCCATTTCACAGGCCTTCATTTGAGGGAAATTCTGACGAACAATCTCAACCTTTTCAGGGTTGTGCATAAAAATATCACCAGTTGCTATTAATCCAGTCGCTGCTTGATGTTCACCAATCTCTTTTACAGCTTCTTCTGCTAGTTGCATTAGGTGAGTATCAGCCTTAAATGCCGGTGGAAGCTGAGGAACCTGACCAATTTCATAACCAAAAGCAGTAACATCTACATCATGATGACGTACTTCATTAGAAATCACAATAGCTCCAACTTCTAAATCGGGATCATACCCTCCTGCAGAACCAGTATTAATCACATAATCCGGTTTAAATTGGTTTAATAAGATCGTAGTGGTCATTGCTGCATTCACTTTTCCAATTCCACTTTTCAATAAAATTACTTCTCGATCTTTATACGTACCAACCGTAAACTCACTATTTGCAATAATCTCCGTTTGAGCATTTTCTATTTCATTTCTTAATAATTCTACTTCCTGTTCCATTGCACCTATTATAGCTATTTTCATTTTATTTTCCACCTCTCTAAAAAAGCACTTATTTAAAAATAAGTTAAGACGCCTCTTACGTCAAGAGGCGTCTTAAGTCTGTTAACGAACCCTCTACTCAAATGTCAAGCGTTTTCATGTCGGTCTGAAGTGTTTCCTTAGAGTATGTGAACGACAAGTTGTTCACATACTTGACTATTATTTTAGACCCGCTAATTTCCGGTTCAAGCGGACGCGTTCCGCCGGCATGGCTTCAGCCGCTTCCCTTGCTCCTGCGCAAAGCTCGTCGCAAAAAACAATGCTCCTGCGCAAAGCTCGTCGCAAAAAACAATGCTCCTGCGCAAGCTCGTCGCAAAAATATAATTTCGCTACGCTCAGTCCAGGGTCTTCACCTCATGCACCTGACGCTTCGCTTTCGGTGCAGAAAACATTTGCTATTCCGGCTGGAGTCGCCGCCTGAAACGAAAATCAACTATTATACGCTTTTCAATTAGAAAACCATCTTGCCATTAATAGTACAAGTTTTATTGTTTTATCACTTAAATTTTTTCAATTAGTAAGTTAGAAAATCGTTGAAATAGGCGACACTCCTGCGGGAATAGCGTTTGCCGAAGACCCCGCAGTTGAGGGGAAGGCAATCTAAGTTCGCCGCATCCAGCGGCAACGATTGCATGACCAACATCGTGTTGGCCTAGGAGGCTAAGGCAACGCCCGCGGAAAGGAAGCCGTTTCAAACGATTTTCTAATTTATCGGACGACATAAATAGTAAAGTGAAATTCTATAGACTTTCTTAGCGTAGCGACGAAGCGGGCGGTCAGCTTCAGAAAACCTGAATAATCCTATATAAAAACATATTTAAGTTTTTCTACAGTCTCAACGCCTCTTAAGAGGCGTTTTCTAGTGACTTAAGAATTTCTTTTTTAGTTGGTTTCCAGCCTTCCCCATCGATCCATTCCAATGAAATTCGATAGATTTCGTTACCATCCTTTGAAGTTACAGTACCGATAGATTTTTGAGGACTACCGCCATTACCTAAAAACTTCACATACATATTAGAAGGGTCCAAACCCGCTCCATACGATAAAGCTTGAACTTTCTCTGCCCAATCTACTGACTTGGTATCATAGCTTGACGTGTGTGCACCTGTTTGTGAAGTACCAATAGGTTTCCAGCTTGGATCAATTATTACACTTTCGACATTCGGATCGTTAGAAGCCTCTGTTATGACTTCTGTATTTTCTTCTGTATTGGTTTCTTCATTCTCTTCTGATTGTGTCTCTTCATTTGATTTGGATTTATCTTCCGTTTCTTCGGTCTCTGTTGTATTATTTTGGTCAGTTTCTGTTTCGTTCTCGTCTTCTACCGTTGACCCGGTTTCTTCATCATTCATCGTTTCTTCAGATACTTCAGTATTTTTTTCTTCCTTCGTTGTATCCGTGTCATCACTTACTATGTTTACAACGACTACGATGATTAAAAGCAAGACAATACCTATTAATATATTTAAAATTCTATTAGCTTTTTTCTTTCTATTTAATCTAGAGTTCGCTCTTCTATTGTTCTCTGACATCTTATCTCACCTCTATAGATTATTATAGTTGTATTAGACGCTAAAAAACTCGATTAGTTTCGATTAAATTAAATAAGAGGTAAACAAATTTGTTTACCTCCTCTAATCTCAACCAAATGTAAGCGTTTTATAACCTCTTTAGATTGAATAAACTATTTCATATTAAGAAATTGAGATAATTTCTACGTCCATTTCTCCACCTGGAGTTACAATTTTAACTTTATCTCCAGTTGATTTACCAAGTAGTCCTTTTGCAATTGGAGAATCATTTGAAATAAGTCCTTCTAGAGGATCTGCTTCAGCTGAACCTACGATTGTATAAGTTTCCTCATCGCCATCAGGAATTTCAATAAATGTTACTGTTTTCCCTAGCGTTACAACGTCATTATTTTGTTCTTCTTCAATAATTACTGCATTTCTGATCATTGATTCGATTGTTGAAATTCTTCCTTCCACAAACGCTTGATCTTCTTTTGCAGAATCATACTCAGAGTTCTCCGATAAATCACCAAAACTTCTGGCAATTTTAATACGTTCTACTACTTCTTTACGTTTAACCGTTTTTAATAGTTCTAGTTCTTCTTCTAATTTCTTTTTACCAGCAACGGTCATTGGATATTGTTTCTCTGTTGACACTCCCATACACTCCTTTAAATACACACTTAAAACATTTTCATGTACCATTCATATGTTGAGATTTATAATGATATGAATTTCATGAAATAATTGTCAATCCACAATCATCATATTATACAATAACATCTGTTTCAAGAATAGTTTTTATTTTTGTAACCATTAAATCAATTGCAACTTCATTTTGTCCGCCTTCAGGAATAATTACATCCGCGTATCTTTTTGTCGGTTCGATAAACTGATTATGCATAGGACGGACAACGTTAATATATTGCTCTACTACAGAATCAACCGTACGACCTCTTTCGTTTATATCCCGAAGTATTCGACGGATTATTCGTAAATCCGAGTCAGTATCAACGAACAATTTAATATCCATTAAATCTCGAAGACGCTCATCTTCTAATACTAATATTCCTTCTAGAATTATTACATCTTTAGGCTCGATTGTAATTGTTTTTGTAGATCGAGTATGTTGTGCATAATCATACACTGGCTTTTCTATTGCTTTATTATTCAATAAATTACTCACATGTTCAATAAGTAAATCATTATCAAATGCTAAAGGATGATCATAATTGGTGTTCAATCGCTCTTCAAACTTTAAATGACTTTGATCTTTATAATAATAATCTTGCTCGATTACTACTACTGAATGATCTTTAAATACTTCACTAATCGCGTTAGTAACACTTGTTTTACCAGAACCTGATCCACCAGCAATCCCAATAATAAGAGGGGTTCTATTAGACATTATTTCATCCCTTTTCTCATCATATTATTTGGATATAATTTTATAGGACATGTAAATTGAACAACTTCTAAAGGATGTCGTGCAGCATCCAATACTTGTCCTTTACTATTTTTTATCTCACCTATAACAATACGAACATTTTCAATTTCTGGTCCGAAAAACTCTACTTCCTCGCCAGACTTGAAATAATTACGCTGTTGTAGTGTTACCATTTGCGTTTCATCGTTATAATCTAAAACTAGTCCTACAAAATCAAATCCTAATTTTTTATCGTGTACCCCATACATCTGTTGTTTAAAACCAGGCTCTCCTTCAAAGAATGCTGTATCCGTTTCTCGATTAGCACACTTTTCAAGTTCTTCTAACCATTCTTGCTTCATTTGGAAGTTTTCAGGATCAGCACAATAAGCATCAATCACTTTTCTGTACACACTAACGACTGTTGCTATATAGTGTATGGATTTCATGCGTCCTTCAATTTTTAATGAATCAATCCCCATCTCAATCATTCTAGGAATAGATTCAACAAGCTTTAAATCCTTCGGACTCATAGCAAAAGGAACGTCATTATCGTTAAACAAAGCCTGTTCTTCACCATTTTCCTGTGCATATAAATCATAATCCCAACGACAGGATTGACAACAACCCCCTCGGTTAGAATCTCGAGCAGTCATATGATTAGAAAGGGTACATCTTCCGCTATAGGCAATACACATGGCTCCGTGGATAAATGTTTCAATTTCAATATCCACCTTTTCTTTCATCAACTGAATTTCATCACCACTTGTTTCACGGGCAAGCACAACGCGATTTAATCCTTCTTCCTTCCAATATTGGACTGCTTTCCAGTTAGATAAAGATTGTTGAGTACTTAAATGTAGTTCTAATTTTGGAGCATTCTTTCTACAGGTTTCAATTATGAGCGGATCCGCCACAATGATACCAGTTACACCTGCTGCTTCCACTGCTTGTAAATATTCTACTAAGCCATCCATGTTTTCATTATGAGCAAAAATATTGGTTGTCACATAGATTTTAGCCCCATATCGATTAGCAAACTCTACGCCTTCACGCATTTCCTCAATGGAAAAGTTCCCAGCATTGGAACGAAGACCAAACTCTTGACCACCTATGAATACAGCGTCTGCTCCATAATGAACAGCGATTTTCAGTTTTTCTAAGCTACCAGCAGGAGCTAATAATTCAGGTTTTTTTGTAATTACCCGTTTACCATCTATTCGGTCACTAATTTTATCTATTTTCGTAATAGTCATTTGAAACCTTCCCTTTCTTAATAAACTGTTTCCTTAAAGAAAAATCCAGTATCTAATGGTCTTAGTGCAGGTTGTATTTCCTTGATATTGTTAAACAGATCTTTTTTAATATCCTTATAGCTCGATTTTGAATTATAGTAAGCATCAATTGCTTGACGGTAGAAACTCGTAACAAGCGTTACATAAGAGGGATCATGTAATACCCCATCAATTTTTAAGCTATCAATTTCAGCATCCAAAAGTTCGTCTAATTCATCAATCATACACATATCGTTTGGACTGAAAATATGAGTTCCATTTTGATCTTCAAAAATTGGATATTTGTTCGAACGTTCCTTGTCATGTAAAAACATGTTTTTGTTCTTCGAGCGATTTTCTATTTCCATTGCTTTGTCTTGAAACAAGAAATAATTACCAAGTAGCGGCCTTTTGGATTGGAAAATGCAGGTCATACCATGTACTTGCACTTCAACTTGGACGTCAGCATTTTCTCTAATCTCAATGACTTCATCCAAACTAAGTTCTCTAGCAAGTACTGCTCTTGAAGCGCCTCGTTTTCCCCAGTAATTTGCTGTAAAGTAATTAGTTGCTGTTTGCTCTGTATTCCAATGGAGAGGTATAGTTACACCCGCTTCTCTTCTAGCAATAATAACAGCTGGATCACCAAAAACAATTGCATCTACCCCAATTTGTTGGAGTTTTTGCATGTATGGTGCAAGTAGTTCTACTTTATCATTATGAAAAAGTCCATTCATCGCTACATATATTTTTTTATTATGCGCTTTTGCCAGTTTAGTTGCAACTTCAAGATTCTTCAAATTAAATTCTCCTGCTAAACGCAAACCAAATAATTGCTCACCTACTAAAAATGCATCTGCCCCGGCCTCGATAAGATGTTTCATATGTTCGATACTTTCTGGAGTTACTAATAGCTCTGTCTTACTCATAATCTCACCTCTTAATACTTACTAGCATTCCATCTCCAACTGGAAGAAAAGCCGTGTCATAGTCTGGATGATTCAATAACCATTGTGTGAAATGGTGTTGATTGCGTACCATCGTTCTTTTTCTTCGTGGTACTTCACTCATCGGTAATTCGGACAGACCATTTAACAATAAATTATCACAATAAATAACCCCACGATCATTTAACAATGGAGCGTACTTTTCAAAAAATTTCTTATATTGACCTTTAGCTGCATCAATAAAAATAGCATCAAATTTCTGTTCTTTGAAAATTTCATTTGAAATCTCTAATGCATCCCCGATAATTACTTCGATACGATCCTGAAGCTTTCCTCGTTCAATATAATTTTTAGCTAAGTTTGCTTTATCAACGTCTCTTTCGATCGTAACAATATTTGCGGAAGTTAATTTTGTTGCAATACGCATCGAGGAATAGCCTATAGCAGTACCGAGTTCTAATAGAGTTTTTGGTTTTTGTAAAGAAAGCAAATGAATTAATGATTCCATACCTGCTAATTGCATAATAGGAACGTGATTTTCTTTTGCATATTTCTCCATCTCTAAAAAAATTTCTGCACGAGGTTTTATTAGCTCTTTCAAAAATTCTTCACTTACGTCCATAAAGTGCTACCCCTTTAGATTAAAAATTAGTTAATGATTAATTATGTAAAAAACAAAACTAATAATAACATAGCAGGAGAAGGAATGCGATATCGTTCCTTCTCCTGCCTATTATTTATTTTAAATATTTGTCTACATTTTGAAGATGTTCTTCATATGACTTCGAAAAATGATTTTGGCCCGTTTTATCAGCTAAGAAGTATAAGTAATCCGTTTTAGCAGGATCTAATACAGCATCAATCGAGGATTTCCCTGCATTTGCAATAGGTCCCGGTGGCAAGCCTTGATTTTGATATGTATTGTAAGGATTATCCACTTCTAAATCTTCAAATAGGACACGCTCTTTATGACTGCCAAGTGCATATAGAACAGTTGGGTCTGTTTGCAAAGGCATCTCTGCCTCCAAACGATTGTAGAATACACTTGCAATTGTTTCACGATCTGTTTTAGCAGTTGCTTCTTCTTCTAACAAAGAAGCGAATGTTAATAACCAGTGTACTGATTTCCCTTCAACTTCTAGAAGTTCATAGTAGTTTGCTATCGTACTATCCGTTGCAGTAATCATTGTTTCTACAATTTCTTCTAGAGTAGGTTTTTCAACATAAAAAGGGTATGTAGCAGGGAATAAATAACCTTCAAGAGCATATCGAACATTTTCACCCTTAATTTCTTCAGTTAAAAGATTTGGATACTTAACAATCATTCTATCAACAAATTCTTCACTTGTTACTAATTTAACAAAGTCATCTGCAGGTTGTCCTGTTTTCTTTTCTACAACAGCACCTATTTGGTCTAATGTTAATCCTTCAGGAACTGTCAGAGTAAATACTGGTTCACGATAAACTTTACCAGTTTTTAAACTTTGTATTATCTCATCTAATGTCATAGCCTTTGTTAAACTATAATCACCTGCTTGAAAATTAGATTCATTATTAAACTTCGCATAGTATTTAAATATTTTAGCATCCTTAATTATACCGCTCTTCTCTAATATAGAAGAAATTGAATCTAGTCCCGAGCCAATTGGTATTTGAACACTAATGGTCTCTTCTGAATTTGGATCTAAAGGTTCCAACGCATTTTTTACATATTTATACGTTATAAACCCTCCAATCCCACCAATTAATAGAATGATTAGTGCAATTATGAATACAATTTTTCTAACAACTTTTACTTCTTTTTTCTTGTTTTTCATTCTTTCTAACATTACCTCTTTTTTTGATTCATTATCCACGGGTTCCCCCCCTTTATTTCCATTTTATTATACAAGATAACAAGAAAAGCGCAAGGAATACTAAAGGGATTCCTTCTTTCTTTAGGGAATTGTGCTTGTGGTTAGCCCACAGACCGAAAGACATTACTTCTCTTTTTATCTAATATATTGGAAGGGTGGACAGATGGAAAACGAGATTTTAAACGACAAAAAGAAAAAGGTAGAATGAGTAATCTCCTTCCACCTTTTTCTATTAATTATTCCTCTTCTTCTTCTTCTTCTTCGTTATCAAGGAAAGTATTTAACATTTCCTCAATCATATCCCATTCAGCTTCTGATTCAATTGGAAGTAGATCTCCATCTTCTCCATTTTCATTTGGAGTAAAAGATGATGCATGAATTTCAATTTCTTCATTTTCATCTTCTTCTGCACCTATTGGATAATATAGAACATAAGATTTGCCAAACTCTTCTGATTCAAAAGTAAATAATACGTTACAAAGCTGCTCATTTCCATTTTCATCTACAATTGTGATATTTTCTTGACCGTGGTCCATTTGCAGTCACCTCATCTATTTTTTCTATCAAGATAGCCTTGTAAAATCATTACAGCAGCCATCTTGTCAATCACTTGTTTACGTTTTTTACGGCTAACATCTGCATCTATTAACATACGTTCCGCAGCCATTGTTGTCAATCTTTCATCCCACATGGTGACAGGGAGATTGTATTTATCAGTCAATAACTTCGCATAATGTTCCGATGCTTCTGCACGTGGACCAATAGTGTTGTTCATGTTTTTTGGGAAACCTACAACAAATTCTGTTACAGTATGCTCCTTGACTAATTCATCTATCCGTTCTAAACCGAACTCTAGATTTTCTTCGTTAATTTTTATTGTTTCAATACCTTGGGCAGTCCAACCAAGTGCATCACTTATTGCTACTCCTACTGTTCTTGAACCAACGTCTAAACCCATTATCCGCATACTTAAGCCTCATTATTTTTTTTAATATAGAACTTTACTAATTCCTCTAGAATTTCGTCTCGTTCCAATTTACGTATCATATTTCGCGCATCTTGATGGCGAGGAATATAAGCTGGATCACCAGATAGAAGATAACCTACAATTTGATTGATTGAATTATACCCTTTTTCTTCTAATGCTGAGTGTACTTGTAGCATCACATGTTTTACTTCCTGTTCCATAGATTCTTCAGGAAAGTTAAATTTCATCGTTTTGTCAAATGAACTCATGATCAGCACCTCGCTTTCAATTTTAATAGGCAATCTTACATATCTATCCATAGTATAACCGAATTTGGAAATAGTATCAAATACACATGTTGCATGAATACTGTTTTTGTTTCTTTCATGTGATAAATTTTACCCAAAAATATGCATGTTGGGATGTCCAACGAAATGAGAATTAAACCGATTTGATATACTCATATACCGAATTTAAAGCAGTTTCAAGCTTGCTACCATCTTTTGCACCAGCCATTGCAAAGTCAGGTCTTCCTCCTCCTTTACCTCCACACTGTTCCGCTACTAATTTGACAATATTTCCTGCGTGATAGTTTCCGCCAACCAAATCCTTTGTAACGCCAGCAGAGATCATTACTTTATCACCGTCAATTGCACCTAGTACAATAACTGCCTTTTCAAGTTTTTGTTTTAAATCGTCCATCATTTGACGCAATTGATTATTATCTTTTGCATCTACTTTAACCGAAAGAACCGTTATGTCATTTATAGTCTGAGCAGCCGATAATACGGAAGAAGCTTGGCTATTTGCAATTTTTGCAGATAGTGATTCATTTTCTTTTTGTACGTTTTTCAAGTCATTTAATGTTTGGGTTACTTTTGTTACTAAGTCTTTTGGTTGAGCTTTTAACAGATTCGCTGCTTCAACTAATGTTTTTTCCTCTTCTTTTACAACTTCAAAAGCACCTTTTCCTGTCACAGCCTCAATACGTCTAGTACCTGCTCCAATACCGCTTTCGGAAAGGATTTTGAAGAACCCTATTTCGGAAGTTGCATGCACATGAATCCCACCACATAATTCTAATGAGAATTCTCCCATTTGAACTACGCGTACAATCTCACCGTATTTTTCTCCGAATAATGCCATAGCTCCCATATTCTTCGCTTCATCAATATTATGGTAACCTGTAACAACTTGAATATTTTCCCAAATTTTTTCATTTACAATATGTTCTACTTGTTCAAGCTCTTCTTTTGTTACTTGTCCAAAGTGAGAAAAGTCAAATCGAAGTCGATCTGGCCCAACATATGAACCAGCTTGGTTTACATGTGTTCCTAACACATCTTTTAATGCTTGATGAAGTAAATGTGTAGCAGAATGGTTTTTCACCGTATGACCACGTAATGAGCGGTCTACTTTAGCTATAACCTCAGCACCGGTTGTTACCTCTCCTGATTCTACAATGACAGTGTGTAGATTTTGACCATTTGGTGCTTTTTGAACGTCTTTTACAAAGCCTCTAAAAGTATCATTTTCAATAATCCCGTGGTCAGCTATTTGTCCGCCACTCTCTGCATAGAAAGGAGTTTGAGATAGTACTACTTGAATTTCATCCCCTTCACTTGCTGATTTAGCAAGTGCTTCTCCGTGGACGATTGTTGTTATATTTGTTGTAACGGATAACGTATCATAACCAACAAATTCACTATCATCGTGAATATTTCCATAAACTTCAGATTGTACTTGCATAGAATCTACATTTTGTCGTGCTGCACGTGCGCGATTACGCTGTGCTTCCATTTCTTCTTTGAATCCTTCATGGTCAACTGTCATATTAGCTTCTTCTGCATATTCTTCCGTTAACTCGATTGGGAATCCATAAGTATCATATAGTGTGAACGTTGTAGTTCCAGGAATGAAAGATTCTCCTTTTTCTCGTTGCTCCACAATTACCTTCTCTAAAATAGCAAGCCCATCATGAAGGGTCTCATGGAAACGTACTTCTTCGTTTTTAATTACGCGCATAATAAAATCTTGTTTATTTGTTACCTCTGGGTAGAAGTCTTTCATTATTTCACCAACTACTGGCACTAACTCAAATAAAAATGGCTTGTCTATACCTAATTGTTTCGCAAATCGAACAGCTCGACGAAGTAATCTACGTAACACGTATCCTCTGCCCTCATTAGAAGGAAGAGCCCCGTCTCCGATTGCGAATGCTACGGTACGGATATGGTCTGCAATTACCTTGAAAGCTGTATCATATTCGTTATTCGTACGATAAGATTTTCCTGAAATTTCTTCCGTTTGTCGGATGATTGGGATGAATAAATCTGTATCAAAGTTTGTTGGTACATTTTGTACAACACTTGCCATACGTTCTAGTCCCATTCCCGTATCAATATTTTGTTTTGGAAGTGGTGTATACGTATGATCTGGATTATGATTAAATTGTGAAAATACCAAGTTCCAGATTTCTAAGTATCGTTCATTTTCTCCACCTGGATATAATTCAGGATCGTTTAGATCATTACCGTAAGATTCACCGCGATCATAGAAAATTTCAGAGTTTGGACCACTCGGACCTTCTCCTATATCCCAGAAATTCCCTTCCAATCGTATAATACGTTCTTCAGGAATACCTATTTCTTCCTTCCAAATAGTATATGCTTCTTCATCTTCAGGATGAATTGTTATAGATAATTTCTCTGGGTCAAATCCTATCCATTTTTCACCCGTTAAAAACTCCCAAGCAAAATGGATTGCTTCCTTCTTAAAGTAATCGCCGATAGAGAAGTTTCCAAGCATTTCAAAAAATGTATGGTGCCTTGCTGTCTTCCCTACGTTTTCAATATCATTTGTACGTATAGATTTTTGTGCATTCGTAATTCGAGGATTTTCAGGTACTACGCGTCCATCAAAATATTTTTTCAATGTTGCAACACCACTGTTGATCCATAGTAGAGAAGGATCATTGTTCGGTACTAAGGGAGCTGAAGGCTCTTGTGCATGCCCTTTTTCCATAAAAAAATCTAAATACATTTGTCTAATCTGTGCACCAGTTAATTGTTTCATACGTATTTTCCTCCTAAAATAGAAAATTAAAATCGCATTGCCGTATTACAAGCTTTCTCGACAATATAAATCTGGTCAATCGCCGAAGGCTTTCATTTTATTCAACATAATGGATTATCACTATATTTTCCATTTCATACAACTAAAGAAAATGTAAATAATCTACTGAATAAAATAAAAAAAGCCTTCATCCCTAAAAAAGGGACGAAAGCTATAATTTCGCGGTACCACCCTAGTTACACAATACAAAATTATTGTGTCTCTCAGTAACCTTAACGCGGCTATACGGCAGGTTTTGACTGCACTCAAGAGTAGCTTTCCTACTTGTTAGGATCTGAAGATTCTTTCAGCCAAGGAATCTTTCTCTTTACAGTAAACAAGAGTACTTTCTCTATCATCGATTTGCTTATGCATTTGATTATAAAAAACTATCCTACCAATGTCAATTATCGCCTTCCATAAATTGATAAGGAGTAATACCATTCATTCCGATTAATGGATCGATTTGGTGATAATTGTCCGCTGACAAGTAAGTAGAGTCCGTTTGAATTTCCGCAATTGTCTCTTCTATATTTTCTTCACTTATATTATTTTTTTCCTCACTTAAAGTTAAACGGTTCTTTAAAGTTGTCAATCGTTGAAGGTCATCTTTTCGTTGTACACCAAACTTAAAAACTTCTGGGTCTCCACATAATATTAAGAAGTTTTTTGCTCTTGTTATACCTGTGTATAATAGATTTCTTCTTAGCATTTTCATATAACTTCTCGTTATTGGCATAATAACTGTTTGGAATTCACTACCTTGTGATTTATGAACGGAGCAACAGTAAGCTAATGTAATTTGACTTAAATCATTTTTTTCATATGTTACTTCGTTTCCATCAAATGAAATAACAAGCATTTCTTTCTTTTCAACCGTCTCTGCAGCTTTAAAAATACTTACTACCTCACCCATATCACCATTAAATACATTACTTTCCGGTTGGTTAACTAGTTGAAGTACCTTGTCTCCTATACGGTATATCGTTTCCCCAAATACCATTTCTTTTCGCTTGCCATCCGTATTAGGATTCACCATTTCTTGAATCATTTTATTTAAGGCATCTATTCCAGCTGGGCCTCTATACATAGGGGCCAATACTTGAATATCACGTATAGAAAAACCCTTTGTGAGTGCACTTTTTAATACTTGTTCAACTACTTTTGGGATTTGTTCCGTAGATGCTTTAATAAAAGAACGGTCCTTCGTCTTTTCCAATAAAGTTTGAGGGACTTGCCCATTTTTCATTTCATGTGCCAACTCTATAATAGAGGATCCTTCCGATTGGCGATAAATATCTTTTAACTCCACGGTTGGAATTCGTTCAGAAGCCAATAAATCTTTTAAGACTTGCCCTGGGCCAACAGGTGGTAATTGGTCTTGGTCACCTACAAAGATAACCTGGGCATCCTTTGGGATAGCTTTTAATAACTGGTGACCAAGCCAAGTGTCAAGCATCGAAGTTTCATCAATAATAATTAATTTCCCTTCGATTTCTTTCCCTTCTGCTTCCGAATCTTCTTGACCATTAAAGCCTAATAATCGATGAATAGTCATAGCAGGTAATTCTGTAGATTCACTTAAACGCTTTGCAGCTCTACCGGTAGGGGCAGCTAGAACGACAGGAAAAGGCTTTTTGTCTTTTGCCCACTCTTTTGGATCTAGGGAAAGTCCATGAAGCTCACCATACAACTCAACAATTCCTCTTACTACTGTCGTTTTCCCAGTTCCAGGACCACCAGTGAGAAGTGTCATACTTGAATTGAGCGCCGTTTCAATCGCTTGTACTTGCGTCTTAGCATATTGAACCCCAAGTCTTTCTTCTATACCACCGAGATGCTTTTTCATTTCAGATAGCGGAAACTTATGATGTGAATCATTTTCGTTAAGTAATGATTCAATTTTAGAGCTAATTCCTACTTCTGAAAAATAAAGGGAAGGGATGTAGAATCGATTGATTTCTCCTACAATTCGTTTTTCCTCGGAGAGCTCAATACAACACTTTGTGATTGCTTCATAAGAGATTTCCTCTCTTTGTGCACTTTCCAATAAACTTTTGACAGATTCCAATAATTGTTCCGCATATAAAAAAACGTGACCCTCACTAAGAGAAGCAGTCTGTAATAAATGGAAAATGGCCGCTTTTATACGATCCGGATGATTACCTTGAATACCAAGTTTATATCCTAGTTCATCCGCTCGAACAAATCCTACTCCCTCAACTTCTTCAATTAGACGATATGGATTTTTGGTTAATACATCTATTGTTTCTTCTCTGTATGCCTGATATATTTTCATCGCAACCTGAGGACCAAAACCCCATTCATTGAGCTGAATCATTACTTTTTCTAGACCTAAGTTTTGTTCCAAAACAGCTCTTAATGTTTGCTTTTTATCTTCAGCCAGTTTCGGAATTACATCTAGTGCAGTTGGATCATCTAATATTCTATTAATAGCATTTTGACCAAGCATCTTCACTATTTGTTCTGCCGTTTTCCTTCCAATCCCAGGAAACATATCACTAGATAAATAATGAACAATCCCTTGTTCTGTTGCAGGAACTTCCTTCTGAAAAGTTTCTGTTTGAAATTGAACGCCATATTTGGGGTGATTTTTTATAACCCCAGTAAATTTATAGGCTTCTTCCAAAACTAAAGGTGGAAAGTAGCCAGTCACAATTATTTCTTTTTCTTTGTATGTAGTGTTAGTAGATTTAATCTTTAATTTAATGATAGAAAATAGGTTTTGGGGATTATGAAAAATAGAAACGATAGGACGACCAGTAATAAATTGTTTTTCATTATTTATTTCCATGGTCATACTACCGCCTCCGATTGTAGTTAATTGCGTAGAGAAATCATATCGTACACATAACGTGCTTGATCATAACTTGGTTGAATGGTATAAGCTTCTTTTAAATGGTGTAGTGCCGCCTCAGTATTTGTAGTGGACACTGCATAAAGCACACCTAGATTATAGTGGGCATCCGCATTTTCTGTATCTGCTAGTAAAATTTCTTTTAAAATTGGTTCCGCCTCTACAAACATTTCAAAACTTGCTAGAGCGATAGCATAAGATAGCTTTATTTGTAAATCGTGTGAGTCCATCTCATATGCCCTTTGAAAGTATGGAAGCGACAACTTTGTTTGACCTAGTTTTTCAAAGCTTTTTCCTAACATAAAATAAGCATCCGGCCCTTCAATTCCATTAGCTATTGCTTTTTCGTATAACTTCGCCGCTTCCTCAAATCGGTCAGCTTCAAAATATAAATTAGCTAAACTATAATAAGCTGTCGCAGCATGTTCATCTAATACGATCGCCTTTTGAAAGAATCTTTCTGCCCGTTCATTTTCATTCATAGATGCTAGCAAATTTCCAAAATTGATATATCCAATTACTTCATTTGGATTTTCTTCAATCGCCTTCGTGAATAACTCTGCTGCTTTTTCATAGTTTTCTTCTTGAATGGCTTGTATACCCAATTCATTAAAATTCATTGTATATTCCTCCCAATTAGCCGACGTAATCCAATTGCATACCATCTTTGAACACTTTATCAATCGTTGCTCCACCTAAACACTCGTCTCCTTGATAGAAAACAACTGCTTGTCCTGGTGTAATGGCACGTACCGGCATATCAAAAGTAACTAAAACCTCATCATTCGGAAGTAATTCCACGTGAACTCCGACATCCTCTTGACGATATCTAAATTTAGCTGTGCAATCAAAACTTTTTGGTTTTTCTATAGTAGTAGTGAAAGAAAGACCTGTAGCTTTTAGGCTTGTAGAAAATAGTGCATCATTATTAATATTTTGACCAACTAACAATACATTTCTTTCTAAATCCTTACCAATAACAAACCATGGATCACCTGATCCACCGATACCTAAACCATGACGTTGACCAATTGTATAGTACATTAACCCATCATGTTTACCCATTGGTTTACCATCCATCGTTTCCATCACACCTTGTTGAGCAGGCAAATACTGACCTAAAAACTCTTTAAAGTTTCGTTCTCCAATAAAACAAATTCCAGTAGAATCTTTTTTAGTTGCAGTTGCAAGACCTTGTTCAAGAGCAATTTCACGCACTTTTTTCTTTTCTAAGTGACCAATGGGAAACATTACTTTTTCTAATTGGTCTTGGTTTAATTGATTTAGGAAATACGTTTGATCTTTGTTAGCATCTTTTCCGCGGAGCATACGAGTTTGTCCATCTCTTACTTCCACTTGGGCATAATGACCAGTTGCTAAATAATCCGCTCCAAGTGCAAGAGCATGCTCCAAAAATGCTTTGAATTTAATTTCTTTGTTACACATAACATCTGGATTTGGTGTTCTACCTGCTTTATATTCCTCTAGGAAATACGTAAAAACTTTATCCCAATATTGCTTCTCAAAATTTACAGCATAATACGGAATACCGATTTGGTTACATACTTTAATAACATCATCATAGTCCTCCGTTGCTGTACATACTCCAAATTCATCGGTGTCATCCCAATTTTTCATAAATATACCGATTACATCATATCCCTGTTCTTTTAACAAATATGCTGCAACGGATGAATCGACTCCACCGGACATTCCAACTACTACTCGTGTATCCTCTATTTTTTTCACTTTTTAAACACTCATTTCTAATTATTCGTTAAAATCCTAGAATAATTTTACTAATTCTATTTGCTGCTTCAATTACTTGAGATTCCGAATTATTGATTCCAAAGCTAAAGCGTACAGAATTCCTTAGCTCTGGGGATTTCTCACCAAACATTGCTACTAAAACATGTGATGGATCTATAGAACCTGCAGTACAAGCTGAACCGCTAGAGGCATCAATACCTGCTAAATCAAGTTGAACTAAAAACGTTTCTACATCTGTTTTTGGAAAACTAATATTTAATACATGTGGAAGAACATTTACTTTAGATCCATTAATAGAAAAATCAACACCATTGTTTATTAATTGTTGGACAAAAGCATTTTTTAGACTGTTTAATGCCCTACTATTTTCCTCTAAGTGTTGTTGCTTTAACTCCACAGCTTTTGCAAAACTAACTACTGCAGGAACATTTTCTGTTCCTGCACGTTTCTTTCTTTCTTGTTGACCACCATAAAATAATGGTTTTAAGTATATTCCATTTCGTTGATATAAAAAACCAATACCTTTTGGACCATTAATTTTATGACTAGAAACGCTAAGTAAATCAATATGAAGTTCTTGCACATTAATCGAGATACTACCGTATGCTTGAACTGCATCTGTATGAAAGTAAGCAGGATGATCTTTTAAAAGCTGTCCAATTTCACGAATTGGCTGAACAGAGCCCACCTCATTGTTTCCAAACATGATAGAAACTAATATAGTATCGTCTCGAAGTGAATTTTTCAAGTCATCGACCTTAATGATTCCTTCTTCATTTACAGGTAAATAAGTTACTTCAAAACCTTCACGTTCTAATTGTTCACATGCATGTAAAACAGCATGATGTTCGACTTGGGTTGTAATAATATGTTTTCCTTCTTGCACTCGTGCAAAAGCAGTCCCAAAAATAGCATAATTATCTGCTTCCGTCCCACCACTAGTAATGGTTACTTCGTTTACATTTGCCCCTATACTTGAAGCTAGAATGGTTCTTGATTCATCTAGTTTCTTCCGTGCTCTTCGGCCTGTTTGATGAATACTCGAAGCATTGCCATATTCATCGTTCATTTCAGCTGTAAAGGTTCTGATCACTTCTTCTGCCATTGGTGTTGTTGCGGCGTGATCTAAATAAATTCTAGTCATTTCAAACTACTCCTTAAATGTAAAACATATATCCATCATTATTCTTTGGATCATCTTCTGTATGTTTTGCTAAATCTTCGATTGTAGTCGTCTCTAACACATTTTTCACTGCGTCACGAATACGCATCCAAAGCTCTCGTTGTGGTGGCTCTTCCTCTTCAATACCTTCAACTATTTGAATAGGTCCTTCTAATACACGAATAACATCACCTGCAGTAATTTCGTTAGGGACTTTCGATAGCATATATCCACCGTAAGCGCCTCTGACACTTTTAACTAGTCCTGCATTTCGAAGAGGAGATACAATTTGTTCAAGATAAGCCTCCGATAAATTATGATCCGATGCAATTTGACGAAGTGCCAATGGACCCTCTCCGTACTGTTTACCTAGCGCTATCATAATGGTTAATCCATAACGTCCTTTTGTTGAAAACTTCAATATATTCCACCCCATTAAATATCTAATTAGCCTGTGCATACTCGTAGCCCAGGAATTGAAAAATTCTTTCCCTAGTATAGCATAAATACATTATATAACGACTTCAAAATGACTTTTCAGCTCTACTTCGTTATAATTAAAGAACAGATGTTTGAATAAGGAGAGATCATTTTGAATAATGAACCTTTAGCATATAGAATGAGACCCCAAACAATAGATGAAATAGCTGGACAACAACATGTTATCGGAAAAGATACAGCATTATATAAAATGATAAAAAATGGACATGTCCCTTCTATGCTTTTATATGGGGACCCAGGAGTTGGCAAGACTTCTCTTGCATTTGCAATTGCAGGTACAACTAAACTACCTTTTGTAGCATTAAATGCAACAAAGGCTGGCAAAAAAGATGTAGAAGATGTCGTAGCTGATGCGAGATTAACGGGAAAGGTCATTTTATTTTTAGATGAGATCCATCGTTTTAATAAACTTCAACAGGATACATTATTACCTCACGTAGAAAATGGCTCTATTATATTGATAGGTGCAACAACCGAAAATCCATTTCACGATGTAAACCCTGCAATACGATCCCGTTGTGGAGAAATTAAACAACTAAAACGGCTTACATCAGAGGACGTAGATCTTCTGCTAAAAAGAGCACTTGAAGACTCTGAGAAAGGGCTCGGAAACGTAGCTATTGAAATAAGTAATGAACAAAGAAAAAAAATAGCGGATGCGGCAAACGGAGATGCAAGAAAAGCATTAACCTTATTAGAATCAACCATATTTGCTAGCTTTGAAGAAAACGGCGTTACGAAAGTGGAAGATTCTATATTGAACAGTCTTGTGGATAGAGTGGGTGTTTTTGGAGATAAAAAGGGCTCTCACTTTTATAACCTCTTATCAGCTTTACAAAAGTCCGTACGTGGAAGTGACACAGATGCCGCACTTTACTATTTGGCGCATTTACTTGAAAACGGAGACTTAGTTGCTGTTTCAAGAAGATTGCTTGTTATGAGTTATGAGGATATCGGCCTTGCAAATCCTTCTATTGGTCCACAAGTGCTTGCAGCGATTCAGTCTGCGGAAAGACTAGGACTCCCAGAAGCCCGTATCCCTTTAGCGAACGCTGTAGTATTAATGTGTCTTTCTGAGAAATCCAATTCAGCATATTCAGCTTTAGATGCTGCAATAGCAAGTATACATCAAGGCAAAACAGGAGACATTCCTAGCCATTTAAAAGATACACATTACGCGGGAGCTAAGGACCTTGGTCATGGAGGGTATATTTATCCTCATGATCATAAAATCGGTACATTCGGAGGATGGGTCAATCAAACCTACTTACCAGATAATCTTATCGGAAGTAAATTCTATACTCCAATTGAAGCTGGAGAAGAAAAACGACTTTCCGCCATATATAATAGGTTAGAAAAGTTTAAAATAGAAAAATAAAAAGCAAAAATCCAGTCATTCCAAACGTGACTGGATTTTTACTTTTTAGTAGTGCTCCTGCGCAAAGCTCGTCGCAGACCATTTAGTTAACGATTCTATATTGTAATACCTTTAAACACCCATCTTGCGTCTAGTATTACTCACTTTCTTCGTCTGTTGGCTCTTCATTTTTTGGTTGGTTGCTGTACCGTTTCCTACTGATTTTCCACCAGAAGCTTGGTTTTTCTTTTCTTCAAGCTTTTGTTTCACTGCTTCTTGTAATGTCATTTTCTTTTTTGGAGCATCTTGATTATTTAGCTCTGTCATATATGACTTCCTCCTCTTTTGTACACTTTTCTTTTTCTTTAATACTAGTATAGGCTAAAAGGAAAAATTTTCAACAAATTATTGTACTCGATTTATATGAATATCCTTCGTGATATTATTAATGACCCAACTAGCACAAATTAAACCAACAGAAGATGGAACAAAAGCATTGGAAGATGGCGGCATTTTCGCTTTACGAATTGCTGCGTCTGGTTTTCCAACAGTTCCAACTACATCTTCACGAACAATTATTGGGCTTTCATCTGAAAACACGACAGGAATTCCTTTTGTAATATGGTCCTCTTTACGTAATTTAGTTCGAATTATTTTAGCAATAGGATCCGTATGAGTTTTAGAGATATCCGCAATTTTAAAACGAGTTGGATCTGTTTTGTTTGCGGCACCCATACTTGAAATTATTTTAATACCACGTTTTAAGCATTCTTTCATTAGATGGATTTTATAAATAATCGTATCTGATGCATCGATTACATAATCTATTCCCAATTCGAAAAACTGTTCATATGTTTCTTCTGTATAAAACATATGCATGTCAATTACTTCACATTCTGGATTAATATCCGCAATTCTTTCTTTCATCACTTCGGATTTAGAGCGTCCAATCGTAGACATATAAGCTACTAATTGTCGATTGATATTAGTAATATCTACATTGTCTTTATCTACTAATATGATTCGGCCGATACCGCTTCTAGCACATGCTTCAGCTGCAAATGACCCTACTCCACCAACACCTAATATGGCAACAGTTGTATTTTTTAATAATTCGATACCTTCTTGCCCTATTGCTAGTTCATTTCTAGAAAATTGATGTAACATACTAAAACACTCCATTTATAACATATTAGTTGAATATTAAATTCGTCTTATCTCACTTGAGTTCAGCTTATGTACCTCACTTGAAGGTGAAAACTCTAAAATGGAATTCCCAAATTCAAGTTGGGTGAACCATCATTCTAGTTATAGCCATGAAAAACCCCCCAGCAATTCTTGCTAGAGGGGATATAAGTAATTTAGGACGAATCCCAATAGTGCCGACAAATAAAGCGTATCGTTTTGAACCCGCATTTAGCAGGTGGGTGTCCTCTTTATTAATCCTGGCGTCCCTATTAAGGGCATGTCATTTATAATAAAAGTTAGACTCCCGACGATATAGTTGTTCGGTCAAAACTGATTAGCACGTTGCGAACACATCAGGATTCGTATTACTTGTATGATAGCACAACATTTTTTAAACTTCAATTATTTTATCGTGATATTTTCTCACTATTCTGAACAATCACATTTAGGCTTAATTCCTCAAGTTGGGCTGAAGCTACAGAACTAGGAGCCTGAGTTAACAAGCAACTAGCGCTTGCTGTTTTCGGAAATGCGATAGTGTCACGAAGATTTGTTCTCCCTGAAAGCAACATAACTAAACGATCTAAACCGAAAGCTACCCCGCCATGTGGAGGCGTTCCGTATTCAAATGCTTCCATTAAGAAACCAAATTGCTCTTTCGCTTCTTCTTCTGAGAAACCAAGAATTTCAAACATTTTCTCTTGAACGTCTCTAGAATAAATACGTAATGACCCTCCACCAAGCTCATATCCGTTTAACACTAAGTCATAAGCTTGTGCTCGCACTTTACTCGGTTCTGAATCCATTAAAGCAAGATCCTCGTCGAAAGGTCTTGTGAAAGGATGATGCGCAGCATAATAACGCCCTTCTTTTTCATCGTATTCAAATAACGGCCAATCAACTACCCATAAGAATTCAAATCTACTTTCATCGATCAGTTGAAGGTCTTTCCCTAACTTCATACGAAGTGCTCCAAGTGCATCAGCTACAACTGATTTTTTATCCGCAACAAATAATAGTAAGTCTCCTGCAGTAGCTTCTAATGTTTCAATTAAGCTTGTTGCAGCATCTCCTTCAAAGAACTTAGCGATAGGTCCTTTCAAACCTTCTTGGTCCACTTTTAACCAAGCAAGACCTTTTGCACCATAAACAGCCGCAAACTCACCAAGAGCGTCAATATCTTTTCTTGAATAGTTATCTGCTGCACCCTTAACGTTAATTGCTTTAACTTGCCCACCATTCTCAACTGCGGAAGCAAATACTTTAAATGCACTATCTTTCACAATTTCGGATAGGTCTACTAATTCTAAACCAAAACGTACATCTGGTTTATCAGATCCAAAACGATTCATCGCTTCATCATAGTTCATACGATTAAAAGGAATGGTTACGTCGATGCCCTTTACATCTTTCATAATTTTTTTCATCATTCGTTCATTCATTTCCAAAATTTCATCCATCGATAAGAAGCTCATTTCCATGTCGATTTGTGTGAATTCTGGTTGACGGTCCGCACGTAAATCTTCATCACGGAAACATCTAGCTATTTGGTAGTACTTTTCAAAACCGGATACCATTAACATTTGTTTAAATAATTGTGGTGATTGTGGTAATGCATAAAATTCTCCTGGGTGTACACGACTAGGAACTAAATAGTCACGAGCACCTTCAGGTGTTGATTTTGTAAGAATCGGTGTTTCTACTTCTAAAAATCCTTCGTCATCTAAAAAACGTCTTACTGTTTTTGTAATATCAGAACGCATTTTAAATGTGTCATACATTACTGGTCTTCTTAAATCTAAATAGCGGTATTTCAAACGAATATCTTCCCCAGCATCCGTTTGATTTTCTATAGGAAATGGTGGAGTTTTAGCTTCGTTTATTATTGTTACTTCCGTTGCATGAACCTCTATTGAGCCAGAAGGAATATTAGGGTTAATTTGATTTTCAGCACGAGCAATCACTGTACCATGAACTTCAATAATGTATTCATTACGAAGTTTGTCCGCTACATCGATTGCAGATTGTGAAAGTTCAGGATTGAATACTACTTGAACTAACCCGGAGCGATCTCTAACATCAACAAAAATCAATCCACCCAAGTCTCTTCTTTTTTGTACCCATCCGATTAGTTGGACAGATTTGCCAATATGTTGTTCATTTAATTCACCACTAGTATGTGTTCTTTTCATTTTTCTTCCTCCACTCAAGCTAAAATACTATTTTTCAATTGCTCTACTAATTGAACCCAAGGAACAAGTTGTTGCTCTCCGTTTGATAAATTTTTTAGCATAGCACTTTCTTTTTCCATTTCATCGTCACCGATTACAAGCACAAATTTTGCTTTGAGACGATCTGCTGATTTCATTTGTGTTTTCATTTTTCGATCTAAGTAATCCATTTCAGAAGTGATATTATTTTGACGGAGTTCATACGTAAGTTCTACTGCTTTTTTCTTAGCAGTCTCTCCTATACCAATAACATATACATCTAACGAGGAAGGATCAGCCCATTCCTTATTCTCTGCTTCAATAGCAAGTAATAATCTTTCTATACTCATTGCAAATCCAATTCCTGGAGATGCTGGCCCACCTAGTTCTTCTACTAATCCGTTATATCTTCCACCACCAGCAAGTGTCGTAATTGCCCCGAATCCTTCCGCAGCACTCATAATTTCAAATGCCGTGTGATTGTAATAATCTAGACCACGTACTAAATTTGGATCTACTTCAAATTCGATTCTAAGTGCCGTTAAATAATCTTTAACTTTTTCAAAATAAGCTGCTGATTCTTCATTTAAAAAATCTGCTAAAGATGGAGCAGTAGCCATTAATGGGTTGTTACGGTCAACTTTACAATCTAAAATACGAAGTGGATTTTTTTGAAGTCTATTTTGGCAATCTGAACAAAACGCTTCGATATGTGGTTCAAAATGATTTACTAACGCTTCTTTATGAGCTACTCGACTTTCCGTATCTCCTAGTGAATTGATAACGAGCTTTAATTTTTTTAATCCCGCTTTTTGATAGACTGACATCGCTAATGAAATTACCTCTGCGTCTATTGCAGGATCCGCACTTCCAATTGCTTCAATTCCAAATTGAACAAACTGACGATACCTTCCTGCTTGTTGTCTTTCATATCGGAACATCGGACCCATATAATACAACTTTACAGGTTGATCAGGGTATCCAAACATTTTATGCTCAACAAATGCTCTTACTGCCGAAGCAGTTCCCTCAGGTCTTAATGTCAATGAACGGTTCCCTCTATCTTGAAATGTATACATTTCTTTTTGGACAATATCCGTTGTATCACCCACACTTCTAGTGAACAATTCAGTATGTTCAAATACAGGAGTTCTAATTTCTTTATATTGATATAGTCGACATGTCTCTCTGATTAAATCCTCTACTATTTGCCATTTGCCTGTTTCACTTGGCAAAATGTCCTGTGTTCCTCTTGGCACCTTAATATCCATGGCTATTGCCCCTTTCTATGACAAATAAAAAAAGCCCCCATCCCTTGCTTAATAGCAAGGGACGAGAGCTAATATTAGCTTCCGCGGTTCCACCCTAGTTGGTCAAACAATTGACCCTCTCATTTCTGGATAACGACCAGCCCCGTTTTTGCCTACTAAAGAATTCTTTTTCGACAAAAAACCTCTCGAATGTTGTTCACTGTTTTCGTCTGTAGGAAAGATTTCAGCCGCGTCTCTCCCTCTCTAGTCATCCGTTTATCACAGCTACTTTTTCGGTCACAGGTTTGTTAATTGAATATAATTATACTTTATCTTAATAACAGGAATGAAATAAGTCAACCTTTTTAAACAAAAGGTAGAAATTTCATGACAGAATATTTACAATAAGGATAGGGGGGATACAATGATCGACAAACTAATGCAGAAAATGACATTTATCATTATTTCTATTATTTTAGTTATACCTGTTTTTCATGTTTATGCACAAGAAAATGATGTGACAGTAAATGTGGAATCACTTAAAGTTCGTTCTGGTCCTGGTCTTACATATAACGTAATAGGTACAGTGGAGCAAGATGATAAGCTCACAGTTATTGGTAAAGAAAATGATTGGCTACAAATCAATTATGGAGAAACAAATGGTTGGGTCGCTAGTTGGTATACAAAAAGCGAAGCAATTGAAATAACAAATAAACAAATTGTTTCAAAAGTAAATAAACTAAATGTCCGAAAAGAACCTTCATTATCGTCTGCAGTAATTGGCCAACTACAAGAAGGAAATCAATTTATTGCCTTAAAATCAGAAGGTGAATGGATTGAGATAGCTTTCAACGATCAAAAGGGTTGGGTACATAGTGAATACGTTTCAATAGTAGACCAAACAAAAGAAGAACAGCCGAAAACAGAAGTCACCTCCAGCGGAGATATGTTTGTGGTTTCAGTAGATATTCTTAATGTTCGTGCGAAGCCAGATCTATCTTCAAGGAAAATCGGACAAGTCGAAAAAAACCAAGCCTTTGAAATTCTTGAAAAAGATCATAATTGGGTTCAAATAAAATTAAAGAACGGTAAAAAGGGATGGGTTTATAGCTTTTATGGTAATTTCGCAGAGCAACCAAAATCATCCGTTCAATCAGCCACGTCCAATGAATCAATTAAAATTCTATACAATGGAACAAATTTACGTTCCGATAGTGCAACTAGTAGTGAAGTGGTTGCCCGGGTGGATGCTGGTGAAACTTTTACTGTAATTGAAAAAATAAATGATTGGTATAAAATTGAGCTAGCAGATAAAACGACTGCTTTCGTAGCAAGTTGGGTCGTTTCAACAAATGATTCTGCACCAATAACTTCTGAAAAACCAAAAGAAAGTCGTAAAAAAGGAACTTTAAATGGTTTAACTCTAGTAATTGATGCTGGACATGGCGGAAATGACCGTGGAACTACCGGAGCATTAGGAACGGATGAAAAAGATATTACGCTATTAACTGCAGAGTTATTATCTACTAAATTGAAATCTGCAGGGGCAAATGTCATCATGACAAGAGAATCTGATGTTTACGTTGATTTACGTAAACGAGTATCTATAAGTCATCAAAACGCTGCAGATGCTTTTATCAGTCTGCATTACGATGCAATAGAAAATAACTCCGTTCGAGGATTAACTACATACTATATGTATGATTACCAAAAAGAATTAGCTTCCTATGTTCATAAAGAACTGAGCGATATGGTTTCTCTGAAAGACAGAGGAACACAACCTGGAAATTATTTAATTCTTCGAGAAAATAAACAGAAAGCTATTTTAATAGAGTTAGGTTATTTGAGTAACGCAAACGAAGAACGTCAAGTAACAACAGAAAAATATAGAGAACAAGCAACACACGGAATATATAATGGAATCATTAACTATTTTGATGATCAGCTAGAGAAATAGTGAAACCAATCATACAATTATTTATAAGGTGAAATATTGAAGAGCGGTAAGTGACTATGAAACTTATCGCTCCCATTTTTTATTTTCTTATTACATAGTCTTGTGGAAACAACAAAAATACTTAAAAACTCAAAAAATAAAAAGACAGTAATCAACTCATATTTTTGAGTTTGTTTACTGTCTGAATTATATTGACTTTTTTCTACTATCACTTTTTATGCTTCTAACATTATCGTCACAGGTCCATCATTTGTAAAAGTAACGTCCATCATAGCACCAAAAATCCCGGTTTCTACAACAAACCCCTTCTCACGAAGCTTATCATTAAATAATTCCCATAAAGACTTTGCAATTTCTGGACGTGCTGCATCAATAAAACTCGGTCTTCTTCCCTTTCGAGTATCTGCGTATAACGTAAATTGAGAGACAGAAAGGATAGATCCACCAGTTTCTACAATAGAGTGATTCATCTTTCCTTCTGCATCTTCAAATAAACGTAGTCCAGCAATTTTGTCGGTTAAATAGTTTATTTCTTTTTCACTATCTGTTGAAGTAATGCCGACTAATAATAGATATCCATGACCAATGGAGCCAGTAATTTCCCCATCAACTGTTACAGATGCATTTTTGCAACGCTGTAATAATACTTTCATGAGAAAAAAACCCCTTTAATTTATAATTCGTTGAACCGAATATACATCCGGCAATTGCTTAATACGATCAGCCACTTTATGTAAATGGGCAATATCTGTGATTTTTATTGTCATATTAATCGTTGCAATATCATTTTCTATTTTTCCACTTACAGCAGCGATGTTCGTTTTTGACTCATTTACTACTTGCAGTACTTCGTTTAATAGACCAGCTCGATCAAAAGCAGATACTTCTATATCTACTTGATAGTCTTTTTTCATTGGAGTATCCGATTGCTCCCATTCCACTTCGATTATTCTAGAGTGGGATTCATCACTTTGAACGTTAGGGCAATCTGCTCGGTGAACCGAGACTCCTCTTCCTTTAGTTATAAAACCTACTATTTCATCTCCAGGTACAGGGCTACAACATCTAGAAAGTCGTATTAACAAATTTTCTATGCCTTTTACAACAACACCAGATTCAGTAGACTTTTTAGGTGCAGGAGCTTTCATTTCAGTTGTAATTTTTTCGAGTGCTTCTTCTTGGTCGCGAATTTTCCGCATTTTCTCAGCTAATCGATTTACAACTTGCTGTGCTGTAATTCCATTGAAGCCAACAGCAGCATACAAATCCTCTTCCCCGGCAAATGCATATTTCTCGCATACTCGTTTAATGTTATCAGGAGTTAATACTTCTTTTACATCAAATTCCTGTGCTTTAATTTCTTTTTCAATTTGTTCTTTACCTTTAATAACGTTCTCATCACGAAGCTGCTTTTTAAAAAATTGCTTAATCTTATTTTTTGCTTGTGAGGATTGGGCAATTTTTACCCAATCGCGACTTGGCCCAAAGGATTGCTTAGATGTTAAGACCTCGATGATATCCCCTGTTTTTAACTTCGTATCTAACGGAACCATTTTGCCGTTCACTTTCGCACCAATGGTTTTATTACCAACTTCAGAATGGACTCGATATGCAAAATCTATTGGAACTGAGCCTGCAGGAAGTTCAATTACATCACCTTTAGGGGTAAATACGTAAACCATATCAGAGAACAAATCGAATTTTAAAGATTCCATAAACTCTTCCGCATTTGAAGATTCTTGTTGAAACTCTAAAATCTCTCTAAACCATGTTAATTTCGAGTCAATATTTTGTTTATTATTTTCAACCTTTTTACCTTCTTTATATGCCCAGTGAGCTGCAACCCCATATTCCGCAATATTATGCATTTCTTCTGTGCGGATTTGCACCTCTAACGGATCACCATTAGGACCAATTACAGTCGTATGGAGTGATTGATATAAGTTTTGTTTCGGCATCGCTATATAGTCTTTAAATCGACCAGGCATTGGTTTCCACAGTGTATGGATAACCCCTAAAACGGCATAACAATCTTTTATGCTGTTGACGATAATTCGCATAGCTAGCAAATCATAAATCTCATTAAATTGTTTGTTCTGAACAACCATTTTACGATAAATACTGTATATATGTTTTGGTCTACCCGAAATATCCGCATCTACTTCCATATCATCTAACTGTTTACGAATATCATTCATTACATTTTTTAAGTACGCTTCTCGTTCCGTACGCTTCTTTTTCATAAAATTAACAATGCGATAGTATTGTTGGGGATTTAAATAGCGAAGTGCTGTATCCTCAAGTTCCCATTTCACTGCTGATATTCCAAGACGATGGGCAAGTGGAGCAAATATTTCTAATGTTTCGTTCGAAATACGTCGCTGTTTTTCTTCCGGTAAATGTTTTAACGTACGCATATTATGTAAACGGTCTGCAAGCTTTATTAAAATAATACGTATATCTTGTGCCATAGCAATAAACATTTTTCGGTGATTTTCCGCTTGCTGCTCTTCTTTTGACATATATTTTATTTTACCTAGTTTTGTAACACCTTCGACTAGTAGTGCAACTTCTTCATTAAATTCACGAACGATATCTTCTCTCGTATATTCAGTATCCTCTACAACATCATGTAAAAAGCCAGCAGCAACGGTTTCGGGATCCATTTGAAGATCAGCAAGAATTCCGGCTACTTGAATAGGATGTAATATGTATGGTTCACCAGAATTTCGGAATTGTTCTCGATGCGCATGCTCTGCTAAATTATATGCTTTTTTGACAAAGGAAACATGCTCTTCATTCATATAAGTAGAGAGTGTTTGGAAAACATCTTCTGCTGTCTTCACTTGATCTTTTGCCATGCTAAGTCACCTGATTTCGTTATATTTCTAGAATAGTATATAAGTTATATTGTATAAAAAAAAAGATGGACTTGTAAAGTCCACCCCTTTGACTGTTGAGAAAAGCAAAGCTTAAGAAAATAAAAGCACTCAACGCTTTCAAAGAAAGTTTGTTAATGAAGTAATTAGTATTGCATCAATGTGCAAATATCATAGTTATCCAGCTTATTTCTTCCTTCTAAATACGTTAGCTCTATTAAGAAAGCACAACCAACTACAACTCCACCTAGCTCTTCTACTAATTTAATGGTTGCATCAATTGTACCACCAGTAGCAAGTAAATCATCTACGATAAGAACCTTTTGACCAGGTTTCACGGCATCTTTATGCATCGTTAAAACATCTTTTCCATATTCCAAACCATATTCTGCACGAATTACTTCACGAGGAAGCTTGCCCTCTTTACGAACAGGAGCAAATCCAACACCAAGTGCATAAGCAACAGGACAACCTATTATAAATCCACGTGCTTCAGGTCCTACAATAATATCTGCTTGTACTTTTTTAGCATATTCGACAATTTGGTCAGTTGCATATTTATATGCTTCTCCATTATCCATAATTGTTGTAATATCTTTAAAACTAATACCTGGTTTTGGCCAGTCTTCTACTGTCGTCACATATTGCTTTAAATCCATAAATGCTCCTCCTCAGGAACGGTTTGTACTGCTTTCCGCTCTTCAAACCATTGTTTCAGCTCCATATACGGGGCGTATAATAGCTTTTGTTCAAGTTTTATTTGTTTCTCACGTTGTTTATACGCTGGTGCTTCCGATAAATCTGACTTAGTCAGTTGTTCATTTAACACTAACATCCCATTGTCTATTCTAACAAAATTAAGTTCAAAAAACACCTGTGACATAAAATTAATTGTATTTTGACTCCAGCCTGTATGTTTGGATAGTTCATGAATATTCTTTTTCAATGCAAATGTTTTTCTTTTAGACAAAAATGAAAAATACCATTTGAACTGTTCCCGAGAAGGAAGTCCTTCAAAATAAATAGAATCATTGCCATAAAAGTGTGCATAGACTCTTGACCAATTGTGGTATTCTAACAATTTATTAATAGAAGATTCATCATTTGGCAAATCCAATATAGTGACATAATCTGCTTTGATCTGATGATTTATTAGATCAGCAAAAATCCAAATTTTTTCTTTTATAAGAGAGTTAAAATGGGAAACAGTATCTTCGTTAAAAGCAATAAATACATTTTTTTCTACAGGTATCGTCGGCAACCAACGATTTACTTGACGAATACCACGTATATCAAACAGCTGCCAATCGTTTGACTTGGCATCTTCAATCATTAGCTGAGGTTTTTTCCGACCATTCCATTCATTAATTTGTAAATCTCCAATGAATGAGAGTTTAGCTGTTGGTGAAATCTCATCCGCTAATTCTCCTTTACCAAAGCCAATGGCATCCAAAGCTATACCACCATATTTGAGCTCCATTTTCACATGGTTTTGTGCAGAACCAATTTTTCGTACTGTTGCAACCTCCACATTTTCTATACAGTACACAGGCTTAGCAAAATCCATCCCAAAAGGAGAAAGTTTTTGTAAGGATTCTATTGCTTCCGTTGTAATTTCATTCATTTCCAGTGGTACATCAATGGAAACAACTGGTATTAAATGCTCATCCGTCAAACAAGCTTTCGCTTGGTCTATTAATCTATCTCTTAATTCTCCAACATTATCAAGCGGCAAAGTCATACCTGCTGCCATAGGATGTCCACCAAAGTGAGGTATAATATCACTATTTTTAGCGAGCTCCTTGAACATATGGAAGCCTTCTATACTTCTAGCAGAACCTTTAGCAATTTGTTTTTCTTCATCAAACCCCAATACGATTGCGGGGCGGTAATACTTTTCTACGAGTTTGGAAGCGACAATTCCTAAGACGCCAGGATTCCAATCTTTTTTGCCAACAACAATTACACTAGGTCCTTCTATGTTGCCAGCCTGTTCAATTAACTGAATAGCTTCGTCGGATATCTGTTTCACAATGGCTTGTCTTTCTTTGTTTTTCTCATGTAACATGTTTGCGATTGCGTGTGCATCAGCTGTGTCTTCTGTTAAAAATAATTCAACACCTGGAGCTGCTTCACCTAATCTACCTACTGCGTTTATTCGGGGTCCAAACATAAACCCTACTGTTTCCTCGTTAATGGTAGGCACTTCAATTCCGCTAACTTTTGCCAATGCTTCGATAGCTATCAGATTTGACCCATTCATTTGCTTTATTCCTTGCTGCACAAAGTAGCGGTTCTCTCCTGTTAAGGAAACTAAATCCGCAATTGTTCCAATTGCAACTAAGTAATATAACTCCTTAGGAACCTCACCTAATAAGGCATGTGCTACTTTAAATGCGACACCGACTCCAGCTAAATGTGGAAACGGATAAGATGTATTCTTTAAACCGGGATGTATAATGATATCTGCTACTGGAAGTTCCTCACCTGGTTCATGGTGATCCGTTACAATTACATCCATACCAAGATCTTTTGCAAATTGAATTGGTTTAAGTCCAGAAATTCCATTATCTACGGTAATTATTAATCTAACACCTTCATCGTAAGCTTCTTGGAATAAACGCTCGCTAGGGCCATAGCCATCAATAAATCGATTCGGAATTTTAAAAATCACATCTGCACCCATAGAAAGTAAGGTTTTCATCATTACTGTAGTACTAGTAATTCCATCAGCATCATAATCTCCATATACCATAATCCTTTCTTGTTGATCAATTGCTTTGAAAATACGTGCAACTAGCTCGTCCATCCCATTCAGTAAAAAAGGATTATGTATATGGTCTTTCGTCAAATGTAAAAAGTTATAAGCTTCTTCTACCGTTTGAAAACCTCTTGATACCATTACTTTTGCACAAACACTAGGTATAGAAAGTTCCTTCTCAAAAGTAGATACTAATTGTTCATCTGGTCTTGAAATTTTCCATCTTTTTTGCGACTGAATCATATTTTCACTTCCTTAACCTCTATTATACTACAAGATTATATGGAGCTAATAAAAAAACCTTTAACTTTCGTCAAAGGCTTTTGTTTGATTATTCAGCTGTTTCTCTTGTTGTACATGTTGAAAATCGTTTAAAGAAGCATTTTTCTTTTCAAGTTCTTTTTCTAAATTTCTTACTTTACGGGTAAGAACAAATGAGCGATATATTGCAATAGAACCACTTAGGAGAGCACCAAGAAGTGCAGAACCTAAAATAACTAAAATGAGCGGCCACTGCGCTGTACCAATAACGTAATTTACAGGTACTTTTTCTACATTATTAACAGCAAAAAGAGCAATAATAACGGCAAATATTAATCCAAATAAAAGTGACCATTGTAATTTCATCTATATTCCTCTTTTCAATAAAAAAATAGAACAGAATATATAAAATATACCCTGTTCTATCTTTTATTAACCATTATACGACAGGCTCATCTGAACCCCATTTTTTCTCTTCTTTTTGTACATCGATCCCACCAGTTTTCCGCAGCTCTTTCACTTTTAAATCAAACCAAACTTGAACTGCGATAAAAATGGATGAATATGTTCCTGCAAGTAATCCAATTAGCAATGCGATAGAGAAGTTTCGAATTCCTTCTGCACCAAAGATTAATAATGCAACAACTACTAATACAACAGTCAGTACTGTATTAACGGAACGACCAAGTGTTTGTCTTAATGACTTATTAACAATTATCGCAAGTTCCTCTTCTGTCGTAATCTTTTTACTTCGATGCAAGTTCTCTCGAATACGGTCAAATGTAACGATTGTGTCATTAATTGAATAACCTACAATCGTTAACACTGCTGCTATAAACGTTATATCGACTTCTAAACGTAATATACTAAAAACAGTTACCATTAAGAATGCATCATGTACTAAGGATACGATGGAACCTACACCCATTCTCCATTCAAAACGGAATGCAACGTAAATTAAAATACCAAGTGCTGCAATAGAAAGGGCTTTTATTGCATTTTTTGCAAGCTCTTTTCCTACTGTCGGAGATACACTACTTACAGTTGGGTCAATACCAAACTCTTGAGTCATTTCCGTTTTAAGTGTTTTAACTTCTTCTTGCGTAAAGTCTTCTTTGTAACGAACGACTGCGAGATCATTATTTTCACCTGAAATTACTATATCTTCTGATGAAAGACCAATGTGATCCAGTTTTTCTGCTACAACTTCCTGCGTTAACGGTTGAGATGATTTTATATCTACTCGTGTACCACTTGAGAAGTCTATTCCAAGATTTAGTTTTAATGTACTTAACACAATAATCCCTGCAACGGTCAATACAATAGAAATAGTATAGAATATTTTACGGCTGTGAACAAAATCGTAACGATCAAATTTGGTCGTCAAATCAAGTGTTTCCACATTTTCTTCAGGTGCGTGAATTCGTTTCTTAGGAATACCAAACCAACCTGGTTTATTATCCCAATACCCACTATTTACAAGTAAGCCTAATAATAATCTTGAAGCCCAAACTGCAGTTAGGAATACTACTAAAATACTGATGATCAACAATGTAGCGAACCCTTTTACAGAACTTGTACCAAAGTAGAATAAAACGATAGCTGCCAAAAGCGTCGTAAGGTTAGCATCTAGTATTGCTGTAAATGCCTCTTTTGCTCCTGTATTAAACGCTTTTTTAACAGACTTACCAACACGTAATTCTTCCCTTATACGTTCATAGGTCAAGATGTTCGCGTCTACTGCCATACCTACACCAAGAACAATCGCAGCGATACCAGGAAGTGTTAATACACCATTAATCCAATCAAATATTACAAGGATCAAGAAAATGTAAACGACTAAAGAAATAACTGCTATGAAACCTGGAAGACGATAGTAGAAAATCATAAAAATAAATATTAAGGCAACTCCAATAATACTAGCTAATATTGTACTATTTAATGCTGATTCTCCAAATTGAGCACCAACAGAAGTGGAGAAAATTTCCTCTAAGTGAACAGGTAATGCTCCAGCATTTAAAATACCTGACAAGCTTTTAGTTTCCTCAACAGTAAATGTACCGGAAATTTCAACACTATCTGAACTAATTCTTTGTGACACTCGAGGGGCTGATGTGAATTTAGGATCAGGTTTTAAAACCTCTTCTTTATAGGAATCTACGCCCTCTTCAAAATCCAGCCAAATAACTAATACATTATCTGGTGCTGGTTTAGCAGCGATTTCTTCCGTCACTTGCGCAAACTTATTTGCATCTTTTAACTCAAGCGTAACGATTGGTTGTCCATTTTGGTCAAAGGCTGCTTTTGCTCCGCCTTGTTTTAAATCAGTTCCATCCAGCTTGATATTATCATCTGAATCACGGAAAGTTAAATTTGCTTGTGTAGAAAGCAGCTCTCTAGCAGAGTTTTGGTCTTCTACTCCTGCAAGTTGCACACGGATGCGGTTGCCACCTTCGATTTGAATACTAGGTTCACTAACTCCTAATACATCAATACGGCTAGTTAAAGCGGAAGCGGTATCCGCTACTACATCCTCTGTAATTTTTTGTCCCTCTTTTAATTCTTCTACTTGATAAAGAACTTCAAATCCACCTTGTAAATCTAAGCCTAGTTTAATATTGTTTAGTACTCCACTAACTGTAGGACTTATTGTCCCTGCAAAGATTACAAGAAGTAATAAAAACGCAACTATGCGTCCTCTAGTTTTCATATGTATATTTCCTCCTAAAAAGCTACCAACGTTGTCAGCTACGACAAGCAACAGGCGTCTGATGCTAAACAATTACTATAAGATATATGTTCTACTTCAAGAAACGCAACATATTTATTATGAAACACGATAGGCTCTCTGTCAAATAACGGAATGATTATTCATCATCCTTTTTATGATTTAACAGCAGTTGAAGTTCTTCTTGATTGACTTCAGAAAACCAATTGGATGTTTTAAAATTCTCGATCTGTTCAAAGGTCATAAATTCTGCTGGGGATATCGAGAGAATATCATTAATAATTTGATAAAGCGGAATTTCGGGTACTACTTTTTTACGCCATTTCTTCGTGATACAAAAATTCCAAATATCAATTTCTGTTACAGTCTTATATTGATAAACTTCGAACTCTGTTTTCTTACTTTCTAACGCAGGTAGTACATGTGAATATATTTCTTCGTATGTGATTTTCAAAATACCGCACCCCGTTTAAAGAATAATGTACCTACTAGTTTGCATATTGTAATTGTAAACGATGTTCCTGTATTTGAGAAGGAAGTGTTTATGTGTCTACATTTTTAAGAGGATCTCTTTTGTTAATGCTCGCCATCTTTTTATCAAAGTTTTTAGGTTTTATTTACCGCATGCAATTTGTTCGTTTAACCGGAGAAGAAGCATACGGCATATATATGACCGCTTATCCAGCTTTCATTTTTTTTCTATCTCTTATTCAGCTTGGGATCCCTATTGCAATGTCAAAGATTATTGCAGAATTAAGAACGAGAAATGCAGTTTCTAGTTATTTCTCCGTCATGCGTACATCCGTTTTTGTTACTGTTATATCTATTCTAGCATTTACTCCTATTTTCCTTTATGTCACACCATTTATTTCTGAAAATTTATTAAAAAATGATGCTATAACAATGACACTTTATGTTTCTATTGCTATTGTACCTATAGCGGCAGCAGGCGGAATCTTAAAAGGATTCTTTCAAGGAATAGCAAGAATAGAAGAGACAGCCGTTTCCCAGTTGATGGAACAAATAATACGAATTTTACTTATTAGTTTTTTACTCCCTCTTCTACTTACATCAGCTTCCCCTAAAGAAGCAGCAGCTTATGCGATGGGAATGTCCTTACTAGGAGAAGTTGCGGCCTTACTTTACCTAAGATGGAAATATGTAAAATGGAAAGCGAAGCAAACAATAAAAAAAGCTTCCAATGCCTATCCACTTTCACCACTCTTTTCAATAGCTTTGCCATCTTCAGGTAGTAAACTATTTGGTTCTTTCACATGGTTTTTAGAACCCATAATCTTTATCAAAGCTCTCGCAATAACAGGTATTACAAGTGTTGCCGCTACGACACTATACGGTGTTATCTCCGGAGTTTTAGTACCATTGTTACTCTTTCCATCCTTTATTCCTTACGCATTGTCTGTCGTGCTCATTCCAGCCGTAAGTGATGCATTTGCAAGACGTAACAATTCACTTTTAAAAGAAAGAATTCATTTATCTTTAAAATTCTCTACCTTAACAGGATGTTACGCTGCTACACTATTTTATTTACACGGTGGAGAACTCGTTTCTGTACTATTTCATGTAGAAAATGCAACTGTTTATATGAAAATTTTGTCACCTATATTTTTCTTTTATTATATTCAAAGTCCATTGTTTTCAATTTTACAAGCTTTAAACAACTCTAAGGCAGCTTTTTTAAACTCGTTATATGGCGGAGTTGGTAAATTACTTTTACTATTTTTTCTTGCTTCTCAAGCAGCCATCCAAGAAAAAGGAGCAGTCGTTGCGATTGGTTTTGGTGTTTTGATTACTTCCTTTTTACATATTGCTTCTATAAGAGAAAAAAAAGAAGCACAGATCGGCTTCTCGTTTTTCGCACTTCCATATGTCATTTTCTTACTCACAATTGTTTCACGTCCGTTACTTTTTACTATTGGCGAAAGGTCGTTATTAATTGATTGTTTTGTAACTCTTCTATATCTAACGATTGGATTAGTTCTTTTTAGACAAATAAAAAGAAAAGAAGTCAGTGTTATTCTACAAATACTTCGAACTTCTAAAAAGAAGTTTTGAGTTGAATATACAAAGAATCATCTTCATAACTACAATAAAAAATCTTATTTACGTCTATTATTAACTTTTTTTCTAGTTCTTCTCTAAGCCATTTCTCGTCTTTCCCAATTCTATGTAAATGGTCTACTTGAATCTCACCATCTATTATGAGGGGAAAGACATATTGTTGACTTTCTTTCTTAAAGACAGATAAATTACCAGATGGTTCTAAAAAAGCGTAGGAAACGGATTGAATAGAACCTATTTGTTGTTCTCTTAATTGTTGTAATAAATCATCTAGGTTGTAACGTTGTTTTCTCATTTCTTTCTCATTGATGATACCATCTTTCATTATAATGGATGGCTTGCCTTCCATTGCGTCTCGAAAATTCTTACTTTTTAATGAAAAATAAGATACCCCAACTTGAATGATTAATAATATAACCATAGGCACTATAGCATGAATAAACTTACTCTTAGGATCATCTAAGGCTAGAGCTCCTATTTCTGCAATTAGTAAAAAAACTACTAAATCGAAAATGCTTAGCTCACCGACTTCTCGTTTTCCCATTAATCGAAGAATACCTAGAATAATCCAATACAATAAAAAAGTACGTAAAATAATGATGAGAATATCGTTCATCCTATCACCTCATTACTACTCTGCCCCAAAAAAAAGAACTTACTCATAAATAGAGTAAGTTCTTTTTTTTATTGATCTGAAACAACTCGTCCTACTGCAACACGTTCAAATTGCAAACGTGTTCCATCTGCTACGACTACAAAAATAGTTGTATCATCTACTGCATCTATCTTCCCGTGTAAACCACCAACTGTAATAATTTGATCTCCACGTTTTAGATTATTTTGCATTTGTGCTGTACTTTTTTGACGTTTTTGTGCTGGTCGAATGATAAAAAACCACATCACTGCGAACATAGCAATTATCGGCAATAAGCCTGCTAATGAATCCATATTATATATCCCCTCCTTTTTTCTCTCTATCTAGTATACAAGAATCAGAAATTTTTTGCATTTGGTTTGTTATACCCATATTCTTCAAAAAACTCTTCTTTGAAATCTAACAAGCGATCTTCACGAATTGCTTGTCGTACATCTTTCATTAGATTCATTAAAAAATGAAGATTATGATATGACGCTAACCTTAACCCAAATGTTTCATCTGCTTTGAAGAGATGGCGAATGTAAGCGCGTGAGTAGTTCTGACAAGTGTAGCAATCACATTTCTCATCAATTGGTCCAAAATCACGTGCAAATGCAGCTCCTTTGATAACTAATCGACCTTTTGATGTGAAAAATGTCCCGTTACGGGCTATACGAGTTGGAAGTACACAATCAAACATGTCAACACCACGAATAGAGCCATCGATTAATGAGTCTGGAGAGCCCACTCCCATTAAATAACGTGGTTTGTTTTCTGGCATCATTGGTGTAGTGAAGTCTAGTACTCGATTCATAACATCCTTTGGTTCCCCAACTGATAATCCACCAATTGCGTACCCCGGAAAATCGAGCGATACTAGATCTTTTGCTGATTGACGACGTAATTCTTCATATTCTCCACCTTGTATAATACCAAATAATCCTTGCTTATTTGTATTTGTATGTGCAGTCAAGCAACGTTCAGCCCAACGAGATGTACGCTCCACTGACGCTTTCATATACTCAAATGTTGCTGGATATGGCGGACACTCATCAAATGCCATCATAATATCGGAGCCTAATGCATTTTGAATCTCCATTGATTTTTCGGGACTCAAAAATAGTTTGTCTCCATTCAAATGATTGCGGAAATGAACTCCTTCTTCTTCGATTTTACGCATATCGCTTAAACTAAATACTTGGAAACCACCAGAATCCGTCAAAATTGCACGGTCCCAGTTCATAAATTTATGTAGACCTCCTGCTTCACGAATAATATCATGTCCAGGTCGTAGCCATAAGTGGTACGTATTACTTAAAATAATGCCAGCTTCCATCTCTTTAAGCTCTTCTGGTGCCATCGTTTTAACAGTAGCTTGTGTACCTACAGGCATAAATGTTGGTGTTTCAAACGATCCATGGGGTGTGTGAACAATTCCTAGACGAGCACCAGTTTGTTTATCTTTTTTTATTAACTCATATGTTATTGCAGACATTTAATAATTCCTTCCTTTTATAAACATTGCATCACCAAAGCTGAAAAAGCGGTATTGCCGTTCGATCGCTTCTTTATAGCCGCTTAATATAAATTCTCTAGATGTTAGAGCACTAACTAACATCACAAGTGTTGATTTCGGTAAGTGAAAATTGGTAATCATTCCATCAATACATTTAAATGAATACCCAGGGTAAATGAAAATGGATGTCCAACCACTATCTTCTTGTATTGTGCCATCAAACTTTGTAGCAACAGTTTCCAACGTTCTTGTAGAAGTAGTTCCTACAGCAATAATTTTACCTCCAGCTTTTTTTACCTCATTAATGGTTTTAGCAGTATCCTTTGAAACACGGTAAAATTCTGAATGCATTTCATGATCATCAATCGAATCCACACTTACTGGACGGAAAGTTCCAAGTCCAACATGTAGTGTTACAAATGCTATTTTAACACCTTTTGAGCGTATTTCATCTAATAACGTTTCGGTAAAATGGAGACCTGCTGTTGGTGCGGCTGCTGACCCTTGTTCTTTAGCGTACACAGTTTGATAACGATCTTTATCATCTAATTTTTCATGAATATACGGAGGAAGTGGCATTTCCCCAAGCTGATCGAGTACTTCAAAAAACACACCTTCATATTCAAAGTTGAACACTCTGCCACCGTGTTCTTTTAATTCAGTACATACTGCTGTTAACAAGCCATCGCCAAATGATATTTTCGTTCCTACTTTTACTCGCTTGGCAGGTTTTACAAGCGTTTCCCAATGATTACCTTGTATTTGTGTTAATAACAACACTTCAACATGTGCACCTGTTTCTTCTTTTATTCCCATTAAACGAGCAGGCATAACCTTTGTGTCGTTCAGTACGAGACAATCTCCTTCGTTTAATTCTTCCACGATAGAAGAAAAGGTTTCATGTTTAAATGAATTATTAGGATAATCTGCTATCAGAAGCTTGCTACTTGTTCGTTCTAAAAGTGGCGTTTGTGCAATTAATTCCTCTGGTAATTCAAAATCAAAATCTTCTACTCTCATATTCCTTACTTCCTTTATTAGTTATCTCTTTCAATTGGTAATGGTATACCTAGATGTTCATATGCTAGTGGAGTAACAATTCTACCTCTTGGTGAACGTTGTATAAATCCTATTTGCAATAAGTAGGGCTCATATACATCTTCAATAGTAGTCGATTCTTCCCCAATACTTGCAGCTATAGTGTCCAGACCAACAGGACCTCCTCTAAATCGCTCAATCATCGCTGTAATCAGTTTATGATCAATATGATCCAAACCTCTAGGGTCGATTTGTAGTAGTTCTAATGCTTCGCGGGCAAGTTCAATGGAAATGTGACCATTTCCCCTTACTTGAGCATAATCTCGTACTCGTTTTAACAAGCGATTTGCAATACGTGGGGTTCCTCTTGAACGTCTAGCGATTTCTCCAGCAGACTCATGATCAATTGACGCATTAAATAACTCCGCACTTCTGACAACAATAGACGTTAAAGCCTCTTCATCATAAAATTCGAGTCTTAGCAACACACCAAAGCGGTCTCGTAGTGGGGCTGATAATGCCCCTGCCCGTGTGGTAGCACCAATTAAAGTAAATGGCGGTAAATCCAAACGAACACTCCTAGCGGAAGGTCCTTTACCAACCACGATGTCTAAACTGAAGTCTTCCATTGCAGGATATAATACTTCTTCAATCGATCGATTTAAACGGTGGATTTCATCAATAAATAAGACATCTCCCGGTTCTAACGAGCTAACAATAGCAGCTAAATCACCTGGTCGTTCGATTGCTGGACCGCTTGTCATGCGTATTTGTACATCCATTTCATTTGCTATAACTGCCGCAAGAGTAGTCTTCCCAAGACCTGGAGGTCCATACAGAAGACAATGATCTAAACTTTCACTTCTCATCCTAGCTGCTTCAATAAAGATTTCTAAATTATGCTTTATTTTATCTTGTCCAATATATTGTGATAATAATTGTGGGCGAAGGGATTGCTCAAACGGCTCATCATAATTAGAAATCTCACTCGAAATAACACGCTCCGTCATAGCTTGAACCTCCTTTCCCTATTTGCCTGAAAATAATAATTGTAAAGCTTTTTTCATAAAATCATCTGTTTTTTGTAAAGATTCATTTCCTTTTAGAATTGGACGAATTTTTGATAGTTCCCGCTCAGAATAACCTAACGCAGCTAATGCTAGCATCGCTTCTTCTAATTCATGAGTCGCTTGTCCATCCTCAAACAGAGTTGGTTCCTCTTGTGTAAAATCAAAATGCTCTATGTCAATTAAGTCATTTAATTTACCCTTTAAGTCAAGAATCATTTGACGAGCAGTTTTCTTCCCTACTCCAGGAAATTTCACTAAATAGGATTCATCTTCACGTTCTATCGCTTGAATAACATGAGTTGGTTCTCCGCTAGCTAATATAGCAAGTGCTCCTTTTGGACCGATACCAGAAACGAGTATTAGTTTTCTAAATAACTCTCTTTGGGATAAATCTAAAAACCCCATCAAATTCTGAGAGTCTTCCCTTACGTGTAAATACGTGTACACTTGAATAATTTCTTCACTTTTACGAAAAGAAAAAGGATTCGGGGTTAATAATTGATACCCAATCCCTTGTTGTTCTATTACTACATACTCAGGTGTAACTCGTGTTACTTGACCTTTTATATAATCATACATATTTTATCCCTCACTATCGACAAACCTATTATAACATAACTAGAAATGTGCACGTATAAGACAGTACACTTTTAGATGTAGAATACAAGAAAAGGTCGCTCTCTATAAAGAGCAACCTTCTCCAAGTCTATTATAATCTGCCTAAATTATAGCATAGCTTTGGCCATTCTGTTAGTGCTTTGTTGGTATACGGTATCAATTGGTCTATAAATTTTTGTTTTCTCTCTAAAGGCAAAGCATACGCATAGAGCCATTCTCTATATAATTCGTTCGGATACATCAAAGCTTCCTTATGCTTTGTTGCGATCTTTTCCAATAGCGGAAACTCACTTAACAATATAAAAATGTCATAGTTAATCGCAGGCAGAACGCGGTGCATCCATAATATTTCTTCCATTTCTTTTGGACCAATGACAGCAAGATCAAAATCGATAATTTTATAAGCTTTTTCATTGGATAAAAAATTATGATGTACTACATCGCCATGCAGTATAGTAGTATCTTTATTATTAAATAATTGCATATTTTTTAGAGCTATATCACCTAAGTGCAGGAGCATCTTTGTTTTTTTTTCACCTAAATAAAATTCCACAAAATAAGAGATTTCTTTCATTTTTAAGGAACGATTCTGCCATTTTGCAAACAAATCAAACGGCTGAAGCAGTTTCTGATTATCCCATTTAATATATTTGTTCGTATCATGTAACTGTTCTAACAGTGAATAAACTTCCAAGCGATCTGTTTTGCTTCCATAATCAACTGGATGTGTACCTTTGAACCAAGGCTGGATGATAAAGTCTTCCTGAGCTGATTCTAATACTGGCAGTATAAAAGATTTATCGAGCTGATGTAATTTATGGTGAATAATTCGAATCTTTTCTGCATGTTCAACAGTTGGATATTTTTTTACAGAAAATAGCCCATTTTCATTTTCCCATTTCCATACATTCTTTTTTATTTGCCGAATGTAATTACTCACTTTTTAAAAGTGATGATACGGATAAGGTGGACAAGCAAAAACGGGTACATAGCAAATATGAACGTATGGATGACCACCCCATGGTTGCATCTGTTGATGATGCATTTCTGGTTGCATTTGTGGATACATTTGCTGGTCCATACAACCGCAAGGATTCATTGGCTGATAGTGTTCAAATTGTTGCATTTGTGGGTACTCTTCAAATGGTTCCATCTCCTCAAATTCTGAAGAAACTTCTTCCATGATTGGGCTCACATATTGTGGTTCCATTTTTTGGGGTTGTTCAACATGATATACTGGACTTTCTTCTTTTTCATGGTCATCATTATGAATATTTATATGAATCGATGTAGATTCAATTAGTCTCCACCCTTGAGGTGATGGAGTCATATCTAAATCAGGAACTGGCATTATATGAAACGGCATTGCATATGGCTGTGGTTGTTGGACTTGTTGAATTTGTTGGATATTTTGAATAGGCTGCATAGGTTGAGGTGGTGGGGCTGCTGGAACTTGTTGAATAGGTTGCACTGGTGGTGCCATAGGTACCATTGGAATAGGTTGAAACGGCATAGGCATTGGAACAGGTTGTATCTGTTGTGCCTTACTAATTGGTTGCATCTGTTGTGCCTTACTAATTGGTTGGACTTGCTGTGCCTTACTAACAGGTTGGACTTGTTGCATTTTCATGTTGTTACCGGTTTGCGGCTGGATAATGACTTCCTCCTTATTTACCATTTCTTTTTTTACAGGACGATCATCGCTATATGGATGTCTCATAGACTCCATTTTGCTCTTTTCAGGAATAAAAATCTTCATTCCTGGCACAATGTATTCTGGATTTGCAAGATGTGCATTTAATTTCTTTAATTCATCAAATGATACACCGTAGTTTCTTGATATTTTCCAAAGAGTATCCCCTTTTTGGACAATATGAGTTTGCAAAGACTTCCTCCTTCCTTCCCTTTAAAATATGTACATCAATTTCAAATGGTCACATCTTTTTAAAACATTCTAGCTACCCTTCATGTTAAACTTATGAAAAGACAGTAGGTAGTTATGCAAGTTTGGAGGGTTTATAAATGAAAAAGTTAAAAGGATCAGAGAGAAGAAATTGGATTTTTTCTTATTTAAAAGAGCAAAATCATCCTGTAACAGGAGGGGACTTGGCAAAGCTAGCAAATGTGAGTCGGCAAGTAATTGTAAATGATGTCACTTTGTTAAAAGCTACCAATATTCCGATTGTTTCAACTAGCCAAGGATATCTTTTGCTTCCAGATAAAGAATTGAATGCGTGTGTTTCTAAACGAGTTGCATGTAATCACCAATCTAAAGATTCTGAAGATGAATTACTAACATTAGTAGATGCAGGTGTAACAGTTGAAAATGTGACTGTAGAACATCCCGTTTATGGCGAAATCACTTCTCCCATTATGGTTTCCAATCGTCATGATGTCGAAATGTTTTTAAAGAAGGTAAGAGAAACAGATGCCCCTTTCTTGTTGGAACTAACATCGGGAGTTCATTTACATCTTATATCTGCCCCAACGGAAGAAATATTGAATAGAGGAATTGATGGAATTCGAAAAAAAGGCTACCTGATAGAGGAATAAGCCTTCTCACATAAAAAAAGAAGCCCTTCTCATTCGGAAGGAGCTTCTTTTTCTGTTTCATATGTATTGTAGGACCCAAGTGATTTTACATCACAACCTAAAGCTTTTAATTCTTCTATAGCGCCAATCATCATTGGCATTTTTTCATCTTCTAAAACATCTATTACGAAAAAATATTGTCCCAAGCCGGTTTTAAGAGGTCGGGATTCGATTTTACTTAAATTGAGCTGTCTCCATGCAAAAACGGATAATACTTGGTGCAATGCCCCTGAACGATCATCCTTAGGCAAAGTAATCATGACAGTCGTTTTCATTTGTCCAATATGTCCTGACTCTTGAATACAAAGATTTTTTTTGGAAAGTACGAAGAAGCGTGTATGGTTAAAATGGAAATCGTGAATGTTTTGCTCTACAATTGCTAGATTGTACTCACTTGCTGCAGATGAATTCCCAATTGCTGCAATACATAGCTCTTTATTTTCCGAAACATACTTCGCAGCGGCTGCTGTAGAAGTCGATTGTTCAAGTGGAACTTTCCCAAATCGATAATATAAATATTTATGACATTGTGCTAATGCATGTGGGTGCGAATAGATAGTCGTTATTTCTTCCCAATTCTTTTTATTAGTTGGATGAACCATTAAATGTTGCTCAATTGGAGCTTGTATTTCTGCAATCACGTATAGGTTTGCCTCATGAAATAAATAATCAATTGTTAAAGGAACGGTACCTTCTAATGCATTTTCAAGTGGAACGACAGCGATATCTACACTCCCATTTGCAACTGCTTCTATGCATTCTGGAATTGTTCGAGTTGGAACAAGTAATTCATCTTGAAACAAAGCTTTCGAAGCAAGATGTGTAAAAGATGCTTCTGGCCCAAGAAAAGCCACTTTTTTTGTATCCATCGTAAATCCTCCTTACAAAGCACCAGAACTAATAACTTCAGCAGATTCCACAAAGTCTAGTCGCTTCATTTCATTTATAAATTCATCTAATTGCTTTGTCATCTCCGTTACATCAAGAGACAAAGTAACGCTTGCTCTCCCTTGAATAGGGATCGTTTGATGGATCGTTAAAATGTTGATAGACGATTCCGCAACGAGCTGCAAAAGTCTTGCAAGCGTCCCTTCTCTGTCCTCTAGTTGTAAAAATACAGTTAATATTCTTTCCTGGACAATCGAATGGAAAGGAAACACCGCATCACGATATTTATAAAAAGCACTTCTAGATAAATCTACTTCTTTTACCGCATCCCAAATGGAGGATACTTTACCAGATTGGAGAAGATGCTTTGCTTCCAAAGTTTTTTGCATCGCTTCGGTAAGCACATCCTCCCTTACTAAATAGAATCGCTGATGTGTAACATCTTTCATACGGTTTCCTCATTTCCCTATTCGATAAATTCAAACTCAAATTCTAATAGACGTACTGTATCTCCATCTTTTGCACCGCGCTCACGTAAAGCATCATCAATACCCATTCCACGTAATTGTCTAGAAAATCTTCTTATGGAATCTTCACGACTAAAGTCAGTCATTTTGAATAAACGCTCCACTGTTCCACCAGATAACACAAATGCACCATCATCGTCTCTTGAAATAGTGAAATCGTCTTTTTTCGCTTCGTGTTTGTACATAACAGATGTTTCTGTTTCTTCCTCGGTCAAATCGTGCAGCGGGAATTCAGGAGCTACTTCTAACATATCTGCAATAGCAAATAGTAAATCCTGTAATCCTTGACGTGAAATTGCAGATATAGGGAAAATTTTCACTTCTGGTCCTACTTTTTCTTGAAATGCTATCAAGTTTTCTTCTGATTCTGGCATGTCCATTTTATTTGCAACGATAATTTGAGGTCGTTCCGTTAAACGAAGATTATATTGTTTTAATTCTTCATTGATTGTTAAGTAATCTTCATAAGGATCACGGCCTTCAAGACCAGACATATCAATTACATGCACAATTACTCTTGTTCGCTCTATATGACGTAGGAATTGATGTCCTAGACCTACACCCTGGTGTGCCCCTTCAATCAGTCCTGGTAAATCAGCCATCGCAAAACTACGATGATCTTCTGTTTCCACCATTCCTAAATTAGGTACGATCGTTGTAAAATGATAGGAAGCAATCTTAGGCTTCGCGGATGAAACCACTGATAATAAAGTAGACTTTCCAACGCTTGGGAATCCTACTAAACCAACATCAGCTAAAACTTTAAGCTCTAAAGTAACAGATAATTCTACTCCTGGCTCTCCTTTTTCTGAAAGCTCTGGTGCAGGGTTTGCTGGCGTAGCAAAACGAGAATTACCTCTTCCTCCACGTCCACCTTTAGCTATAACAGCCTTTTGTCCATGTTCTACTAAGTCAGCGATAACTTGTCCTGTTTCTTCATTCATCACTACTGTTCCCGGAGGAACTTTAACCAATAAATCTTCTGCATTAGCACCGTGCATGTTCTTACTATGACCATGTTCTCCACGAGTTGCTTTAAAATGGCGTTTATAACGGAAATCCATTAATGTGCGTAATCCTTCGTCAACTACGAAAATTACATCGCCACCATTTCCTCCATCACCGCCTGCTGGACCTCCCATAGGCACATACTTTTCACGACGGAATCCTACCATCCCATCTCCGCCGTCTCCACCTTTGACGTACACTTTTACGTGATCTACAAACATTTAATTCACTCCAATCTTTCTCTTGCGATTAATTTAAATTTAATATGGGAATCTGAATTTATTTCTTTCTCCACATCCATTAAACCATTCAAACATTCATCAACCCATGTATAGGTAGACCATTCACCCTTCAGTTCTACTTGTACCTCTAATACATCAGCTGTAAATATGTAGACATTTAGTGTCTGTTCCTGATAGCCCTTAAGCAATGGATATATCGTCTGTACAAATCGCTCTAAATAATTCTTTACAGGTTCATCGTAATGTCCTGCCCCTACTTTTTGAATGGAGGTTCCAAATTCCAATGTTATTTTATTGTAAGCTAAACTAAACGTTTGTAACCACTCATTTGTAAGAAGTAATCCTGTATTATTCACGTCGAAAAATTGAGTGCACTTTAATGAATACGTTCGTATAAGATTTTTTGCTTCATCATATCTTCCCATATCTAAGTTCATCTGAATTAAATGCAAATTATTTAAATAATCATGCATTGTATGACGCAATACTTCATTAATAGTTTTTTGTTTAGACTCCATTGTATACACGCTCCGTAAGTAAGCTTTCCTTATTTAGTATAACAGGTAATACTTAATTTTTCTCAAGAGAAAAGAAAAAGGACTGCAAAATGCAGTCCTTTTATTTTTTGATTAAGCTTCTTGAGCTACAGGATATACACTTACTTTTTTCTTGTCGCGACCGAAACGCTCAAAGCGTACTACACCGTCAACTTTAGCAAAAAGTGTGTCGTCTCCTCCACGTCCAACGTTTTCACCAGGGTGAATTTTAGTACCGCGTTGGCGATATAAAATAGATCCTCCTGATACGAATTGTCCGTCAGCACGTTTAGCACCTAGACGTTTCGCTTGAGAGTCACGACCATTACGAGTCGAACCTACCCCTTTTTTGGATGCGAAAAACTGAAGATTTAATTTCAACATATGTTCCACCTCCTACTTTTTGAAGGTTATTTTTATATACTTACCATAGTCTTGTTCAATCGTTTGTAAAGATACAATCATCGCTTCAAGAATTAGCTGTATATTTGCAGCTTTTTCAGGATTCGATATACTTGGCACTTCGACATATAAGTAGCCTCCGTCACCCTTTTGCTTAATAATAGGTGTGATTTCAGTAAGAGAGATGACAGCATTCACCGCACCAAATGATACAGCAGAAGCACCTGCACAAACTAAATCTTTCCCATGTTCGGCAAAATCAGCATGTCCTTTCATTTCAAATGAATGAATAAGACCTGATTGATCTTTTGTAACAGTCACTTTAATCATCTTATAAACTAATAGATTCTACTACTAATTTTGTGTATGGTTGACGGTGACCTTGTTTTTTACGATAATTCTTTTTCGCTTTGTATTTGAAAACGATGATTTTTTTAGCTTTGCCGTTTTTTACAACTTTCGCTGTAACTTTAGCACCTTCCACGAATGGAGCACCAACTTTAACATCATTTCCACCTACGAATAAAACTTTGTCAAAAGTTACAACATCATCAGCAGTTACATCTAATTTTTCAATGTAGATTTCTTGCCCTTGTTCAACTTTGATTTGTTTTCCACCTGTTTCAATAATTGCGTACATACCTGCACCTCCTCTTAGACTAAGACTCGCCTTATAAAAGGTGATTCGATTGCTCGAACACTTAAACCTTTTCAGAGCGGTTGTAGCAACGGGTGCTGCTACAAACAATAACATTTAAATATTACTACATCTCCTAAGCTTCGTCAAGCACTTCTTGTTATATTATCAAATGCTAGCTTGTACTTTCTAAATCTCCAAAAGGAAATGTTAAGAATAAACAAGTACAAGAAGATAATACTGACGGATAGTAACCTAGGAAACCAATACAAGCTTGCACAGAAGATCAAAAAGCTTAATCCCAAAGAGAATCCAACAATATCATTATATTTGTTTGGGTTAAATATATATAAGACTCGTCCACCATCCAGTGGAAAAATAGGAAGTAAATTAAGAAATAATATTAAAATTTGTGTTAGAACGATAATATTTTTTTGTGGAATATCAATAAGAGTAGAAAATGCTAGCAACAATAATGTAAATAATGGACCAGAAATCACAATTAATAATTGCTGCGTTTTTTTTAATCTGGAAAACTGCTCAATTCTGATTTCCCCACCGTACGGTAATATTGTGCACGAAATAACTCTTGCCCCAATGAGCTTTGCCGCCAATAAATGACCAAGCTCATGAAATAGTAATGAACCAAATACGATGGAATACACAGCAACTTCTCCAGATAAATAAAAAAATATAAAAAAAGGTATCATAACGGGATGTACTCTATACATTTTTTTATTCATCTTCAGATGATAGCCATTCCACTAGTTCGGTAGTATCTAGTATCTCCCCATCTTGTTCTACTTTAACATATAGCAAGTTGCTAGCAACAGTTGCAAAAATATCTCCAGTATTGATCGTAGTATAAGGTAATTGATTGAACTCTTCTAAAAAACCAAATGTCGCAGTTTCTCCAGTATCATACAAAATAGAAAGGGTCTTTCCTGTCTTTTTTGTATAACCTGTAAATATGATTAAGCCATTTTCCGCAGCAAAGAGCTCTTGAGAATCATTAATAGATAAAATAGCTCCCTCTTCAAAAGGTTGAATTGATTTATATTCAATTAATGGAGGAGTTGTAACAGGTGAACTAACACTTATTACTTCTTCCGGTTGATTTACCCAAGCCATTATTTTTTTATAAACTTCACTTGGTTTTTGTGGTTCCAGTAGTGTAGTAGAGTAATTGGTTGATAGTACATCACTCTTTTCAAATTTAGATAACGCAAAAAATAGTATGACAAATACAAATGCGAGCATCCATTTTTTTCTCGATAGCATAACATTCCCCCTAGTAGGAATGTATGATGGCTAGGACAAATTCATGAACAAAATAAAACCGACTTCCAAATTATTTGGAAGCCGGCCGAATATTATTTAGAAAATATAGATTTAAGTTTAGACATAACACCTTTTTTAGGCATGTCCATAGACATCAAAGGTACAGACTCCCCAAGGATTCGGCGGGCAATATTACGGTAACCTAGTGCCGCTCTATTTGATGGATCCATTACAACTGGTTCCCCTTTATTGGAAGAAGTGATAACACTTTCATCATCTGCTACAATTCCTAATAAATCAATAGATAAATGCGTAGTTATTTCATTAATATCGAGTGCTTCACCTTTCGTCATTAAATGTTGACGGATACGGTTAATAATTAGCTTAGGTGGATCAATCGATTCCTCCTGTTCTAATAAACCGATGATTCGATCTGCGTCACGGACTGCAGAAATTTCAGGTGTAGTGACAACTATTGCTTTGTCAGCACCAGCTATTGCATTTTTATATCCTTGCTCAATACCAGCAGGGCAATCAATTAATACATATTCGTAATCTCGTTTCAATTCTGTTACTAGTTCTTTCATCTGCTCAGGTGTTACCGCATTTTTATCAGTTGTTTGGGCAGCTGGCAATAAATATAATTTATCCTCAAAACGTTTATCTTTCACTAACGCTTGATGAATTTTGCAACGACCTTCCACAACATCTACTAAATCATAAATAATTCTATTTTCAAGTCCAAGCACAACGTCTAAATTTCTCAAACCGATATCTGTATCCATTAAACAAACTTTTTTCCCTTGAAGAGCCAATGCAGTTCCAAGGTTTGCAGTTGTAGTTGTTTTACCTACCCCACCTTTACCAGAAGTTATTACGATTGCTTCTCCCACATTAGCTTCCTCCTTTAAATGTCGATAGATTCGGTCTTATTAATCTAAGTTCTTGTAAGCGATCTATTGCTATTGATCCATTTGTATGTAAATAAGCACATTCCATTTCTGGTTGCTCCGATAAAACACTTAACTCGTCTGTCATCGTTTCTACTACATTATCAATTATTAAATGCGTGGCCTCTAACCAAGATGCTGCAATGACGGCATCTCTTTTACCATTAGAGCCAGCATGTGCAATCCCTTTTAGTCTACCTAATACAAAGACATTCCCACCAGCAACTACTCTTCCATTGGGATTAACGTCACCAATTACCACTAAGTCACCTAAAGCAGTAATTACCTGACCAGACCTTACTATACCTACATAAGTTTCTGACTGATTTTCTAGCAATTTTTTGTTGCATTCTTCTACAGTCATTACTTCACTTTGAATCTTCGTAACTCGAAGATGTTCTGTTTGTTCTACACAGTTAATAATTTCTTTGGCCTGTTCGTCATTGCAATAACGATTTCCAAGTTGCAAAAGCACTTCAGCTTGACCTTCAAAACCTTCATCCGAAACCTTTTTGGCTAACTCTTCTAAAAGCTCTGCATATGAACACTGATCGTCTAGCCGTAATACAAGGCCCTCTTTCGTTCCTTTAATCGATATTAACTGCTTTTTTGTCAATCAAGTCACCTCAGATCCACTGTCTACCGAAAAGCTTTATTTTTGCATTAATAACGCCTTTTGATTAAACCGATTTAGAAGAATGTATTTAAATCCCCACCCGAACATTGCTAGGAAAACAAAATTAGCAATCATTGTTGGGAGAAGATTAAATTTATAAAAATCTACAAATGTCATACTTTTTATACCGATAAAAGTATAAAAGAAGAACAATAATAACTCTACAACCGCTACTAAAATTAGCGTTAAAACTGTAGCCACCAATAAATGCTGATGAACATATTTTACAACTAAACTAGCAACTAAACACATTAATGGATAAATAAAAGAATATAATCCAATAATATCAATGAAAAAGACATCGTACAAGAGTCCAAAAAACAATCCAAATAACATGGCACGTTTTCGATCATAATATATGGATACAAAAATTAAGTACATGATTAAGAAGCGAGGAACCAATACAAAGAAATCCCCATTTATTTCTATTGGTGAGAAAAGTCCAAAAATCGGTTCCATATAAAATAATAGAACCGAAATGATAATAACTAAAAAACGAATCATGAGCCGTCCCCTGCGCCTTCTGTTAAATCCCTCTCGGTATTTTCTCCATCCGTTCCATCAATTGTAGACATTGAACGCTTAGAAATAATCACGTGGTCTAAAATAGAAAAGTTGGCTGCTGGTTTAATATACGCTAGTTTTGTCAATCCATAATCGTCTGTCGTCACTTCAGTCACTTCTCCGATTAATATACCCTTTGGAAAGATTCCACCTAGTCCAGAAGTTGTAACTTTTTGACCTTTTTTCACATCAAAATCAGAATCTATTCGCTTCAAAATAAGCTCTTTTCGCTTTTCATCATAGCCTTCTATTAATCCAAAAACCTCTTCTTTATCTGATATAACCGCGGACACTCGGTAGTTTGGATTTTGTGTAGATAAAAGTTCAACAGTAGAGGTGTATGGTGTAGTTAAAATGACTTTCCCAATTAATCCTTGAGAAGTCATAACAGCCATGTTCACTTCTATTCCATGTAATTCTCCTCTGTCAATAATAATCTTTTCTTCCCATTGGTCCGGATTTCTAGCGATAACAGTTGCTTGAATTGGATTATAAGCTCGAAGATCCTCTTCTTTATCAACAATATCTCGTAACTTCTGATTTTCATTTTCTAAATCATTGACTTCTGCTTGTAAGGAGGCATAATCCTCTAATCTTGCTTTCAATCGTTTGTTTTCATCATATGTATTAAGTAGTGATTCTACATTATTAAAAACACCAGTAACATACTGAGTCGGCTTGGAAAAAAAGGATTGTCCAAGGCCGACCACATCTTTAATAAGTTGTTCTGGCATTGATGCATGATTCCGATCGCGCAAAGAAAAGCTGATGAGTGCCACAAGAAATATCATCCCTACAAGCAGCAATATTAATCGCTTATTTGAAAAAAATTGTGGCATGGCTCACTTCCCCTTATTATTTCGTTTGTTGACGTTTTAATAATCCCATATGATCAAGTGCTTTACCAGTACCAATAGCAACACAATCTAAAGGATTTTCCGCAATAAATACAGGCATATTGGTCTGTTCACTAATTACTTTATCTAAATTTTTAAGTAGTGCTCCACCACCTGTAAGCATAATACCACGCTCCATTACGTCAGCAGATAATTCTGGAGGTGTTTGTTCAAGTGTTTTCTTCACTCCATCGATAATAGCCGCAATCGATTCACGAAGTGCGTTGGAAATTTCTTTTGAAGAGATATCAATCGTTTTAGGTAAGCCTGTTACGAGGTCTCGTCCACGAATATCCATCGTATCTTCCTCTGTTGTGACTCTAGCAGATCCTATTTCGATTTTTATCGCTTCCGCAGTACGCTCACCAATCGTTAGGTTATACGTTTTACGGACATAACTAGTAATCGCCTGGTCCATTGCATCGCCACCAACTCGAACAGACTCACTCGTCACAATACCACCAAGTGAAATTACAGCTACTTCCGTCGTACCTCCACCTATATCAACGACCATACTTCCAGTAGGTTCCCACACAGGTAAGTTGGATCCTATTGCAGCTGCAAAAGGTTCTTCAATCGTTAATGCATCACGTGCTCCTGCTTGTTTAGCAGCATCTATTACTGCACGTTGTTCCACAGAAGTAATACCATAAGGCACACATATCATCACATTCGGTTTGCTCCAAGACATACCAGATGCTTTCATAGCATTTTTCAAATAATATTCTATCATCGCAGAAGTTGTATCAAAATCTGCGATTACCCCATCTTTCATTGGACGTATAGCTACGATTGAGCCCGGTGTACGGCCGATCATATTTTTCGCATCATTACCAACTGCAACAATTGCACCATTTTGTACATTTTTAGCAACTACAGAAGGCTCTCTTAACACAATACCCTTCCCTTTAATAAAAACAAGCGTATTCGCTGTTCCTAAATCAATCCCTACATCTCTAGATCCAAATCCAAACACTATTTTTTACTCCCTTTCCATCTAACGCAAGTTTCATTTAAATGATTCAAAGTCATAACTCCCATTATAACGGAAAGAAAGGAAAATGCACAGTGTCACATGTACCCCTTTTCTTTTAAACTAATAAATTGATGATCACCTATAATAACATGATCAAGCAATTCGATACCGATAATCTGTCCAGCCTCTAGCAATCTCTTTGTAACGTCAATATCTTCGGAGGATGGAGAGCAATTTTATCAATAGTAAAGTGTAGAATTTACATTGAAATTGCTTCCTTTGCTTTGACTACATGTCTTCACTGTTATGTAACTTACTTTATCTTTCGACTTAAAAAAATGTGCTTATCTGCCCTTATGTTTTTGATAAACGCCATGAGATAATAGTGGACCATTTCATTTAGAAAAATATACGAAACACCACTCAAAAATTTTTGAGTGGTGTTTTAATTATTTATATAATATCTCACTAGTGTTGCATTAATTTAAATTCACTATTAAAAATACTCAAAATGTTCAATATTATTATTTTGTGCAAAGAAAAAGTCCTTTATAATGGATTAGTCAGGTGGTAACCCGTCCAAATCCACTAAA